>NZ_JRJU01000029.1 GCF_000787375.1 Halalkalibacter okhensis | reverse complement strand
CATTCACCTACTCCCTCCAACTCCATAGTATAAAGAGAAGCAAACAAGATAAGGAGTTGATTTCATGTACGGACCACAGGAACCTTCCGTGCAATTTTTGCCACCGGTTGTTGTATCTCAATATGTCAACCAGTGGGTTACAACATCTATTCCAAATTACGGGGAAGTAACAGCATATATTACAGACTATAACCGTAGAACAGGCATGGTATCCATGTTCATCTATAGACCACCTAACTACCAACCGCAATTTATCCAAGTACATCATAGTGACTTAGTAGGAATTGCACCATACTACGGCCCTATTCCACCTAGACCAGGCAGACCACCTAGACCTAGACCACCATATTCACCTGGTTATCCTGGTGGTGGTTATCCTTACCCAGGTCCAGGTTACCCTGGTGGCTTCATCCCATGGTTAATTGGCCAAACAGGTATTTTCGGGCAACAAAGATATTAAGTATAGGTAGTTTTTGCAAAGGTTTTTGCTTTAGAGAAGGTTTTTCTCTAAGAGAAAAGGAGCGGACCTCGACTCCTGCAAGATAAAGAGGAAGACCACTGAAAAAGGTACGATTTTCACCTTTTTCAGTGGCCTCATAAATAGGTATATTCGAAAACACTTTAATTATATAGCACTCAAAAAAGGCTGACTCGAAAAGGACACAAACAGGCACCCCCTATTTATGTCCTCTACTCTTGTCAGTCTTCTCTCTATCCTTTATGACATGGATAGAATATTATATCCACTATCAACGTGTAACATCTCACCAGTCATTCCACGTGACAAGTCACTCATTAAGAACAACGCTGTATCTCCTACTTCTTCTTGTGTTGTTGTACGACGAAGCGGTGCCCGTTCTTCGATTTCTTTTAACACATCATTAAAACCGCCAATCCCTTTAGCCGCTAAGGTACGAATTGGGCCAGCAGAAATCGCATTCACACGAATGTTATCTTTCCCTAAATCATTAGCTAAGTATTTTACACTTGCATCAAGAGATGCTTTTGCCACGCCCATGACATTGTAATTTCGAACAACTCTCTCTCCACCTAAATAAGTAAGAGTGACAATGCTTCCACCTTCAGTCATTAATGGGCGAGCTTCTTTAACTACAGCTGTTAATGAATACGCGCTAATGTTTTGAGCGAGAAGAAACCCATCGCGAGTTGTATTTAAATATTCTCCCTCTAGCTCATCTTTATTAGCAAAAGCAATACAATGAGCAATTCCGTGAATCGTTCCCACTTCATCCTTAATTTGCGAGAACGTCTTCTCGATTTCCTCATCACTAGTAATATCACAAGGAAGAATAAGATGGTCCTTGCGTTCAAGTGTTTCCATAAGTGAGCGAACATTTTTTTCCAGTCTTTCTCCAGCATATGTGAAGATCAATCTTGCTCCCGCATTTGCTAAGGATTGTGCAATTCCCCAAGCTATACTTCTTTTGTTTGCGACACCCATTACAACATATGTACGTTGCTCTAAATTTAATTGAATCATTCTTTCTCCTCCATTATGAGTAGTTATTAATACCAAGTACTAATTATTATATCATATGGTTCCTATGATAGATAGTTTCAACATGTAATCTCACTAACCCTTTTTTGTTTTAATATTCTTCTGCTCATACTCACACTCTACACATTTATAAATAATATTTTGATTCGATTGTGCGGTTAATAAATTCGTTATAGGCTTTTGATCTTGGCAATTTGGGCAGACAACGATAACATCAGTTAACACTAGCAATCACTCCTGTTTTTATCTTCAGTGTCGCCCAATTCAGAGTAGGACATTCCTTTATATATAAAAAGAAGAGAGTGCAAAAAAGTCGCTTATGACCTTTTTGCACCCTCTTTATACTCTTACTCCTCATATGAACTATTAGATAAAAATGTCTTAGGTAACGCCGTACCTCTTGTACCTCTTGTATCAACATTTTCAATTTCACGCGGATAAACAATAATGAAACTTTCTGGCCCTGAATGAGCAAGTACACGTGGCAAACGCTCCAGTTGGGGATGCCATGCCACCGTCCCTCTCCTTGCACTAAATACAACAACTACATCATCTGCTCGGAGTAGTGGTTTATACGTGTTATGCCATTCATTCCAAGATTCAAGACTCGTCACCGATACCTTAACATCAGGCTTTACTTCATTAAAGCTTTTTTCATAGCTTTTAATGTTATCTTTAATAACGAAGCAAGCAATAGTTGCGCCTAATTGATTTGCCATCTTCTTTGCTACTTGAACCGATTGATAGTAACCTGATTTATGATCGAATCCAGAAGGAATGAGAATAACAATTCGCTTAGTCGTATTTAAAGGGTGACCGAGTATTGATACGAGCACCATCTGAGTTGTACGCTCAAGCAATTGATCTAACACTCCACCAAATATTTTTTGAGGGGTAGATAATTTTCCATTCCACCCGATCACAGCCGTTGTAATACGTGACTCCTCCATGGCTCGAACCATTCCTGAAGTGATGTTTGTATCCACCCTAGTAAGCATTTGAATCGGTACCTCTGCACCAGCAGCATACGTTACGGCATGGCCGAGTAACTTTTCTGCTTCCACAATTCTGGAGGAAGAATCTTCCCTCCCTCCTTGAGCAACAGATAATGTATAGAGCGGTTCAGGCGATTGCCCCCTAATAATAAATGATAAATCCATGAGCGACTCCATTGTGTGAGGATTAGCAATTGGGACCATAACCCTTTCAGGAGCCGAAGAAGGCTCATATGGCTTTTGCTCTTCTTTCATCGCAATAATCCTTGAGAATTTCTCTACTTTATATGGTCCTATCATGCATGTTATTAATATCATTACAATGATGGCATTCACAGTCGCTTGGTCAAACAATCCTAAATCAAATCCAACAAGGGTTGCAGCTAATGTAGCTGCAGCTTGTGGAATGGTCAGTCCGAAAATAAGTCTGATTTCTTCTTTTGAATATTGATATATCTTGCCTGCCGCCCACGCTGCTAAAAACTTACCGATGATAACAAGAAATACGACAAGGAATGCCTTTGTCCATGCAGACGGATCCGACAAAAGAATTCTTAAGTCCATTAGCATTCCCACTGATAACAAAAAGAAAGGAATAAAAATCGCATTTCCAGTAAATTTAATTCGATTCATTAAAGGACTTTGTTCAAAGATGAATCGATTTAAGGCTAACCCGGCTAAGAAGGCACCGATAATTGGCTCTAAACCAGCTACTGTCGCAAAATAAGCCGTAACAAATAACACGGTCATAACAAAAATAAATTCTAGTGTCCCTTCACTACTTAATGTTCGAAAGAAGAACTTTGCCGCAATTGGTACAATAATAAAAACACCGGCAACATAGACAATTAAGGAGACAATCAGAACAAACCAAAAATTCGGTGTCAATTCACCTTGTGTTGAACCCGCCACGACCGCTAATACAAGCAAGGCAAGCGTGTCAGTCATGATAGTTCCACCAACGGATGTCGTAACCGCCTTATTTTTGGCAATACCTAGCCTACTAGCAATCGGATAAGCCAACAACGTATGTGAACCGAGTAACGATCCTAATAGAATGGCTCCAGCTATACTATATCCTAATATATAGGCGCCAATTGTACCGAAGACAAAAGGAATCGTAAAAGACATCGTTCCAAAGGTTAAACTTCTATTTCGATATTTTTTAAACCCGTCTAAATCAATTTCAAGCCCAGCAATAAATATAATGTATAACAAACCAACTGTTCCAAGTAATACAATGGTTGGATCTCGTTCCAAGAGCCCAAGTCCATTTGGCCCAATAATAACACCGGCAAAAATGAACCCTATAATACCCGGAATTCTTAACCTTGCCATAATCAATGGGGCCACGAGAAACACGACCATAGCAATAGCAAAAATGAGAACAGGATTCGTCACAGGTTGTGGCAACATTGATTATTCACTCCCTTACATAAAAAACTTCTGTACCAATAAGTCTTTTCAATCTTAAAGAACAGGTAGCATACATGTCAACGTTAAATACTTTTGCAACCCCTTCCAACTAAAAGTTCAATAAATTCTTGAGATTAGTATGAATTTTTCAAGCTGTTCATTGCTTTCTCTTTACTGGATAAGCTATTATTTGAACGAGTCATTTCATTCGTAAACGAACATAGGAGGGTCAGGAAATGGAAATTGATATCATCGGGGATATACATGGATGTTATGAAGAACTCATCTTACTTATTACTGAATTAGGTTATGAAAAGCAAGGCCGTTCATACATTCATCCAAAAGGGAGGAAATTGGCGTTTGTAGGAGACTTAACCGATCGTGGACCTAATTCTGTTGCTGTTATACAATTGGTTTCTGAACTGATAAACACGAACCAAGCTTTTTATTGTCCAGGAAACCATTGCGATAAGCTCTATCGTTATTTTCTAGGTAGAAACGTACAAGTTACTCACGGGTTAGAAACAACCGTAGAAGAATTAGCCCAATTGTCTAAACCAGATTATCAAAAAGTCAGACAGCAATTTATGTCTTTAATAGAAAACTCCCCTCTCTACCACGTTCTTGATGACAAAAACCTAGTTATTGCCCACGCTGGAATCCGTAGTGATTTCATCGGACAAGCAAACAAGCGTGTCAAAACATTTGTCCTTTATGGTGATATAACTGGTGAAACGAACAAAGATGGTACCCCTGTACGACGGGACTGGGCACAGAAACACCAAGGAGATGAATGGATTGTTTATGGACATACCCCTGTACGAAATCCTCGGTTTCTACATCGCACAGTAAATATTGATACCGGCTGTGTTTTTGGAGGGGCCTTAACTGCCTTACAATATCCCGAAATGAATATCGTCCAAGTCTCCTCCAAACAACCTTTAGTTGAAGAGAAATTTCGGACTTTTGATAATTAATTCTAATGCATGGAGGATTATATGAATAAATACATAATTTCCCTATTTCTATTACTCATTATCACTGCTTGTGGTCCTGAAGTTCTTCTTGAGATTGATCAAGAGCAAACTCGAATCATCCACGATAATGAAATAGAGATGGTTTCTATTTACGTACGGGTTGAGAATAACGGACAATTACCAGCAAATGACTTATCTGCTCGTTTTCTCATCGATGACCCCAACGTACAATTGGCTCTAGGTGGTCAAAATGAAATCGTTTTTACAGATACAGAAGGAAACCCGGAACCGTTTCAACTAAGCGGTGGCTCAAGTTTCTTTATTGCTGAAGTGTTTTCCCTTGAGTCTGATGTAACAGATGAAGATTTACGTGAAGCGATTACAGTAGAAATTCTTAATGCACAAGGAGATGTAGTGGCTGAACACACAATCAATTATGTCACGACTGAATAAGACGTTTAATCCAAAGGGGTAAAAAGGAGACCACTGAAAAACGTACCTTTTTCAGTGGTCTTGAAAAAAAGAACAAAGGAACTCTTTAATTAGTACTCGCATTACATTAAAAGCTTGCTCATTTCCACAGGTAATTCACTTGTAACCCGTATCACGTCATTTGTAAATGGGTGTTGAAACTCAATCTTAAAACAATGAAGAGCGTGACGTTTAATTCTATCACGCATTCCGCCATATAGTTCATCTCCTAATAAAGGGTGTCCAACGTAAGAGAAATGAACTCGAATTTGATGAGTTCTTCCTGTTTCTAATTTTATATGTATTAAACTAGCTTGGTTCGTCACGCTCATCACAGAATAATGGGTCACAGCTCGTTTGCCGTCAGCTCTTACTTGGCGAGTTATAATGCTGTTTGGGTCTCGACCAATTGGAGCATCAATCGTCCCTTTTTCGCAAATAGGCTTACCTGTCACTATTGCCTGATAATAACGGTTCACAAGCCCTTCCTGCTGTAATTTAGAAAGTCGGTCATGCGCCAGACGATGTTTGGCAATAATTAACAGGCCTGACGTATCTCTATCTAATCGATTTACAGCGTGAAATGTAGTTTTCAATTCTTTTTGGCGATAATACCCTAAAACAAAATTAGCTAAAGAATGCAAAGGATGCTCTCTTGAAGGAATAGTTGACATTCCAGCCTCTTTATTGATGACTAACAAATGGTCATCCTCAAAGACAATGTCTAAATCTCCTTCTTCGGCTAATAACGTTGAGCTTACTTCTTCAGGTGGGAGACATACCGTCACCTTATCGTCCGTGCTAAGCGTGGTCCGAACAGTCACCTCTTTCCCATTTAACATGATGACTCCACCATTAAATTTAATATTGGCGAGCCCACGTTTAGAGATATGACAGTTCTCACGTAAAAAAAGCCTCAATAGCTCTTTATCCCACTTTTCATCCACTCTCCACGAAAGAGTCGCAACGTATTTATTCACGAATAAATGACTCCCTTACTCTTTTCCAAAATGGAAATGGACGAAATCTTGCAAAGCGAACTTTCTCTTCAGCAACACGACATTGTAACGACTTAATCCGACGATGCTCAAGCGTATAATGATCAACGGTTACTTGAATATCAACATCATTTAATGGCTTTAATAAACAAGTGTGGTGTTGCGGCAATACAAGAGGAGAACCAACTGTACGGTACACACGATTATTTATCGATGCCATCTCGGCAATCTGAATAGACGCTAGAGAAGGATGTAAGATCGCTCCTCCTAACGCTTTGTTATAAGCTGTGCTCCCCGATGGAGTTGATACACATAGTCCATCCCCACGAAAAACTTCAAATGGTTCTCCTTTTATATCTATGGTACTAACGAGAGAACCACCTATGCTTTTAATCGTACATTCGTTGAGTGCGAGATGACGTTCTGAATTAGCCATTCCTTCCTGTCGAATAACTACTTCAAGTAGGGGGTATTCAACAATTTGGTAAGGAGTCTTTGCAATATGTATGACTAATTTCTCTACTTCATCAGGCACCCAATCTGCATAAAATCCAAGGTGCCCTGTATGTATTCCAACAAAAGCCGTATCTTCTAGACGATCGGAATAATCATGAAAGGCTTGTAGCAAGGTTCCATCCCCACCTACAGTGATCACCATTTCTGGTTTTTCATCGTCATAAGATAAACCAAAATCAAGCAAATACCTCTTTATTCTTTGCTGCAAAGTATTAGACACGTCATCCCCGCGCGATGTGACCATAAACTTCATCAATCTTCCTCCTTAATCTCTACAGCTTTCTGCCTTGCTCTTGCTTGGTTGTAATAATCTCCTGTGCGTCTCTCACTTCATCACGTATGATTGACATCTCTTCATCTAATTTAAAGGCGGCCTCGGCTGCACGTTGCAATCGCATTTTAATGTCCTCGGGAATTTCTCCACTATATTTATAATTTAAAGAGTGCTCAATCGTTGCCCAGAAGTTCATGGCTAATGTTCGTACCTGAAGTTCGACCAAAACCTTCTTTTCTCCTTCAATGGTTTGCACAGGATAGCGTAAGACCAAATGATAAGACCGATATCCACTTGGCTTTTTGTCAAAAATATAGTCTCGTTCCTCAACGATCTCAAAGTCTCTTCTCGTTCTAATTAATTCAACAACTGTTTCAATATCTTCTACAAATTGCGTTACAATTCGAACGCCTGCAAGGTCTTGCATCCCTTCTTCTAACTGATCAAGAGGAACATTTTTTCGTTTCGCCTTATCTAGAATACTCGTAACCGGCTTCACCCTCGCCGTTACAAATTCAATCGGAGTATGCTTGGATGATTGTTGATACTGTTCCCGTATTCCTTTAAGCTTTATTTTCAACTCATCAACTGCTTGTTTATATGGTGTCAAAAAAATCTCCCAATTGCTCATTACATCACCGTCCGTCTCTTGCACAGAAAATTACCTATTTATTCCTAATTAAAAAACTCCTGTACAGCCTTTTCCATCTCTTCACCATAGTTGCTATTGCCTTCAATATTTTCAGTTAAGAAGGAAAGCTCTTCAACTATCGAAACAAGCTCAATTGTTATATCGTTGTTTAGACGTAGTGTAAGTGAAGCTGATTGAGATAATACTTCATGCAACTGTGGCCACGTCGCCTGTGAAAATGCAACATAATAAAAGGAAGATTCGTCTTCTAATATGTATACAAACGCTAATCCATCTGAATCGACAAGCATACGTCCACCTGCTTGCAATGTTTTAGCAAGTTCCTTATCTATTTCTTCCTGCATTATGGCAGTATATTGGTCTTTTTCAACAATTATTTTTTCTACTTCTAGTTTTTTCATTATGTCCCTCCAACTATTCAACAGATCTAACAAATACACACTTATTCTAACATAGTTCTAATGTGAATACGTACCAATGAGACGTTTCCATTGCAACTGCATGAATGAATCTAGTCACATATCAATAGAGAACATTACCTGCTATAATAAAAAGCATTGAAAATTAACCGAAATGAATAGGAAATTTGAACATTAAAAAGGTGGGTATAATATGTCACAAGAAATAGAAATTGAAGTAAAATCAATGCTTACTGAAGAAGGGTATCACACCTTAATAAATGGGTTAGAATTACTCGGAGCAAATGCAGTTACCCAGCATAATCATTATTTTGAAACTCCGGACTTTTCTCTAAAATCTGCGCATTCCGGTCTTCGAATCCGTGAAAAGGATCAAACTTTCACGTTAACACTAAAGCAACCTCATACTGTTGGAAAGCTCGAGACTCACCAAACGTTAAAGGAAGGTGAGTGGATCACAGCAAAAGAGGAAGGGCTACTCCCTGCAGGCCAGGTCGTTAGTCAACTTACTTCATTAAAAATTCCAATTGAGAGACTCACTTATGTAGGAACTCTCACTACAAGTAGAATTGAAATATCATATAGAAATGGAACTTTATGTTTAGATAAGAGTAGCTATTTAGGTCAGACTGATTTTGAGATAGAGTTTGAAGGTACCTCACTTTCGCATGCTGAATCAACACTTACAAAGCTATTAGAGAGCTATAACCTCCCATATACAGAAACAGACAATAAGGTGCGCCGGTTCTTCACTCGTAAATTAGCCTTAGACAACAAGTAGACCAAAAACAACCAATTGTTGTTATCTTTCTTATTTGCTATTATTAACTGTGTAAATCATCTATTTTAATTCAGTGTCACAAAAGAATGAGGTGTAACGATGGATCTGTCCTTCCTTCAACATGTTAACCAGCTTCAAGCTTTACAAAAGTTAAACAAATCAAGTCAGCAATCATCGATGATGCAATCGATGTTCTCACAATTTTTAAATGAACAAATGACTAGATTGGAAATCGATTCTCCTCAAACGAAACAAAGAGATCTTTTTCTTCATCCACTATCTAATTTTGAACCAGTACATACAAATGAACTGGCTACATCCGTGGATCCAAACTGGACTAACTCTCTATCCAATAAAGAATCTAAGTTTCAACCACTTATAGAGGCTGCAGCCCAAAAGTACAATATAGACCCTAAATTGCTTCATTCTGTCATTAAACATGAATCTAATTTTGATCCAAACGCAATTAGTCATGCTGGCGCTAGAGGATTAATGCAACTTATGCCTGCTACAGCTCGTATGCTTCAAGTTGAAAATAGTTTTGATCCTGAACAAAACATTAATGGCGGAGCAAAATATTTGCGACAGATGTTAGATCGGTACAATGGAGATACTAGGCTTGCGTTAGCTGCATACAATGCAGGTCCAGGAAATGTTGATCGATATGGAGGTATTCCACCATTTAAAGAGACACAAGCTTATGTCCCTCGTGTTTTTAATACGTATTTAAATGCGTAGCTTTTGATTTTTTCCCCGATACCAACATATACTAAAACTGATATTTGAGAATTTATCTTCTCTATATCAGTTTTTTTTGACTACAACTCTTCCCTTCTCCACACTTCACCATCATTATGTGGTTATTATGTAATTCATCAAATTTGCCGTACCCTGCTCATATTGCTACAATATGAGCATAGAACAATATCATAGTTACTGCTATACAACAGAGGAGTTATAAATATGACCAATTCAAGTCAAACACCTTTTGATGCTTTAGGTGGGGAAGACGTTTTATCAAAGCTCGTGGATACATTTTATCGTAAAGTTTCACAGCACCCTGATCTAGCTCCGCTTTTCCCTAATGACCTAACAGAAACAGCTCGTAAGCAAAAGCAATTTTTAACACAGTTTCTCGGAGGACCCTCTCTCTATTCAGAAGAACATGGTCATCCAATGTTACGAGCTCGCCATATGCCTTTTGTTATCACTTCGATACAAGCAGAAGCATGGCTTAACTGTATGGAACGTGCAATGGATGATGTTGGAATAGAAGGAGTCATTCGTGAATATATGCTAGAACGTTTATCAATGACCGCCCATCATATGGTAAATCAACCATTATAGAAAGGAGAATGACCATTGAACCAAAAAGATACTCATTCAACTTGCGATCATCAACTTGGCGTTTGTGGTCTAGATCCTGAACAATCGTTTTCGGAAAAACGCCATAAACCGATCGAACTATATACATTTATCGATCCTTTATGTGCTGACTGTTGGGCCTTTGAACCAATTTTAAAAAGACTTCAAGTTGAATATGGAAACTATTTTCGAATAAGAACCCTTGTAGCAGGCAGGCTCCAAGCATGGAATGCATGCAAAAATACAAGCAAAGGACTCATCTCAAAAAAGCAAGAAATTGCGTCGATTTGGGAAGATATCGCAACAAAAACAGGGATGTCTTGCGACGGAGATGTATGGTTAGAAAGTGAGTGGCACTCCCCATATCTCGCCTCGTTAGCAATAAAAGCGGCAGAATTACAAGGGCAACAAGCAGGTACACGTTTTTTACGAAAAATGAGAGAAGCCCTTTTTCTTAATAAGCAAAATATTACTAAAGAGCAAGTCCTCATAGAATGTGCCCATAATGCTTGTTTAGACATAGCTGAATTCAAACACGACCTAGAATCCAAAGCAGCAACGAAGGCACTTCAACACGACATAAAAACAACGAATGAAATGGGCGTTGACGTTGTTCCAACGTTTGTCTTTTTTAATGCGAATGTAGAAGACGATGGAATAAAGGTAACAGGAAATTATCCTTATAAAGTCTATGTACAAATACTAGAGGAGATGCTAGGATTTAAACCCGAGCCGGCAGTGGCTCTCACATTAGAGGAGTTTTTAAAACGCTATGAGTTTGTAGCTACAATTGAGGTCTCCGTCGTTTTTAACTTGAGTGCTGAAGAGGCTGAAAAACAGTTAAAAGCTCTCGTACTTCAACAAAAGGTTGAGGCTGTTCCTGTTAAATATGGCTTGTTTTGGCGGTACTTAGGGGAAAGGTGACCATTTATTGTAGCCCTTTAAGGTGGCCCGAGAAAAAGTTATTGTTTGATGCAGCCTATTTTATTCGCTTTAATCGACTTTAGGAAAACACACCTTCTAAGCTTGATCAACTCATCATAAACTATGATAGCACCTGTTGATAGGAGGGCTTGTGTTGAATCGGGTAAAAATTATTATCGGCATTATTGTTACTATCATTTGCTATTACCTTTTCCTTTTATCATTAATGAGAGTTTTTCCACTATGGATTGCTGCACCAGCGCTATTTGCGGGTCTTGTCTTGACCCTTTCTCCTCTTGCCGCTCAAAAACGATTTAAAGGATTCAAATAAATAAGACAGGGTGTCTAAAAGGTCAAACTTCCGACCTTTTAGACACCCTCTTTATTGATCAAGTAACTCTTCCATCTCTGATAATGTCTGTTCAAAAACTGCCAATGCCTGTTCAATCGGCTCTGACGATGTCATGTCAACTCCGGCATGTTTTAATACTTCAATTGGATAATCAGAGCTACCAGCTTTTAAGAAGTCCAAATAACGAGATACAGCCGGTTCTCCTTCTTCAAGAATCTGTTTGGATAAAGCAGCTGCTGCACTATACCCCGTTGCATATTGATACACATAAAAATTGTAATAGAAATGCGGAATTCTAGCCCACTCTAGTCCAATCTCTTCATCAATTACAAGATCTTCCCCAAAGTATTTAACATTCAAATCATAATACGTCTTTGTTAATAATTCAGGAGTTAACGCTTCGCCATTTGCTGACTTTTCATGGATCAGCTGTTCAAATTCAGCGAACATTGTTTGACGGAATACCGTACCTCTAAATCCTTCTAAGAAGTGATTCAACAAATATAATTTTTCCTTTGGGTCATCCGTATTCTTTACCATATAGTCATTAAGTAACGCTTCATTTAACGTAGAAGCGACTTCTGCCACAAATATCGTATAATCACCATATAAGAATGGTTGATTTCGACGAGTATAATAACTGTGAAGACTATGGCCGAATTCGTGAGCCAGTGTAAAAAGATTGTTGACGTTATCTTGCCAGTTCATTAAAATATACGGCATTGTTCCATAGGCACCAGAAGAATAAGCCCCACTACGTTTACCAACATTCTCCTCGACATCAACCCAACGCTTTTTAAAGCCTTCTTCTAATGTTGAAACATACTCATCTCCTAATGGTGACACCCCTTTGACTACAAGCTCTTGAGCTTTTTCATAAGGAATTTCCATCTTCACATCTTTGACAAGTGGCGTATAAAGGTCATACATATGCAATTTGTCGACACCTAATACTTTTTTGCGTAATCTCACATAGCGGTGAAGCAAGTCTAATCGATTATTTACTGTTTCTACGAGTTGATCATAAACAACTTCCGGAATATGATTGGCACTAAGAGCCGCTTCTCGTGCTGAGTTATACTTTCTTACTTTTGCATAAAATAAATCCCTTTTCACTTGACCGCTGAGCGTAGAAGCAAATGTATTTTTGTATTTATTATACGTACTATACACTGCTTTAAATGCATCTTCTCGTACACGTCGATCGCTACTTTCTAAGAAACGAATATAGCGTCCATGTGTAATTTCAACTTCCTCTCCATTTTCATCCTTAATGGTTGGAAATTTGAGGTCAGCATTATTCAGCATCCCAAAAGTATTACTTGGACTATTTGTTACTTCTGACGCCTGAGCTAAAATGGCTTCTTCTGCTTCTGATAAAACATGCGCTCGTTGTTCATTTAATTCAGCAAACATTTGTTTATAAAGCTTTAACCCGTCATGTTCCCTCATAAATTTTTCAATTTTTGATTCTTCGATCGAAAGAAGTTCCGGAACAATAAATGAGGCTACTTGGCCAACCTGTGCAGCAAGGCTTGATGCACGATCGTTTAACCCTTGATAAAAAGAATTCGATGTATCTTGATCATTTCTCATATGTGCGTATGCATATAAACGTCCAAGCTTTTCTGAAATCTCATTTTGTTTTTCTAGCGCCACAAATAGCGTCACTGCTGAATCAGCTAATGTTCCTTTACATGCCTCCAAGTACGGAAGCATAATTTGAATTTCTTTAAATTCTTTCTCCCACTCTTCATCTGTTTTGAAAATAGCTTCTAAATCCCACGTTTTTTCTACTGGGACTTCGTCACGCTTTTGTAATTTTTTTGACAAGTGATAACACCTCCACATTCATTCCATATTATATATTCGACTTAAGGCTGCTTATTCCTTTATTCTTTCCTTCATTCCTTTCTCTCATGATTGTAACTAACGTATTGTAATATAATGTTTGATCATACTGAATTGCTTCATCTACCGTTTTAGCAGCAATAGCATTCTTAAGTCTTTTAAAATAACGCTTTGGTGTTTGTTCTAAATAACCTATTTTAACAAGAAAATGAAAAAAACCCATTATAGCTAATGTCCAATGTCTATCATCATTCATCGAACGAAGGGTGAATATATTGTTGTTTAAATATGGTTGGATACAATGTATAGCAAGATGAATTGAAAATGGTTGGTACAGAGGCTGATTCTCGAGGCACTCTAATAAGAGGTATGTTTGCCAATGACAAGGTGCAGATGAAATAAGTTCATAGTGATTCGTAGGCCATCCTGCTTCAATCGGAAATAAACTTGGAGCTATACGCCTTCGATATAAAAGACTTTGGAGAAATTTTTCCGTTTTACTCGGATACGGGTTAGGTTGATGATATCGCCAATGCTTCCTAATCGTAAGCCATTTATCTAATAATTGGGTATAATGTTTGCTAGGATTGAGGAGTGTATTAAGAGAAGAATTGGTTAAGGATATTTCTTGATAGGTTGCTAATATTCGAGTAGAACTATACGGGGTTAATTGCTGTAAGAAAACAAAACTTTCCTGCTCAGGACAGAAATACGTAAGAAATTGTTGCTGATCTATAAAATTGCGAGTTGTATGCCATTCAAATGATTTCAGTGAATACGAATGAGGACCATGACGTTTTAATCGATTTCCACCTAATATCCATATTGGGACCATCCCTAACTGGAGATAACCTTCCGTACGACTTTTCAGAAGTGTTGATTCAATTGGAGAACACTGAAATTCCAGTGCATAGAGGGTATTTTGGTTACGGAATAATATATCGGGTCTTTGTCTAATAAGCGGCAAATAAACTTCCATTCCAACTTTTAACTTTTGACTCTTGAGCCAATCGTATAACTTTCTTTTACCTTTAAGGTGATACAGGGTTTCTTTCTCGGTTTGGATGATACAAATATTGTTTGCCTGATGAGCAAAATGCCAAAGCTTCGATGTCCCCAGTTTCAATTGGACTTGAGAGTGACAGGCAGGGCAGAAGAATGTCCGTTTCTTGCGTAATTCCTTCAACTCATCTATATGCCATTGATCTGCCATTGAAATAATCGTTCCATCTGCAAATTTAGCGTTAAACATCCATTCACCTCCATCAATTTATGATTATCAATTCGCCTTTCATTTTTATTTCCCTGCAAAAAAAGAAATATTTATAAAACTAATTTAAAAACAATCGCTATTTTTCTTCACATATAAAAAAGGAACATCCAAAAAGGTCTATCGTTGCCCTTTGGAAGCCCCTTTTACAATAATGGTGATAACAATCTAGAAGTAGATTCAATGATTCGATACAAGATAGAACGATTCCTAAATAATTTGTAGCTTAATTGATTACAATGCTCTAGATCATATACAAAATCACTGACAAGCGTTGTAACACTTTTCGTTTGATATAGATAAGCATTTACTTCAAAGTTCAAATGAAAACTGCGCATATCCATATTGGATGTACCAATTGAAGCCATTTCATGATCAACAATAATTAATTTACTATGCATAAAACCACGATTATACTCGTAAATTTTCACTCCAGCCTCTAGTAGCTCAGGAAAATAAGAACGAGAAGCATGAAAGACAATACGTTTATCGGGCCGACTTGGTACAAGCAATCTTACATCAATTCCACTTAATGCAGCAATCTTAAGCGCGCTTAAAATGTCATCATCGGGAATAAAATATGGACTGGCAATCCAAATGGACTTCTTAGCAGATGTGATCATCGAGAAAAATAATTTCTTATTAACTTCCCAACGTTGGTCCGGTCCACTAGCAATCATTTGGACCCCTCCATCGGCCTTAACAGACGTCAAAGCAGGAGATAAATAGGTTGGATTCAAAATGGTTTCCCCTGTTTGATAATGCCAATCTTGTAAGAAAATCAGTTGTAATGTTCGAACCGCTTCTCCTCTTACAAATAAATGTGTGTCCCTCCATTTTCCAAAGTAAGAATGTTTCCCTAAATACTCATCTCCGATATTTAAGCCACCAACAAAACCTACAATGCCATCAATGACAATAATCTTTCGATGATTGCGGTAATTAATTTTGTGATTTAAAAAAGGGAGTTTCACTGGTGAAAAGGCGACGATTTCAACGCCTCCCTCTTTTAACTCACGAATGTAGTTCTTTGAAAGCCGCCAGCTTCCTACAGCATCATATAGAAAACGAACTTCTACACCGGCTTGTGCTTTTTCAATTAATATCTCTTTTATCTCTTGTCCAAGTCCATCATTTCGTACGATATAATACTCTAGATGAATGTGATGTTCTGCTAATTTAAGCGCTTGTAAAATATGAGTAAAAGTTTCTTTTCCATCTGTAAGTACTTTCGTTTCACTCGAAAACGAAACAGGGTTTTTTCCAAGCCGATGAGCTAAACGAAAAAGCAACTGCTGGTGCCCACCCATTTTTTGAATTTGATCCTCATTTAATTGTCTTTGGCCTTCAATTTTTTCAAATGCTTGTTCATCTTGTAAAGCCTTAATTGAAAATGAGCGACTTTTTCGGTGATTTTGTCCAAATAACAAATAAAAGAAAAAGCCAACTAACGGAAATGCAGCTAATACTAATAGCCAAGTTAATGTTTTGGTTGGATGGCGATTTTCAAAAAATATAACGACAGCTATGAAAACAACTGACAGTGAAAAAGCAACACTTAACGCCCCAACAACCCAACCTTGCCAATACATCCGAGTCATGTAAAGTACAGCTAATAATGAGGTTAAAAAAATAAAAATATTAAATTGATTTCTCATTGGACACTCCAAAAATAGTTACATTCAACTAAAATAGGAGGACCCACAGGATCCTCCTTATTTCCAAGCAAATATCAACAAAGATACATAGCTTTTCTGTAGGCAAATAACCGTTTTGTTGTAGTTCAACCCGTGTCTTGCCATTTTATTTAGAAAATGAGGATCGAATGACTGGTAGAGCATTTTCTCTTACAATTTCTTTCCCATATTCCTTCATTCGATAGATCGAGATATCTGATTCATAGCCATATTCGAGCATTTGGCTCAACATATCGTCTTGCTCATCTTCATTATAACTATCGTCGTTAAAGATCACGTGAAGATAATACGTACCTTCAAAATGATATAGTTCATTATATAGGTCATTAATGAAGAAATTATGACTTAATGAGATTACATCTTCAAAATCTTTAAATCCAATGACAATTTCAAGATGATCATTAGAAAGGTCTAACTCATCATCCTCACTCCCTGACATTAAATCAACAAGGTTTGACTCATCCGATTCTTTGTCAGTTACTGGAATCTCAAGCTTCACACTTCCATCTGAAACCTGACCTCTTGTCACTACAATTTCTAATCCTTTATCTAATGCATGAACCTGTATCCATAACGGTCCATCCAATTCTAATGCATCGTCACTATCATTAGCTTCATTCATCATTTCGAAGAAGAGCTCTTCTCCACGCTCACGATTGTACCAGATTTCATCTCGGTCAAAGCCTCTATCCTCAATATCTGTATACGTAATAAAAAACTTAATGGTCGTATCATTTACGCGTTCAATATCCATTTTCGCTCTCCCTCCTAATCGAGTAATGGTACTAGACTTCGTTTTTGATGAGGAAATCTTCGTTAAACCCCCTTCAATTTCTTAGTCATGTAGCAAAGCCTTCACTTCGTACTAAATGTAATTCGTGATATGTGCTCTGATTCCTTCCTACTACCTAGGATATCTTGTGGGTGCCTATATCGCTCACCTCAATATAAGCTTACTACTATTTTATGATAAATCGATTGAAAATGGAAATTTAAAAACTACATTTTCTCCTATTTTCAAAAAAATCAGTACTACAATCATTATAACAGTAATTTAGCTAGATATGCCTCTAGAAATTTTCATCATATTTTCCTTGAATAAACCATATATGTTCTTAGTAGACGGTTAGACAAGCTCCATACACATCACATACGTCATTGCTAAATGTATGACATATTTCTAACCATTATGAAACAAATAATGTGCTTATGCCAAAGGATGATGCAAACTATGGATACTGATTTTCTAATCTCTCTCTTAACGATTATTGGCATTGATATCATTTTAGGTGGAGACAATGCCATTGTCGTTGCCCTTGCTTGCCGAAATTTACCACAAGAAATTCGAAACAGAGCGATTGTTCTTGGCATTTGTTTGGCACTTGTAACAAGGATGTCCCTTACGGTAGTAGCTGTACAACTTCTTGAAATTCCTTTTTTACTGGCTATTAGCGGGGCTCTTTTAGTCTATATTGCCTATAGTTTATTAACAGATCAAGCCGACGACCATTCAATTGAGGGAGGAACAAGCCTTTGGAGTGCCATCAAAGCTATTATCATCGCCGACTTGGTCATGGGATTTGATAATGTAATTGCTGTGGCCGGTGCAGCGCATGGTGACCACACGCTTGTTATGATTGGTTTACTTGTTTCCGTTCCTATTATTATTTGGGGAAGTAAATTAATCTTAAAAGCCTTTGACCGTTTTCCAATTATTGTCTATATAGGTGCTGGGATTTTAGCTTTTACAGCTAGTAGAATGATAACTCATGAAGAGATGTTAGCTCCACTATTTCATCCTCACCCTACATTTACATTATGCTTTCAATTTTTTATCATTGTCGCAGTTATCGTATCTGGAGCGTATAAAATAAGAACAAGCAAAAAATTTTCCTAGTGTACTACAAATCAAAAAACAAAACCCTTCTACAGTCATTCGAATGAAGTAGAAGGGTTTTTTATTAATTAACTAATCGTTGTGCCTCTTGCAATTGGAAAGTGCGCACTTTACGAGGTAAGAAACGACGGATTTCTGCGTCATTATATCCCACTTGTAAACGCTTCTCATCAAAGATGATAGGGCGACGAAGCAAGCCAGGGTTTTCACTAATGATTTGGAATAATGTTTGTAGAGGCAATGATTCTAACTCTACATTTAGCTCTTGGAATACCTTTGAACGGGTTGATATAATTTCATCCGTGCCATCCTCAGTCATCCGTACCACTTCTTTAACCTCTTCAACAGTTAGTGGCGATGCAAAAATATTTCGTTCCTCAAATGGGATATTATGTTCTTCTAGCCACGCTTTCGCTTTCCGGCATGATGTACAACTAGGTGATGTTAATAATGTAACCATATGGTGGACCTCTCCTTTCAAGTTTGAGATCTATGACGAACTTAGATGTATTAATGTCAATTTTGTTGATTACATAACTATTATACAAATCTGTTCAATTTTTGTATATACAAATTAAAACATTTTTATATACGGCGCTGAACACTGCATACAACTAATTAAACATACAAAGGTGCAATACCCTCAATTTTTACATCATAAACCTATTATACAAAAAAATCGTTTCTAAACAAATATGTTTATTAAGTTGTTTTGTAACATTTCTAATTCGGACTTACACTTGTCACATTTCTGTCACATTTTCCTAACATAACAAAAATAGTGGCCAATTACTTTTTTCCTTCTTTTCAAATAGTTTCAAATTTATGTTACAGTTTGGAAAAAAATAAAAAAGTGTTTCACTAAAAGGACTAGCCCTCTAACGAAACACCTTCATCACTATCTATGCAGTTGTACGTCTTGATGGAGTAGGCATTGGGCTCCTTCTTGACCCTGCCTTCCAACCTCTCATATTTTTCTTCAAGAAATCTTTTAACATGTCTCTTTTCTTTTTGTTGTTCCGACGTCTTACATC
Source organism: Halalkalibacter okhensis (assembly GCF_000787375.1). Taxonomy (GTDB): domain Bacteria; phylum Bacillota; class Bacilli; order Bacillales; family Bacillaceae_D; genus Halalkalibacter; species Halalkalibacter okhensis. Next base: position 28,642 of record NZ_JRJU01000029.1, on the reverse strand, counting down.
TTTTCTTTTCATTTTTCATCACCCTCATTATTGATGAAGAAATTCTGCTACACAGTCGCTTGATCCTTTTCTTCCTCATAAGTTAGAACCTGATCAACATCTTCGTATGATGCACCATAAAGTTCCTCATCCTTATAAGTATGAACATTTTCATATGTGTGCTTCATTTTTTCGAAAATGCTTTTTTCTGATTCATCTGTCGGAGACCAGTAAAGAATCTCTAATTCATTCACTTCATTTGTCGCAAGTGAACGTCTTCTATATCCAACAGACTGTGCATGCCTAAATCCTTCTCGACTATAGAAGCGTTGGCGCTTCTTAGTATCTGTGTCATCATAATCTACAGGCTCTACTTCAAGAATAATCGGCTTGTTCTTTAGCTTCAATTTGTTTAGTAATTTTTTTCCTAAACCTTGGCCTCTCGCATTCGTTGAAACAAATAGGTAGTCGACAAAGACGAAGTCGTCCGTTTCTACATACATCATAACATGATTTGGTCCTTCATCCTTATGGTAAATATCAGCTTTTTCTTTTAATAACAATTCCATATGCTCTTTTGATTTCATTTCTTCAATAGGAAAGTATTGATTGAGCTTTTCATACCAGTTCATTCTCGTACCTCCATCATTATAACTTACCTTTAGTATATTCCTCTTGCACATATGCTTAAACTGCCTCATTTCAGCATATAAAAGGAAGATTTACCTCCACCCCCATTCTTTTAACAATATTTAACTCATTCATACAATTGCACCATGTTCCACCAAGTCTCGACCTTCTGTATTATTGCACTTTACTAAAGAGAGCTGTTACGAAATGTAACAGCTTCACATTAGTCCAGCGGTTTATAATTAACATCTTTTGTATACCGATTGGTCGCATTCCATAAGAGAAACTCGTTTATTCCCTGTTCTTGTAAAGCACGAATTTGGTCCTCAACTTCTTCTTTCCCGTAACTTTTATAGTTTCCCGTGCCCAACCAAGAAGCCGTGAAATCTTGAATCCATGGCCTAGATACAGGCGGATCCTCTAATGCGCTTAATACCTCATTTTCTACTTTTGCATATTCTTTTGTTAATTCGTACGGATATAAATCAGGTTTATCGATTCCAAAATAAGGAGTCCAATGACTTGGATAAATCATTGATGAAATAACATCTACATTTGCAGATATTTTCGAGAAATTTTGTCCGATACCTGGCGCTTCTGAAATCGTCGCTGCATAGCCAAAAATATCAACGGAAACGTCAACATTATACGGAGCTAACCGCTCTTTAGCGTAAGCCACAAAGTCTGTGACAGCCTGTACTCTTTTTTGAACGTTATCGTCCCCCTCATCGTACTCTCCTAATCCATACTCCAACATATCATCACGGCGTTCAAACCCTTCCGGAAAACGAACGTAATCAAATTGTATTTCTTTAAAACCCATTTTTGCTGCTTTTTCAGCAATCGCAATATTGTAATCCCACACTTCTTGTAAAAATGGATTTACAAATGCCTCTCCACGGCCATTTTTCCAAACTTCTCCATTCTCTAAAAAAGATAACTCGGGCTTTTTCTCAGCTAAAACCGTATCTTTAAACACGACGATTCGAGCAATAGGATAAATTTCATTATCATCAAGTGTTTCCATTAATTGGTCAGTATCACCAATGAAGTTTTGGGAAATGTTATAAAACGGTGAATCTTCCTCTGGGCGATACGTTAAGTAACCATGGTCATCTTTAATGTCAATGACCATTGAGTTTAACTCAGTCGTATTCATTAATTCAATGAGGGACAAAAAGCGTTGTCCACCGGCAGAATTGCCAGTTACGTAGATGCCTCGCACCCCATCATTTGGATAATTAAACGAATAACCTGAGTCATATTTAAATCGGACCATTTGTTCAGGCACATCTAAATTTGTCTTTGTTACTTTTTTTAGCTGATGGTCTCTTGCTTTGTTTGACTCCGTTTCTGCTTGTACAGAAAAAGTTCCCATTAATAAGCCAAAAATACAAAGCATGAGCACAAACACCAAATGTTTCCCCATTGCGTCTCACAACCTTCTCTTTTGGTTTTTGTGTTCACAATTATAGTGTATGTACTAATCCTCGTCTTTAGCATCCCAATCTTCAGGAAGTGGTTCCTCCGCTTCTTGTGCAAGTAGTTTCCTTTTTGTATCAAGTTGCTCCTTATGCCAAAGAAACTGTTCGCGGTTTACCAAATGTTTCCTCCCATCAAACACGGTCTTCACATGACCAAGTTTTACCTGCTTTTCAATATATTCTTCAGGTAACTCTAAATAGACAGCCAACTCTGAAATCGTCACATACATATTGATCCCTCCTCTTACATCATACCTTTTGTTTTCTAGCGTATGTAACAGTCTTACTAAAGAAAAATAGCCAGTGGACAATACCACTGACTGACAAAGTTAAATAGGTAATACGTAGACAATAATTAAAAAGAAATGGAATATTGTACCAGCTAAAACAAACATATGCCATATGGCGTGATGATATTTAAACCCTCGCCACACATAAAAAATGGTTCCAATGGTATAACAAATTCCACCAATAAATAGAAAAGCGGTACCTGCAGGAGGGAGTGTTTCAACAATTGGCTTAATAGCAAAAATAGCAAGCCACCCCATACCAATATAAAAAATCGTTGATAAAAATAGAAATTTTTTCACAAAGAAAAATTTAAACACAACTCCAACGGTAGCAATTCCCCATACAATTCCAAATAGTGTCCAACCAAGGGTACCTTGGACGACAATAAATAATAAAGGAGTGTAACTTCCAGCTATGAATAAATATATAGACGCATGGTCAAAAATCTCAAAGAGATCTTTCACCCTTCCTTGTGGTAAGGCATGAACCATAGTCGAAGAAAAATAAAGTAAAAGCATCGTTACGCCATAAATAGTAAAACTTACTATATGCAAAACAGATCCATATAAACTTGAATACACAATTAGTAATACTAACGCTGCAACACTTAGTAATGCACCAATTCCATGTGTAATTGCGTTTGCTATCTCTTCACCTTTTGAAAATGTGTGTGTTGTTGCCATTTCAAGCTCCTTTCAAACGTCTTCCTCTTTTTATTATACACCTTTAACCATTGACAATACTACCCTTTTTTCACACTTCATGTTGCACTTTTCATTTCAACTCTATATAATAGATGAAATACACTTTTTTATTGACAGATTATTTACACAACTAAGAAGAGGAGGAATGTTATATGAGACATGTTACATTAGTTCAATTGTTCGATCACCCAATTACACAAAAATATGTTAAAAGGTCAGGAATGGCCCATGCAGTTGCCTGTGCTTACCATGCCTATCATTTAGCCATAGAGCACGGAGTGGATCCCGATCGTGCGACTAAGGCTGCATTCCTTCACGATATTGGACATTATACTTGGTATCGAGACGGCAAGTGGGATTATAATCTATACAAAGAAAATGACATCCATGCCATAAAAGGTTCAGAACGCGCGCACAAGCTACTTATTCGTTTAGGGGAGCATCCTCGTACAGCGAAAGAAATTGCGTTAGCTATTTTGCTTCATACCGATTCTTATTTACCAAATGGCTATCTTGAGCTAAACCCTCTCCAGCATGTTGTTGCTTTGGCAGATGAAGCAGATGAAGAACCAGGTGGAGAGCATCATTACCGGACAATATCTGACCGCCGTGCTAGACGTATGTTAAGCTTGCTTGACAAAAAAATAGAATCCCAATCAAAAGAAGACTATATAGAGCGCTCAATGTAAAAGTTAACTCACTCTCACTACAGCACTAACGAAGACTTGAGTCAACTTTTACACCACAGGTATGAGTGAATAAGCTGCAAGAAAAAATGATTGACGTGTATTCAACTTTCATGCTACATTAAATCCAGCACAATTATATACCCTAAAAAGGGGAGTAGCGACCAATATGGTCAATGAGTCGTCATGACAGTGATGAATTCACTCGGTTCATTGAGCTTTGAAGCTTACATTTCACTTTCAAAGTACGCAAGACCTTTTTATGAGAAACTGCATTTTCGGGCAGACTCTCATAAAAGGGTCTTTTTTGTGTCAAAATTTTTAGGGGGAATTTATTTATGGTTTTCTTGGGGTTTATTTTGGCAGCCGCCATTACCGTCTTTGCAGCAATAAAATTATCTACTTATGCAGATACGATTGGGGAAAAAACTTCTCTTGGAGGAATGGTTGTTGGAACGATTTTTCTTGCAGGGGCAACTTCACTTCCTGAAGTGACAACAAGTGTCTCTGCTATTTTGTTAGACAGTCCGGATATCGCTGTAGGGAATGTGTTTGGTAGCAACATGTTTAATCTATTAATTATTGCCAGTTTTGATTTATATTATCGTAAACAACAAATTTTTAAAAATGCCGGCAAATCACATATTTATACAGCAAGTATTGGTTTACTCTTAGCCATTGTTTCATTGCTCGCTCTTACCATTAAAATTGATTATTCGTTCCTTGAAATCGGGGTAGATGTCTGGATTCTTATGACCGTTTACTTCTTAGGTATATGGGTCATTTCTTACTTATCAAAAAAGTATCCAGAAGAACCTGTAGCAGAACCTGAAGAATATAATTTATCAGCGATTCCACTGAAAAGAGCCATTATCGGTTTTGTCATTGCAGCCCTTGTCATAATGGGAGCAGGAACTCTTTTAACGGTAACAGGAGATCAAATTGCTGTTATTACAGGATTAGGTGCTAGTTTTGTCGGGAGTTTTCTTATTGCAGCAACAACCTCTTTACCAGAAGCAATTGCCGTTTTAGTTGCTCTGCAACTGCGAAATTATAATTTAGCAATTGGGTCAATTTTGGGGAGTAATTTATTTAACATTTTAATTTTAGGAGCATCAGATGTCTTTTATCGTCAAGGTTCCATCATTGCAGCGGTTTCGGAGGTTCATCAAATAACAGCAGCAGCCGTCGGCATTCTTTCAGTCGTCATTTTATATGCGCTCGTTCGTAAACCTAGAGAGTCCTCCATTCGTTATGCACTCCCTTCAGTCATCTTAGTGATTCTTTACTTCATCTCATCTTACTTAATATTCATTCAATAAAAGAAAGGTTACACAATTTTTTTGTGTAACCTTCTTTCTATTTTCTGTTTCATTAACGGAGAATGACGAGGTCTTCCATCAAGTCATAGGTTAATCCTCCATTAATCCTTTGAACAATCATTCCTTGTTCGTCAATGACAATCGTTGTTGGAATTCCAATGATTTGATATTTTTTCATTACCTCTCCCTCTACATCTAACAATGGATCAAAAGTTGCTCGGTAATGTTGAAGAAATGGTCTTATCTCTTCTTTGCTCCTTTCCTGACTCGTCATGTTAATCGCTAAAAAAACCGCCCCTTTTTCTTTTAGCCTTTTTTCCATCTCCAAAATGATGGGCATTTCTTCTTGGCAAGGATGACACCATGTTGCAAAGAAATTCACCACTACTGGCTTTCCGAGGTAGTCACCTAGAGCAATTTCTTCCCCACTTAATGTAGTTAATTCAAACGGAAGAGCTTCTTGTCCGACTTGAACTCCTCTTTGAACCGATGCAGCAACTGACTCTTCAACTTGTTGATAGACACTTTCAGATTGGCTATACATAAAGCCAACACCACATAAAAGGACAATCAACACACTTCTGTACAATGCTTGTTTCGTTTTCATCCATCACGCCTCTTTTCGTTCTAATTCAAGATTGCTATAATGTAGCGTATGTCCAATTCTATAAAATCATGCGAAATGAGGGGAATGCTTTGTCCAAAATTCAACTAATGCAAATATTTGCGATAGTCGTTCTTGTTGTGTTTGTCTACATGTCCTATCATAACGACTCAACTGTGACGTGGATTTTCTATATTATCGTGATAGTGAATGTAGTGTTGTGGATTTTACGATTGCTTGAGCGAAGAAAAAAAGATCAAGCAAAGGCGGAGTAGAAAAACTCAGCTTTGACTACCCAAATACGGTGACCCCCTGGAGTTCAGGAACCATCTGGCTCCTTTGGCTACCCAACTATGTGGGGACTCGCAAGTTCGGGCGTCATCCCTTCCCTTTGGCTACCCAACTATGTGGGGACTCGCAAGTTCGAGCGTCATCCCTTCCCTTTGGCTACCCAAATATATGGGGACTCGCAAGTTCGGGCGTCACCCTTCCCTTTGGCTACCCAACTATGTGGGGACTCGCAAGTTCGGGCGTCACCCTTCCCTTTGACTACCCAAATATGTGGGGACTCTTGAGTTCAGGCTCCATCCCTTCCCTTTGGCTACTCAAATCATCTAGAGCCATTAGCTAATTTATTTTTAAGAATGCCCACTCCTACAGGCTGTGGCCTCAATCAACACTTCGAGACCGTACAAAGGTAAAAACGACCTTTTTCTACGATCTCTTACATCTTTTCATACATTTTTGTGCATATTATTTGTACAGTATCTTCTATTTAAGGAGGCATATGTATGAAGCAATGGTTAGCAAACATAATAAACGCAAGACCTTCATCCTTACTCTCTGTAATGACGACTTGGTACTCTACATTTTTTTCTTTTAATATCGCTTCTATTTCATTCCATACTTTTACCGAACGCCCTTTGCCTGATGTTCGATTGACAAGAAAGTAATACATATGGTTGCAACGAGTTGTGGTGAACCCTGTGCTTTCATGTGAAAGTCGAGGATTACATCCATGCCCAGCATGCGAACGTGGAGATGAAAGTTTGTGTGAACAGAAAACGAAAGGTTCCATTGAATCCGGTTTACTAATAGGAGCGTGTAAAGACACAGGCGGAAGTTGGAGTCCCTATTTTGTAGCACATAAAAGCCAGATTCTCCCCTTACCTGATGCAGTCGATGATCTAAATGGGGTATTAGTAGAACCATTTAGTTGTGCCCTCCACGCTGTTTTGAGAAACCCTCCAAAAGGAGGCGATCGCGTCTTAATCATTGGTGCAGGAGTTATCGGACTTTCCGTTGTTGCTGCCATTAAGGCCCTTGACTATTCATGCCATGTCACTATTTTGGTCAAACATTCCTTTCAAGGTGAAATGGCCAGGGCATTTGGTGCAGATGAAGTGATTTATTTAGATGGTTCTTATGTAGAAAATACAGCTAATGCTCTTGGTGCCGAAACATTAAAACCGTTACTCGGACCTGAAATTGTCCAAGGAGGAGCGAACATCGTCTATGAATGTGTAGGCAAGAAAAAAAGTATAACAGATGCACTCCGTTTTACTGAAAGTGGAGGAAAGGTCGTACTCCTTGGTTTGGCTAGTATTATGAAACAAGTTGATTGGACAACCGTATGGCTCAATGAATTAACGATAAAAGGGTGCTTCGCTTATAGTACAAATGAGTTTGAGGGACAAAGGATGAACACTCTTCAAATTGCGATAGAGCTGATGAAAAGAGGAAAAGTAGATCTATCACCTCTTATTACACATCAATACCCTCTACACGACTATAAGGTAGCTTTCAACACCATCACGAAACGAAAGCAAGAAAATGCATTGAAAGTTGTCTTCAATCATGATCAAACTACTGTTGGAGGTTAGACATGAAAAATTTTATGCTTAGTTCAAATCCTACCAGTCCATTTTTACAAAAGCTTTCAAAAGGGCTCGTTTCTACATTTTCAAAAAATGAATTTACGTATACGGACAATCCAGATGACCCATTACAACTCGTCTTTCATTTTGTCTCAGAAGATGAGATTAAGCCTTTTAGAAGAAAAGCACAAGCAACGTTTGTCGTTGCCGTCCTAGAAAGTACAGGCAAACCATATGACTTATTCACAGAAGTGTACCCTTTTCTGATTCGCTCACTTGCGAATCACTTTATGTATATTAATCATCGCTCAGGTAAGACAGATATTCATTTCCTAACTCCTGAACAAGGATGTTATTCCATTTCATATCATGAAGGCGACGATGAGCAGTTGTTTTTTGATAAAATATACAATCGTCTACAACCTCTCACTTGCTCAAGACTTGTTATTGATAATCAGTTTTCTGAAGATCTGCCAAAACCACTTTGGCAGGGGGATCGTGTCACGATTGAACTAAGTCAATCAGGAAAAAAATTGGATGAGATGGACTTACTTCCTGCTCCTTTTCCTTTGGATAAGTACTTAAGCGAAAGAGATATGAGACATTTAAACAAACTCTACGGGCTTGGTGGCTTAAGTTATGGAAATTTAAGTGCTAGAAGTGATGAAGAACATTTTTGGATGAGCGCGAGCGGAATTAACAAAGCAAATATGAAAGAAATCGGGCGCGATATATTATATATTAAAGGATACAATGATAAAGAAAATCACATAGAGGTTAGCATCCCACCGAATGTGACCCCAAAGCGCGCTTCTGTCGATGCCATTGAACACTGGATGATTTATAAAGAACATCCTGATGTTGGTGCCATTGTTCATATTCATGCGTGGATGGATGGAATTCAAGCTACTGAAATTAACTATCCTTGTGGAACCATTGAGCTTGCAGAAACCGTCGCTTCCCTTATTCGTGAGTCTGATAATCCAGCAGAAGCAATCATTGGATTGAAAAACCATGGATTAACCATTACCGGACCTTCTCTAGAAAATATTTTCAATCGAATTGAAGGAAAAATCAAACGACAAGTCCCCATGTCTTAACACAAAAAAGGATGACTACCAACTGACCCCTGTCTGTCTTCTTGGGTCAGTTTTTTTTCATCCTTTATAATACTTGTTTAGTCCGAATTAACTGTTTAATGACATATGCAATGTGTCTTGCCGCATCTGGCTTTTTTAATTTTCTTGCATTGAAAACAAACTGCTGATACGTCTTTTCATTAAAGATCATTTCCTCGACATGGTTTGAAATTTCTTCAATTTGCTCTGCTTTTACAGCTGTTCCAAAATTCACTAAAAATTGAGCATTATCTTCTTCATGCCCTGGCACTGGCTGGTAAATTAATATCGGGGTTTCACAAGCAAGAGCTTCTGAAACAGTTAATCCACCTGCTTTTGAAATAACAAGATCGCTCGCTCGTAAATAATTGGTGAATTGATTCGTATAGGAAATAATGTGTATCCTATGTTTGGTGCTACATCGGCGGATTTTTTCCTCCAATTCACTATTAATGCCTGTCATACATAAGATTTGAATAGTCTCTTGGACATTTTCTAATGATCGAATAATTTCTTCATACTTGCCTAAGCCTAATCCACCACCAGAGATAAGAATGGTTTTCTCATCTGGTTGCAACTTCAAATCATTGCGTAACTTCCACCTTGGTATATTGATATCTGGAATTTCCTTAATGGGAATTCCTGTGCAAAACAATTGCTCAAGAGGTAAATTATGCTCTTTCGCAAAATGATCGATATGAGGTGAAGCGGTGAAATACCCATCTATTTCTGGTCGAACATAGGCAGGATGTAAGTATAGATCTGTAATAACTGTGTAAAGTGGCAACGTCAAATTTTTCTTTTTCTTTAACTTTGCTAAAAATGCCGTAACAAACGGATGCGTTGAAATCATTACACTGGTTCTTTGCTTCATGATAATTGAATGCAACTTCTCACAAAAAAATGTACCTAATTGATCTAGTATTAAAAACCATGAATAATCTTCACTATATCGATAAAGTCTCCCCCAAAGTCTTGGGGTCTTCTCAATCATCCGTAAATACAACTCTAAAAAAGTTTTGTGTAGCAAAGGATGAATGGAATGAAATGTATCAATAATCGTCACCGTTTCGCCTTGCTGTTCAAATTGCTCTTTCAAAGCTTTTGAAGCTTCGTTATGTCCATTTCCGATTGATGCCGAAAAAATTGTAATTTGACTCATAAGCGAACCTCACTTCCTTGAACCAGATACGAAATACGATAAAGTTAGTGTTTACTTTTTCTTGCAGAACATTCACATCTGCCGTATGAAAAAAGTGTCTTTTTACATAAAGTATGTGCCTATGTTTTTTGGAAACAATCTGATATGATTTGATGTATAACAATTGATAATGGAAGGATTGACAAGAATGAAAACCGTATTCTCTGGAATTCAACCAAGTGGTACGCTTACACTTGGAAATTATTTAGGAGCCATGAAGCATTTTGTCGAGATGCAAAATGATTATAATTGTTACTTTTGTATTGTAGATCAACATGCGATCACAGTTCCTCAAGATCGTTTAAAATTACGTGAAAATATTAGAAGTCTAGCAGCCCTTTACTTAGCTGTTGGCATTGACCACGAGAAGGCAACATTATTTATACAATCAGAAGTCCCTGCACACGCACAGCTTGGATGGTTAATGCAATGTGTATCTTACATAGGTGAACTTGAACGCATGACTCAATTTAAAGACAAATCAGATGGGAAGGAAGCCGTTTCATCGGCATTGCTTACATATCCACCATTAATGGCTGCCGATATTCTTTTATACAAGACTGATATCGTTCCTGTTGGTGAAGATCAAAAGCAGCATCTTGAACTTACTCGTGACTTAGCTGAACGCTTTAACAAAAAGTACAACGACATTTTCACCATTCCAGAAGTTCGTATTCCTAAAGTCGGTGCACGAATCATGTCGTTAAACGACCCAGCGAAGAAAATGAGCAAATCCAATCCCAATCCGAAAAGCTATATATCCATGCTTGACGATGAGAAAACCATTACAAAAAAGATTAAAAGCGCCGTTACGGATACAGAAGGCAGCATCCGTTTTGACCGCGATGAAAAGCCAGCCGTCTCTAATTTACTTTCTATTTATTCCCTTTGTTCAGGTGAGTCAATTGAATCAATTGAAGAACGGTATGCTGGAAAAGGGTACGGGGATTTCAAATCTGATTTAGCTGAAGTCGTTGTCGAAACGTTGCGCCCAATTCAACAGCGCTACTATGAATTAATCGACTCTGATGAGCTTGATGACATCCTTGATCACGGAGCAAATAAAGCAAACCATGTAGCCTCTAGAATGATTGAAAAAGCAGAACGCGCAATGGGATTAGGACGTAAAAAAAGAAAGTAATAAAAAAACGAAGGACAACTACTTCTTGTCCTTCGTTTTTTCATTCCGATTAGCCTTCGTTCTGATGGTTAATTAATAACCACTATTTTTCTTCATAATTTTCCCAACGAAAAATGAAAGCCCAAGAGTTCCAACTAGTAATACAACCGTAAGAATTTGCATGACTGTGTATGCGAAGTTATCCATTCTGTCCCCTCCTCATGCCTATTAACATTTCTTTATTTATTATAGGAGAGATCTAATACATTGTAAATGCCTAAGAAAAAGCCAAATCAGGCTAATTCTTAGGCATTAGTATGCTTATTACGATTCGCTCTATACTTGTTCACAAACCGTTCATTATTTAACGCTTGTCCCATGTTCAAGTTCCCAAAGCTTTTCAAAGAAGGCTTGCCCTCTAACTAACGCTTCACATAATTGATGGTGTCTTTCAGTCCAGCCTTGACGTATTTCTGAATAAAGCTGCTCCCACGCTTCATCCCGATTAAGCATTTGAATTCGAACATAGTCATTCGGACTCCATTCTGTATACCAATACCTTACTTCTGCATCAGTTCCAGTTGAATAAAGTTGATCAAGTGCCATATACAATAACTGTTTTAGTTGACGCTCTTTTCTCGTCAATCCCCATAGATCTTCTGGATTCGGGGAAAGAATATGATATTGTTTTTCTACAGCTTGAGGTAAGTCAAATTGTTTCAGTACATTTTGTTTTAATTGTTCATATACCAATTGCTCTTGTCTTGGGGTAAGACGACTTTTTCTTATAGGAGTTTTGTACCCCATTGTATCAATTGCGATAATCCTTTCACCATCAGTTGCAATAAAACAATAATCTAATTGGATTCGTGACATATTTTTTCTGAGGTAACTCTGTTGATGTACTTCCGCTAATAATTCTTCTGGCAAATCAGATAGGTCATTTTCAATAAAATGGAATAGATTCGTTGTAACATACACTAAAATGGCTTGATCTAATACTTCAATTCTGTCATCACTTCGCCATTCATGAAAATCACAGACGTTATATCCATTTTCCTCCCCTTCGAACCAATTGACCCATACGTCCCGGATATGGACCATAAAAAACCCCCCTTACTGTAATTCGTTTTGTATCAACAGTATAGGCAGGGGAGAACCAGTTTATTCCACACTCTCTCAATTCATTCCAATTTGTTCTATGATTTTTTTTGTTTTTTACTTCTTTTCATCGGAAACGTCATGGAGACAATAATGATCACTACCCCAAATATGAAAAAATAAAATTCAATCCTGTGCAGTAGAAACTGAACATACATTAACGACGTATATCCTGTTATTAACAAATTCAAATAGGCCAATATTGTTACGCCACCTATTACCGCGAATGAAAACCCAACTAGAACAAAAAACAATCTAATCATGAGCTATCACAACAAACGACCATTTTTCTCACCCCTCAAGTTTTGAACAAAGATCGATCAAGAAACGCATCAGCAGATAAAGGTAATAATTGTATTGTCGTGTCTGTTTCATTCGTAGCTGATTGGACCATTTTATAGCCTGTATAATACCCTAACCATAACGGGATCCCTAGTTCTTTGTTTCCATATAGATAAGAGAGATAATTTTGTCTCCCTTCCTTCCATAAGTGGGGCCGCACCCACCTTTCAAACCACGGACCGATTGAAACATGATCATATCGTGTGGTCCAAGAAGCACATGCGCTCTTTCCAAGTTCCTCTTTTACAGCAAATTCAGCCAATCCCTCCATGATCATGGATTCTAGAAAGGTCACTGATTCCTCTGATTGATTCATTCTGCTCAGACGACATATATGGTTGTATTCATGAGTTATTAATGCTTGTAAATCTTCCTTCGTTGTAGTCGAATCAATAAAAAGAACAATTGCATTGTCTAAAGATAACCCTGTTTTACCACCTAGCTCTGTTCTTAAAAATGGATCTTTTTGATTCATAGGCAATATATATATTTTGGCATCTGGTCCATTCCACTTTTTCTTCAGCTTTAAAAATTGATCCTGAATAATGAACCATGGTAACGACTCGCTCCATTTTTCATATTCTAAATTTATCGATTGATCTGGTAGAAATAACCCCATCCGAATGAGATACTGATGAAGCCCTAGAATATCATCAGTTGAAAAGATATTACATAGCGGTCTAATGATTACATCACGTTGACATTCCACTTTTTCTTCCATTGTCGTTGCGTTCATCCACCTATTATTGTAGTGATATAACCACTTGTCCGTTCTCACAACCCCCATTTGATGACACCCTCCTCATAACCACTATATGAAGAGTTTGTCTAAAATGAACCAACTTCTGCCTTTTCTACGAAAAAATATGACTTTAAAAACGGAGCCGTAAAAGAAGAACATAATGACTTCAAACCGAATACGATAAAGAAACATGAAAGAAAAAGAGGGTGGCACTATGGACGAAAGCCTAAGAGCAAAGATACTTTTCGCTGTTGTTCTTTTACTATTTATTAGTTTCACAACCGGAAAATTCACAGGTAACGGGGAAACATTTAGTCCGGACGATCCAGCTAGTCCGTTACTTTTATTTGATTAATCTACTTATAGGGAGGGTTTGGGATGTTTCGTAATGGACCACCTTACTATCAAAACCCTTATCAATATCAGCAGCAGCAATATCAGCAACAGCAACATCCACAACAGCCACAAAAGCGACAGAGGAAAGAAGTAGATCCTCAAGCTAAATTAACTCCCAATCAAATCGCTGTGATAACAGCAATTTTAACAAATGCATTAAGTGTTCAATCCATTCTTGTTGATAAGGATAAAACGATTCAAGTATTGCTTGAAGGGTCACTTACAGTTCAAAAGAAATCAGAATTAGATAAACTCATTGATCAAGTCCGTGATGTTCCAGTTGGAGATTTTCTTTCATCACTTTTAAAAAAAGATAGCTAGGACACGTTAGACTCTATCCTAGCTATCTCTTTTCAAAATTTGAACGTTAAAACTGAAACGTTATTTTCTTTTCTGTTTTATCCCAAACAAGGGTTGCTTTGAATGATTTATCTTCTTTTATAAATCCTTCGATCGTCTCGGTCTTACCATCTTTTAATAAAGCTTTCACATCTTTTTGCCTGATTTTTTTACCAAGAATGACCTTAGAAATTGTAAAACGACACTGCTGTGAATGAAATTGACTACAACCAAAAAACGTCCCTTTATCGAGTATCACTCCCCCACATTCCGGACATTTACCTAGTGACGTAGACCGACGTTTACCTCTCTTTGGTTTCTTTTGCATAGACGCAGTGTCATAATTTGAAAAATCCCATGACGCCGCCTGCCTACTTGCTTCATCTAGTAGATGAGTAACCAGCTTTTTAGTTTGTTCCATAAAGAGTGCAGGTGATGCCTCTCCTTTTCCAATCTCACGTAAACGTTGTTCCCACTTAGCCGTCATCTCTGCGGATGTCAAAAGACTAGATCCTAATGCTTCAATTAACAACCGACCTTTTTCAGTTGGGTAAACGGTGTTTTCGGTTACCGTCATATACCCCCTGTCTTTTAAAATGGAAATAATTCCTGCTCTTGTTGCTTCAGTCCCCAAGCCTTGTGATTCCATTAATACTTTTTCAAGTTCTGTATCAGTCAATTGTTTCCCAGCGGTTTTCATGACATTAATAAGTTGACCCTCAGTATATCTTTTAGGTGGTTGTGTAACTGATTCTTTCGTCTCAATTTTTTTCACTTGACCAGTTTCACCTATTTCAAGGTCAGGAAGTTCTTGATCTTTTTCTCGTTTAGTCTGAATGATTTTTCTCCAACCTAACTGTTTCACAATTTTCCCTTTTGAGACAAACGTCGCACGCTTATCTACGAGTGTTTCAACTGTTGTCGTGTTCACAATGGCATCCTCTTGGTGAGCTGCAAGAAGTGAGCGCACTACTAGATCATAAATATGCATTTCTTCTTGTGTTAGTTTTTCCAGGTTAGGTACTTGTTCAGTTGGAATGATCGCATAATGGTCAGTTACTTTCTGGTCATTCACAAAACGTGGATTGCCCATTATGGATGCAACAGGGAGAGGAAAATACGATGAATATTCCTGCTTCATTGATAATCTCTCAAGAATGGTCGGAAACGTGAATGCTTCTCCCTTTGTAACAAAAGGAGAATCTGTACGCGGATATGAGATAAAACCTTTCACATAGAGTTTTTGCGCAATATCGAGTGTTTTTTTCGGTGAATAACGAAAACGTTGATTGGCAATGGTTTGCAAACTTGATAGAGTAAATAAAAAAGGCGGCTTATACTTTTTTTCTTCCTGCTTTACATCGAGAATCGTAGCCTGCTTTCCTTTACAGAACAAGGAAATTTTCTCTGCCATTTCTGCCGTTATTATACGCGTCTTCCCATCTTTGTGCCACACACCTTTGAATTCTTTTTCTCCTATAGCAAATGTAGCTGAAACTTCCCAAAATGGTTCAGGTTGAAAGGCTTCAATCTCTTTTTCCCTCTTTACTATAAGTGCTAAGGTCGGAGTTTGAACTCTTCCTGTTGAAAAAACATCTGAGATTCCTTCTTTTTGTAACAGAAGAGTGTAAACTCTTGATGCATTCATTCCAACGAGCCAATCTGCACATGATCTACTTAATGCTTCATAATACAAAGGTCTTGTTTGTTCCTCTGTTTTCAGTGTGCGAAAGCCTTCCTCCACTGCTTTTTTTGTAAGAGAAGACAGCCAAAGACGCTTTAAAGGCTTTTGGACACTACATTGCTCAATAATTAATCGAACGATCAATTCCCCTTCACGTCCAGCATCCCCTGCCATGATGATCTCAGAAACATTCGACTGTTGGACCAATTTTTTTATTACTTGAAATTGCTTCCATTTGCCTTTTGATACCTGATGCAAAAACCGTGTAGGTACAATAGGTAATGTATCTAGCTTCCATGACTTCCATTTTTCATCGTAGGATTGGGGTGGAACAAGTTCACATAAGTGGCCGACTGCCCATGTAATATAGGCGCCTTTTGGGAACTGAGCTGTTTTTTTTATTTCAATATACCCTGCCTTTTTTACGGATTGATAAGGTGCAGCTAACTTCGCTCCTTGGTCCGGCTTCTCTGCGATAATTACTTTCATCCCTTTTTCTATCCTTTCGCTACACAACTTTTGCTTAATTATAACTCAATCTTGAAAATTATGAGTGAAAAATTCCCCTTTCCATCTAAAATAGTGTTACTATACAAAAAGATACTTTTCATCTTTATCACCTTTTAATTATAAACAATAAAAGGAGAACATTATGGCTACATTAAATAAATCTGTACCTTTATCTGCCTACACCCAATTTAGCCGTGCTGAATGGGCAAAATTGTCTCAGTCTACTACTGAAATTTTATCTGCCCTTGAACGTGAAAAGCTTGGGGGAATTGATGAGACCATTTCTGCAGATGAGGTTAATGATATTTACCTTCCATTATCACAGCTGCTTTATATGCATATGACTCATTCTGTTAACTTACACGAAAATGTTAGTAATTTCTTACAGAAAAAAACAAAGAAAGTTCCTTTTGTTATTGGAGTTGCCGGAAGCGTATCGGTTGGAAAAAGTACGACAGCACGACTCATTCAAGCACTCGCTTCACGCTGGCCAAATTCACCCAAAGTAGATTTAATCACTACAGACGGATTTTTATATCCTAATGCCGTGCTAGAAGAGCGTGGACTTATGAAACGAAAAGGATTTCCTGAGAGCTATGACATTGGTCGATTAATCCGTTTTCTATACGAACTGAAATCTGGTTACGCTTACATCGAAGCACCCATGTATTCCCATTTAACTTACGATATATTAGAGGATACTGTTCAAAAAATCATTGAGCCAGATGTCGTCATTGTTGAAGGAATTAATGTATTACAAGTAAACAAAAAAGACAGACGAATTCCTCAAGTGTTCGTCTCCGATTTCTTTGACTATTCTATTTATGTCGATGCGGAGGAAGAGGATATCCGCTCTTGGTATATTGAACGATTCAAATTGCTTAGAAATACGGCATTTCAACAATCAGAGTCGTTCTTTCACCGTTATCGTCATTTAAGTGATACCCAAGCTTATGATATCGCTAAAGACATTTGGACAACAATTAACGCCATCAATCTTGAAAAAAACATTCGCCCTACTCGCCATAGAGCCGACCTTATCCTAAAAAAAGGAGCCGGGCATCGAGTAGAAGCGGTCCATCTAAAAAAAATGTAGAGACTAACTTGAACATATAAGTCTCGATCAATGAACTTGGGCGCCTGTTATGAGAATCTACTCATAACAGGCGCCCTACTTTGTCCTTTTTAAAATGTCTTATTAAAACAAGAGCTTAGATCGAATTTGAGATAGTATTTGAAGAAGAAATGATGAGTTTGTTTCTTCTTCAACTATTTCACTAGTATCTTCCTCATTTAGATTCTCTTTTGAATGTAACATCGTTGTTTTAATGATGCGATCGTCTTCCCCTCTCACCCATAGTCGCCCAAGAGAATTAATGTCTACAGAGATCTCCTCATCTCGGTTAGAAAGAAAATAAAGATCTTCATCCAATTCAAAACGCTCACCCGCTTCTGACTCAAACACCTTATTGCTAAACACAACATTGGTTTGATAATGATCAAAACCGTAATCAAACAATGTAGTCATGTCACTATAGGCATGATCAGCAGAAGGAGCGTTTAATGTAACGGCAATTAGCTCCATTCCGTTCCTCTTTGCAGTAGTAACAAGAGTATAGCCTGAATTGCGGACAAAACCATTTTTCACGCCTGTTGCTCCATCATAATTCCATAGTAAGCGATTATGATTATAGATTACTGTTTCCCATCCTTCTCCTACCCACTCCATCTCTTTTGTCCCAACAATCTCACGAAATGTTTCATTTTGCATCGCATATTGCGTAATCATTGCCATATCATATGCTGTAGTGACATGGTTCTCATCAAACAGACCATGAGGATTGGTAAAATACGTATCCTCTACTCCAATAACTTCTCGAACGAAACGGTTCATCTTTCTTGAAAAGAGCTCTTCACTTCCAGACATATGCTCTGCAATAGCAGTTCCTGCATCATTACCAGAATTAATTAGCAGGCCCTGTACTAGCTTTAACAAAGGTACTTGTTCATCCTCTAATAAATAAACTCGTGTTCCAATGACATTGACAGCTTCCTTACTTACCGTAACAATATCATTAAGGTTGCCTTCTTCAATTGCAAGAATAGCCGTTACAATCTTTGTTATACTTGCCGGATACATTTTTTGGTGCATTTCTTGATTGTATAATATCTCTTTTGTCTCAGCGTCCATAAGAATCGCTGTTTCGCTATATAATGACAAGTTCTCGTTTGCAGCTGCTATTTTATGATTTCCTTCAAATAATTGGAATAGGATGACAACAAAACAAAGGATGCTTGTCATGATTGATGTTATCTTCACAACGTTCCTCCAATCAGTAATGATTCCTAAAGACTAGTATACCTTAAACGTATTACAACTGGTTAACATCAATATTACAGATAACAAAGATTGACGCTGTTATTGTAATAGGATAAACCTTGATAAATTGGAAGATGATCCTAACAACTGCAAAGAAAAGACAATAATAAGACTCCGATCATTAATTCTACTACATAATTCTTTCAAAATAATCCAATACAAGTTTCTCCACATTTCGTTACATAACTGTAAAAAAAGAGCATGCTCCTTACTGCACCATAGCTCGAAGTTCTCTCAATTTTTCACTGGAAAAAGTTAGCTACTTCCTCTCCTCCATTTTTATGCTAGTTTAGTAGAGTACGATTTACCAAGGAGGGCTTTAACTTATGAAAAAAATCATGTTTACTATTTGCGCGGCAGCTGCCATTATCTTTATTGGAGGAAACGATTCACATGCACAATCAGTTACACACTCGGTTGTTGCAGGAGATACCTTTTATAAATTAGGACAGCAATATGGCGTTCCGGCTACTGACATCCAACGAGCAAACAACAAGAATTCTTCTATGCTTATGGTTGGAGAAACATTAACTATTCCTGCTTCTATTTCAACAGCAGAGAAAGACCTACTAGCACGATTAGTTCGTGCAGAAGCAGAAGGTGAACCATACGCAGGAAAGGTTGCAGTTGCAACCGTAGTATTGAATCGTGTTGCTCATAAAGATTTTCCTAATACAGTAACAGGTGTCATCAACGAAGTATCTAATGGATACTATGCTTTCTCACCAGTACAAAATGGTCGTATTACCCGTGCTGCTGACAATGAATCTATACGTGCTGTTAATGAAGCCTTAGCATTTCGCGGACAAGGTTCGGGATCATTATTCTTCTATAATCCAGCAACGGCAACAAATCATTGGAATGCTACACGAACAGAAACCATTCGTATTGGTAATCACGTATTTGCAAAATAAATATGAAAAGAGGTTGAACCGCATTAGGTTCGACCTCTTTTGTTATCTTAATATCTTCATCATATACTCTTCATCTATATATTCCCCGTTTACCTTCAGGGCCCTTTTTTCCAATCCGAATAGTTGGAAGCCTAAAGATTCATATAGTTGTTTTGCTTTATCATTATGCGCTGCCACGACGAGTTGTAATTGCTCTATCCCTTCTGCTTGGGCCTTTTCCATAACATGAGTAAATAGCTTTTTCCCAAATCCCTTCCCTCTTGCCT
This sequence comes from Halalkalibacter okhensis, assembly GCF_000787375.1. Classification (GTDB taxonomy): domain Bacteria; phylum Bacillota; class Bacilli; order Bacillales; family Bacillaceae_D; genus Halalkalibacter; species Halalkalibacter okhensis. Next base: position 8,892 of record NZ_JRJU01000029.1, on the reverse strand, counting down.
CTTTAGTAATAAATACACTTCCAATTGCCGCCTTATGTTGCATTTTCAATAGTGTGGAACGTGAAAGACTTATAATGCCAACTAATTTGTCTTCTTCTTTAAACAATCCGAAGAACACTTCTTTATTCAATAACTTTGATTCAAAAAAACTGATTCCTTCTTGAAATTCTTCTTCATAGCTTGCTGCAAAGGCTTCAGGCACTTGTTTTAATGCTTGTAGTCTTATTTCTCTAAAAAGGTTCGCATCTTTACTTTCTAGCTTTCTTATTTGCATATTTAAGCATCCTTTCTATTTTATTGAACAATTAATTTTCATAATAAACAGGTACTTTTAAGCTACACACGGAATAAAACTAATAGTATCTTTTAAAAGACCAATCAAAGGATGGTGACTGTAATGACTCGAATCTCTCGGGCTTCACGAACAAAAGCTGAGCGTATACAAGCTGCCTATGTAAATCGTATGACTGAAGTTTTGAGTGTGGATCAAGTCCAACCAATCGATAGAACTAAACATACAAAGAACCATACGAGCCATCCAAATGAAAACCATCTACTTTCATATGAACGATATTTCCAATCGAAACAGCAAATTCGAGATACCTTTCGACAATTTTATAAGACAGAAAAAGAACTCTATCACGCAGCGCATGATTTAGACGAAACTAGTAAAGAAATCCTAACACATTTAAAGAACCTCGTCCAAAAATACAACCAAACTATTAAAACGATTGAAGCCTTTGATCAGCTTTCAAAAACGAATCACCTTCCTACGATTTGCGAGTTGGTTTCAGATGAAAAATATGACTTGAAGATGATTGGGATCACAACGGGACCATCTTCTCCATTTCTATCGTTTGATCAAACACAATTTCTCATTCATTTGGCTAAATCAAAACCAGTAACTCTACAACAAGTAAAGAATTTCAAAGCATTAATGATGAAAGAATTTCAAACGCTAGCAAAAGCGAAAAAATCAACCTATTTGAACCAATATGAAGGGCCTCCTATAGACTTAAAAGGATTAATGATCGAAGAAGAAGGTTGACTAGCTTCTTTCTTCTTTTGTTATCAATTCATAGTTAGATTTGTTAAAATAGAATAACTCACTTTTAGAAAGGAGGAAAAAGATGGATATTATTGTTTCTCATGTAAACCTAGACTTCGATGGTCTAGCTTCCATGCTAGCAGCACAGAAACTTTATCCTGGAGCAAAAGTGGCTCTAACTGATAAACAGCACCCAACCGTTAAATCCTATCTAGCTATTTATCGAGATGAACTTGCCTATTCATCCTATACAGAAGTAAATTGGAAACATGTGCGTACGTTAATTCTTGTTGATGTGGCATCCCTAGAACGAACGGGCATTCCATTATCAGAATTGTCCCCACATGTACAAATCATCATCTATGATCACCATGCTCCAAAAGAAGGTGACATTATGGAGGGCGAACGTTATATTGAACAAGTTGGGGCAACCGTTACACTTTTAACTGAGAAATTACATAAAGAACAGATCTTCATTACGCCCTTTGAAGCAACACTATTTGGTTTGGGAATATATACTGATACAGGAAATTTCACCTATCCACAAACAACAGAAAGAGATCTTTATATCGCATCCCTTTTAAAGAAGTTCGATATGGACATTACGTTAGTTGATCATTTCTCCGAACAGCCATTGTCGATTGAAAATAGACAGCTCTTTCAAACACTTTTAACAAACGGTAAAGAATACTATGATTCAGGAATTACCCTTTTCCTATCAACACACGAGCTGTCAACCTATCAGAGCGGCCTTGCTACAGTAACAAGAAGGTTACTTGAATCAACTGATTCAGATGTGGCAATTTCTATCGTTAAAATGAAGGATCATGTTTATGTAGTTGCAAGAGCTAGTTCTTCTCGCGTTGATCTAAAGGAATTAATGGCGCAACTCGGTGGTGGAGGACATGCTCAAGCTGCGTCAGCTACTGTAAAGAAAAAAGAGCTAGACGACGTTATCGACACCGTCCAAAAATCATTATCGATCATCATAAAACCTGCCATTTTTGCTAAGGACATTATGGCTTCCCCCGTAAAGTCTGTTTCACCGTATGATACCATTAATGAAGTACTTGAACAGATGTTCCAATATGGACATACTGGATTTCCGGTGGTAAATGATCAAGGAGTACTAGTAGGAATCATTTCTCGTCGTGATGTGGATAAAGCGACTCATCATGGGCTTGGACATGCCCCAGTTAAAGGGTATATGTCTACACAGCCTATAACACTTTCTCCGCATGCATCATTAGAAGAAATCCAGTCTACAATGATGAAGTATAACATTGGACGAATACCTATTTTGTCAAATAGCAAGATGATTGGTATTTTATCTAGAACTGATATTATTGAACAATTACATAAGCAAACAAGCCTATTGAACAAACAGTCTATTGTTGAACTGATGAAGAAACAGTTACCAATAGACTGTTATCAACTTCTGATCAAAATTGGTACGATTGCGGATAAACAAGGCGTAAACATTTATTTAATCGGCGGGATTGTTCGTGATTTCATTTTGCAGCGAACAAATGAAGATATTGATTTAGTTATAGAAGGCGATGGTATTGCTTTTGCGAACATTTTGTCACAACAGCTAGGGGGCCAAGTTAAGTCGCATGAAAAATTTGGTACAGCGACATGGAAGACCCCAGGAGGCTTAAAAATTGATATTGTCACTTGTCGGACAGAGTATTACGATGCTCCAGCCGCCTTACCGAATGTGCGCGCTTCTAATATTCGTGAAGATTTAAGAAGACGTGACTTTACGATTAATGCGATGGCTATCCAAATGAACAAAAGTCGTTTCGGAACACTTCTCGACTTTTTTCAAGGTCAGAATGATCTTCAACATAAGAACATCCGCATTCTGCATACGCTAAGTTTTATTGAAGACCCTACACGAATCATCCGGGCGGTTCGTTTCGCCCTACGTTTTGATTATCAACTTACTGAGCAAACATTCACGCTTGCCATTGATGCCATACCTTTGTTAAAACAAATTAGTGCCAAGCGTCTATTACGTGAATTTGAGTTACTTGTTAATGAAGGTTGTATAGTTAAAGCGATTACGCTACTTGATGAACTTCATGTATGGACAACGTTACTTGGACGTCGTCCCACGAAAGAGGACATAATAAAGGTAAATAATATACTTAATAAAATCCCGGATCCTTTTTTTGTCTTTCTAATATTATCTTACCCTCTAGAAGGATGGAGAAGGAAAGTGAAGCCCTTTGCATTAACAGCTCGACACAACCAAATCATGCAGCATCTTGAGATGTTGGAAGAGATCAACCTGGAGCAACCTGCATCCATGAGTGTCATTCATCAGCAATTGGTACATTATGATGACGAGTCCCTTTTGATTTATACAGAACTATCAAATAATGAGCATATAAAAACCTATTTTGAAAGAAGAAGACAAATAAAACCGTTACTAACTGGATCTGATTTAATCAAAAATGGAATCAAACCGGGCCCTGTTTTTTCTCAAATTCTACAGCAGTTAACAGGTTTGCAACTGGAAAAGGAAATCAAAACAAAAAACGAAGCACTCCAATGGCTTAACACTAAATATAAATAAATGTATAAAAAGTGGTTTCAATGACATTTCATACGGGTACTTATAAAAGGAACACCTAAGACTGACAATCATGAGTGGTGAGGTTGTCTCAATTTAAGCTCCCCGAAAAAAAGATGCTCTACAAGTGAGACACTGAAAAAGGTGAAAATGGTACCCTTTTCAGTGGTCTTCTAGAAGTGAGCATACTTTTTGACGCGGGAAAATCCTTATTTTGAGACAATTTATATTCTGCCTTAACGATATCCCATCTTCTCAGCCTCTAGTGTTAGTTCATCACGGAAGTTTGGATGGGCAATTTGAATTAATGCCTCAACTCTTTCCCGAATCGTTTTCCCTCTTAATTTCGCGACTCCGTATTCAGTAACAACATAATCAACATCATTTTTGGACGTTGTTACAACTGACCCTTTTGCAAGAGTAGGTACAATCTTTGATATTGTGCCGTTTTTTGCTGTTGAATGTAAACAGATAATTCCTTTCCCATTATTTGCCATTCTTGCTCCAATACCAAAATCTGCTTGTCCTCCAGTAGAAGAATAATATCTTCCCCCAATTGATTCAGAATTACATTGACCAAAAAAGTCTACTTCAACCGTAGCATTAATTGTAACTAGTTGGTCAATTTGCGCAATGATTCTACTATCATTCGTTTTGGTCACAGGGAACATTTGAACTTGCTCATTGTTGTGCATAAAGTCATATAATTTTTTTGAACCAAAAGCAAACGTCGCTGTCATACTTCCTTTTTTTAGTGGATTATTTGAATTCGTAATGGCTCCTGCGTCAAATAAATCCACGACCTTATCAGGAATCATCTCAGTAAAGATCGTTAAATCCTTATGATTCTTTAAATAGTTCATAATTGCATTCGGAATGGCACCAAAACCAATTTGAAGAGTATCCCCATCGTTAATCATCTTCGCAACTGTCTCGCCAATTACTTTATCTTCTTCTCTTAAAGGAATTTCTGGTGTCACAGGTAAGGTAGCATGATGTTCAACCAAACCGTCTACTTCAGAAATGTGAATGCGATTCTCTCCAAATGTATAAGGCATTTCCTTATTCACTTCAACGATTACTTTTTTCGCTTTATTAAGAAGAGGATAAATATAATCACAATTTGTACCAAGTGAAAAGTACCCATGATCATCCATAGGAGAAACCGTTGCCATTATTACCATCTCTTTTGCCGTTTCTTCAAGAATTGCTGGTACATCTGAAAAATGATTCGGGAGAAGGTCAAGTTCTTTTTCATAAAAACCTCTCCGCTCGTCTTTATTTAAAAACATGGAGATCAATTTTATTTTTGACGGTTCGACGTCAATAACGGGTCTGAGTGACAGCATTTGAAACAAACGATTTCCCTTCAATGTTTTATGAGAATCTAAAGCACTCATTAATGCTGGTGGTTCTCCTACTGCCAATGGAACAATAATGTCTTCGTTCGACTCTATAAGCAATACTGCCTCTTCGGCCGTATTCATTCTTTTTTTGTTATATAGGTCTAAATGATTCATTAAACCTTTTCCCCCTCCTGCAAAACGAATTATTTTACATTTTCATTCATGAAAAAGTCATTTCCAACGAATAATATTACTATGTTTTCGTTCAGTATCCAAGAGTATTATTATTGTATAGTGTTTGCAATCAAGTTTAATCCTATGTCATACCAATAATTATCACATGAGGAGGGCTTCCATTGTCCACCCGTAAAAGTCTAAAGGAGATAAGAAAACGAAGACGTTATCGAAACCTTGTTATCATTTCTAGTCTCACATTTCTCTTGCTTATTGGTGCCGTATCAACGTACATATTTACTCAGTATGAGGCCGGAAAAGCAGAGACTCAGCAAGAAATCGTTAAACCAACAAGCAATAAACCAAAGGACTTCCAAAATGAAGGTACTAATACAATCATCAAAGCAAAAGAACCTGAAAATAATGAGCCCATTAACGTGCTTTTAGTCGGAATGGATACATCCAAAGATGAAATTGCACGCACAGATACCATCATGATAGCTCAGTATAATCCCACAAATGGAGATACCAAGATTGCATCGATTATGCGTGATTCCTATGTTGAAATACCTGGAAGATCAAAAAATAAAATTAATGCTTCGTTTGCATTTGGGGGCGTGGAATTACTCCAGCAAACGCTCGAACATAACTTTAATCTAAATATCCATTATTATGCTCTTGCTAACTTTGACGGGTTTATCAAATTGGTTGATACGATAGCTCCAAATGGAATCGACGTAACCATAGAACGACAGATGATCGATCCAAATAATGCTATCAGCTTTACTCCTGGGGCTCAAAAATTAGACGGGGAAGAAACTCTAAAATACGTTCGGTTCCGAAAAGATTATGAAAATGACTTCGGTCGCGTTAAACGACAACAAGAGATTGTCCAACATTTAAAAGATGAACTATTTAGTCTATCCGGAGTGACAAAAATCCCCAAGCTTATAGGGGTGCTGGAACCACATATCGATACAAATATGCGTACAGCTAAAATGCTTAGCCTCGGACGAGATGTGGTGTTAAATCCTATTGATACCATTGAAACCATTCGTATCCCCATTGACAATAGTTTTACAGATGCTTCTTACCAACATGCTGGAGCCGTCTTAGATATTGATATTGAGGCAAATCGCGAGGCACTTCTGACTTTTTTTGCTAAAACAGATCAAGATGAACCTCATCTAAACTAAAAAAAGGCTGACTTACCTATATTCCTAAGATGCAGAAATTTAGGTAGTCTAGCCTTTATCTTATTCAGTATATTCTTTAAAAACAAGTGTAGCGTTGTGTCCACCAAAACCTAATGAGTTACTTAATGCAGCTCGTACAGGCTGTTTACGCGCCTCATTTGGTACATAATCCAAATCACAGTCAGGGTCTTTTGTCTCATAATTAATTGTTGGAGGAATGATCCCTTCATTAATTGCCTTAATAGACAGAATCGCCTCGACAGCACCAGCTGCGCCTAATAAGTGCCCAGTCATTGATTTTGTTGAACTTACAGCTAACTTGTAAGCATGCTCACCAAAAACGGATTTCGCTGCCATTGTTTCAAATTTATCATTATACGGGGTGCTCGTACCATGAGCATTTAAATAATCAATGTCATCTGGTTTTAATCCAGCATCTTCAATGGCTTGCTTCATAGCTCTAGCACCACCTTCTCCTTCTGGTGCCGGTGCTGTTACATGGTGCGCATCGCCAGTTGCCCCGTAACCAACTATTTCAGCATAAATGGTTGCGCCACGCTTTTTCGCAGATTCCAAACTTTCAAGAATTAGAATCCCCGCACCTTCTCCCATTACAAAGCCATCACGATTTGCATCAAATGGTCTTGAGGCAGTTTTAGGATCCGTACTTGTAGAGACAGCTTTTGCTGAGCAGAAGCCTGCAACGGCCATATTTGTAATTGGTGCTTCGGAACCACCTGTAATCATTACATCAGCATCGCCACGTTGAATGACTTTAAAGGCATCTCCAATTGAGTTCGTTCCAGATGCACAAGCCGTAACTGAGCACGAATTAATTCCTTTTGCTCCTGTTGTGATTGAAACTTGCCCTGACGCCATATCTGGAATCATCATTGGTACAAAAAATGGACTAACACGACGATGTCCTTTTTCTAGAAACTGACGAAAATTTTGTTCGTATGTTTCCATTCCACCAATTCCAGAACCAATCCAAACCCCCACTCGGGGAGCAATGTCTTCTGTAATTTCTAAATTAGCATCTTTTAAAGCCATTAGTGAAGAAGCGACGGCAAATTGTGTAAATCTATCCATTTTGCGTGCTTCTTTTTTATCCATAAATGCAGCCGGATCAAAATCATTAATCTCAGCGGCGACTTTCATCGGAAACTCTTCAGCCGGAACTCTAGTTAAAGGACCGACGCCAGACTTCCCAGCAATTGCATTGTTCCACGTCGTTTCAACATCTAAACCAAGCGGAGTTACCGCACCCATTCCAGTAATTACAACACGTCTTTTATCCAAAATAATTCTCTCCTTTACGTAATGGTTATTTTCCCCATCTAATGGCAACAGAGCCCCAAACGAGTCCAGCTCCAAACCCTACTAAAACAAGAAGATCTCCATCTTTAATTTTCCCGCTTCTTAATTCATCTACCATAGCCATAGGGATAGAGGCAGATGAGGTATTTCCATATTTATGAACAGTTTTCGACATCTTTTCTACAGGTAGGTCCAATCGTTCTCTAGCCGCTTCCATTATGCGAATATTTGCTTGGTGCGGCACAAGAAAATCACAGTCCTCTTTTGTTAAGCCCGCTTTCTCAAGCACTCGTAGTGATGAATCCCCCATTTGACGAACGGCAAATTTAAATACCTCACGGCCATTCATTTGTAAGTATTCACCTTGTTGGTTTATATGCATGGCACCCGTGCCATCAGCACCTAATTCAAAGGCTAGAATGCCTTTATCTTCAGAAACCGGCCCTAGAACTGCTGCCCCCGCACCATCTCCAAATAACACGGCAGTATTACGATCAGTAAAATCAGTAATTTTTGATAATTTTTCCACTCCAACGACAAGAATATTCTTGTATGCACCATTTTCAATAAATTGCTGTCCCGTTGCAAGGCCATAAATAAATCCCGCGCAGGCTGCACTAATGTCCATTGCAGCTGCCTTTTTGGCCCCTAGTCGGTGTTGGATTAATGTAGACACTGTTGGAAAAGGCATATCCGGCGTAACCGTTGCTACCAAAATCAAGTCAATATCCTCAGCCGAAATTTCAGCATGCTCCAAAGCATCTCTCGCTGCTAAGTAAGCCATATCAGAGCTATCCACATCTTTAGGCGCAAAACGTCTTTCTTCAATTCCAGTTCTCGTCCGAATCCATTCATCATTTGTATCTATCTTCTTTTCAAAATCAGCATTTGTGACAAGCTCTTCTCCAATGTAGCTTCCCATCCCTAAAATTCCTGCTTTTGTCATCTTACTCAATCCCCTTTCGCGAGCACACGACCTTTTGGGTTATTATTAGTACCTGATCCTAATTTTACAGTAAGAACAAGAATATGTCTACAAGCCAATCCCCCAAAAGGCTGCTTTTTGCCTTTTGGGGGATTGGCAATGTAATGTGCGGAGCCGTTGCTATGTTTTAAGCCAATAGGAGTGCTCTTCTCCTATTGGCGCGCAACGTGCGGAGCCATTACAAACTTGTTCGCTCTCTTTTGGATAAGAAAGGCTGCTTTTTGCCTTTTGGGGGATTGGCG
>NZ_JRJU01000028.1 GCF_000787375.1 Halalkalibacter okhensis | reverse complement strand
CTTTTACAGTGCCTTCTTCTAGTTATTGTTCTTTCTTGCGATTGCCTCCCTTAAACACAATCGCACTCCGTTCATATTCTACATCCCCTACCCCTAGCCTAGCATTCACTACTCGGGCAATCGCAAAGAAATAATCAGATAAGCGATTTAAATACTTTAGAACAATTGGATTCACTTCCTCATTACGCTGGAGTCTTGCTACATATCGCTCCGCTCTCCTTGTCACCGTACGGCACACATGAAGTGTAGCGGCTGCTTCTGCTCCACCAGGTAAGATAAACCGTTCTAATTTTGGAGCTTCTTCAATATAGACATCAATTCGTTCTTCTAAGAAATCAATCATTTCTTGTTTAGCTTTGTAAGGGTAATCTTTTGTTGATTTGATCATTGCTAAATCTCCACCACAATCAAACAGTTCATGCTGAATTTTTATCAATTCCATTTTTATATCAGAAAATTGATTTTCATTTAATTGCGCCACCGCCTGACCGATAAATGAATTCAATTCGTCTGTTGTTCCATATGCAATAACCCGTGTATCATCTTTATAAAGCCTTCCTCCTATTACACTTGTTTTGCCTTCATCCCCAGTTCGAGTATATAGTTTCATCTAAATTCCTCCTTTAGTGTATTTGTTATCCCAGTATATTTAAACCCATTTATGAAACCGCTTTGTTAAGAAATATGTATGCTTTAAAAACAACAATAGACAGCATTCGTTCTTACTAGTATACATGATTTGTTCTTTCAATTTCACATGATTGCAATAGAATTTTTTATCATATGAAAATTAAAAAAACTGTTGACAATAAGCTCCCTATTAAGCTAAAGTTTAAAACAATTTCATATGTTGAAAATAGGTACTTTGAATTTGATTCAAAGTTTAAAAGGGAATCCGGTGTAAATCCGGAGCGGTCCCGCCACTGTATTAGAGGAGTTATCATGAAAGTGTCACTGGCTAAGCTGGGAAGACCATGATGACGTTGATTCTAGAGCCAGGAGACCTGCCTATTTTAACAACACTGCTTTACCTACGGGAGATAGGGAGGTGTTAACAATATATCATTGATTTTCTATGGATATCGTTACCCTTTTTTCGGTAATGATATCCATTTTTTCGTCTTACTCTAACAATATTTAGGAGGTTTATTTTATGAAATCAATAAAAAGTAGTAACTTGGGTTATCCACGCATTGGAGAAAATCGCGAATGGAAGAAAACATTAGAAGCATTTTGGGCTTCATCCATCAATGAGGATACTTTTTTAACACAGATGAAAAAATACCGATTGAACCATCTTAAGAAGCAACAAGAAAAAGGGGTTGACCTCATTCCTGTTGGTGATTTCACTTATTATGATCACGTCCTTGATACAGCTTCTATGTTTGGACTCGTACCAAAACGATTTGAACATCAAGCTGGTCCCATTTCATTGTCAACTTACTTTGCCATGGCCCGTGGCAACCAAGAAGCTCATGCTTGCGAGATGACAAAATGGTTTGATACAAATTATCATTACATCGTTCCAGAATTCGAAGAAAAAGAACCAGTATTAGTTGAAAACAAACCTCTTAAGGCCTTCTTAGAAGCAAAAAAATGAATTAAATATAATTGGAAAACCAGTTATTCTTGGGCCATTTACATTCTTAAAGCTCTCAAAAGGCTATAAAGAAGATGACTTTGCTCGTGTCTTAAGCAGCTTTGTCCCACTCTATATACAGTTATTATCTGAATTAGCTGATGCTGGTGCCGAATTCGTACAAGTTGATGAACCATATCTTGTAATGGATATGACAAATGAAGAAATGGAGGTATTCTCACGCCTTTACGAAGAAATTTCATCAAATACATCCGTTCATATTATTTTGCAAACATACTTTGAGTCTGTTTCTCACTATGAAAAATTAGTAGGAATTCCCGTTAAAGGCATTGGACTCGATTTTGTCTATGGCTTAGAAGACAACATTGAAGCAATTGAGCAATATGGCTTTCCAAAAGATAAAATTCTAGGGGTAGGAATTATTGACGGTAGAAATATATGGAGAAGCAACCTTAGAGAAAGTCATCAACTTATAAGTAGGCTCAGCAAACATATACCGTTACAAAATCAACTTTTACAACCATCATCTAGCTTGCTACATGTTCCGGTTAGTTTAGCCCAAGAAACACACCTAGACCCTATTGTAAAAGATGCGTTAGCTTTTGGAGACGAAAAGCTTGAGGAGTTGCGTCTACTTCGAGATGTAGCTAATGACCCATCTCAAACATCGTTATTAACTCATCACCAAGAGACGTTTGAAAAACTAAATCAATCAAACTGGCGTGATAAGAAAGAAACCCCTTCTCTTCCTACGAAACGAACGCAGACGTTTAGCGAAAGATATCGAGTACAAAATCAAAAATGGGACTTACCACTTCTGCCAACAACAACGATTGGTAGTTTTCCACAAACAAAGGAGGTTAGAAGAGCGCGCTTTAGTTGGAGAAAAGGCGAAATATCAAATGATACATACGAGACTAACATCAAGTCTATGATTGAAAAATGGATTCGAATCCAAGAAAAATTAGACATTGATGTACTAGTACATGGCGAATTTGAACGCAATGATATGGTTGAATTTTTTGGTGAGAAGTTAAATGGATTTGCCTTTTCTAATAATGGTTGGGTCCAATCCTATGGCTCAAGGTGCGTCAAGCCCCCCATCATTTTCGGTAACGTTTCACTCGATCACCCTATGACGCTTAAAGAAACGCTTTATGCTCAGTCACTTACAGACCGGCCAGTTAAAGGGATGTTAACAGGGCCGGTAACGATTCTAAATTGGTCTTTTGTTCGCAATGACATACCACACCAAGAAGTCGCTTATCAAATTGCTGAAGCCTTACTAAAAGAAGTCCAATCCCTAGAGCATGCAGGAATTACCATGATTCAAGTAGACGAACCTGCTTTAAGAGAAGGTCTGCCATTGAAGAAAGAAAAGCATGAAACCTATCTACATTGGGCAGTTGAAGCATTCCGAATGAGCACGTCAGACGTGGCAGTAACGACTCAAATTCATACACATATGTGTTACAGCGATTTTAATCAAATTATTGAAGCGATCAAAGCGCTTGATGCAGATGTCATCTCCATTGAGACGTCTAGAAGCCACGCAGAAATCATCTCTGCATTTGAATCGACCGTATATGATAAAGGGATTGGCTTAGGTGTATATGATATTCACAGCCCTCGTGTACCAGCCGTAGAGGAAATGACATCAGTCATTGAGCGTGCACTGTCTGTTTTACCAGCAGAATTGTTTTGGGTAAATCCAGATTGCGGATTAAAAACACGTGGCGAACACGAAACGGTTGCCGCTTTAGAGATTATGGTGAAGGCGGCCAAAACGGTGCGAAACCAGCTAACTAAAGAATTGATTCGATAAGGAGTTGCAAATGAGATATGAACTGATCACCTTTTTAACTAAAACAAAAGATGAGAAAGTCATTCTTACCATGATTAAAAATATGGATCGCAACAGCTTAATGACCTTATTCCATTATCTCTCATTTACTGACGCGAAAACAAAAGAGCGATGGCTTACTGCATACGATAAGCTATCTTCGTAATAAATAGAAAAGGTGTTCCTGCTTAACAAGGAACACCTTTTCTTAACATTAAAGTTGAATATTTCTAGGAATGAAGAAAGAAAATGTCGTTCCTTCATTCATTTTACTATGAACAGAAATATGTCCTTCATGCGCATCTATGATATTTTTCGCGATGGCAAGTCCGAGACCTGTGCCTCCACGCCCTCTAGTTCTAGCCTTATCCGCCTTGTAAAAGCGTTCAAAAACATAAGGAAGATCCGCTTCTGGGATGCCTGTTCCTGTATCAACAACATCAAATTTGCATCCTTCATCATAACCACGTATCACAAGTTTCACTTGACCATTCTCACTGTGACGAATCGCATTATGCAGCAAATTTGTTAGCACCTGTTCGATACGATCAGGGTCACATATAATTGTTGTTACATCAGCCATGTCTAAAGAGACTTCAATTCCTTGCTCTCTTGCTAACCCGTGGAACTTCCGAATCACTCGTTCTGCAAAGGAGCGAACATCCAACTCCTCCACATTCAACTCAACATGCCCAGCCTCCATTCTAGCAATGTCGAGTAACTCATTCACTAATCTACCCATCCGAAGCGATTCATCATAAATAATTTTCGCTATTTCTTTTTTCTCTTCGTCCGAACCTGCAATATCATCAATAATAGCTTCACTATAACCTTGCAACATTGAAATTGGTGTTCGCAGCTCATGTGAAACATTAGCAATAAAGTCCTTACGAAGTTTATCATGCCTACGCTCTTCCGTCATATCTCGAAAGACAGCAACAGCTCCACGAATTTCCTTTCGGTCATATAATGGAGTCATTAAAACGGTCCAGCTTCTTCCTTGCATTTCTACTTCTGTCACTTGCTCTTTTTCAAGAAGGACCACTTTTTCAAACAAAGTTTGTAAAGTAGCTGGTAAGGGCTCATCGATCTCTTGCTTCATGCCCTTTTCATAGTACCATGATTGAATAAAGCGATCTGCCGGTGGATTAGTTAAAACAACTCGTCCTTTTTTATTTAATGTAATAACACCATCAGCCATACTTCCTAGAATACGAGAAAGCTGTTCTTTTTCTTGATTTAAAGCATTAATATTATTATTTAACTCACGTCCCATTCGATTGAAAGCAATCGCGAGATGACCAATTTCATCATGGGTAAGGATCGGTATTTTTGTATCAAATTTCCCTTGTGCCACTTCTAATGCGACTTCCCTCATTTTACGTAATGGCGCATTAATTCTTGTCGACAAGAAAAAGGCAAATATCGTTGTTAACACAAGGGCTATACCTGCGGAGAAATAAATAATTTGTCTTGTTTCATTAGAAGCTTCTTCAATAGCAGACAATGATTGATATAAAAAGACTGCCCCGTCATCAAAACGTTCAGAAGAAAGTGGAACGCCGACGATCATAATTTCTGAATGAACTTCTTCTCCATCTCCAATAAAGAGAAAGTCTCCTTCTGTCATCACAACTTGTTCCCCTGAAAACACTTGGGATAATGTCTCATCTGTAAAAAAAGTATCTAACGCCACTTGATGAGCTTCCGCTTCATCTGTACTCCACGTTTTTTCACCTTCTACAAGGATAATAATGTGTGTATCAAAAGCCCGTCCGTATTGATCAATCGTATAAAGAGCGTCCCTTTCATTTTCATAGCCTTCATACATAGAAGCAATCATTGTTGCATGATTCAAGAGTTGAGACTCTGCTTCATTTACATGAAACCTTTCAAATGATTGTAGCATTAACACCATTAAAATACTTAGGACTACTGATACTAAAGCTAATATAGTAAACCAAAGCTTTCCTACTACACTTCGCCAAAACATTCTTATTTCACAGCCTCAAATTTATAACCGATCCCCCAAACAGTGGAAATCATAGAGGCAGCTTCAGGTGATATTTTGTTTAGTTTTTCACGTAACCGTTTAATATGTGTATCAACCGTCCGTAAGTCACCAAAGAAATCATAATTCCAGACATCCTTTAACAATTGCTCCCTTGAGAACACTTTATCTGGGGATTGAGCCAAATAATGAAGCAATTCATATTCTTTTGGAGTTAAACTAATTTCTTCATCAGACACAGTTACCCGATGAGCGTCGTTATCAATCATCAAATGTTGAAACACAAGGACATCTTTAGTTTGTGTGTCCGTTTGCAAGAACTTTGTCGAAGACGAGCGTCTTAATAAAGCTTTTACTCGTAATATCACTTCACGTGGGCTAAATGGCTTCACGATGTAGTCATCCGTACCTACTTCAAAACCTTGAACGCGATTAGCCTCTTCCCCTTTTGCGGTCAACATCATCACAGGAGTAGCTTTTGTCTTTCTAAGCTCCTGGCATACTTCAATGCCATCCATACCTGGCATCATAATATCAAGTAGTATTAAGTCATACTCCACATCAAGAGCCATTTCTAATGCCTGTTCGCCATTCTCTGCTTCTTCTACTTCATAATTTTCACGCTCTAAGTACATTTTTAATAATCTGCGAATTCGATCTTCATCATCCACTACTAAAATACGTGCTTCTTTTTCCATTATACTGCCTCCTCAAACGACCTTATTATATGTATTTCATTTTACCACAAAATCACAAAATGGAAGAAAATCCTCATTAAGTCCTCCATCTATTAGAGGAGAAGCCTACTAAAAAAGGTAGTTTCTCCTTTTTCAGTAGGCCTCTTAATGATTTCTTCGAGCTTCTTACATGGCATATGAATGTAAACCTGCAATAACTAAGTTTACAAAGACAAGATTGAACATAATGATGGCAAATCCACCTACGCACAACCAAGCTGATTTCTCTCCATGCCAACCTTTTGATAATCGCAAATGCAAATAAGCTGCATAATAAAGAAATGTAATTAATGCCCACACTTCTTTTGGATCCCAACCCCAAAAACGTGTCCAAGCAATTTGCGCCCAAATCATTGCGAATATTAAACCACCAAGTGTAAATACCGGAAAGCCTATTGCGATGGCACGGTAACTTACTTCATCAACCGCTTGGGGACTAACCCCTTTAAGAAGCGGTTGTATGGCAGCTCCGATTCTCTTTCGCAATACTAGACGCAACAATAAATAAAGGATTAGTCCTGTAAGCAAAGACCAAAGAACTGTATTTAAATCATTAGCAACAATTACTGCCGGAACATTAAAAAATGGTGTCATGACCCCTTGTGTTAACAACTCACCCTCATGAGGACCTACAAGAGCAGGAAGCGTATAGGTCATTTCTGCTTCGGCATCATTTTCATTAATATATGCGAAATTCGCTTCGTAGTTTAATCCATTAAAAATCGAACCTATTAAGATAAAGCCTGCTAATGAAAGAAGGCAATACATGACAAATTCTAGTGAACGTGTTTGTATGTTCGATTTAGTAAAATCCAATGTACGAATTAAGTAAATCAATCCAGCTGCCATCCCAATTGTCAAAATTCCTTGTCCTAATGCAACGGTTATGACATGAATGGTTAACCAATGGCTTTGCAATGCCGGTATTAATGGAGCGACCTCTCCTGGAAACATAGAAGCATATGCAATGACTAACATGACAAGAGGCATTGTAAATAACCCTAAATAATTTGACCGATAAATAGCATAGATAATCACAAAAGCAAAACCAATAGCTATTCCAAGAAACGTCATATATTCAAACATATTACTTACTGGAGCATGCCCTGCATGAACCCAACGAATAATAAAATATCCTATTGAAAACAACGACCCTAAAATGGAGAAGATAAAACCAAATGTTCCCCATCGATTTCCACTCATTTCCCCTTGTTTGTTGCGCCATTTCTTTCCTGTTATAGAAACAGTAAAAGCAATGGTCGCACCAAGATAGAGGAAAAAGGCAATGTAGAGTAAATTTCCACTAAGTGATGCCACGTTTAAACCCTCCTCACAAAAAGGGTAGAGAATGTTCATTCCCGCTACCCACTTTTGTACACACTCTTTAATCTTTAATTTTTATCTTTCTCATCTTCAACTAATTGGTCTTTTGGAGATGAAATAGACGTATTATCTATAGAAAAATCGATATCTTTCCTAAGTGCCAAATAGTTTTTGTTCGTATGACCAGCAATCCAAACTTTTCCATCAATCTGTTGAAACCATATACGGCGATGAGCCCAATAAGAGCCTTGAACAAGACCAATCATAAAAATGATCCCACCAATGATAAGTAAAGGAAGCGTGAAATCCTTTCTTACAATTAACGCTGAAACATGTTTCGTATCAACATCAACAAACGTCATTTTATAATCATTTTCTCCCATGGGTTCAAGGTTTGTCCGGATACCAACGAAACTTACTTCTCCCTCTGGAGTTTCTGGCGTATACATATCGAATATAAACACAGGATTATCAGGTATTTGTGATCGAGTTGATGGAACATTGGAACTTGACATCACAAAATCTGGGAAATACTCTCTTATTTCAATTCTGTATCCATCCCCTAAATCATATGTAGGTTGCGGATCAAACAAATCAACCGTAATTTCCCCAAATGTCTCCCCCGTGTCCTTCTCTTCAAGTGTAAAAGTCATCGAGTTTAATTCATGGAGCTTATAATCCACTTGATATAGAGCAAAACTATCAAATTTCATTGGCTCATTTACCCGAATTTCTTTTCGATCAACTTCAACTAAATCTCCTTCAGCTCCTACAGCTCCTGTATTTTCACGTTCATATAATACCGCATTCGTTTGGTATGTTCTAACAACGGGTCCCCCCGCTCGCTGCATGGCTTCTCCGAATACTTCATCCTCTTCATCATAAAGTTCAATGATGAATTGTTCATTCCCAATATGGTACTGTCCACCTGTGGTTGGAACAACGGTCGTCTCTCCTTCTCTAATCCACATATGTTCATCAACATACATACCTGGAAAATAGCGAAGCATACATCCGATTAAAAAGATGATTAATCCAATGTGATTGACATAAGGGCCCCAACGTGCGAACCTATTTTTTTCAGCAAGTAGATTCCCATTTTCTTCTTTAACATTATATTTTTTCTCTATTAACCGCTCTTTTACAACATTAAATTTTTGATCTACATCCTCTACTTCAGATGTACCAAAAATACGCTGTCTTTTTAAGAAGTTTGCATGTTTCGTAACTCGTTGTTTCTTTAATGCACGGTAAAGTGGAAAAAAACGATCTATACTCGCTATTAAGATCGAAACCCCTAAACTGGCAATTAAAAGCATATACCACCAAGAGCTATATAAATTATGAAACCCTAATTGATAGTATAGTTGACCAGCTAATCCATATTCATCAGCGTAGTAATCAACAGGACTAACAGTAGGTGGAATATACATTTCCTGTGGATAAATTGTACCTATTGATGAAGCTAAGAGTGTGATTACAATAATCCAGATCCCAACTTTTACAGATGAGAAAAACATCCAAACTTTGTCTATCATCGTTGTTGTATAAGTTTGAGACCTCCTGGCCACCCCTTCATACTTCATATCTAGTAGCTTTTCTTGGTTGTCATTTGCTGCAAGTGGCTTCCCACACGATTCACATGCTATCGTTCCACGTGGGTTCACGTGACCACATTCACACGTCAATTTACTCATTTCCCCACACCTCAATTATGTTCCGGGCTTAATCTCTTCCATGAAATCTCGTACCATTTGCTCTGTCATACCACCTGTAAATACCCTTACGATTACACCATTCTCATCAATTAATACTGTTGTGGGTAACGGTCTAATCCCATATGCTTCAATCACATTCAATCCGTTATCAATTGCAATGGGGAATGTTAAGCCATGACGATTTGCAAATCGTTCAACCGTAAGTTTAGGCTCATTGGCATTAACGGCAATAATTTCAACGCCCTTCTCTTTATATTCAGCGTATAGTTCTTCCATAATCGGCATTTCTTTTACACACGGAGGACAATATGTTCCCCAAAAATTTAAGAAGACGCCTTTTCCTTTAAATTCCTCGAGCTCAATGCGTTCACCTTCTAAGTCATGCAATACAAAATTAACAGACAAATCCCCAGCTTTGGCTACACTCCGATCTGCCATGAAGTTGGAGTAGAATGTATAGGCAAGCGCTAAGGCGATAATCGCCAAAATACTTGATCTCATTATTAATCTTTTTTGTTTCAACAACAGATCCCCCTTCCTAAAACACCATACGCTATTTCCTCTATTATAACGTTAGAAACTGTATGTAACTATGGGAGCTTTATGACGGTTTCGTGACAGCTAATTCACGTAAATGCTTTACTTCAATCGGTTTAAGAGGTCGAACGTCGCCCGGGTTCATCCCTCTTAAATCAAGAAAGCTGTACTGCTCACGCTTCAATTTCATGACAGGGTGTTCAATCGCATCAAACATACGACGGACTTGGCGGTTTCTACCTTCATGAATAGTCAAGCGGATTATAGATGTTTGTTTCTTTTTATCTATTGA
Organism: Halalkalibacter okhensis; assembly: GCF_000787375.1. GTDB lineage: Bacteria > Bacillota > Bacilli > Bacillales > Bacillaceae_D > Halalkalibacter > Halalkalibacter okhensis. The sequence goes on along the minus strand of NZ_JRJU01000028.1, from coordinate 38,565 downwards.
CATCATTTTCACTTTGGCAGGGGCTGTTTTTCCATCTTCAAGCATGACACCATTTTGTAGTTGCTTTAACTTTTCTCTTGATGGAATGCCTTTTACTTTCGCTACGTATACTTTTTCCATTTTAAATTTAGGGTGCATCAGCATATTAGCAAAATCGCCATCATTCGTCAGCAAAATTAAACCTGATGTATCATAATCAAGTCTGCCAACCGGAAACACACGTTGTTCAATTTCAAGAAAGTCCGTTACCGTTTTGCGACCTTTTTCATCATTTACACTTGATATAACACCACTTGGTTTATACAGAAGAAAATAGACTGGTTCCTCCCGATCAATTGGAACACCTTCAACTTCAATTTCATCCTTGTTCGGTGTTACTTTCACCCCTAATTCTCGAACTACTTTGCCATTTACTTTTACTTTTCCATCAATAATTAATTGTTCTGCCTTACGCCGTGATGTTATTCCAGCTTGGGCAATTACTTTCTGTAACCGTTCCATCTCGTTCACCTCATGTACCATCATACTCTTCCAATAATGAATTCTCAAGCGAAAGAAATTTCAGCTATATTTTGATATAGAAAAACGCTATGGAAATTAGACACCTCTCCATAGCGTTCGTTGCTTATCATACCATTATGTTTAAATCCCAATTGAAATATACTTTGTCTCTAGAAACTCCTCAATACCGTGATGTCCTCCTTCTCTCCCTAATCCACTTTCCTTAAATCCTCCAAATGGAGCTTGAGCCACCGAAGGAAGAGCATCATTGACACCCACAATTCCATATTGAAGTGCCTCACTCATTAAGATTGCATTTGATAGATTCTGTGTATAAAGGTAAGCAGCTAAGCCAAAACGAGAATCATTGGCACGCTCAATAACTTCATCAATTGTTTGGAAGGTTGAAACTGGTGCCACTGGACCAAATGTTTCTTCTGTCATACAAATCATTTCATCAGTCACCCCAGCAATAACGGTTGGCTCATAAAACAATCCAGAAATTGGCTCTCCACCAATTAACACTTGAGCCCCTTTATTTTTTGCATCCTCGACCTGTTCTACGACCTTCGTAACAGCATCCTGATTAATTAGCGGACCGATGTCATTTCCATCTATAAAACCATCGCCAACTGATAAATCTCTCACTTTTTCAATAAACTTTGTTAAAAATGAATCAACGACATCTTCGTGTACATAGATTCTGTTCGCGCATACACATGTTTGTCCGGCATTTCGGAATTTGGAGGCAATCACTCCTTCTGCTGCTAAATTTAAATCAGCATCATTCATAACAATAAAGGGTGCATGGCCCCCTAATTCTAGTGATAGTTTCTTCACCGTGTCAGCTGCTTGTCTCATCAAAAGCTTACCGACTTCAGTTGAACCAGTAAAAGTCACTTTTCTAACGCGTTCATCCCTCATCCATGTCTCACCAATTTTTTTTGGATCCCCTGTAACTACATTAATTACCCCCGCTGGAATTCCTGCCTTTTCAGCTAATTTAGCTAAATATAATGCCGTTAAAGGTGTTTGTTCTGCTGGCTTGATCACAGCCGTACAACCAGAAGCAAGAGCTGGGGCGATTTTTCTTGTTATCATCGCTGCTGGAAAATTCCAAGGCGTGATCGCAGCAATGACACCAACTGGTTGTCTATGAACAAAAAGCCGCTTATTTGACGCTGAAGCTGGAATTGATTCTCCGTATATTCGTTTTCCTTCTTCTGCATACCAAGAAAGGAAACTATTAGCATATCCTACTTCTCCGATTGCCTCTTTTAACGGTTTCCCTTGTTCTGCTGTCAATAATTTAGCAATCTCTTCTGTCTCCTCTTTTATAAGTTCATGCCATTTCATAATGATTTCACTACGTTCATTCGCTGTCAGGCTGGACCATTTTGAAAAGGCTTCGTGAGCGGCGTCTACTGCCTGCTTCGCTTCTTTTTCCCCTCCTTTAGGTACTTTTCCCACTAACTTCCCATTAGATGGATTCACTATATCTATTTGTTCACTTAGTGACACCCATTCACCATTAATAAACAGATCCCATTTTTTCATATTGCCCCTCCTCGAAATTTCGAACTTTTCTTTCTTTTAATGAATATTTACCATAGTTTAGTAGACAAAGCAAGGGACGCATATGGCCTTTTATATCAAACATTACTAACCCCATTACTAATTTAATACCCTAAAAGATTGTTAAATAATCCGATTTCTCCGAAGTTATTCCACTCTTTTAGATAAATAAAGCAAAATGCTTCACTTCTTTTAAGAAGCCAAGCATTTAACATTCGCTATACCTTACATACCAAATACATACGTAACAATAAGAATAGAAGCAATGATGCCAACAATATCAGCAAGTAATCCGACTTTTAAGGCATCTCCCATTTTCTTTATTCCCACCGCTCCAAAATAAACCGTTAATACATAAAAAGTTGTATCTGTACTACCTTGCATTGTTGATGCAAGCCTCCCAATAAAGGAATCAGGTCCATAAGTGGCAATTAAATCGGAAGTCATCCCTAGCGCACCTGTGCCAGAAATCGGCCGAATCATCGCCAGTGGAACGATTTCTGACGGGACGCCAATGGCCAAAAGTGCAGGTTTCATTAATTCGATAAGAAAGTCCATCGCACCAGAAGCCCGAAAAACAGAAATGGCGACAAGCATCCCTACTAGATAAGGAATAATAGAAATCGCCATATCAAACCCTTCTTTTGCACCTTCTACAAACGTTTCATAGGTTGGAACCTGCTTGTACGTTCCATACATAAGGACAAACGCGATTAAGACAGGAATAAACCAAATGGAGATAATGGTGATCCATTCCATTTAAACACGCCCCTTCCTTACTCTCCTAAAGTAAAAATATCGATCAATTAATAAAGCACCAATTGTTGAACACGTCGTTGCAACAAGCGTGGTTCCGACAATTTCTGTAGGCGAAACGGAACCATAACTCATTCTGATTGAGATGACCGTTGTCGGAATCAAGGTAATACTGGCCGTGTTAATGGCAAGTAGCGTAATCATCGACCGACTCGCAGAATCTCGTCCACCATTTAATTCTTTTAATTGTTGCATTGCTTTAATTCCCATCGGTGTAGCGGCATTCCCTAACCCAAATAAGTTAGCCGTCATGTTTGATAATATATAACCCATTGCCGGATGGTTCGCCGGGACTTCAGGAAATATCCTACTGGCAATCGGACGCATGAGTTTAGCCAGGGCATTTAAGAGCCCGCCTTCTTGAGCAATTCTCATTAACCCAAGCCAGAAGACAAGGATGCTAATTAACCCAAAACAAATGGTGACCGCATCCTTAGCTCCAGCAAAAATCGCTTCATTTACTTCTTCCATTCGGCCATTGGCTGCACCAAAGGCAATTCCAATGACGAGCATCGCTACCCAAATTTTATTAATCACTACTTCTCACCCCAATAGTCAAAGAAAAAAGGTCGATAAAGCGAGTCCAAAATCCTCTTTTTTCTTCTATCTCTGGAGGGTCATATAATAAAGGAACCTGCCCAATTTCTTCATTCGCAATATACAATTCCACCTTGCCTACGGGTTGTTGTGGGATGTAATGATCCCTACGCTCCTCAGTCGGTGGTTTATAAAGAGTTACCTCCATTGAGAGTGCCTCTTGTTCTGATTGGGACAGTGGGTACTGGAATGAATATGGTGCATACACATGATCCTTATAAAATTCATCTTCAACGTCTTCGAATATTCCTTCTTCTATGATCACTTTCGAGTGATACGTTTCAAATGCCCAATTAAATAAGTTCATATGATCATGCCAGTCACTCGGTGCATTTAATGTAACAGCTATTAAATTCTCATCATCTTTTTCCGCTGTTGATACGAGAGTACGCTTGGCTCGTTTCGTATAGCCTGTCTTGCCCCCTGTTGAATATTTGTAAAGCTCTGTTAATAACCGATTTTTATTGTGCCAAACTCGGATTTGATCACCTTCTGAGCGATAGTTTTTTGTGGATGATATTTCGCGATACAATTCATTCCCCATCGCATATCGTGTTAAAACCCCCATATCATAAGCACTTGAATAATGATCTTCATGATCGTCAAGACCATGTGGGTTCTGAAACATCGTGTTTTCCATTCCTAGCTGTTCTGCTTTTTCATTCATCAAATAGACAAAGCCTTCAAGGCTCCCCCCGACATGTTCTGCAATTGCCACGGCTGAATCATTTCCACTTCGAAGCATTAATCCATAAACGAGATCCTTCAATTTAATCTCCTCGCCTGCACGTAAATAAATAGAAGATCCTTCTGTTCCTTCAGCACGTGATGAAACTTTTACCACATCCTCCATCTTTCCTGATTCAATAGCAAGAATGGCAGTCATGATCTTGGTAATACTCGCTATTCGAAGTGGCGTATGTTCGTTTTTCCCATATAAAACCCGTCCAGATTCCTGCTCAATCAGGACAGCTGCTTGAGCAGAAACCGAGAAGTTACGTTGCTCTGCGTTTGCATTAAGAGGCAATGTTGGAATAATCAATAACACAGCAATCAAAATAAGTCCAAGTTTTTTTCCCATTTTCTGATCCCCGTCCTGTCTTAATAATGTTATCTCCTGATGAGACACATACGTGCCTGTCTTTTTTCTTCTCTTACTAGCCAAGTCTATGCAGGACAACCAATGATATGACTGTGACATTGATTACCTGCATAACTAATAAGTTTAACTTTATTAAATAAGGAAATAATGAATGAAAAAATCAGGCTACACGAACATAGGGGGAAGTAGAATGCTAATAGATTTCGCAAACATAACAGGTCGAATCATAACCATTTTTCCCCTTCTACTAGCAACGACATTATTTATGGGAAAAAGATCGATTGGACAAATGCCTATTTTCGATTTTCTAATTTTTGTTACGCTCGCAAGTGTCACTGGAGCGGATTTAGCAGACCCTTCAGTGAGTCATATTCATACAGCTTATGCGATTGTGATCATCGGCATCTTGCAAAAAGCGATAGCAAAGTTAGCACTTAAACGAAGAACATTTGGCAAATTTATTACGTTTGAGCCAACTGTGGTCGTAAAAGACGGGCAATTATTAGTTCACAATTTAGAAACCATTCAGTTTACAATAGATAATATTCTACAACTGCTTCGTCAGAAAGATATTTTTGATATTTCTGATGTTCAGCTTGCCATCATTGAAGCAAATGGTGATATAAGTGTTCAAAAGAAGCCGAATAAATCAGCTCCAAACATTGAGGATTTGGGTATTAATAAGAAAAGTAGCGGAATGTCTTACCCAGTCATTATACATGGAGTTATCCAAGAGGAAATTTTAAAAGAACTACGTGTATCGAAGGAAGAATTTCGTCAAAGATTACAGCAGGAAGGAATCGCCCGGATAGAAAGTATTTTTCTTTGCACAATGAATGATGAGGGGGAACTACATCTTGCCTATACGAACAAAGATGAACAATATCAACGCATCCAACACTAATGAGATGGTACATTAAGCTTATTTATATGCAAATGACTTCCCACGGGTACGAGTCGCTGGAGCTCAGGTGGAACGAACATTTAGAGAACACATAAAACAGCCTTTTAATATTAGGCTGTTTTCGCAAAGGATTGTTGCGATTAACTAGTTTTCCTCTTAGTGAAATGGAGCGCAAGGGAACGAACATATGGAGAACTCGTCCTCCCCATAAAACAAATAGAACAGCCTATTATTAAAAACCCTTCGCTACCGAAACGAAGGGCTTTATCCCCAAAGTAGTTTACGATTTTGTAAATGGAGATACATGCTCATGTACTTGCTTCATTTGTTCAGCACACCATTTGTAACTTTGTTTTGCTTGAGGGTTTTCCGTATCTAACGTGAATGTTTCTAAATCGGCGATGACGCTTTTCAGATTGGCTTCAAGCATCGGTAATTCTGTAGGTTTAGGTACTTGCAAGGCATCATCAAATAAGTCTATAGTTAATTGACCGTATTCATCAATTTGAGCCATAAAGACATTTTCAATGATTGCATTCATTTTTTCTAACTCCGCCTTTAACCATTCTTGATTTAGCCCTCTTGTTGTCAATGGTTCATGTAGGACCTTTCCATCCATTACAACGGTCTCTGGTTCTTTGATTGGAGGAACCTGTTGATCGAGCATTTTTGCCGTGATTGGCTGTTGCTCTTTTTTGACAAGAACATTTAGTTCTCCATTACCTTCTAAAACCGCAAATTCAACATCAGCCACTTGAAAGACTTGTTTCCCTCTAAGTTTACGTAATAATTCGTCTGTGGATAAATGCTGTTTCTTCATATTATCTTCTAAAATCTTGCCATCTTTCATAATCGGTATTCCTTTTCCATAAATAAAAGATCTGAACGAGGCATTTTTAACACTTAACATCATGATTACAATTGCACCACCCGCCCAAACGATCAAGGCAACTAGTAAATACCCAACCGGAATAGTGAGCTGAATGGATCCAATAGCTAGGATTACGGCGACCGAGGCGATCAAACCAAACTCTAACTGTGAAGCTTCACCCAAAGGTTTACGAACGAACAGACGCGCCATAGCTATTAATAATAAGAAACCAATAAAACTTCGCAGTGCAACCTCAACCCATCCTAGCATTTAGCCCTCCTCCTTTATGTTTGTTGATAAGTTGGTTCATCAAATTCAATTTGACCCTTTCTTTTTTTAATTTCTTGAATTACCGTTCTTGTCTTTAACGCTCCTTGATGAAAGGCTTCGCGCGCTTTCGGTTCTTTTGTTTTTAACGCTAACGATGTTAATGTTGCATCAATAGACTGTAATGAAATGAGCAAACCTTGGACTTTGCTTCCAACTGTCATAAATCATTCTCCTTTATCCTTTTGGTCTAAATACTAATGATGCGAGGAAACCAAATATAATCGCTGCTGATATCCCTGCACTGGTTACTTCAAAAATTCCTGTTAAAACTCCAACAACGCCACTTCTTTCCGCTTCAGCCATAGCACCATGCACAAGGGAATTACCAAAACTTGTAATCGGAACTGTTGCACCGGCACCAGCAAAATCAATCAGTGGTTCATATAGGCCAAATCCGTCTAACACCGCTCCAGCTACTACTAGTGAACTCATTGTATGAGCAGGGGTTAACTTAAACACATCCATTAATATTTGTCCGATCACACAAATAAGTCCTCCGACAACAAAAGCTGTGATAAAAATCATTACATGCCACCTCCAGCTTCAAAGGATACAGCGTGCGCGATGCAGGGGATCGTTTCCTTTTGTTGAAAGGACATGGGGGATAATAAGGCTCCTGTTGCAACAATTAAAATCCGTTTTAATTCACCTTTGTTCATCCGATTTAGCAAATGCCCATATGTGACAGAAGCAGAGCACCCAGCACCACTTCCACCAGCAAGAACCGGCTGCCCTTCTCTATAAATCATTAAGCCACAATCTTGCAACGTTTCTTCAGGTAACTTTAACCCTTTTTGCTCAAGTAACTCTTTGGCAATTGGAAGTCCAATTTTACCTAAATCACCTGTTGCGACCAAATCATAATAGTCTGGGGGCAATCCCCGATCACGAAAATGTGAAACAATTGTATCCGCTGCCGCCGGAGCCATTGCTCCTCCCATATTAAATGGGTCAGACAGCCCCATATCGATAACTTTTCCAATTGTAGCTGACGTCACAACCGGCCCATCACCCACATCAGAAACCAGAGCAGCTCCTGAAGCTGTCACCGTCCACTGAGCCGTTGGTGGTTTCTGCCCTCCATATTCTGTTGGATATCTGAATTGCTTTTCTGTGGCCGAATTATGACTTGAAGCTGCAGCTATGATTCGCTTCGCACCTTTGGCATTTATAATAAAAGAAGCTAATGCTAATCCTTCCATAGAGGTAGAACAAGCGCCAAACAAACCAAAATAAGGAATGGCCAGCGTTCTCCCTGCAAAGCTAGAAGGCGTGATTTGATTAATGAGATCGCCAGCAAACATGAATTGAATATCTTCATTCCTTAGTTCTGCCTTTTCAATAGCTCTTGAAATCGACTCCTCCACCAATACTTTTTGTGCTTTTTCATAGGAGTCTTGTCCAAGCCATAAATCGTCATGCAATAAGTCAAAATCATCTGCTAGCTCTCCACTTGCTTCAAATGGCCCTCCAACTGTACCTGTTGACATAATGACAGGCCTGTTTTCAAATTCCCATGTTTGATGACCTTGTAACATGATTTACAACCCTCCCCACTGAATGAGAATCGTTTTAATAAGTGCAATGACAAAAGCTGCGACTGTCCCAAAAACGATCACCGAGCCTGCTAGTTTGAAAATATTACCGCCGACACCAAGAACATAGCCTTCTGTTCGATGTTCAATAGCTGCTGATGCTACAGAATTCGCAAATCCTGTGACAGGTACAGCCGTTCCACCACCCGCAAACTGAGCAAAACGATCATATACCCCAAAACCAGTTAATAATACAGAAATAAAAATTAAGGTTGCAACCGTCGGATCCCCAGCTGTCCGCTGTGTAAAATCAAAAAAAGTATAATAAAAAACATGAAGACCTTGTCCAATTAAACAAATAAAACCACCCACAATAAATGCTCGTATACAATTTTTCACTACCGGGCGTTTCAGCTCATGTTTTTTTTGTAACTTTTGATACTTTTCCTGAGCAGGAGTTAGATTTTTTTTGCTTACTAGACGACATGACTTCCCCCCCTTTACCCTCTCATCATCTCTTCAAGCTTTGATAAACGTTCTGTCAATCGCTTTTCACTGATTGTTTGATTTTTCAATTCCATTTCTAATTTTTCTAGCTCCATGAAAATTTTTTGATCTGTTGATAAAAATACTGTCGCTTCTGGGTATCGTTTTTTAACAGAATCAAATCCTGATTTCCTGATTTCTTTTAACCTAAAACGGTCGAAATGCTTAACTCTAGGTGCTAAATAGATCTTATCTTTATTATCTGTTACCCCTTTTATCTCGACAACTTCTTCCATTGAAAGAACAATTTCTTTCGCTTCATCTGCCTGTGCTTGATTAATGATCGCGTTTTGTTGTAATTGCATTGGTTTCACATCTGGTGTAGCTCCACTTAGTTGTTGACAACCTGCGAACAAACATAAGACGAATATTCCACTTATAAATCCTTTCACGGGTTACTCCTCCTTTTTCACATTTCTATGTAGTAAGGGGGCTTACTTTTCACATTGAGATAACCCCGAAGCTATGCGAATGCTCATTTTTCTTAAGCCTTGAAAGGAGTTCTTGCTCCTTTCAAGGCAAATTGTGACAGAGCTAAGTCAATTTTGTTCTGAGACAGCCTTTTACATTACTGTTTATATTGAGGCTCTTCTTGCTCAATTTCCTGTAATCTTGGTTCTAACCCATCAACCACTGATTGTGTTTGCTGGGCTGCTTGTTGGAACAACTGCTTTGCTTGTTGGTTTTCTGTATCAAGAGCAAATGTCTCTAAACTTGCTTGTGCACTCTTTAATCCGGCTAATGTTTGTTTGAATTTTGCTGCGACAGTCATCGTTTATACCCCTCTCATATGCTTTATTGTTAGAATAAGTAAATTGCCTGCAACTATGAGATACAATTTTTGTCAACTTCTTATCTTACTGCTTGTATTGAGGTTCTTCTTCTTGAATTTGCTGCAAGCGCGGTTCTAACCCATCTATAACGCTTTGAGTTTGCTGAGCCATTTGCTGATACAACTGTTTTGCTTGTTGATTCTCTGTATCAAGAGCAAACGTCTCTAGACTTGCCTGTGCGCTTTTTAACCCAGCTAATGTTTGTTTAAATTTAACTGCTACTGTCAATGTAGGTCCTCCTAAATTACGGTGTCTAATTATGAAGGTGATTCCTTCTTTAGTTAGGATGGAGTAATCATAAAAAAACTATAAGAAACAAATTTTGTAAAGCAATACGATGATTATGCTATATTGGGGTTAGCACATAATAGGAGGCTTCATATGATAGTTACTTTCATATTATATTTGCTTGTTTTCATACTGATTGGAATAGCATTAACCATTTTACGTATCCAAATCAAAGCTAGAAATGAGCTTCAATCTTTAAAGGAACAAATTGAAAAAGTCTCATCTCATTCATCCGAGTTTACTGAGTATATTCAAACTAGGCTGATCGATGAGAAAAAAGCACACCTTCTTGTTTTGATGTATGATATTCGGGACGCTGTTTCTAAGCAAAAAAATGATATACATGCCAATCTCATTATCAACACACCTCGTCATCACAACCTTTCTAATGCCGAACTAGCAAAAATGTTCTCAGCTGAACAAATTGGCACCATTCAACAATTTTGGGCTAGTTATACACGTTATTTACACTCGCATTGGATTGACCATGACGGAAAAGTAAAAACGATCTTTCGAGGTAATAAAGATGCTACAAATTCGGAACTATTTAGGCTTCACCATTCCTCTAACCTCCTCGTCAAGCAATTCGATCAGTTGCTAACAGAATTAAATTATTCCTCATAATCCCCCCCTTGTTCGCTCACACTATTAGATAATGTGATCACGAACAAAGGGGTAATACTGTGAATACGAATTTCATGTCCTTAACTTTAGAACTCTTTGTCGGTTTTTTTGCTCTGTTAGTCATGACCAAAGTTCTTGGGAAAAACCAAATCACTCAATTAACACCTTTTGATTTCATTTCAGCTCTCGTTTTAGGAGAACTAGTCGGAAATGCCATATACGATAAAGACATTGGTCTTCATTACGTTCTCTATGCAGTAGCCGTATGGGGAACGTTAATTTATACCATTGAAATGATTACACAAAAAATGCGAAAGTCTAGGCCATGGCTAGAAGGTACGCCTTCTCTTATTATTTCTAAAGGTAAAATTCAATATGAAGAGCTAAAAAAGAACAAACTAGATTTAGATCAATTGTTACACTTATTACGAGATAAGGGTGTCTTTTCTGTGCGAGAAGTTGAATACGGAATTCTTGAAACAAATGGAGCAGTCAATGTATTACGTAAGCAACCATTAGATTTCCCCATTAATCGCGACTTACAAATCCCTGCCAAACCAGTTCATTTGCCAGTCCTTCTCATTCTAGATGGAGAAGTAAATGAAGAAGGATTATCACACATAAATAAAGAGAAATCATGGCTAATAGACGAGTTATTGCATCGAGGAATTGCTGGTCCTTCTGCCGTCTTTTTTGCCGAATGGCAAAAAGGAGAAGGGTTTGAGATTCAGACGTATTAGAAATGGATGGTGATTCAAATGAGAACCATATTACTATACACCCTTATTGCCTGTTTGTTAGTAACTGGATGTCAACAAGATCGTCCCGAGGGCGCAACCTTGGCCCAATCGTCGAAATCGGGACCGCTTGAGAATTCAAAAAATGTCATTGTCATTGTTATTGATTCTATGACGAAACCTGTTATTGAAGAAACCATGGAACGTGGATCTCTCCCTGCTCTATCCTTTCTAGCCGATCGCGGGAAAGTTTATCACGATTTAGTCGCTCCTTTTCCATCTATGTCTGTCGCAATAGAAAGTACGTTAATAACAGGAACGTCCCCAAAAGAGCATAAGGTTCCTGGCCTTGTTTGGTATGATCCATTAGGAGATGTTATTGTAGATTACGGTTCTACGTTATCAAAGTATTGGAAATTAGGATTTAATGATACACTCATGAATACATTGGTTCACCTTAACTCAAACCATATATCACCTGAAGTTAGTACGATTTATGAGGATTTAAAAATAGATGGTCGAACAAGTGGGTCCATCAACCTTCTTGTCTATCGAGGCGATCAAACACATAGAGTTACTGTACCAGGATACATGAAATCGTTATTGCATTTACCTGATAAAATAGAAACAAAAGGACCTGATTTACTTGCATTTGGTCAAGCAATAAAACCCAAAGCAGTTGAAGGGGCTAAATTAGATGAAGGCATTTATCAAAAATTTGGTCTTAACGATTCCTATTCGGCACAAGTAACCTCCCAATTAATTAAAAAAAAGGAACAGCCTGATTTCCTTATGGTCTTTTTCCCAAATTATGATAAAGATGCCCATTATCACGGACCAGTTAGTCCTGAATACTTTGCAAAAACAGATGGCTACCTTCAAGAAATTTTAAATGCTTATGATAGCTGGGACGAGGCCCTTCGTGAAAATATCTTTGTCATTATGGGAGACCACGGACAAGTCCTACTAACAGATAAAAAAGAGGAAGCTGCTATTGAATTAGCACCTTTACTCATTCCTTACCAAGTAGCACCACTTATGGACGAACCATCTAGTGGTGATATTGTGATTGCAAACAACCATCGTTCAGCTTACTTGTATACAGTTGCACCTGATTTAGATTTTATAGACATCGCAAATCAACTACAGCAAGATAAACGAATCGATCATTTAGCTTGGCTTAATGGCAATGAATTAGTTTTGTATCGAGTAGGTACTCAAGGATATTTACGCGTTACGGAAGGTGGCGAGTGGTCCGATCAGTATGAACAAACTTGGTCTTTTGAGGGAAATGAACAAATTGCCGATATCGAAGTTAATGAATCAGATAGAACCATTAGCTATGGTGATTATCCCGACATCTTTCATCAACTGTATGGAGCCCTTTCTAGTCATTCTGAGACCATGATCGTGACGGCAAAACCTGGTTATACTCTGAAGTCTGAAGGATCTCCTGTGCATAACGAAGGTGGTGAACATGGTGGCCTGCATAAAAATGATACATTAACTTCAATTATTGTTTCTGGAACAGATAAAGAACTAGATGAGCGACGGATGGAAGCTCTAAAAGGTTATTTTTTACAGCTACTTGAATAAGGTAATGAATAAAATTGAAAACAAAGAGGTGCCCTTATCATCGGAGCACCTCTTTGTTACTGCACTATTTATAAGTTTCCCACTTTAATTGGCGTGCCTCAAGATAACGCTTTTCCACTTCTGGCCAATTTACGACATTCCACCAATTATTTATATAGGGCTTTCGTTCATTTTTATATTGTAAGTAATAGGCATGTTCCCATACATCTAGAACAAGTAATGGAATGATATCTTGTTGGCTCAGATTTTGATGTTTCTCAGCTTGAAGAATCTCTAATCGGTGTGTTCTCGGTGAATAGACTAAAAGGGCCCAGCCAACTGCCTCGACTTTTTCTGCTGCATTTGAAAAGTGCTCCTTCATTTTATTAAAACTACCAAAGTCACGGTTGATTTGTTGAGCTAATTCCCCACTTGGTCTACTGCCGCCACGAGGACTCATAACCTTCCAGAAAATCGTATGAAGATAATGTCCAGCCCCATTAAAAGCTGCTTCTCGCTCCCAATGTTTAATCAAATCATAATCACTTTTCTTTCGAGCTTTTTGCATTTCCCTTTCAGCTTTATTCAGGCCATCTACATAGCTTTGGTGATGCTTTTGATGATGAAGACGCATAATTTCCTCTGAAATATATGGCTCCAATGCGTTGTAAGCATACGGTAAGGGTGGCAATTTATGACCTCCAATTGGTACAGGGTCTAGTGTTACTGGTGATGTTTCTGCACGTGTAGGTACTAATTCCTCCCACCTTTTATAAACGTCATTAGCTAAGCTGTCAAAACTCATCTCATCACCATGTCCTCGTTGTTCGTTTGGATATTCACATTTATTAAGTAACGTTATCAATGAGTTCATAAACGGTTTAATCTTATCATATCCTACACGAGCTTCTACTTCGGAACCATATTGATTCCAGATGTTTTTGACCTCTTTGGCCCAGTCATAAATCGCTTGTTCATGTGCATTCACACTTCATTCCTCCTCTTAACATAGCAGTAACGTTCTATACTATGTTAAGAGGCGGTCTCTGTGTGTTTGTTTACGAAAAAAATATATTCACAACCTCTACTCCAACGTTTCTTCAAATTTCCTAAAAAATAAATCAGCCTCATCCTCCAGTGAATTCTCATCAATATTCTCAGGTAAAGGTGGCAATTCATCCAAACTTTTTAGCCCAAAATGATCTAAGAAAAATTTGGTTGTCCCATATAATATTGGTCTTCCAGGTCCGGGAGCACGATCTACTTCTTTTATTAACAATTTTGAGGAAAGCGTATGAATCGCCCGATCTGACTTCACTCCTCTAATTTCATCAATATCCATTCGCGTAATTGGCTGTCTGTATGCTACAATGGCTAACGTTTCAAGTGCTGCCTGTGATAAACTCGAATGAAGAGGAGAAGCCGCTAGCTTTTTGAAGTACGGTGCATGTTCTGGTCTCGTTGTTAGCCTAAACGCCCCGGCCATTTCAACAATTTGTAATCCGCGTTCCTGTTCTTTATATAACATTTGGAGGGAAACAATGGCTTCTTGGATCGTGTGAACGTCCATTTCCAGAATCGTTGCAACATCTTCTACTGTCATTCCTTCATCGCCAACTACAAATAATAACCCTTCAATGGTTCCATGAAGTTCTTGAATCTTCACTTACGAAACCCCTCCTCTATGCTGTAAATCATGATGTCTGAAAAATTCCCGGATTGCTCACAACGAATCGTTTTTGTCTTCATTAATTCTAAAATGGCAAGAAAACTTACAACTATATGGCTCCGTTCAGGGATAGGAAACAAATCATTAAAGCAACAAAATCCATTAAATCGTGACCTTAATTCTTTTACTATCTCCTGCATTCGATCTTCAATCGAATATTCTTGACTCTTGACTGTCGTCATACGGGGTGCTTTTAATTCTTTTCGCTTCATAAGCTTTTGATATGCACTTAACATATCAAATAAAGAAACACCTGATATCGCAATGTCACGCCGCTCTTCTTCTGAAATATACGGCTCTAAATCTTCAGGAGGACGTGTATGTACAAGACTTCGCTCTTGTTCTTTCTCTTTTAATTCTGATGCTGCTTCTTTGTATTTCTTATATTCAATCAATCGAAACATTAACTCATCTCGTGGATCCTCTTCCTCTTCTAGTTGCCACTCATCATCAAAAAGCTCCTCCTCTTGTTTCGGGAGAAGCATCTTGCTTTTGATTGCAAGCAACGTAGCAGCCATTACTAAATACTCACTAGCAATATCTAATTCAAGATCCTGCATAGCACGAATGTAAGCTAAATACTGATCCGTTATAACGGCAACAGGAATATCGTATATATCAACTTCTGCTTGATTAATTAAGTGCAAAAGTAGATCAAGAGGACCCTCGAATGTATCAAGCTTCACACTATAAGGATTCATCCAACCACCACTAGCTTAATATAATTATTGCTAGTGGAGATTATATCATACTTTACAGATGCGTGGAACATAGCTTCTGTTATAGAAAGAAAATCTATAACTTGATCTCATTTAATTAATGAGGATCATTTTCACATTTATGTTAGACTATACACAAACATATGACGTAGAAGGAGTTATTTAATGTACCCTACCGCTTACTTAGACTACCTTATATATTTTCACGTTGAGAGAGATTATTTTGAATGCCATGAAGTATTAGAAGAATATTGGAAGGAACATGACCCTAAAAATCGTTCATCCCACTGGGTTGGACTCATACAAGTTGCCGTTGGCCTTTATCATCACCGTAGAGGCAACATAAATGGTGCAAGTCGAATGTATGACAAAGCCATAAACATTCTAAAGAAAAACAAAGATGCTTTATCGAAACTCGGCATAAATGGCTCAGAATTAGAAAAAAGACTATTAGCTCAAAAGAAAATAGCAGCCACTTCTAACCATACTTTTGTCGATATTGATTTGCCAGTTGAGAAAGAAGAGGTCTTCCAAGCCTGTCAAAAGCGCTGTGAGCAATTGGGGGTAAATTGGAAATTCCACCACGATATTCATGAGGATATTATTCATAAACATACACGACGAGATCGGTCTGATATTATTTTAGAGAGAACCCGTAAACTAGCATTAAGAAATAAACAAAATCCTAAATAAGGTTCACCAAAAAGAAGAGAAAAACGCTTACACGCTTTTCTCTTCTTCCACACATGCGACCAAAAAACTTTTGGTGTCTTTTGTTGGTTTCAAATCGCAAGGAAGGATTTTCATCAACTCCTGAAGCATTGTTTTTCCAATTCCTTCCCTTCGGTGCGAAGGATTTACACAAAGGTGTTGCAAAAATGCCTCTTTATCCTCGACTGATATACCTAGAACACCAACAAAGTCATCTTCCTTCCACAAATACAGTTTCCAATCAGGATCATTTTCATAACGTTCCATTGTTTTTGTTAGTTTTCTAACATCTTTCTCCTTAGGCATAAAAGAAAGAAGCCCCATAGCAATTTTTTGATTCGTAGTTTTATAAGGTATGAGCATAATAGACCTCTCACATTCTAACTCAGGTGATGAGTTGTTATCGTATGCGCTTTCACCAACAATATTTTACCACAATTAAGCAGATTTCGTTTTATTTTTTTCAAATTTCTACGTTCTATTTTTACTATATGCAACTAACATGAAAATGGTTAGTGAACCATATTTACTTTACTAGCTTGGCCACCTGACGAATTAATTAATGAAAAATCAAAAAGAGCAACTAAAAAGGCCATCGTCTCATACACATGATCATGCGTATTGGACTAGGTGTGCACTTATTAGTTACTCCTGTTTTATTCTAGATTTATATCGAGATTACTTCGCTAAAACCGTATCCAATCCAGGGACAATTTGCTTCTTACGAGATACGACACCTTTTAGAACTGCCGTATTGTCTTCTAATGTAACATCATACGCTTTTTCTACTGAAGCTGTTAATTTACCTAATGCTAAAATTTTCGAGTCGTTTTCTAATATATTCGTCACAACTAACAAGAAAAGATCTAAACCTTTTTCTTCAATGACAGCGTTTAATGCTTCTTCAACCTCTGCTTTGCGATTGAAAACATCATTTGTATCTACCACATTTACTTGAGCGATTTCTAATTTATTTGCTCCCATTGTAAATTCTTTCGCATCTAAAGAAATAAGTTCAGCAACAGATTTACTGCTCACATCAGCACCTGCTTTAAGCATTTCAAGTCCATAACTATCTAAGTCTACCTCAGCAATTTCAGCTAATTCACGAGCTGCAGCAATATCTTGATCCGTGCATGTAGGTGATTTAAACAGCAATGAGTCTGAAATAATAGCTGATACCATTAAGCCAGCAATATTTTTCTCAATTGTCACACCGTGTTCCTTATATAGCTTATTTAAGATAGTAGCCGTACATCCAACAGGCTCTGCACGGTAGTATAATGGGTCACTTGTTTCGAAATTTGCAATACGGTGATGGTCAATTACCTCAAGAACACGTACTGAATCTATGTCCGTTGCACTTTGTTGACGTTCGTTATGGTCCACTAAAATAACATTTTCTACCTCATTTGCTACGGTCTCTACTAAACGAGGAACTTCTACTCCAAAATGATCTAATGCATATTGTGTCTCACCATTAATTTCACCTAGGCGAACAGGCTCTGCATTTACCCCTAATTTGTTCTTAAGATCAGCGTAAACAATTGCTGAAGTAATCGTATCTGTATCTGGGCTTTTGTGTCCAAAAATTAAAACTTTATCCATTTTTTTAACTCCTTTTTTTGTAAAGTATAATTCCTTAAAACCTTATCCCTTTAGAAGGGTATGTACAACCATCATTCATTTTATCAATTTTCTTACCAGAAATAAACAAGAGAAATGAAAATTGTGTAAAAGAAAAAAGAGGCAATCTAGAAAAGCACATCGAATCTTGTTCCTTTATGTGTTGGGAGGAAACATAGATTCGCATTCTTTTAAGATTACCTCTATCTTAACTACTCGAAACTTCTGCCTAAATTCGCCATTTCAATCGCAGCCGTTGCCGCATCCCAGCCTTTATTCCCAGCCTTCGTTCCGGCACGCTCTACAGCTTGCTCAATTGTATCAGTGGTTAAAACTCCAAAAATAACTGGTTTGCCTGTTGAAAGAGCAAGCGAACCAACGCCCTTTGCCACTTCGCTACATACATAATCAAAATGTGGTGTCGCACCGCGAATAACCGTTCCTAACGTGATAACAGCATCGTATTTGCCTGTGTCAAGCATTTTCTTAGCTGCAAAAGGAATTTCAAATGCACCAGGTACCCAAGCTACATCCACATCAGCCTCGTTAACGCCATGACGTTTTAAGGCATCTTGTGCACCACCTAATAATTTACTTGTAATAAATTCATTGAAACGTCCAACGACGATACCTACTTTCAACCCTGTTCCAACTAAATGCCCTTCAAATACTTGTCCCATTTCCTTTTCCTCCTCAATGATTTACGTTTATGTTTTTTTGTATGTAACAAACAAGGTCTATCTCAGCCTTGTTTGTCCTATTAAAAATGAAGCATATGCCCTAGTTTTTCTGATTTTGTCTTTAAATATTTCTCATTGTCTTTGTTATGTGGCAATTGAAGTGCAACTCGCTCAACCACTTCAAGCTCATATCCTTTTAAGCCAGTAATTTTACGTGGATTATTCGTTAATAAGCGCATTTGTCTCACACCCAGATCGCGCAAGATTTGGGCTCCAATTCCATAATCGCGTAAATCAGCTGGGAAACCAAGCTTCTCATTAGCTTCGACGGTATCATAGCCTTCTTCCTGTAATTGGTAAGCCTTAAGCTTATTCATCAAACCAATTCCTCGACCTTCTTGGCGCATGTACAGAAGAATCCCACGGCCTTCTTGTTCAATTTGAGCTAATGCCGCATGCAATTGTGGTCCGCAATCACAACGATGCGAGCCAAACACATCCCCTGTTAAGCATTCAGAATGGACACGAACAAGCGTTGGCTCTCCTTCAATAATTTCACCTTTTACTAGAGCCACACTTTCCTTCCCATCGATAATATCAGAAAATCCGATGGCGCGGAAGTCACCAAAATCAGTAGGTAACTTAATTTCCACTTCGCGTTTAACAAGCTTATCTTTACGGTGACGATATTTGATTAAATCTTTAATCGTGATCATCTTTAAGTCATGCTCATCAGCAATTTTTCTTAACTCAGGTACACGTGCCATCGTACCATCTTCATTCATAATTTCACAAATAACTCCTGCTGGTTTCGCACCTGAAAGACGAGCTAAATCAATCGCAGCTTCCGTATGACCCGCACGACGTAGGACTCCTCCATTTTTCGCTACGAGCGGGAACGTATGACCCGGGCGTTTAAAATGATGTTTTTTTGCCTGATCGTCAACAAGTGCTCTAACTGTATCTGCCCGCTCTTTCGCTGATATCCCCGTTGTGTTTGTATAATGGTCAATACTAACAGTAAAAGCTGTCCCGTGAGGATCCGTATTATGATCAACCATTGAAACAAGATCAAGTTGTTTAGCACGCTCTTCTGTAATCGGTGTACATACAAGCCCACGTCCATGTGTAACCATAAAATTGATCACTTCAGGCGTCGTTTTTTCTGCTATTGCCACAAAGTCTCCTTCATTTTCACGGTCTTCGTCATCACATACGATAACACAACGACCTTGCATCAGCTCATAAATCGCTTCTTCAATTGGATCAAATAATTTTTCTTCTCCTTTTTTTTCACCCATTCGTCTCACCATCCAATCCTTTTATTTATATCCGTGTTCAGAAAGAAAACTTTCTGTTAAAGAAGAACCTTGCTTTTTCGATGATTCAAATCGCCTTGAAATAAATTGTTCAATGTATTTCCCAACCATATCAGATTCGATATTGACGATATCTCCGACCCCTTTTGTCCCAATGATCGTTTCCTCAATCGTATGAGGAATTATCGAGATCGTAAAACTTTGATCATCCACAGCAAAAATCGTTAAACTCGTGCCATCAACTGCAACGGATCCTTTTTCAATCATATAATGACGTAACTTTTCTGTTACACCAATGCGATAATAAACTGCATTTTGTTCTGGAGTTTTCGCCAATATAGTGCCTGTTCCGTCAACGTGACCAGAAACAAAATGTCCTCCAAAACGACCTTTTGCACTCATCGCACGTTCTAAATTCACATGGGAACCACGGCCAAGTCCTCGCAAACTAGTTGCCCTAACCGTCTCCGGCATAACATCAACCGTAAAATGAGTAGATGTATAGGATGTGACGGTTAAGCAAACACCATTAACAGAAATGCTGTCCCCAAGATTCACGTCATTCAAAATACGATTCGCCTGAATCTTCATAACCATTGATTCGCCGCTTGAACGCATTTCTTGAATTTCTCCTACTTCCTCAATAATACCTGTAAACATTTACTCACTTCCTTTCACACGTGAGACGATTTTTATATCTGTTCCTATCGTTGTCACTTCTTTAACTTCTAATTCAAGTGCTTCTTCTACTTCATGAAATCCAGCACCACCGATTGCCGTTTGTGCCTCTTTGCCACCAAACAACTTGGGAGCTAAGTACATAATCATTTGATTAACGGCTCGAGCTTTCAAAAAGCTTCCATTCACCTCAGCACCGCCTTCAACATACAATGATGTTACACCTTTTGTACCAAGGAGCGCTAAAGCTGCTTCAATCGAATCATCTTCTAAACGAAAAACACTTACTCCTAACTGCTCAAGTTCCAATTGCTTTTTTATGGATGCTTGTTCTGTTGTTAATACCCAAGTCGGGGCCTCTTGGTCTTGAACAAGCTTAGTATCAGTAGGAATGCGTAATGACCGATCTAGAACAATTCGAATTGGATTTTTTCCGCCATTTGGCAGACGTGTTGTTAACGACGGATTATCAGCTAACACCGTATTAATCCCAACAAGGATTGCATCGTGCTGATGGCGGGAGCGATGAACATCTTCTCTTGCATCTGGACCTGTAATCCATTTGCTTTTTCCGGCAACTGTTGCTGTTTTACCATCAAAAGTCGTAGCGGATTTGAGAGTGACATACGGGACTTGATTTTTCATAAAATGAAAAAACACTTCATTTAACTCGTTTGCTTCTTCTTGACAAACGCCAACCTCGACCTCAAGCCCTGCCTCTTTTAATTTTGCGATCCCTCGCCCAGATACTTCGGGATTTGAGTCTTTCGTTGCAACAACAACTCGTTTACAGCCCTTTTCAATAATGAGATCTGCACATGGAGGTGTTCTCCCAAAATGACTGCACGGCTCTAACGTAACATAGATCGTTGCACCTTTCGCTTTTTCCCCTGCCATCGTAAGTGCTTGAACTTCGGCATGACCCTCTCCAGCTTTTAAATGGGCACCAACACCAACAATTGCACCTTCTTTCACAACAACAGATCCAACCATTGGATTCGGGGACGTTTGCCCTTTTGTGCTCCTTGCAAGATCAAGTGCAAGGTTCATATAGTAAACATCATTCATGCTAATCCCTCACATTACTAATAAATACGAAAAAAGCCCTGAGTAAATACGCCTCAGGACTAATATGTTAAAGTGATTACGAAATAAACGTATACCTAGTAGGTCAACGTTATTCGGTGTTAAAAAAGGATAGACTACTCCCCTTAACTGTAAGGCTAATTCAAAAAAGACATACGAAAGAAACCTTACTACACCGATTCGTTCCTTCTCCCATCCAGACTTTCACTGTCGGTCCCGGATTTTCACCAGGTCCACCGCCTCTAATGCTAAGAGTCGGGTCACGGACTAAGAAGCATTGCTTCATCACCGCCGGTCGGGATTTTCACCCAGCCCCGAAGAAACTTATTCAATTATGAATCTAATAGAAAAGTCACACTTTATTACAATTCCAATGTTTTTTTAAATCATTAGAAAAAAGTGCCTTTAATAAAAGGATCGTACCACTTAATTTTTGATAAATCAAGAATTTTCACTTAGTCAAATAAACTAGCTTACAAGTTTTTTGACTAATCGATCGGTTTATCCTAGTATTTTACCGGCGTACGTTCTAACTAATCGTCCGTTTTCTTATAACATGTTATGATAGATATATTGTTTTTAGAGGAGGCACTTCTTTCATGACTTATCCGTGGCTCACTGCTACCTATATATTGTCAATAGCGACTAATCAATCTACCTTTAATAGAGGAATCAACTATTTCCGATTGGAACGTGTGGCTAACCTTGATTTTGAACCAGCCACCAATACGTTTTATGCATTTATTGATGGATCGTTATTGTACGAATGTGAGATTACATTCAAAGGACCTGAATCCATTCATTATTCTTGTGATTGTGAAGCATCAAGAACATATCCAGGTGCGTGCAAGCATATCGTTGCAATGTTATATGCTATAAAAGAATGGCAAGAAGAGAAAGAGTCATTCAGCCCCTTCCCTGCCACACAACCGCACCAACTACGCAGTAAAATGCTCGAACAATTTCAAGACGTTTTCACGAAGAAGCAAAAGCAAAATACCATTGAAAAGGAGCACATGCAAATCGAATTTGAGCTCTTATTCTCTCATGTTTCTTTCCGTTCATTACTAGATCGAGTTGAACTTAGGCTTAAAGTGGGGACAAAGCGTCTGTATGTTGTTAAAAACATTGAAGAATTCTTACAATCTTTTATGAAATCTGAGCCCTATACATTTACAGCTAATTTTTCATACGATCCTAGTTGTCACTATATTGATGAAAGTGATGCAAGCCTTTTGAAACAGGTATACACTCATTTAGAAATTATCGCTGCTAACAAAGATGATTATCATTATCGAACGAGTCAAATGCGTTCATATGAGATTCCTGCCGTTAGTTTACCTTCATTTCTTGAGCAACTAGCAGACAAACCGGTTGTATTAACAATTGACGGTACACTTCAATCGGAACAGATTAAAATTAAGCCACTCGAAAATAATCAAGTTCTTACTTTTAAATTAGAGGCTGGTGAGGATGATGCACCCGTTCAATTAATTAGTGATAATGCCTACGAATTTGACTTTGTTGATGTAGAGTTCCGTACACTGATTCATGGAAATACCATCTATCAGCTAAGCGAAGATCAAGCAAAACATTTACACATTATCGCTGAACAAGCTGACGATACTGGCACAATTGATGTTATTCCAAGAGAGCAACTAGAGGCATTTTGTTCCTACGTCCTTCCCACTCTTAGAACGATCGGGACCGTTCAATTGTCCGAAGAACTATATGATGCCATTGAAACAAAACCTCTTACGGCTAAATTTTATCTCGACTTAGATGATGGAACGCTCACAGGAAAAGTTTCGTTTGAGTACGGGGAACATGCACGTAATCCATTTGAAGAGTCAACTCCAACAAATGGAAAAATTATTACTCGAGACATTCAAAAAGAAGAATCAATCTTAGCTACATTAAAAGAAACAGATTTCCATCTACTTGATGGACAACTTACTTTGACTAATTGGGAAACGATCGTTCCCTTTCTATTTGAACAACTCCCTCTTTTGCAAAAAGAAATCGAGGTCTATACAACCTCTGCCGTTCGGAGTGTGATTGCTACTCCAAGTTCTACACCATCTGTCCAGCTTGATGTAAATAATGAGACGAACTGGCTTGATGTAACATTTTCGATGGACGGGATTGCAGAAGAAGACATTATCGATGTACTCCGAGCCTTACAAACAAATGCAAAATATTACAAGTTATCTTCTGGATCCTACCTTCAACTAAATCACAGTCGTTTCGATTCTGTCAGACAAGTGATTAATACGGTTGCTTCTCCAAAGCATAAGGTACAAACAGAAATGACCATTCCTTTGCATAAGGCTTTTGAATTAGATACCCAAAATGGACAAACACGGATATCAAAACAGCTTCACCAACTGCTATCTGATATTCAATCACCTGAATTTAGCGATTGGCCTACTCCTTCTAAGCTGCAAGCAGAGTTGCGCGACTATCAGATGAACGGGTACCGCTGGCTTCGTACCCTCTCTCTAATTGGACTTGGAGGGATTTTAGCAGATGACATGGGTTTAGGAAAAACGGTTCAAACCATCGCCTATATTCAAGGAGAAAAAGAAGAACGTCCAAATTTCCAAGCGTTAATTATTGCTCCAGCTAGTTTAATTTACAATTGGGAAAAAGAATTAACTAAGTTTGCCCCAACATTAAACGTTGCGGTTATCGCAGGAACAAAACAAGCTAGAAAAGAACTAACAGCAAAAGACTTTGATGTTTTTATAACATCATATCCATTAATTCAGCGTGATTACGATCTTTACGAATCTCGTATTTTTTCTGCAATTATTTTAGATGAAGCTCAAGCAATAAAAAACGATGCAACGAAGACAACTAAAGCTGTCCGTACACTTCAATCGAATTGTTGTTTCGCATTAAGTGGGACACCGATTGAGAATCATCAAGATGAGCTATATTCGATTTTTCATAGCATTTTACCTGGGATGCTTGGGACAAAAAACAATTTAAAGAGCTTTCCAATGAGACGATTTCAAAACGTGTACGCCCATTTATTATGCGGAGACTAAAACGAGATGTCTTATCTGAACTGCCAGATAAAGTTGAATCCGTTCAATATACTGATTTAAGTCCTGACCAAAAGAAAATGTATGTTGCACAAGTGAAACAATTAACAAATGATGTCGATGCTGCTATTAAAAGCAATGAATTTCAACAAAAGCGAATAGAAATTCTTGCAGGCTTAACACGTTTGCGTCAAATTTGCTGCCATCCAAACCTGATTGATCCGCATGCAACGTATCAATCAGGAAAAATGGAACGCTTACTTGAATATGTAGAGGAAGGTTTACAGTCAGAGCAAAAAATGGTCATCTTTTCTCAGTTCACATCCATGCTTAGTTTAATAAGAAAATCCTTTGATGAGAAAGGTTGGACGTATCATTACATTGATGGTCAAACTCCACCTAAAGCTCGTGTTGAAATGGCCGAACGATTTAACAATGGTGAGAAATCGTTATTCTTAATCTCATTAAAAGCAGGCGGCACAGGCCTTAACTTAATTGGAGGTGATACGGTCATCCTTTACGATACTTGGTGGAACCCAGCGATAGAAGAACAAGCGGCTGACCGAGTGTATCGGTATGGTCAAACGAAAAATGTTCAAGTTATTAAGTTAATTGCCAATGGAACGATCGAGGAAAAAATCCTCACCATGCACGAGAAAAAGAAAGCCCTAGTTGACTCGATTATTCAACCAGGCGAAGAAACGTTACAATCAATGAGTGTTGAGGATATTAAACAGTTACTCACCTTGTAAGAACCGAAAAATGAGGGGAGGGTCTCAAAAGGTCTGTCTTTAACCTTTTGAGACCCTCCCTTTTTATTACGTTAGCGTTTCTTGTCCTTTTTCATATGTCCCAAGAAACGTTTCAACTTCTTCTCTTGTTGGCATTCCAGACTGAGCTCCAAGCTTCGTTACAGCCAATGCTCCTACAGCCGTTGCAAATCGACAAGCATCCTTTAATGAGGATTCTTCGGCTAAGGCCACAGCTAACGCTCCGTTAAACGCATCTCCGGCACCCGTTGTATCAACAACATCCACTTTGTAGCTGGCGATATTCATAGTTTGATCATTATCCCAAATAGATACGCCTTTACTCCCTTTTGTTACAACAACCTTCTCTTTCATATTCACGATCTCATTTAACATTTTTTCTTCATGCTCGTTTGGTGTAATATACGTTACTTTCTCCAAAGTATCCATCGATAACGGCTGAAACGGAGCTGGGTTTACTATGACAGGAACATTATACAGACTTGCTATTTTTATCACATATTCAATTGTGTGTATCGGGATTTCTAGTTGTAACAAAATGATGTCACTTGCTGCAATGGTTTCGTTAAATGGCTCAATCCCTGTAGGAGTTACTTCTTCATTTGCACCGGGAACAACGATAATACTATTGTCGTGATCGCTTATCGTAATAGACGCGATCCCTGTATGTTTTTTTGTTTCATTCTTTACCTCACAAAAAGAAACCCCTTCGTTCATTAAATGACTTCTTAATTCCTGTCCAAACGCATCCGCTCCAACACAGCCAATTAGAGTTACACCTGCACCGAGTCGTGCTGCTGCAACAGCTTGATTCGCCCCTTTCCCACCAGGAATGGCCGAAAAGGACGTACCTAATACGGTCTCTCCAACTTGTGGACGAAGGTTAGTTATTGTTACTAAGTCCATATTAATACTGCCTATCACAGTAATTTTTTTCTTACTCACTTTTAGGCCTCCTGTCATAAAATTGATTCTATAACCTAAACAAAAAATATAACAAAAATCATCCTTTCCATATGTGAAAAGATGATTCTTGTCTTTTCATCTAATTTACTTTAGAAATAGACGTTCTACAAACTGATCAAAAGTCTCCGCCAGCAAATATTCTTGCCACAACCCATTGCCAGATTCATCTTCTGCAACATACACAACTCTAGGGACAGAACGTTCATTTCGGTAGTCTAGAGCGACCCATGAATGAAAGTCACCTGTTAATAAAACAAGGTGCTCAGGCAAACCGCATTCCTCAACAAAGATGGGAGATAATCCGACACCTCGATCTACTTCTAGCTCATGAAAATATGGAACAACCGCAGCATCACCGTCATCAAAGAGCACGTAGCGGTAGGCTAACTCTCCACCATTTTGCTCTTGCATCAACTCCACATATTTCTTTGGTAAACGAACACCTAGCATCTGTTCAATTTCAGAAACTTGTGTATCGGTTACTGCTTCACCCGGTTTGTATTCTGACGGCGACTTCCAAAAATGTTTTCCTTTATAAAATTGTAAACTTATCACTACGTATCCTCCATATCATTGAAACCATTTAATTTTCCTTCAAATTATTATATTATGCTATCATACTGTTATTTAAATTCATCAATGGAAATCAAATGCCCTATTGATTTATATTTTATGTCTAGAAAGTCGCTCAATTTCTTCAAGTACATCATGAATAGAAAGAATGACAAATAAAATGATTGTCTCTGGCGCAAAGTGATGATGATATTTTTTTGCGGCTGGATGATTACCTTCATTTGTATGCCAAAACTGCTGATCAAGCTCCCTAATTTTCTCAACATGTTCTGAGGATAGCTTGGCACCCGATGATTCTAAAAATTGAACCGTTGAATGAACAGACTGTCTTAATAGATCCTTATCAGAATTTGTAAACATATTTCCATTAATATGGACAGAGATGATATGCCCCAAATGATAATGTATTTGCTGTAATCCATCCAATTTTTTCGTTTCATAGATAAAGGTTCTTAACTCTCTCCATGTATGACGATGATACTTCCATTCTTCTCGTTGAAAACGGCATAGTTGAAAAGATCTTGATAACTCACTTGTAATACGTTGATATTCTTTTTGACATTCCTTAGAAACTGATTTCTTTTCATTAATTAATTCATCAATTCTCTTTTTTAAAAGATTTGCCGTCTCTTTATATAATCGATCATTTCGTTCTTTTATTTCAGTGGAGAATTTTGCTGGTAATATAAAAAGATTCACAAGCGTCGAGATAATCAACCCTATCGTTGTTGTGCCGACTCTTTCAACAAAGGTTAAAAAGTAATGATCATATGTAATAGGTATCATCGCAACTGCTGTAATTGTAGCAATTAAGGCTCCTGCTTCTAATTTACATTTAATACAAACATAGATGGTTAAAACCGCTGCAAGTGTAAATGTTAATGGAGTTTGCCCAAACCAATAAGTAAAAGTCATCGCAAGTCCCGCCCCGATTAATGCAGCTGGAAAACGAATCATTCCTTTTCTAATTGAATCAGAAGCTGTCGGTTCAATTGTTGCAATCGCAATAATAACTGCAAACGCCACAGGTAAATTAAATAAGTAGCAAATCTTTGCTGTTAGAAACACAGCTATTCCTGTTTTTATTAATCGAGCACCGAAGAACTTAAACACTATTCTTTCTCTCATACAAACCCCTACCTGCTTTTAATCTATAAATCTAGCATATACGATTTAAGGATAAGATTCTAGCAGAGGAAGAAAATAGATTAACAAATCCAACAGTTAATCATTAGTCTCATCTGTTAAATAAGAGAGTAACTGATCTTGTTCCGATGGATTACCAAAAGCATGTGTAACATTCCAAATTTTATCCACCTCTTGATCATTGATTTCTGCATCTAGATCATGAAATATACGATGGAGGTAAAGCAATGATTTAGTGTCTCCAGAGCTTGCTACATTCATAAATTCTTTGGCATTATTCATATCGGTTAAGACCTCTGATTCACTAAAGCCACTTTCTTGTAACCACTCAATGTCTTCTTTAAGTTGCAGCCATTGTGGATCATCCTTTAATTCTTGATAGTCAAGCGTTTCTGCATTACCCCAACCAGCCAAATTATTCAAAAAATGGTGTTGTTTCGCTATCATTTCTTTAACCGTTTGTTCTTGATTTTCCTGGTAAGCTACTGGCTTCCATACATCAAGATCTCCTTCTTCATTATTCAAAACTTCTGCATTCGTAGATTCCACACTGTTTTCGCCTTCCTCGTCATTACGAAGCTCTTCTGCATTGAGTTCTGAAGTTGTCCCTTCATATTCATTATTAAAAGCTATGTAATATAAACTTACCCCTACTACGATTACACCTAAGATGGAAATAAGAATTCGATGCATAGTAAGTCATCTCCCTTTAACATATCAGTTTATGAAAAGACTACTATGAAATGAACCGCGCAATCAAGCACATGACAAAACTAGAAGAAACTCGTTTTTATACGTCATATTCTCATATGCTTTTTCGAGAAGATCTTCTAAGAACAAACAAAAAAAGCATTCATCGAAATAATTGTAGAATGCTTTTTTGTTACTTTGTTTCTGCAATACCACCGACATAGGATCAATTAAGAAGAATACGTATATTCCAAGGCCACTGAAAAAGGTGAAAGTTGCACCTTTTTCAGTGGCCTTTAAGCAATGAGCGGAACCGTTGCTTTGTTTTAAGCCTGCTATGAGTGGGTTTCATAGGTGCAAACTTGCTTTGCACCGGCAGCCGACTTTAGGAGGCTCATGTTTCTCGTAGCAGGCGGCAACGTGTGGAGCCATTGCTGCTTCCCTCGACTCTTCTAAAAGGACTTTTTTAGCGGCCTCTATATTCCACCTCAACCGCTGCTTTAACTGAAAGCTCCCCTTCTTGTATTGGTGTTGCTGCAGCTTTGGCCGATAAGACGGTAGGATAAGGCATAGCCGCGTCCTGATTAATCTCAGTCACTCGTAAGGGAATGGGATTGAGCGATACTCCCATTGTGTTGCTCATTACTATCGCTTTTTGATTAGCACTTTCTATTGCTTCAACGAGCGCCTCTTGATAAAAAGCAGAAGGATTCCTGAAAGTAAAGCTAATGGAAGGGACTGTATTTGCTCCTTGTTGTACAGCCGCATCAATAACAGCTCCTGTCTGTTCAACTTGGTCTAGTGTAATTTGTAATAAGTGTGCGACACGGTAGCCTCGAAAAATTTGTTCCCCTTCAATATAATCATACTGAGGATCAACTCGATAAGTCGAAGTTTGAATACTTTCTTGTGGAACCCCTAAGTCTGTTACCGCTTCAATTACAGCAGAAATAGTAGCAGTATTTTCTTGTTGAGCACTTTGCACTGTCACATCTTCTGTGATTACACCTAATAGAATTTGAACCCTGTCTGGAGCTGCTGAAATACTCCCTTCCCCAATAACCTTTAGTTTATGGTGATCGTTTCTTTCCTGGCCAGACGATGTTGCGGCATGCGATAAGTTCCTATACATATTAACTCCCGCCTCTCTGTTTATGAGTTATAAATATATGTATTTTTTAAAGGCCTTTTACATACATTAAATTATTTTTTGTGTTTAACTATTTTCTCCGCTGGGAATAAGTAAACAACTTCTTAAAAGGGGAGATTTCAATGTATCACAAGTTTAATCATCTCACTTCATTTTCAGTTGTTACAAAAGAGGGCGCCAAAGCAACCATTGATGATCTTACATTCGACCCAAGCCTTTTCTCACTTCGCTATATCGTTGTAGATACGAGAACATGGTTTATCGGCGGCAAAACACTGATAAGTCCAGCTACTATTAAAAACATAAATATTGAGGAGAAAATCATTGCTTTAAATGTTACGAAAGAGCAAATGACAAACAGCCCCAAACGAACGATACAATCACCAATCTCTTTCGGACAGAAGGAAAAATCAGTTATTGATTACGATAGGAAAAAAGAGGGGCTAGACAGTACCACTTCTTTTATCAATGGAGGGGATCTTAGCGGTACGCCAATAACAGGAATTAAAATGAGTTCAGTGATTCATGACTATGGCAAGAATGAAGAACAAATGGTCAGATTACAAAGTGTAAAGTCTTTGAGAGAATTTGATGCCTATGCAATGAACGATAAGCTTGGAGTGGTGTCTGATCTTATCATAAACGATCAGAAATGGACGATTGATTTAGTTGAAATTGAAATAGGCGATCTCCTTTCTAAGCAAGTTGCTGCGCTTTCCACCTCTTGGATTACGGAAATCAATTGGAATCAAAGAAAAATCTTAATGAATAAGGAAAAACTCGATAAAGATGGACAAATTCGTGGCAGATCATTATTTACTCAGAACGAACTCCGTTTTCACGTTGAAGCAGGACAACCACCTTCATCGAATGGTTGCCAATAAAACGTTGAAAAAGGAAATCGCCAAGCAAATCTAAGACCAGTAAAAAAAGTACCTTTTTCACTGGTCTTTAAGCAATGAGCGGAACCGTTTCTGTGTTTTAAGCCTACTACGAGTGGCTTTCTCGTAGTAGGCGCGCAACGCGTGGAGCCATTGCTGCTTCATCGATTTTACTAGAGCGGACTTTTTCAATGACCTTGTAGAACTCCCTTTTTAGCGCCTTATGACATGCACCTAAATTCTTTGTATAGCTGTCAATGCTTCATTAACTTGCTCTCTATTTATATCAAAGTGAGTTGTCAGCCTAACTGTTGTCGGTCCAAATGAAACAGCTAATATCCCTGCCTCCTTCAACTTTTCCACATACATGTTAGAAGGAATTCCTTTATCTGTCGTATCCACTAACACGATATTTGTATCAACAGCGTTTATAACTGAAAGCCCTGAAATATTATTTACACCTTCAGCCAAATACATTGCATTCTCATGGTCAATTGCCAATCGATCCACCATTTCAGTTAAAGCTATAATCCCTGGCGCAGCTAATACGCCTGCTTGACGGAGACCTCCTCCTAAGCGTTTTCTCCACTTTCTTGCTTTTGTAATAAATTCATTGGACCCTGCAATAATCGAGCCAACTGGCGCCCCTAGTCCCTTTGATAAACAAATTTGAACGGTATCTGTATACTGTGTAAATTCTTTTACTGACTTCCCCTCTGCTACAGCCGCATTAAAAAGTCGTGCTCCATCTAAATGAATCGGAATATGAGCATTTGTTGCTACTTCAAAAATAGCCTGCATATTCTCTACGGGTATAATCGCTCCACCTGCACGATTATGTGTATTTTCCAAACAAATTAAACCTGTTTCTGGCTCGTGAATATCCTCCCCACGAATAGCGGCTTGAACATCATCTGGATTCATGGCCCCTTTTACACCAGAAATCGTTCTTGTTTGAACTCCTGTAAACGCGGAAATAGCCCCACCTTCATAATAAAAAATGTGAGAATCTTTTTCTAATAACACTTCATTGCCAGAAACACAATGGGTCAGGACCGCAATTTGATTTCCTTGAGTCCCACTTGTGACAAACAAAGCATTCTCTTTCCCTAACAACTCTGCTGCTAGTTTTTCTAATTTACTAATCGTTGGGTCTTCCTTGTAAACATCATCACCAACCTCTGCATTATACATTGCTTTTCTCATAGCTTCTGTTGGCTTTGTTACTGTATCACTACGTAAATCAATCATTAGATAAGTTCTCCTAACTATTTATTTAGCTATCATTATACATGATAATTATTATTTTAGAAAAAATCACCGAAAATGAACTAGTGCATATCAATGGGATATTCGATATACTTGTTTAGGCAAAAATTCAGTCATCACAGGAGGCTATCTATGTTTAATAAAGGATCAATCATCCTATTTTTATTCTTTATAATACTAGTCACAGGTTGTGGAACCCAGCAATCAACGGAACAAACGCTCACCAGTTCAGATTCGGAGACCATTTTAAGAAATCATGAAGAAGTTAAGTTAGCAAACGAGGAATTTAATGAATTAATCGTTCATTATATTAATGTTGGCCAAGCAGATTCGACGCTGCTCGAGTTGACCAATGATACACAACCCTTTCATATTTTAATTGATTCTGGAGATTGGAATTCAAATGATGTCGTCACATATCTGCAAAAAGAAAGGATTTCTCATATTGATATTTTAATAGGAACACATCCTCACGCAGACCACATTGGGCAAATGGATCAAATTCTTGAACTATTTGATGTATCAGAAGTATGGATGTCCGGAGATGAAACAACGTCACAAACTTTTGAAAGTGTGCTTGATGCCATTATAGAAAGTGATGTCGATTATCACGAGCCAAGAGCAGGAGAAGTGTACGATATTGGATCACTTGTTATTGATGTGTTGAATCCTGATCAATTAACTGGAGATATTCACGAAGGCTCGCTCTCACTTCTAGTAACGTACGGTGAAGTTTCTTTTCTATTTACAGGTGATGCAGAGCATCAGACAGAACAAGCGATAATTGATCGTGGTCATCACCTCAATTCTACTGTGTTACAATTAGGTCATCACGGATCAGAAACTTCTACAATTCCAGCGTTTTTAGCAGCTGTCGATCCAGAGATAGCCATTATCTCCGCAGGAAAAGACAATTCATATGGACACCCTCATGAAGAAGTCGTAACAAGAATTGAAGATGCTCAAATCGATTTATACGCCACCTTTATTCATGGAACGATTATCATCTCTACTGACGGACAACACTATCATGTAACAACAAAGAGTACCGAACAAAGTAAAGAAATACCAACTGAAAATATTGATTCACCAAATGAGTCAGACATAACTAGTGAATCCAATTGTATTGATATTAACTTTGCATCCGCTTCTGAGTTAGCAAAAATTACTCATATTGGCACAGAGCGAGCTTCACAATTGATTGAACTGCGCCCATTTGAGACAATTTCAGATCTAGCGCAAATAAACGGGATCGGTCCAGCTCGAATAGCTGAAATAAAAACAGAGAATTTAGCATGTATTGGAGGATAAAAATGGTAAAAGGGGTCCTAGACCGCATAGTTGATCAACATAAAGCTGTGATTTTAGTAGAGAGCTTGGGAAAAGAATTTGTAATTGACACTGCTCAATTACCATTAACCAGCATTGAAGGCACATGGTTTATAATTAAAATGGAAGGCAATACGATCAAAAGCATAGATATTGATCATGAACAAACCTCAAACGCAAAGCAAAGCATTGCTGAAAAAATGCAGAAATTAAGAGGCAACAAGAAAAGCAGTCGATTCAAAAGGGGCGAAAGATGAAATCATCTTTCGCCCCTTTTTATAACAAAGTACTCCTTTCTTGATAAACCAATTGACTATATCCTCTATTAAAGGAGGAGTTCTAAACGTTTAATCGACACTGCCTGTTTGTTTCTTTTTCACTATATTTTGCAATGTACCAACTTGATCAATGTTAATCGTACACACATCTTTATCTTTTAAGAATACTTGTGGGTTACGAAACACTCCTACTCCATGAGGGGTTCCTGTTGCAATGATATCGCCTGGTTCAAACGTGAACCCTCTTGATAAATACGAAATGATATAAGGAATGGAAAAAATCATATGTTTAGTGTTCGAATCTTGCAATACTTCTCCATTTACATGTAACTTAATATTCAAATCATGTGGATCGGCTATCTCACCCTTACTAACTAGAACTGGACCAAGCGGGGCAAATGTATCAAAAGATTTCCCTCTCACCCACTGACCATCACCAAATTGAACATCCCTTGCACTTACATCGTTCAATATTGTGTATCCAAATATGTAATCTTCTGCCTCGTCTTCAGAAATTAACTTCCCTTTCTTTCCGATTACAACAGCTAGTTCCGCTTCAAAGTCAACTTGCTGTGACTCTTCCGGTAATTCGATCTCCTCACCATTTGCAATGATGCACGATGGCCACTTCGAGAAAATAAGTGGCTGTTTAGGAGGATCGACATTTTGCTCTAGACAATGGTCCATATAATTGTTACCAACGCAAACGACTTTTCCTGGGTTCTCAATAGGCGCAAGCAGTCTTACATCTTCTACCTTTCTTATAACGCGAGGATCTACAGTTCCATTTACCTCAAATTGAGTTAGCAGTTCCGTAACATATTGAAAAGCTTCATTTCCAGCTTGAATAAATGATTTCATGTCTTTTAAAAATGCTGGAACTACTCCGTTATGATCCTTTGAAAGCTTAGCTACATCGATAACCGAATCTTCTAGTTTCACCCCAAAACAAGTTTTGCCCTCTACTTCGTACGTTACAAATCGCATCGTTGTTCCACCTTTCTATTCAAATAAATGATATGGAAACTGCTCTTTCGTGTGTCCGTTTTGCCCTACAATCGTTGTTGCTCTACATAATGAATTCCAAATCGCTTCTTCAACAGCCTCAACAGCCATTTCGAAAAAATTAGAAATTACCGGGCCATCCTCAACAAAAAACGAGAAGGATTGCCTAGCTCCACTTGGATAATGCTTTATTCGGTGAGCCGTTGAAAAGGATATTACAATATCACCACTACCATGTGCAGCAGATGAACCTGTCCTTGAAAGACCAAAAGGAGCCCTTTTTGAAATTCGCTTCAATTGACGTTCATTAAAAGGCGCATCTGTTCCTATGATGATCATAATGGACCCATCTGGAAGTTCGCTTCTTTCAGGTTCCATATATAATCGTTTATTAGACTCTGGCATAAGAATATCCTCTTTTTTCCCATAATTACTTAAAACAAGAACACCAAGGGTATAGTTTACCCCATCAACTGTCGTCACTCGCGAGCTCGTACCTATCCCCCCTTTATAACCAAGACAAGACATGCCCGTACCTGCACCAACACAACCTTCTGCCATATCCTTACTTGCAGACATAATGGCTTCTATGGCATGTTCAGGTCTGACATGCATCCCCCGGATGTCATTTAAGTATCCGTCATTACATTCACCGACAACAACATTTACAGTGCCCGTAACCATACCAATATCGTCATTTTGTTCTAATAAATAACGAATGGTTCCCTCTGTAACAGCAGGGACAGAAAGTGTGTTTGTAAGCATAATGGGACTTTCAATTACTCCTAATTCCTCAATCTGTATCGCACCTGTTGTTTTTCCGAATCCATTAATCACATACGAACTACCGATCACTTTTTCTTTAAATAAATTTCCGGAGTGGGGCAAAATGGCTGTTACACCTGTTCTAACAAAATTTCCGTTATGCAAGTCTTCAATAATGGTCTTATGACCTACTTTGACACCTTTAATGTCCGTAATGGAATTTAAATTACCTGTCTCAAATCTACCAATCTTGATACCAAGATCACGAAGTCTTCGTCTATGTTCCAAGTTCGCCTTTCCTCC
The DNA here is from genome assembly GCF_000787375.1 of Halalkalibacter okhensis. Lineage (GTDB taxonomy): Bacteria > Bacillota > Bacilli > Bacillales > Bacillaceae_D > Halalkalibacter > Halalkalibacter okhensis. Next base: position 3,008 of record NZ_JRJU01000028.1, on the reverse strand, counting down.
TACACGAATATATTAGTACTTTCGTTTGTTCTTTCTATAGTTCCGCTCTTATTTATTCCTTTCTTCTCATGCTTACATATGATGTACTAACCTCAGCAATGAGGCAAGCTTTTTCGATCAGCAGTCGCTGGGTGTTGTTTTGCTCGCATCACCTAGACAAGCATCACGCTGGTTCATTTTCCTCTCCTTTCTAGTAAGAGAGCGTCATTTTCATGACGCTCTTTTCATTTGTGTTTTTGATTATTCAGAAAAATTTTCTCGATTGATTTCGCTAAAATGACAACCCCGTCCTCTAACGCGGACAAGTCAAACGTCATCTTAGGGTGATGGAGACCCGGCTCTAAGTTTGCACCAAGCCCAATCATCGTTGCATGTAAATGAGGTCGACTCACTGGATAAAAATGAAAATCCTCTCCACCTGGAGTAACTAGTGGTAAAGCTAGCCCATCACGTCCTAGCGCTTCCTCAATCGCCTCAGCAATAATCACCTCTATAAATCGATTAGGAACAGCCGCAACCGTAGCAGCTAATGTCTCCAGTTCCACCTCAGAACCATTAATACTAGCAGCTGCTTCTATCGCCCTCTTTACCTTTATTACGAGCACATCCATAGCTTCGTTTGTCTCGGCTCGTAGATCAACACCAAATAACGCCTCATCAGGTATAATATTCATATTTTTCCCTTCAGTTTGAACCATTGTCACTTTAGCTGAACTTGAAATGGTTGGATCTAGTTTAATCGAATTAATGGCACTTATAATAGCTGCAATTGAATCAAGTACATTAATCCCAAGGTGAGGTCTAGCTGCATGAGCTTGTATTCCTTTTACAGTTCCCTTTAACACCATTGTTGCTCCGTGATAAATTGCTGGTGACGCTTGTCTAACACGCAATTCTTGAATCGGTCTAACATGAATTCCAACTAAATAAGTAAGATCATCGATCACTCCTTTTTCGATGAATGCTTTAGCCCCTTTACCGGTTTCCTCTGCTGGTTGAAAGATCATTTTAATCGTACCTCTAGGACAAAACCCAGCTTCTTTTAACATCTTAATGGCATAAAGTACCATTGTTGAGTGAGCATCATGCCCACATGAATGGTTCGCTTTCCAAGTTCCATCTACATTTTGCCATAAGGCATCGATATCAGCTCTTATTCCTACGACTGGTCCAGCACGATCGCCTGTCCATGTCGCTACAACTCCAGTATGGTCAGAAAAAGTTTGGAACGGAATTCCCATTTCCTTCAATTGCTGACAAACATATTCAGTGGTTTTCTTTTCTTCCCAACTAACTTCTGCAATGGAGTGGAAATGTTGATACGTTTCTATTAATCCCTCTCTATTTTCGTTTAGCCAGTTACGATAAACAACGATTGTACTCACCTTTCTTTCTGTCATGTTTTTACTATTTACTATAAGGTATTCAAACTAACCACAACATTCTAATCTTACCGACTATGCTTTTGACGAATTGTAAAAAACGGGCTTATTATAAGAATTTCTGAATGAGAAAAGCGACAACTGGAATCGTTAGCAAAGAAAGAGCTGTAGAAGTCACCACCGTAATTAAACCAGAACGATCACCATCGGAATATCGCACAAATAAGACCGTTGCAAGTGTTAATGTCGGCATGGCAGATTGGATGATAATTAACTCCTTCATAAACGTTTCAATAGGCATCCCTTTCATGACCAGCAATGTAATAACAGGCATCATGAGAAGCTTTAAAAATATAGGGAGCGCAACATTTTTTGTCTGTAATTTCGCAACTCCTTTATTTTTTTGAAAAATAGACGGAATTAATAGACCTACGTACAGCATCGCCAATGGTGCAGCTATTCCAGCTAATGTCGAAAAAACCTGCTTAACTATACTAGGGGCTTCCAACCCACTAACAGCAAAAAGCAACCCAAACGTAATAGCCATTACAGGTGGATTTATTAAAGGCTTCAAATTAGCAAAAGAAAACTTCACTTTTTCTTGCAATAGTAAGACAGCAACTGTAAATGCAGTAAAGCTCATTCCCGCATCAAAAATGGAAGCCAGCAATCCTCCCATTGGACCAAAGATACTTGCACATAGAGGAATTCCTATAAAGCCTGTATTTCCTAATCCCGCTAAGACAGCAATTTGTCTTGCTTTTAGTGAAGTAAATCCACATAGTTTGGCAACCATCAGTCCTAAAATAATTCCCAGACAATTAATAATTAATGAGAATAAAAAAAATCAAACCCATTTGTGATAGAACATGTTCAGTTATCTCCGTTTGAAAAATAGCGTTTAATATTACACTTGGAACAGCAATTGTTACAAGTATTTGAATAATTATTTGCTTCGCTTCTATAGCTGGTTTTGTTTTGCGTTCAAGCAAAAACCCTATAATCATAATAATTGCCATAACACTAACTGATGCAATAACAGATTGTAAGTTCATAAAGCCCTCCTGATTGTCAATCAAACTATAGTAAACTATACAGGAAAATAGCAGCAATTTGTATATGAAGAACACTAGGTTCATAGAAATAAAGGAAAAAATTCATATGTGCCTTTTACGCTTTTTCGCTTATTCCTTTTCAAATTGTAAAAATCAACAGAAAATGTATTATGAATCTTTGATGTTTAGACATACAAAAAACACAACCCACAAGGATTGTGCTTATTCTTTCTTTATAAAATGCGGGTGAAGGGAGTCGAACCCCCACGTCATAAGACACTAGATCCTAAGTCTAGCGCGTCTGCCAATTCCGCCACACCCGCAAGTATAAAATGTATAATACATTTTATTAGTAAATGATGAGCCATGAAGGACTCGAACCTTCGACCCTCTGATTAAAAGTCAGATGCTCTACCAACTGAGCTAATGGCTCTTGCTGTTTTTTCATAGGAGTATTTCATGATGCTTACGGACGATGTTTCGCTACGCCGTCTTACCTGTTCTTTCCTCTTCTCGTAACGCTCTGTTGCACGATGCGTCAGAACAACTCGTAGTCTATTCAAGTCGCTTT
>NZ_JRJU01000027.1 GCF_000787375.1 Halalkalibacter okhensis | reverse complement strand
TATGTTCATGTTTATTGTATTTCCAATTCATTATAAAAATCCTCTCCTAGCATGGAGCATTAGTTTGCTTATTATCTTACTGATTGTGTTGAATTTCAATTTATCCCCATATTTCAAATAAAAAAGAGTTAGTTTTAATTAAGATCACAAATTATAGTACACATGAGTTCAGCTGTATTTTGCAATAAACAGTCAAGCAATGAAAATGAAAAAATATATTTAAAAAAATTTGCATTTGCAAATATTTTTTTGGATCTGAGTTAAAATATGACTAGTTTCTTTGAGATGATATTGTACTAATTAAGATTTCTATTGATTGAATGGAGAGTGAACATGTGGGGGTAATTCAAAATTTATATACAAAATCTAAGAAGAGAGAACAGATTATTTTAAGGTCAGTTTTGATTTTCGGGTTAATTAGTTTACCTTTTTCTTTTCATAAACCACCAATTAAAGATTGGTTAATTGTTTTTTTTACTAAAGCAACATTATCTAGCTTTGTGGCTAGTTATCTAACAACAGAAGGAGGAATTAAATTTCCGGTACGATACAAACCTGACCGTTTTGGGATAAGTATTGTTTTTGATTACTTGCTATTCCCACTATTATGCGTTTGGTATAATCAACTTACTTACAAATCTAAGTGGTTTCTAACGATCTGTAAGGCGTTTTGTTTCAGCATACCGATGACGTTAATTGAAATTCTTTTAGAAAGAAAAACACAAACAGTTGAATATAAAAAAGGATGGTCTTGGCTAACTACATTTATTTCATTAACTGTAACATTCTGGTTAGTAAGAGGGTTTATGTCTTTGATAAGGTTTATTGATCAGAGATCGATATTAAATGTGGAAAGAAATCCTTAAGAATAACAAAAGGAATTAACGATATAGAAAACGTATTTTGATTATAAAAACAAAATACGTTTTTTGTTTTTTTATGAAATACGCAAACAATATATTCAATTAATATAGAAAATTAAATTCAAAAATTATTGAATGTGTTGTTTCGAATAAATTATAATGGTATCAATTAGTCATTTAATTATAGAGGTGATGAAATGGAAGTATTACATGTAACAAGCAGAAAAAGGGAAACGTATGAAGTTCAGTTTGCTTATTCACCATTGTGGGAATGTGCGCTTGGAATAGCAGCTATCACCAATTCTAGATTAATTGAAACGCTAGAAAGATCAACAACCTACTGGAGAGAACTTAAAGGATCCTTTCCCGATGATTATTTACATCATTTGGAATATGTAGAGAAAAACAATACTTGGAAAGCGCTATTACAACTGCTTCACCAAAAAAACTACAATAACCTGGAAGAATTTTGTTCGAGTATCAAATTGCTGCAGGATGTTAATTTTAAATTCATTTGTCTGCCATTCATCGGGAATGAATTCCAGCAAATAAGAAAAAGTGCTGCACTAGGTGAAGAAAGTGCTATCTCTGAATTGAAGAGGGTAACAAGTGAAAATCCTTTTTTTCCTCAGTACATTGAGTTCATTGGTACGTCTAACGTCGATAAGCTTAAAGATCATTTAATAGAGGTTATGACAGGATGGTATGAAATGGTTATCACCCCAAATATAGAACAGACGTGTCAAATTCTACAGACAGATTACGAGTCTAAAAATAAAATGAAAGTAAAAATGTCACCTGAAGAGCTTGTGCATTGGACAACAGGTGGAGTCAACTATCCCCCTGAACCAAGTGTACATAAAGTCCTGTGTATACCACAGTATGTCTATCGCCCTTGGAATATTGAAGCTGATATTGAAGATACGAAAGTTTTCTATTATCCGGTAGCAAATGAAAGTCTGTCGCCAAATGACAAATATATGCCAAACCATTCTTTAGTACAGAAACATAAAGCGTTAGGAGATGAGATAAGGCTTCGAATAGTGAAGTTGTTATCGGAAGACGACCGCACATTACAAGAAGTTACCGATCAGTTAAATATGGGGAAAACGACCATTCATCATCACTTAAAAATATTGCGAGGAGCTAAAATTGTTGAAATGAAGGGAACGAAATATTCTCTCAATGCCAATGTATTAGGAATACTTTTCAAGGAATTAGATCAGTACATTAAACAATGATAAAGGAGAATCTATGAAATCTTCTATATTTAAAAATCGGTCGTTTGTTTCGGCGTGGTTAGGAAATGGAGTATCCGAACTAGGCGGTGCCTTTGGAACCTTTTGCAATTCCATTTTAATTTACCAACTTACAGGCTCTACTTTAGCGTTAGGGAGTATGTGGCTTTTGTATTTTATTCCATCCCTTTTTCTTCAGCTATTTATCGGTCCGTATATTGATCGTTGGAGTAGAAAATGGATTATGGTGATCTCTCAATGGATAAGAGGATTCATATTCGTCATACCTTTAACTGCATTAATCTCAGGCAATCTTGAGGTATGGCATATTTATGTTGTGCAGTGCGTCGTTGGTTTAGTCACTCCACTATATGTCCCTGCTAATCACGCTATTACACCTACTATTGTAAAAAAAGAGCAATTACAGTTAGCGAACGCATGTATTGACGGAACCGCCCGTTTAATGAGCTTTTTATCTCCATTATTAGCTGGAATCGTGATTGAATTTACGAGTGTTCCATTTACCCTTCTTTTTGTGAGTTTCTTACTTTTTATTAGTGGTATTTCATTACTATTTATTAGAGAACAAAGAAGAAAGCTGGAAATAAGAAAAACTTGGATAGCAGATTTTATGCAAGGAGTAACATTTTTCTTTACTCAACGAGTGGTTGTATGGTTAGGGGTCTTTTTAGCTTTTGTTCAATTTGGAGTAGGCGTGACCATGGTTACGACTCTTCCGTATATCACAGAAGAATTAGGAGGAACAGTTGCTGAGTATGGATACTTTATGGCTGGCTTCCCAATTGGGTACATAATTGGTGCTATACTAGTATCTAAGATTAAATATAAAAGCCGAAGAATGCTGATGCTTGGTTCTCTTTTCATTGGAGGCCTAACATTCATTGCTCTTTGCTTTAACCAAAGTATCCCTTTTGCGATCATAACAGAAATAATCGGTGGAATCGTAATGGCTATTTTTAGTATCCATAATACGACGATTGGCCAACAAACTATACCAAATCATCTCATGGGAAAAGTTTTTTCCGTACGTTTGCTTATCATAAGAGGAGCCATGCCATTGGGGGTTCTAATTGGTGGAATCGTAAGTGAATTAGTTGGTGTAAGACCATTGTATCTATCCATTGGCTTAATGATTAGTGTCGTTTCTCTTGTTGGAATGATTTTGCCGTATTTTAAGTTTATTGATGAGAAGATAAGTAGCGTGAAAAATGTTTCTTAGTAATTATACTTTAAACGGTGGTACGTACAGAGTTAAATAATAACCAAAAAAAGGAGAATTTTATGTATATGAAGCTTTCAAATGAACATAAGGCACAAATAAAAGAAAACTTAAAAGAATATTTCTATAATGAGCGTTCCGAAGAAATAGGAGATTTGGCTGCAGAAAATTTACTTGATTTTATTATTAAAGAAGTGGGTCCTTATTTTTTTAATCACGGAGTTAATGAAGCAAAAGATATGTGTGAACAAAAAATGATAAGTTTAGAAGAGGATATCGCTTCTCTTGAAAGACCGATTAAACGTAATAGGAGTTGAAAACATGTATAGTTATTATAGTAAACTATCTTCATATGTTTATAATCTAGATAAATATGTGGGTCTATCATTTGGCGACGTGGAATTTTATAGTGATAGATTAGCTTCTTGTAAGGGGAAAATTCTTGAACCAGGTGTAGGAACGGGTCGCATTCTCATTCCGCTTTTAGAAAAAGGCTTGGAAGTGGATGGATTTGATGTTTCTGTTGAAATGTTAAACATATGCCGCTCTAATTGTGAAAAAAGAGACTTGAATCCACATCTATTTGTAGAGAAAATGGAGGCGTTTTCACTAGATAATCAATATGAAGCAATTATCGTACCGACTGGAACATTTTTACTAATGCATAACAGAGAGAATTCGCTGAGAGCATTAAGGAATTTCTATAATCACCTCTCTAATGACGGAAGGTTGATTATCGATATTTTCCTGCAAAATGAATTATCGATTAACATAGTCACAACAAGAACTTGGGAAACTGAAAATGGTGATATCATTACATTAGAAAGCAAAGTGGTTGAAGTTGACTATATCAACCAATACTCCGTCTCTCACCATCGCTACGAAAAATGGAGAAACGGGGTCCTACTACAAACAGAACTAGAACGATTTCCACTTCGGTGGTATGGTATCGAAGAGTTTAAAATCGTTCTTGAACAGATTGGTTTTGAAGATATTGTCATATCAGCCGATTATAAACAAGGACAATATCCAACTAATTCAAGTAAAATCATTACATATGAAGCAGTCGTTCATAAGAGGAAGTAAAATTAAAATTTGGCACATTCATTATAAAAGCGATTGCTCTATATAAAGGCGGTCGTTTCTTTTTGTTTTTGATCATAATTTCCCCCTTAATCTGAATAAGATGACAGTAATTTAACAGCTGTAAATGAGTTTCGGTCTTATCAGTAGAGGAGGAAAAGGATGTTAAACTACGTATTCCCAAAGTTATCCTCGGAAAAAATGATTTCCATTATTAGGAATGGACTGAATAAAAGTGAAATCCCGAAAAAAATTATCATTATTGGGGCAGGGATGGCTGGACTTGTCTCAGCATCTTTACTTAAACAAGCTGGACATGATGTGACAATCCTTGAAGGGACCGACAGGGTGGGAGGACGAGTCTATACATTAAGACGTGATTTTAGAGATGATCAATTTTTAGAAGCAGGCGCCATGCGCATTCCTCACACTCATTCATTAACGATGGAATACATTAATAAATTCAACCTTCCTCTAAATACGTTTATCAACTCAACTCCTAACGATATTATTTATGTTAGAGGAAAAAAAGTCCGTTTCCGTATGTATGAACAAAACCCTGATATCTTACGCTTCCCTGTCTATCCACATGAAAGGGGAAAAACGGCTACAGAGTTACTACAATTAGCGATTAAGCCAGTGACTGATATGATCGAACAAGACCCAAAAGGAAATTGGCCCTGGATTATACAAGAATTGGATAAATACTCAATGGACTTTTATTTGAGATACAATCCTTTTGGTTTCACATTATCTCCAGGTGCGATTGAAATGATTAAGGTACTATTAACTCTTGAAGGTCTGATGGAGCTATCTTTTTTAGAGATTCTGCGTGAATTGTTAGTCATATTTACTCCTGAGATCCGGTTCTATGAAATTACGGGGGGCAATGACAAACTACCGAATGCTTTTACAGATGAGTTACAAGATAATATATATTACGGACAAAAAGTGAAGAAAATTGTACAGCACGATAATCAAGTAACTGTTCATGCTATTCATAAAATTTTGGAACCAACGACAATAACGGGTGACCTCGCAATTGTTACGATTCCTTTTTCAGTATTGCAATTTGTGGAAATTGTTCCGAGGGATTTATTTTCCGAGAACAAGTGGAAAGCGATACGGGAAATGAACTATGCTGGCTCTACTAAAACAGGAATCCAATTTAGAAACAGATTTTGGGAGAGACAAGGTTTATTTGGTGGGCAAACGGTCACAGATCTTCCAATTAAATATGTTCAATACCCAAGTCATGGCATTGGTACACAAGGATCAGGTGTCATATTGGGTAGCTACACGTGGGATGACGATGCTATTCCTTGGGATAGCTTGGAAGATGATGAACGTTTGGAATATGTTCTAAGAAACTTGGCGACCATTCATGGAGATCAGGTATACCGTGAGTTTCAAGGAGGTGTAAGTCATAGTTGGCTTCGATATCAATATTCTGCTGGGGCTTTTGCGATGTTTAAGCCAGATCAAATTAAAGAGATATCACCATATATAGCCACTCCTGAAGGAAGGGTCCATTTTGCTGGGGAACATGCATCAACGACTCACGCTTGGATCCAAGGAGCAATCGAATCAGGAATACATGCTGCTTATGAAGTGAATGACCTACCTAGAACTTACTTTCGTTATTAGTCATTTGTAGACATCATCGATAGCAGGCTAAAGAGTCTGTTATCGATTTTTTACTGTTGTTAAGAATAAGATAATAGTAGTAATTTTGTGAAAAATTAGTGTTTTTTTAGGCTTGTTCCGCTCTCGACAACTTTGTCCTTGTACTTTTGTGTATACACGGTATCATGAAGATTGTAATGTATACGCTTACAATCTTGTTGATTTGGGAGTGATTATATGACAAAGAATCGTGCAGTTGTTTATGTTGGACCGGGAGATGTAGAAGTACGAGATATTCAATATCCAGATTTAATCTTACGAGATGGCCCAGGAGTGAATCCTTTAAACGTAGGTAGAAAATGTAATCATGGAGTAATTGTTAAAGTGGTAACAACGAATATTTGTGGCAGCGATCAGCATATGGTCCGAGGTCGCACAACAGCGCCAAGTGGTTTGGTGTTAGGACATGAGATTACTGGTGAAGTAATTGAAGTGGGTAGCGATGTCGAATTTATTAAAAAAGGCGATCTTGTTTCTGTTCCTTTCAATATTGCTTGCGGTCGCTGTCGCAGTTGTAAAGAACAGGATACCCATATTTGTGAGAACGTAAATCCAGATCGACCTGGATCTGCTTACGGCTATGTAGATATGGGAGGCTGGGTAGGTGGGCAGTCCGAGTATGTGATGGTGCCATACGCGGATTTTCAATTATTGAAATTTCCTGATAAAGATCAAGCACTGGAGAAGATTCTTGATTTAACGATGTTATCTGATATTTTCCCAACTGGCTACCATGGGGCTGTGAGTGCAGGGGTCAAACCTGGATCTACAGTGTATGTGGCCGGGGCAGGGCCTGTCGGTTTAGCAGCAGCTCACTCTGCACAGTTGTTAGGAGCTTCAGTTGTAATTGTTGGAGACTTGAATAATGAACGGTTAGAGCAAGCAAAAAGTTTTGGGTGTGAGATTGTTAACTTAAAAAAACACCCTGATTTAGGCGAGCAAATTGAGCAAATTCTAGGTGTGCCTGAGGTAGACTGTGCGATTGATTGTGTGGGATTTGAGGCGTCAGGTCACGGAGAAGGAGCAGGTGAAGCTCCTGCTACAGTTCTTAATTCGATTATGGATGTAACAAGAGCTGGAGGCCGATTAGGTATTCCAGGACTGTACGTAACGGGAGATCCGGGTGCAGTTGATGAAGAAGCAAAAATTGGTACGTTAAAAGTTCGTTTAGGTTTAGGTTGGGCTAAAGCTCATACGTTTGTGACAGGACAAACTCCAGTGATGAAGTACCATCGCGATTTAATGATGTCTATTTTAAGTGGGAGAGCACAAATTGCTAAAGCGGTTAATGCAACATTAATTTCTCTTGATCAAGCACCAAATGCTTACAAAGAGTTTGATGGAGGGGCTTCTAAGAAGTTTGTGATTGATCCGCACAATTTGGTAAGTAAATAGCAATAATTATAAAAGTCAGAAATCTCATGCATATGTTATGAGAGGTTCTGGCTTTTTTGTTGCTTATTTTCATAAGAACATTAGAGAAAGAAGTGGCATGAATTATGTGGGATAATTAACGTGCAATCAAATCAAACATCAAAAAGACGAGACTTAATTTGTTTTTTTTTGATACTCGTATGATTAACTATGAAACTTTGTAATTACATAGCATTTGAAAAAAGGACGAGGCTAGTAAGGTATTGGACTTGCAAGTTTTGGAATTACATGAATATGAATCTATTAAACAACTAAGAAAGGTGGTACATCATGAAAAAAACCAAAGGGAACAACATCTTAAAGAGCCGCCATGTACGATTATAGAACTTAATAAACCTAATTTTGAACGAATGGCTAAAGCATTTTTACAATTTTATAAACAGACTCGAAAAAGGGGATCCATCTAGGAATTTGAGAGTTTATTTGATTTTTCTCTATTAATTTTTCGGTTAATCTATATGTGTCATTAAATACTGGTTTTCTTTGCTTGAAGAAAGCCAGTATTTTTGTTGTTTAAATAGTGACCTATGCCATATTGGAGTACTCCCTTATCACAATTGTTTTTTTAGACTTCATTTAAAAAATAACGTACCTACATTTGTAGTGGACGCTCCAGGCGGCGGGGGGAAAATTACACTTCAGCCGAACTATATGATTTCTCAGAGCCCAGAAAAAGTAGTTCTTCGAAATTTCGAAGGTGTAATTACAAGTTATCCTGAGCCAAAAGGGTACGTCCCTGGACGTGCAGAAGAATATTTCAGCAATATTTATCAAAATTACGAAAATAATCATACAAATACGGGGATATCATCGTTATTGAACGATGAAGAAAAAACCATCGTTCCAAAATCATTAGAACGGTACAATCGGCGCTCAAGTTATCAAGAAAATGAAGGCTATACAACGCTAAAAGACCGTCGCGAAAAGCGTGATGAATTGAAAGAGAAAAAGTATCAAACTGAATTGAAAAAATATAACAGTAATTCAAGTTCACAGAATCAGGAGGGAGTGTGAAAATGAGGTGTGAATGGTGTGAGCAGCATGAAGCAGAGAGGATAAGATGTACCGTTTACTGGGAACTTCCTGATGGAACACGTGCGATTGAAATAACTGACACACCAGGATTTGAATGTGAAAATTGTGGCATGGAATATCAATCCGAAGAAGTGATACAAGAAATAGAAGATCAATTATTATTAATTAATACAACTAAATTAGAAAAAAGCATAAATTACGAAGAACTTATGAAACAACCAAGATTACTAAAATATAATTATTTTCGTTTTTAATTACTAGTATTAATGCCCTTAATAAAAGAGCGAGGGATGTAAATGAAACGTTCATTACTCATTAAACCTATGATGGATGAAAATTATCCTATAGCGGTTCGAGGAGAAGGAATTTATTTATATGATGTAGATGGAAAAAAGTATCTAGATGGTTCATCAGGAGCAGTAACCGCAAGTCTTGGTCATGGTGTCCCCGAAATCTTGGATGCGGTCTATGAACAGTCAAAACATGTATCATTTGTTTACCGTTCTCAGTTTACAACGATGCCTGCCGAAAAACTAGCGCAAAAATTAAACAAATGCATTCATTCTAAAGAGGATTATTGGTCCTTCTTTGTAAATAGTGGATCAGAAGCCACTGAAACAGCGATGAAAATAGCTATTCAACATTTTCAAGAACAAGGGAAACCACAAAAAAACAAAATTCTATCTCGTTGGGTTAGTTATCACGGAATTACAATCGGAGCGTTATCCATGTCTGGACATGTGAAACGCCGTGAACGATTTGTTCCACTTTTAGAGGAATATCCAAGCGTTTCGGCACCACATTGTTATCAATGTCCACTTGACAAAATATTTCCTGATTGTCAGCTTGCTTGTGCCAGTGAGCTTGAAACTGCTATTACTCGAATTGGGGCACAGCACATTGCTGCTTTTATCGCCGAACCTATTGTAGGTGCAGCAGGCGGAATTATCATCCCTCCAGATGGATACTATCAACAAATCAAAAAGATATGTGATCACTATAATATTTTATTTATCACAGATGAGGTGATGACAGGGTTAGGTCGAACAGGGAAAATGTTCGCTCTTGATCATTGGAGTATTTCATCAGATATTATAACGATTGGAAAGGGCCTCAGCGCTGGTTATACTCCGATTGCTGCAGCACTTGCTAGTGATAAAGTAATGGAACCTATTTTACAAGGTTCCAGATCAATTATGAGCGGACATACATTTAGCGCCAATCCTCAATCTGCTGCCATTGCACTAGCTGTTTTAAATTATATTGAAAAAGGGAATTTGGTAGAAGAAGTTGCAAGAAAAGGTGATATCCTTCTTCAAAAACTATATGTGTTAGCTAAAAAATTTTCACTAATAGGGAATATCCGTGGCAAAGGCTTATTGATTGGCGTGGAATTTATCTCAAAATCTTCTGGTGTGTTAACACAAAAAATTGTCAATAGCGCAAGGGAAAAGGGGCTCCTTCTTTATCCTGCATCAGCAGGAAGAGAAGGAGTCGAAGGAGATGCCATCATTATTTCACCTCCTTTTACGATTTCAGAAAAAGAGATCAATCTTTTGGTTGAGCTTTTTTCAGAAACATTACATGAAGTACAAGGAGATTAAGGGGGGCAAAACTTGTGCAAAACAAACGTAATTCTTTAAATAAAGTCCGTACTCTACAAGAGGCAATGACGTATATGAATAATGGTTGCTCTCTTATGTTCGGTGGATTTGGAGGGGTTGGCAACCCTCCATCTCTCATTAATGGACTTTTGGAAAAAGGAATCAATGACCTCACGTTGATAGGAAACGACGCAGGATTTCCAACAATTGGAATCGGTAAGCTTATTAGTCAAGGAAGAGCAAAAAAGCTAATCGCATCACATATTGGATCGAATCCTGTTGCTGGCCAGTTAATGGTGGATGAAAAACTAGAAGTTGAGTTTTCGCCACAAGGGACGTTAGCTGAACGAATTCGTGCAGGAGGCGTTGGGTTAGGTGGCGTGTTAACAGATATTGGTCTTGATAGCATGATGGAAGATGGAAAGCAAAAAGTAGAGGTGGAGGGCAAAACATATCTAGTAGAAGCTGCATTAAAAGCAGATGTAGCGATTGTCTATGCAAAGAGAGCGGACGAATTTGGAAACTTGATTTATGAAACAAGTGCTAGGAATACAAATCCTTTAGTTGCGATGGCCGGAAAAATAACGATTGCAGAAGTAGAAGAAATCGTACCTGTTGGAAATTTACATCCTTATGAAATTCACACTCCCGGTATATTTGTAGATGTAGTCGTTCAGAGCAAGGGGGTAGATTGGAAATGGGCATGGGAGTAAACATTCGTGAAAGGATAGCGAATCGTGCCGCACAAGAAATAAAGGATGGAATGATGGTTAACTTAGGAATTGGAATTCCTTCTCTTGTAGCGAATTATCTGGAGGCAGATTGTCAAGTTATGTTTCATGCTGAAAATGGGGTACTAGGCATTGGCAAAGCTCCAGAAAAGGGCCAAGAAGACCCTACACTTTGTAACGCAGCGGGATATCCTGTTACGACCGTGCCTGGTGCTTCTTTTTTTGATAGTGCGACGGCCTTTGGCATGATTCGTTCGGGCTATTTAGATATTACTATTTTAGGAGGCTTAGAGGTTAGTGAACGAGGAGACCTTGCCAATTGGATTGTCCCTAAAAAAAGGGTACCGGGGATAGGCGGCGCCATGGAACTCGCGAAAAAAGCTAAAAGAGTTATCGTTGTAATGAACCATACAAATAAAAACGGAGATGCCAAAATCGTAAAGAAGTGCAAACTCCCTTTAACAGCTAAAACCTGTGTCAACTTAATAATAACTGATATGGCAGTAATTGAAGTGACAGATCAAGGACTCATTTTAAAAGAAGTAATGGCACCTCACTCAACTCAGGATGTAATAGATGCAACAGAAGCATCATTAATAGTCCCAAATGAAGTCAAAATAGTGGAAGAGTTTTAGAAGAAAGGGGGAACAAACATGGAGAATCATCAAGAGATTCGCGAGAAACTATCAAACTGGTTACAGACCCAACGATGTAAGGGAACTCATTTGCTACAAAAATTAGTTCAAGCTCAAAGCACGCAAGGGAATGAAGCGGATGCTCAAAAAATCATAATTGATACATTAACTAAAATGAAGTTAGAAATAGATGTGTGGGAACCGGATGGAAAAGAATTAAAAGCACATCCGTATTTCGCATCTTCAAAAGATAATTTTCAAGGAAGCCCAAATGTAGTTGGTGTGTTGAAAGGAAAGAAAAATGGACGTTCCATCATTTTAAATGGGCATATTGATGTCGTTCCAGAAGGAGATCTTGAACAATGGGAAGATGATCCCTATAGTGGCAAAGTGAGGGATGGTAAGATGTTCGGTAGAGGAGTAACAGACATGAAAGGAGGAAATGTGTCCCTTATTTTAGCTATTCAAGCCATTCAAGCCATGGGTATCCAACTTAAAGGAGATGTGATCTTTGAGAGTGTGATAGAAGAAGAAAGTGGAGGTACAGGAACGCTCGCTAGTATTGTAAGGGGATATCGGGCAGATGCGGCCATCATTCCGGAGCCAACAAATATGAAAATATTTCCTAAACAGCAAGGGTCCATGTGGTTTCGCATTCTAGTGAAAGGACGCTCTGCTCATGGTGGAACAAGGTATCAGGGAATAAGTGCGATTGAAAAAGGGGTACTCGTTGTAAATCATATTCTCGCACTTGAAAAGGACAGAAATAGTCGTATTACGGATCCATTGTATGAGGGTATCCCAATTCCTATCCCGATTAATATAGGGAAAATTGAAGGCGGACAGTGGCCATCATCCGTTTGTGACCTGGTTAAAATTGAAGGGCGAATGGGCGTTTCTCCAGATGAAACAATGGAGGATGCTCAAAAAGACATGGAGCAATGGTTACAAAAGTTAGGGGAAACGGATACATGGTTTGCGCATTTTCCACCAAAGTTAGAATGGTTCGGTGCGAGGTGGCACCCAGGTTCGATTCCTATAACGAACCAGTTAATGACGGCGTTAGCCAAAAACTATCAGCTTATTCTAAAAGAAAAACCATTGATAGAGGCATCCCCCTGGGGTACAGATGGGGGGTTGCTCACAAAGCTTGCTGAAACTCCTTCCATAGTATTTGGACCTGGAGTGACGGAAAAAGCACATTTTCCAAACGAGTATATTGAAATTAATAAGGTATTTGAAGCAGCAGAAATTATCGCCTTAACTATAATAGATTGGTGCGAGATCGATCAATGAAGAAGGAAGTGGAAAAATAGACAAACTTAGTGAAGATCACATGGACGGTTTCATTCTGTGAGGTTTATTTACAGAATGAAAAACGTTTCTAGAGCGATCTGTAACGTAGTTTGTCTTATTTTTGTTTTTCGAATAATTATAATTCCCATCTAAGTTTGTAGTAAATGACTCTAAAAAGGACTTTAACAATGTAACGGTTTACATTTGTTAGATTTTCAAATAGGGTGTGAAATTATCTAACATTATTCACCAAAGGTTTAGAAACATCTGATAAAACTGAATCATAAGATAAAAACAGTTTAACAGGTTATTTTTTTTATGTAGACATTGTGCACGCTAACTAATTTTTCTGTTTTTATTTAGTTTAAATGGCTAATGATCAAATTCATATAATCTTTTACACTCATTACAGTAATATTGACAGGGGGCATTTACATGGTTTTTGATACGGTTATCCTTTCTGGAACAATTGTAACTGAAAGTGATGTTTTTGATGCAGATATAGGAATACATAACGGCAAGATTGTCACTATATGTGAATCAGGATCCATTGAGGTGGGGGACGCAAAAGTTATTGATGCTAGTGGTTTGCATTTATTTCCAGGGTTAGTTGATGTACATGTTCATTTTAATGAACCTGGGAGAGATTTGTGGGAAGGCTTTGAAACAGGGAGTAAAAGTCTAGCTGCTGGTGGGGTGACGACATTTTTTGATATGCCGCTAAATAGTAATCCCCCCACTACTACGAAGGAACGCTTTTTAGAAAAACAGCAGTTAGCTAACGAGAAGTCGATCATAGACTATCGATTATGGGGTGGTTTAGTACCAGATAATATTGAGCGTTTAGAAGACCTACATAAAGAAGGAGCTATTGGCTTTAAAGCCTTTATGTCAGAGTGTGGCACAGATGATTTTCAGCATGCTGATAATGATACTCTATTTAAGGGAATGGAAAGGATTGCTGAATTAGAGTCAATTTTAGCGCTTCATGCAGAATCAAATGAAATGATTAATTATTTAACAGATAAAGCACAAAAGGAAAAGCGTTTATCCATTCGAGATTACTGCAATTCAAGACCAGTGCTTTCTGAACTAGAAGCTGTAGAAAGGGTAGTACGATATGCGGAGTTAACGGGTTGTAAATTACATATTGTTCATGTAAGCAGCAAAAGAGTTATCGAACGGATTAAAGAAGCAAAAGAACAAGGTATTGATGTAACTGCAGAAACATGTCCTCACTATTTGTGCTTATCCATTGAAGAATTTGAAAAGATTGGACCTACTGCCAAGTGTGCGCCTCCTCTACGAGAAAGACAGGAAGTGGAAGGTTTATGGAATTCATTAAAAAAGGGGGATATTGACATCATTAGTTCAGATCATTCTCCGTCACCTCCAGATTTGAAAGCGCAAGAAAGTATATTTGAAGTTTGGGGAGGCATTGCTGGCTGTCAAAATACATTGCATGTTCTCTTGACAGAAGGCTACCATAAGCGTGGTGTCCCATTATCAAAGATTGCTGAAGTTACTGCTCTTAATCCTGCCAAACGGTTTGGTTTGTTTCCGAAAAAAGGGTCAATTCGAATAGGTTCAGATGCTGATTTAACCTTGATTCAACTTAATGAAACGTTTGTGTTAAAAGCAGAAGACCTCAAATACCGACATAAAATAAGCCCGTACATCGGAAAAACGTTTATCGGAAAGACGAAATACACCTTGTCAAGGGGTCAATGTGTATTTGAAGAGGTCGATGAAAAAACTAGTGTCTAACACTAGTGTAGAATCTATATACTGAATATTCGTAATTATCAATTAAAGAGAGACATCGAATTGAAGAAAAAGGAGTGGGAAAAATGAGAGCAGAAGCGCGCGTTACACCAATAGAAAATAAAAATAATCAATCGAAAAAGAAATTTGCTTTTCCTCATATTTATGTAATTTTATTGATTTTTGTCGCTGTTATGAGTATTGCGTCATATTTCATTCCTGCAGGTGAGTATGAACGTGTTGAAGGGCCAATGGGAAGAATGATGATTAACCCAGATGTCTTTACTTTTATTGAGTCAACACCCATTGGGATTATGGAATTTTTAACAGCCATTCCTCAAGGCATGGTAAGTGCTAGTTCTGTTGTCTTTTTTACATTCATGATCGGTGGGGCGTTCATGGTTTTAAAGGATACTGGGATTATTCACTTTGGTGTAGACCGATTAACGAGAACTTTTATTAGTAGGAAAGTATTAATTATTCCTGTTTTATTAATCACATTTTCGATCATCACTGCTTTTATTGGTACACCCGAGTTAGCTTTAGTATATGTACCAATATTGATTCCTCTTATGATTAAGTTAGGCTATGATAAAATGATGGCTGCTGGAGTAGCCTTAATTTCAACCACAGGTGGCTTTTTAGCAGCACTTACTAATCCTGGTACAGTTGGTCTTTCTCACCAAATTGCTGAATTACCTATATATTCAGGCGCAGGATATCGCTTTTTATTATTATTAGCTATTATTGCTTCAGGTGTGGTCTTTTTAATTCGCTATGCTAAAAAATTAGAAAAAAACCCGCATTTAGTAAAACAAAGCTTAAAAGAAACAGCTTCACAACACATATATGAAGAGAAAAGGTATGAAATTACTACAAGGCAAAAGGTTGCAGGATTAGTTGTTATCTTCATGTTTGTCGGGATGATTTATGGAGTATTGACACATCAGTGGGATTTTATTAAATTAGCAGGCTATTTCCTTGCGATGGGGGTTATTGTCGGAATTGTTGCAGGTATGTCAGGAAATCAAATTAGTGAATCTTTTAATAAGGGGTTCCGAGATGTATTACTCGGTGCAATGATTATTGGTGTTGCTCGTGGCGTAGCTGTTGTGATGGAAGAAAGTCAAATTATTGATACGATCATCTACGGTTTATCACATGTTGTTAGCAGCTTACCATCATCCATCACCGTATTAGGGATGTTAGCGACACAAGGATTGTTTAATTTCTTTGTACCTTCCGGAAGTGGTCAAGCTTTAATTACGATGCCAATCATGATTCCGTTAGCAGACATTGTAGGAACGACAAGACAGACTGCTATACTAGCATTTCAAGTTGGAGATGGACTATCAAATATCATTTTCCCGACTTCTGGATACTTTATGGCAACGATCGCCGCTGCAGGAATTTCTTATGGAAAATGGGCTAAATTTATTTTTCCATTGTTGATCGTTTGGTTTTTGATCGGATGTGCATTTTTATTAGTTGCTCATGCTATTACATGGGGGCCTTTTTAAATAAATCAGAAAAACGTGCGAATCTCCTAGATTCGCACGTTTTTTTAATTATGCTTTGTTTTTCCATAAATCAAACATCGCATGGGTAAATTCTATTCCTTGATATAAAAAAATGCTTAATGCACTCGCAGAGAAGACTGCCACTGTAATTAGTCGAATCCAAATCACATGTATTCCTCCTTTCAGCTAACGATTTACTTAGGAATATATGTCGTTTTGAAAATAATTCGACTTAAAAAAGACAGCTAATAAGAAGTGCTTTCCTCTTGTTATATACTTGTTTACAAAGTTTACTAGATTTAAAAAAGAAACTAAATAAATAAACAAGATAATTGTTGATGCTTTAACACTTTGGGTTTTCTGTTCTTGAAAATCATTTACGTGACTGAGTTCAATAACAGCCTCGGCCCCATAGCCTTTTTCCTCAAAAGATTTTTCAATTGGAAAAGAGGTGTTCAAAAACAAATAAGCCATTCCTGAAACGAAAAGAATTATAAAATTCATGCTTTTCACCTCTTTATAAGTAGAAAAATCATACCATGAACGTTAACACGGTGAAATAGGCTTAAATAACTAATATTCAAAAAGGACAGTCCTAAAAGTAGTAAAAGTATATAGAATATACCACAAGTTGAAAGATTTGATGTCATGATTCGCAGTTTCTTACATAAGTTTAAAAAGGACGAACTGTGAGAGGAGAATGACTATGTCAGACCTTTTAAAATCCTTATATTTTCACTGTTTTTAAGTGTTCTGTGGGTGATCCCTCGATTTGGTTTAATTGTTCAATGGATTTTAGGTCATGTATGGCAATCCATAACCATCGGTGTAGCCATTATTATTTTATTCCTTGTAGGAAATTGGCTTAAACCAAAAAGAACTCATAAAACTCAAAATGAAGCTCTGAACATCGAAAAATCACAAGGTTAATCTATTGCGTACAATTCCCAAAAAAGTGGGGGGTTTTTACTTCTAGAAACACATGAAGACTAGATTGCATTGGATAAGTCATCTATGATAATAGTGCAAAAGAATTTAATTGAAAAGAGTGATGACATGAAAGGGATTAACATTTATCACGTTGATGCGTTTACGGATAAACCGTTTGGTGGAAATTCCGCTGGAGTTGTACCCAATGCAGAATTTATTAGCTGTGTACACATGCAATCTATTGCTAAAGAGCTTAATTTATCGGAGACGGCTTTTCTTATGCCACCACAAAGTACTGCAGCAGATTTTCGTATTCGTTATTTTACTCCAAGTAGTGAAATTGACTTTTGTGGGCATGCAACCGTTGCTACAGCCTGGTTAATGGGAACAATCGGTGAATGGGCCACAAAAAAGAACATGATCACGTTTGAAACAAACATTGGTCATGTCCCGGTTAAGTTTGAGATCAAGGAAAATTCATTACGGTCTGTTATCATGACTCAAATAGAACCAAAAGTAAAAAAGATAGATACTGCCTTAGTAGAATTAGCAAATTATGTTGGCTTAAAAAAAGACGATATTGAAACCGATTATCCTATTAGACTTGGCTTTACAGGGAACTGGCACTTACTTATTCCTGTCAAAACGCGCAAAGCCATTGATGAAGCTATACCACAAATCGATAAACTAAAAAAACATAACAAAAGCCATAATATTTGTACGACACATTTATTTACTTTTGATAGCCAAGAAGAGGATTGCTTACTCTATACTCGTGATTTCGCTCCTGCTGTTGGAATTCCTGAAGATCCTGTAACGGGTGCAGCAAACGGGGCGCTAGCTGGATACTTAATTCTTGAGGGAATCCTAAGTGCAGCAGAAGCTCACACATTTAATATTGCGCAAGGTCATAAAGTTGGAAGACCAGGTAAGGTTGAGATTATAATAAGTTTCATCGATCATAAGCCAATTATAAAGGTCGGTGGCAGTGCAGTGCCTACAATTGCTGGTACTTTATTAGTAGAGGAAGAAAAGTAAACTGTAGGTATTAACCGCCTACTTTTTTTGTGTATTTATTTGCATAGCTAGAGGCAACGAAGGCATCGGGTTTTATTTTAGGTTCGACCCCCATGGTTTCAAGTCTCGTAACCATTTCTTGTACATATTCACGCGTCTTATTTCGTTGTCCGGATCCAATATCAATATGGCCTTCGATAGAAAAAGTGGCTCCCTGGTATACATATGGTAAGACAATATCAATCATTTTGTTCTTTTTTGAATCGGTAAACATGGAGACAATTTCTTCAGTTAAAGTGGTCTCTAATGATATCCTTTCATGTAAATGAAGCATTTTTCTGGGGACCATGATTTTTCGGATACAAGCCCACGCACCTTTTCCGGTATTCTGAATGACGATCCCCGTAATAAAGACAGTACACCGTGCGTGAACCTGTGAATCTGTTCCAACCATTAAGCGATAGTTGCCTCGTGGGTTTAAACTCATAAATTTAAGAATGCGCTTGAAGACTTGTTCAAACGACATGTTTTTCTCTTGTAAATTTTGAAACTTGTAGTGTAACCTTTCTTGTCGTTTCAAATGATCACCTACATTTTTCTTGGTATACTATCCATCATATGCAAGCAAGCTGTATTTATTAGTTAAATCAGAAAATTAAGGCTACTGCCCCAATAATTTCAAATGAATTAGTAAGAAATATTTGCGAGTTAGTTGGAGTGGTAGTAATATAGATAGAGTATTCAAAAAAAACTCTACCCAGAAATTTTGTTGTGAGAAAATAATAATGTATTGGGTAAAGTTCGAGCACACTAAAGAAAGAAAATATTAGGAGTGGTAGAAATGAGTAAACAACAAGTTGGAGTTATTGGACTTGCGGTAATGGGTCGTAACCTAGCGCTTAACATTGAAAGCAGAGGATATGGCGTTTCTGTTTATAACAGATCTTCTGAAAAAACGGAAGAAATGTTAAAAGAAGCAGAAGGTAAAAATGTAGTAGGTACATATAGCATCGAGGAGTTTGTCGCTTCATTAGAAACTCCAAGAAAAATTTTATTAATGGTAAAAGCTGGTTTTGCTACAGATGCAACGATTGAACAGCTGTTGCCACACTTAGAAAAAGGCGACATTTTAATAGATGGTGGAAACACATTCTTTGAGGATACTCGTCGTAGAAACAAAGAACTTGCTGAATCAGGTGTACACTTCATTGGTACAGGAGTATCTGGTGGTGAAGAAGGTGCGCTTAAAGGACCTTCTATAATGCCTGGAGGACAAAAAGAAGCGTATGATCTTGTTGAGCCTATCTTAAAAGATATCTCTGCAAAAGTTGGTGGAGATGCTTGTTGCACATACATTGGCCCAGATGGTGCTGGCCACTATGTAAAAATGGTTCATAATGGAATTGAATATGGTGATATGCAGTTAATTTGTGAATCTTACCACCTAATGAAAGATGTTCTTGGATTAAGTGCACAAGAATTGCATGAAACATTCAAAGAGTGGAACGAAGGCGAACTTGATAGTTACCTAATTGAGATCACAAAAGACATCTTCACAAAGGTGGACGAAGAAACAGGAAAGCCTATGGTTGATGTCATTTTAGATACAGCTGGCCAAAAAGGAACGGGAAAATGGACAAGCCAAAGTGCGCTTGACCTTGGTGTACCATTATCGATCATTACAGAATCTGTATTTTCTCGTTTTATTTCAGCAATGAAAGAAGAGCGTGTGAAAGCAAGTAAAATCCTTAGCGGACCGAACACTACATTTGATGGAGATAAAAAAGAATTTGTTGAAAAAATTCGCAAAGCATTATACTTAAGTAAAATTTGTTCTTATGCTCAAGGATTTGCCCAAATGAAAGTAGCTTCTGAAGAATATGATTGGAACTTAAACTTAGGGAATATCTCTATGATCTTTAGAGGAGGGTGCATTATTCGTGCTCGTTTCCTACAAAACATCAAAGAAGCGTACGATCGTGATGCGAACTTAACGAATCTTTTACTAGATCCTTACTTCAAAGAAATCGTAGAAAGCTACCAAGAAGCGGCTCGTGATGTAGTGGCTACAGCTGTTAAGCTCGGAATTCCTGTTCCAGGTCTTGCAAGCGCGCTAGCTTACTATGACAGCTATCGTACAGAAACGCTTCCAGCTAATCTTCTTCAAGCACAAAGAGATTATTTTGGTGCCCATACGTACCAACGTATTGATAAAGAAGGAACATTCCACACGAACTGGATGGAAAAATAAAAATTTTGTTAGGTGGCTTCGACTTAGTCGAGGCCGTCTTTTTTTATATGGATAAATTTGTATTTATTATTACATTGTATTCTGGTACGATGAGCTTACCTGATAAGGAGGAGGATTTATGTCAACATTTTATGTAGAGAAACTGGACTTTAAAGAGCCAAAGAAAATAGAAGATATGTTTGATGCTTTGTTACAAAAATCTACGGACACTGTAGAAGAATTAGAATCGTGGCTTAAAAAACAGTCAGAGCTATTTGATGCCATTGAGGAGGCGATGTCTGGGCATTACATCGACTTTCAATGTCAAAGTGACTCTAAAGATGCAAAAGACATTTTTGAGCACGATCAAAGTGTCATTGATCCCCTGTATAAGAAATATGCTTCTTTGTTTGATGATGCGTTTTTATCTTCTAAGGCAAAAGATCAATTAGATCCGCTTTTGTATGAACAGATAATTAAAAGAAAACAAAATGCAAAAGAAATTTTCAGGTTAGACAATATTGACCTTGAAGTAAAAGAAGATGCACTTGCAACGAATTATTTTGAACATACTGGAGGGCTCACCGTACATTGGGGCGATGAAGAACTGACATTAAGTGAGCTTTCTCCATACATACAAGACTCTGATCGAGATACACGACAAAAAGCTCTTACATTATTATATGAAGCAATACAATCTAAAGAAACAGATCTCCAACAAATCATGAACGAACTAATTGTGTTACGTCAGCAAAAAGCTCAAAATGCCGGTCTCCCTAATTTTAGAGATTATATGTTTAAAAAATATGAGCGTTTTGATTATACACCTGAGGATTGCAACGTTTTGGCCGAATCGATTCGTAAATACGTCAAACCACTAAAGGAAAAATTACAGAAACAACATAAAACAGAACTAGAAGTAGACACGTATAGACCGTGGGATAGACAAGGTGTACCACAAGGTCAAAAACCATTGCAGCCATTTAAAACGATTGAGGAGCTTGTTAATAAATCGAAGGTCATCCTTGAAAACCTTGATCCACGTTTTGCTGAGCTATTAACAACGATGAATGAACGGGGTATGCTTGATTTAAGTAGCCGAAAAGGAAAAGCTCCAGGAGGTTTTTGTTCGAATCTCCCTGTATCAGAGCTTTCATTTATTTTCATGAATGCTTCAAGAACACAAGATGATATGATCACATTGCTTCACGAAATGGGACATTGCATTCATAATGATTTAATGAGAAAGCAACCAATTGGAGATTATCGAGAGACACCAATGGAATCAGCAGAACTAGCAAGTATGTCAATGGAGCTTTTATCTATGGATCAATGGAGTCTCTTTTATGAAAATGAAGCAGATCTGATTCGAGCAAAGAAAGAGCAGCTAAAAGGAATCATCGATTTTCTTCCTGTAGGCATGATTATTGACCAATTCCAGCATTGGATGTACGAGAATCCAGAACATACACCTGCTGATCGCAATAAAAAATACAAAGAGTTAATGATGGAACTTGATTCTAATGTAGTTGATTGGCAAGGGTTTGAGAAGTGGCAGCAATCAGCTTGGTTACGTGTTCTCCATATATTTGAAGTTCCGTTTTACTACATCGAATATGTCATTGCCCAGCTAGGAGCGGTCCAAATATATAAACACTACCGCGAACATCCAGAACAAGCACTAAAAAATTATAAAAGTGCATTAGCATTAGGTTCATCGAAGTCATTGCCCGAAGTCTATGAGGCTGCAGGCATCCGATTTGATTTCTCTGAATCAATGATTCAAGAATTAATGTTGTTTCTGGAAAAAGAAATAGAGCAACTAAATTGAATTAAAAAGAGTTGTCATTTGCTTGGCAGCTCTTTTTCGAGGCATCTTTTAGAAAGGAGACAGGCATGATTAGGACCAAAGGTTTTCTACCTATAATTATATCTGGATTTATTATTTTGCTAATTTATGTTTGCTTTTTGCATGTTCAAATACTTCGATATTGTTCGGTTGAGATGGATGAAGAAATTGATTATGTCATTATATTAGGAGCAAGTGTAAAAGGGACGGAACCATCCTTATCCCTTCAATATCGAATCGATGCTGCCGCTCAGTATTTATTACAGAATATAGAGGCTGTTGTCATAGCTTCAGGTGGACAAGGTCCGGGTGAAGACATATCAGAAGCTATGGCTATAAAAACAGAGTTAATGAGAAAGGGAATTGATGAATCACGTATATACTTAGAGGATGAGTCTACTTCGACTGTCGAAAACATCAGCTTAGCAAAAGCATATCTTCCAGAGTTAGCAGGGAAGGGGCTCGTTGTTACGAATTCGTATCACATATTCCGTGCGATACAGATAGCAAAAGATAACGAACTAGACGTTAGCGGCTTGCCAGCAAAAACACCTAGAGCTGTTTTAGTTCAATCTTATGTAAGAGAATATTTAGCTTTAACCAAGTATTTCTTAACTAGAAAGTCGCGGAAGTGAGTACAATGTGTAGATTGTATGTAGAAGATCTGATATCTATTGGTACGTATACAACCCGAGTTTGCAAGCAAGCTAGTATAAAACACCTATTTATTGTGATATGGTTAAAAAAGGTCAAACTTTTCACTTGAAAAGTCAAATAAGGTCAAATATAATATCATTAGAACGACAGAATTATACAGCCTTAAATGGCTTTTCTTTTTATAAAATTGGTCAAATATAGTCAAAGTCAAAAGGAGGAGTTTGAAATGATTTTATGTGATAAATGTCAAACTAATCAAGCAAACGTGAAAATGAATTTCGTGATCAATCAATCAAAAAGACAACTTTCATTGTGTTCAGATTGTTACCATCAAACACAAAATCAATATGGAATGTCTTCATTTTCTTTAGATGATTTTTTTAATGGACTTATCCAAAATGAGATATCCGGTTCTACCAATAGTCTTTCACAACAACATGTTAAAGAAGCCGCCCCGAGCAACGGTGGCAATGGATTCCTTGATCAACACGGTCGTAATTTATCGGATGAAGCAAGACAAGGACGAATTGATGCTGTGATTGGGCGTGAAAAAGAAATAGAGCGCGTGATTGAAGTGTTAAATCGCCGTTCAAAAAACAATCCTGTTTTAATCGGTGAAGCGGGTGTTGGTAAAACCGCAATTGCAGAAGGCTTTGCTTTAAAGATTGTCAAAGGGGAAGTCCCAGCTAAGCTATTAAATAAGGAAGTATATGTACTCGATATCAGTTCACTAGTTGCTGGAACAAGCTATCGAGGGCAATTTGAGGAGAAAATGCAACAACTGGTGACAGAATTAAAAGAACGAGATAATGTTATTCTGTTTATTGATGAACTCCATATGATGGTGGGGGCAGGTAGTTCATCGGAAGGCTCAATGGATGCAGGGAACATTCTTAAGCCATCATTAGCACGAGGAGAGTTTCAAATTATTGGTGCAACTACATTGAAAGAATATCGAATGATTGAAAAAGACCCAGCACTAGAACGTCGCTTCCAACCTGTGGTTGTCAAAGAGCCAACGTCAGAAGAGGCTTTTGAAATATTAAAAGGGATTCGCCCTATTTATGAAAACTACCACAATGTTAAATACTCGGATGATGTATTAAAAGCATGTGTAACGTTGTCAGATCGTTATATTCAGGATCGCTTCTTACCGGATAAGGCTATTGATCTTTTAGATGAAGCTGGTTCGAAATTGAACCTAACTCAAGGTTTAACAGACAAAGGTAAGGTTCAAAAACGTTTAGAAGATCTTACTCGAGAAAAAGAAGAAGCAACAAAACAGGAGAATTATGAGAAAGCAGCACGACTTAGAGATGAAGAGTTTGAGCTAATGAAGAAATTAGAAAATGACGTAATTGAACCTGTGGTAGAAGTAACCATTGAGCACATTCAAGATATCATTGAAAGAAGTACAGGCATTCCTGTGAAGAAGCTCCAAAAATCTGAGCAGTCTAAAATGAAGGATTTACAAAGGAACTTAGCTAAAAAAGTGATTGGACAAGAGAATGCAATTGAAAAAGTATCGAAAGCAATTCTTCGTGCTCGAGTAGGATTAAAGCCCAAAAATCGTCCAACAGCTTCTTTCTTATTTGTTGGACCAACAGGAACAGGGAAAACGGAGTTAACAAAGACCCTTGCAGGTGAATTATTTGGTAGCAAAAACTCGATGATTCGACTTGACATGAGTGAATACATGGAAAAGCATTCCGTTTCTAAATTAATTGGGTCACCTCCAGGATATGTTGGTCATGATGAAGCTGGTCAATTAACTGAACAAGTACGAAGAAATCCATATTCAATTCTACTTCTTGATGAAATCGAGAAAGCTCATCCTGATGTGATGAACATGTTTCTTCAAATCATGGAAGATGGACGATTAACAGATAGTCAAGGGAGAGTGGTTAATTTTACTGAGACAGTTATCATCATGACATCAAACGCAGGTGTAACTGATAAAAAGCTTGGCGCAATTGGTTTTAATGAAACTGAAAGCGAGTCGGTACTTGCAACACAAAATGTTCTTGAGAGCTTGAGGGATTACTTTAAACCTGAATTTTTAAATCGAATTGATTCAATTATTGAATTCAGTCACCTGGAAAAAGATGACCTTATTCAGATTATTGATATCATGTTACAGGATTTAAATGCAACACTATCAGAGCAAGGTTTATCAATGACGATTACCGAAGTGGCTAAAGAAAGACTAGCTGAGCTTGGATACCATCAAGCATTTGGCGCTCGTCCGTTGCGCCGTGCTATTCAAGAACATGTCGAAGATCAAATTACGGCATTATTAATTCATAGTGAAGAAAAAATTACTACATTTAAAGTTGATGTTATCGATCATGATATTAAGGTGACTGGCAAATAAAGAATTCATTTTATAAAACACATGCTATTTAGCGTGTGTTTTTTTGTAGTTTTGAATATGTTTCTTCTTTGTTGAAATGAACGTTTAATTATGGTACTTTATTATTCAGTACATGATGACTAAAAATGTATTATAGTCATTTGGAGGGAAGACGAAGTGGAAATTGATAAAAAGAAAACGATCATAGAGGCGGCAGCCAAATCATTTGCTATTTTCGGATATAAAGCAACAACCATTGACCAAATTGCAAAAATAGCGAAAGTAGGAAAAGGTACAATTTATTTATACTTTTCTACAAAAGAAGAGATATTAAAAGGAATTATTATTGATATCGCTCAAAAAATGAGACATGCAGCAGATGAATCCATCATTCCTGGTCAGTCATTTATTACAAATTTTAATGCTGCATTATCTGGAATTGTCGAGTTTCGAGAAACACACGAATTAACAATCAAGCTATCGCAGGAGGTAAATGAACTCGGCACACCAGCAGTAGTTGATGCACTTCAATCTTTAGAGTATGAAATATGTGATTTTATTGAGGCGAAAATCAGTATTGCGATCAAGCGAGGAGAAATTCGTGAATGTGACCCCAAAATTACAGCATTTCTCATGTTTAAGATGTATATTAACCTTGTTAATGACTGGAAGGAACGCTATGAGCCTTTATCGAAAGAACAAGTTGCAAACTTAATTAATTTATATTTTATGGAAGGATTGGCTAAACAACATTAAGGCATGTTTAGCTTTTCTTACGATATGGATTGACCATAATACCATTTTAGTCATTAGTGTGTACACTTTGCAATTAAAGGGATTTTGGAGGAGAGTATGAAACAAATTTGGAGCATTTTTAAGCAAGACCTTCTTAATATTAAACGCGTCCCACTTGTTGGTATCCTGCTTATTGGCTTGTCTATACTACCTGCTACGTATGCTTGGTTTAATTTAAATGCCGCTTGGGATCCTTATGGAAATACCGTTGGAATTCAAGTTGCTGTTGTAAACGAAGATCAGGGTACAGAGCTAGAAGGAGAATATATTAATATAGGGGAAGAATTAATAGAAAACTTGGCAAAGAATAAGAACTTAGGTTGGAGATTTGTTTCTAGAGAAGATGCTGAAAAAGGAGTTAAGCATGGGGATTATTATAGTGGAATATATATTAACGATACTTTTTCAGCAGATTTAGTGCAAGTACTAACAGATGAACCGATTCAATCAGAAATATTCTATCAGGTAAATGAAAAGATTAATGCCATCGCCCCAAAAATGACGTCTGCTGGTGCATCAACAATCGTTAAAGATATGAATGATCAATTTGTTGAGGAAGCATCAAAAGCGTTGTTTCAGGAGTTTGATAGAGTAGGCATTAAGATTGAAGAGGAACTCCCTACTCTTCGAAAATTAAAGCAAATCGTTTATGAGCTAGAGCGTCGTATTCCAGAAATAGACGAGTATGCAAAATGGGTTATAGATATAGATGAAAATTGGTACAAGATTGAAGAAACAGTTGATCAGCTATTTACAGTGGAAGAGGCCATTCCCCAAATAAATCAGGTTGCAGAGGAAATCGTTGAACTCGAAAAGCATATTCCTCAAATTCATAAACTTGCTGATGGAATTTTGAAACTTGAAGAGGCCATTCCTGAAATTGAGAAAGCAGCAAAAGAAATGGACAATGTGACAGCCCAATTCGCAGAGATTGCTGATAATTTACAGGATGCATTAGAGAAAACGAAAGGGGCTCAAGCTACAATAAATACAGTACAAGAAAATCTGATTTCTCTTCAAACAAATTCAGATTCAATGAAAGAATTTAGAGGTGCTTTTACAAGTTTCCTTGAAGATGCACAAGAAGCATTTCCTCCTGTGATTGATACGTTAGCCCAACAAGCTTTATTTATTGGTCAAACGGCTGGTGCAATTGATTCAACTCTTGCGATGCTTGAGGAAGATCATGTTCAAACACAATTAGTAGGTTCGTTAACGAAATTGAATAATGAAGTCACCTCCCATATTCGTCTATTAGAGAATGCCTTAAATATGTATAATATTTCTTATGAAATGGTAGAGGAAAACGGTCAACTTGCAGTAATAGAACAGTTATCAAGATCTCTTGTATTACTTGAAACTCTTCAAAGTGAACTTACTCATGTGTCCATGCAACTTGAAGAAGGGAAGGTTCCTGGAAATGATCAAGTTGAATTGATTCGAAAACAAGCCCAACAAGCCGAAGCTAATTCGGATGAATTGCATACTTTTTTTAAAGGGGAAGGGTCTAACAGTATGGATGAAGTGTATACTAGCATCCGTTCAAAATTAGACCAAGCCGATTTGGTCTTTGATGAGGCTTATTCTCAGCTAAGTCCAATGGAAGATGTTCTTGATCGCGCAAAATTAGTTACAACGATGGGAGAAGAAAACATTCAGCTGTTAATGGATCGATTACCAGAGATTGAAACAAGAATAAATGAGATCACATCTAATATCCAGCAAGATCTCCCTGCTGTAATTGAAGTGATTGAGAGGCTAGGAGACTTTGTACGAAGTGATTTGCCTACATTTGAGGATAAATTACATCAGGTGTCTGATTTTATTCGTAATGATCTACCTGGAATTGAAGAGAATTATCGTAAGTTAACGAGCATCTTAGCAGATAACTTACCTGTTGCCAAGCAGTCAGTACATGAATTGGCTGAGTTCAGTCGGAATCAACTTCCAGAGGTAGAGAATAACATTAAAGAAGCCGCAGATCGAATTAGGACGATAGAAGATGAGAACTGGTTAACAGACATTATCTCAATTCTCCGAAACGATCTTGATGAAGAAAGTGAATTTTTCGCAAACCCAGTTAATTTAATTGAAGAGAAATTGTTTCCTATTCCAAACTATGGTTCAGCCAACGTACCTTTTTATACAACATTAAGTCTATGGGTCGGAGCCTTATTATTATCTAATCTTATTAGTACAAACCTTCATGCTGATGATCGTCTAAGAAAATATACTCTGCGCCAAATATATTTTGGAAGAATGATCTTATTTCTTATAGTTGGTATTCTCCAAGGGATTATTGTTAGTGTTGGTAATTTAGTTTTGTTAGGAGTGTACGCAGCTCATCCATTCCTTCTAGTGCTATTTTCGGTGGTGATTGCTATTGTGTTTATGACGATTGTTTACACTTTAGCATCTATTCTAGGAAATATTGGAAAAGCATTAGCGATTGTTCTCCTTGTTTTACAGTTATCAAGTGGCGGTGGAACGTTTCCAATCGAAGTAGCTCCACCATTTTATCAACTTGTGCACCCTTTTATGCCATTTGCTTACGCAATTAATTTGTTACGTGAAGCGGTTGGGGGTGTAATTCCAGTTCTAGTTTGGAAAAATATAGTCGCACTAGCTGGATTCTGGCTACTGGCACTTACAATAGGATTCTTATTAAAACCTGTCCTAGCTAATAAAATAGAAAAAACAGCTCAAAAATCCAAAGCGAGTAGATTAATTGATTAATTAAGGGTTTGGAATTCTTTCCAAATCCTTTTTTATGTTTATTTAGAAATCTTTGGAACCTTTTGCGTAGTCTATCCGTATACAAAAAAGTAAGAATGGAGGGAAGATAATGGAAGTTAAAATCACAAAGAAAAATGAAAACTTACATATCAAATGGCAATTAAGTAATATTCAGATCCCCTTATCTGAAATAATTGAAGTTGAATATGATGATACCTATGGAGGCAGGGAAAGAGTGGGATACGAATTGGCTTTCCATATGGACATACTGAGCGAGTAGTAGTAACTACTAAAAAAGAAACATTTATCATTTTCACAAGTAATGCAGGACTGAAAGAGAAGATTTTATCAATGATATATTAATAGAATAACAAAGTTGCTTTTCAATTGTTTGAGGCACTCCACGGAAGTTGAAGCAACCTTCTTTTTTTCATTTTTAGGGGGATACGATGGTAAAGAAATATAAAGGATATTTGTTGGCATATATTGGATTTCTAGTTTACACTTTTGTTAGTGAAGAAACATATAGCTTGGTTGTGTTCATAATGATTACAGCTTCCTTTGCTTTTGTAGTGTGGATGGTGGAGAATTTATAAAGGAATGGTTAAAAAGGTCGCTAGTATGTAGTTATTTCATTTGGGATTAAATACGGAGGTGATAATGTTGACTAATAATGTAAAAATAGAACAAATGGATTCTATTGATGATCATATAGATGAGCTATCAGAGCTTCTAATACAGGTTGTAGAAGATGGTGCTTCAATTGGATTTTTATCACCATTGCAGACTGTAGATGCAGAAATTTATTGGAGCAATTTACTAAATTCAGACCTTCTTCTTTTTGTTGCTAAAATGAATAATAAAATAGTTGGGAGTGTACAACTACAACTTTGTAGAAAGCAAAATGGTAAACATAGGGCTGAAATTGGAAAACTAATGACACACCCTGATTATCGACGAAAAGGTATAGGTCGATCACTGATGAACAAAGCCGAAGAGCAAGCCAAACACGAAAATAGGTCATTATTAGTTCTTGATACAAGAGAGGGAGATCCTTCTAATCTCCTTTATTCTTCAATTGGTTTTAATCAGGTAGGGATAATTCCTAATTATGCAAAGTCAGGTGATGGCAAACTTCATTCAACGGTTTATTATTATAAAATTATTCCCGATGATTAATAATTATAGGTCGATTGTATTCAAGATTTTTAGGGGTTTCATTAGTTCTTTTATAAAAGAGATACTGGAGGTCAATGATGACAGACCATACAATTGTATATAAAAAGCAAACAGAAATGTACGATCAAATGGTTTCAAAACAACCTAGTTTAATGAATGTTATAAACGATATTACTTCGATCGAACAATTAGATGTCATTGATATGGGGGCTGGTTCAGGAAGAATAACCACTATTCTCGCTCCATATGTGAAGTCCATTTTAGCATTAGATTCCTCGACTGAAATGTTGCAGTTAATAGAAAAGCAGTTAGACTGTGACGACAATATAAACTACAAAACACAGGTTGCCGACCATCGTAACATTCCAGCTGAAAACGAAAGCGCTGACTTGGTTGTAGCAGGTTGGTCCATTTGTTATCTGGGTAGTTCAAATGTTGAAAATAACGTACATAATATTGAGGTCGTTATGAAAGAAATCATGCGCGTCCTTCGCGAAAAAGGATTTGTGATCATCTTTGAGACTATGGGCACGGGTTTTGAAACACCCAATCCGCCTGAATTTTTAAAACAATATTATTCATTACTTGAGGAGAAATATGGCTTTTCTCATAAGTGGATACGTTTAGACTACAGCTTTGATAATATTGAGCAAGCTGAAGAATTAACTAGATTTTTCTTTGGGAATGACCTTGCAGATAAAGTGGTGACTGGAAATTTAGTAACATTACCTGAGTGTGCAGGTGTTTGGTGGTTAGAAAAAGAAACATAACTATGTGATAACTAGGCTCTAAAAATAATTGGACTCAAAGAGAAAATGTTGTTACAAATCATGACCAAATGTTTATTTGTAAGGAGATCAAAAATGGATATAGATAATTTTGAAGAATATGATGACCCTAATTTATACGATAAAGAAAATGAAGCTTACATCCCAGAACTTCCATTTTTATTAAAATGGGCATCAAAACAAAAAGGAATAATTATTGACTTGGCTTGTGGAACGGGCAGATTAACGATCCCCGTGGCGAAGAATGGATTTAAACTAGTAGGGGTCGACATCCATAAAGGAATGTTAGATGAAGCGGTAAATAAATCATCTAATCTTGGTTTGGATATTGATTGGGTGGAACAAGATTGCACTAATTTAAGCTTAAATCTAAAAAGCCAGTTGATCTATTCAGTGGGTAATTCGTTTCAACATTTCCTTTCTAATGAAGTTCAAGATCGCTTTCTCTCTTCGGTGAACAAGCACTTAGAAAATAACGGAATTTTTATATTTGGAACAAGATTTCCAAGCGTGGATGAATTATTACAACCGAGTACGGAAGAGTATTGGAGAACATATACAGATCATGAAAGTTTAAATTCGGTAGATGTTTATACTATTAGTACTTATGATTCTCTGTCCCAAATTCAACACTATACGACGGTGAGAAAGTACAAAAACAGTAACGGAGAACTAGTCAGTGAAAAGAAAACAAATATTCGTTTAAGATATGTATTTCCGAAAGAAATGGAAAGAACATTAGATTCGAATGGTTTTGAAATAGTTAATATTTATAGAGATTGGAATGAAACGCTTCTTGCTAACGAAAATAATGAAATGATCTATGTTTGCAAAAAAGTGAAAGACATTAGGAATAGTTCGGTTTAAAAAAATATTGGAGGGTACGTTTATGATTCAAAAAAGAAAAATAAGAAAAGCAACTTTAGATGACATAGCTAACATACAAAATATTACGAAAATTACTTGGAATCAAACTTATGAGGGGCTCATTCCAAGTGAAATTCAAGATAAATTTATTGAGAGTGCCTATTCAAATGAAAACATGGAAAAGCGAGTCCGTCATTCACTTTTTTTAGTTGCAACAGTGAATGATAGGGTAATAGGTTTTGCAAACTTTTTTTTGCGAGAATCAGAAGCTATTTTAGGGGCAATGTATATATCCCCTAACGAACAAGGGAAAGGATTCGGTAGTGAAATACTCGCAGCTGCTTTAGAAGATTTAAAAGGCGTTTCAAAAATATATGTAGAAGTTGAAAACGGAAATAAAACGGGTGAGGCTTTTTATCAAGCAAAAGGCTTTAGCTTGTTAGAGGAATACGAAGATGATTTCTATGGGCACATCCTAAAAACGAAACGTATGGTCTTGGATAATTCAAATTGAATCTTCATTACTCATTCAAATGTTTGAGAAAGTGAATGTACGAAATAGTTTTTTGGGGAGAAATCCGCTGACTAAATATGTTGAAATTTACTAAAGTTAGTGATTAAATGATGCCGACTTTATTTGTGTT
Organism: Halalkalibacter okhensis; assembly: GCF_000787375.1. Classification (GTDB taxonomy): domain Bacteria; phylum Bacillota; class Bacilli; order Bacillales; family Bacillaceae_D; genus Halalkalibacter; species Halalkalibacter okhensis. Next base: position 19,893 of record NZ_JRJU01000027.1, on the reverse strand, counting down.
GGAATTGAATTGCTATTTATATTGAAATGACTAAATGGTTCATTGAAGTAGAGGGGTATTTGATGCCAAAGTGGGGCAAGACAATGTTTTTCTGGGTTATTATATTTCCAGTATTAGTAACTAGCCTGCTGATCACAATGGACTATCTTTCGGGTGATCCAATTAAACCATTTTCTTACATACCAAATTTATTAGGTTTTGCCACTGGTGGAATATTTATTGGGTTGATTATGTACCAAGTAAAAAAATTAAAAGGTAAGCACTAATAGAAAATGGAAGATGTCATTTAAAAGGTTGTTATACTGAGCATTGATTGGCTGTTTAAAGGAGGAAACATTATTGAAGTATTGGTTCATTTTCTTCGGGATTATGATTTTAACCATTTTTGGTGGGGGATTTCTCATTCGTTTTGTAAGAGATGGAGACTTTTATATTGCTGAATTTATTGGTGGTGTAATCGGCCTTCTTGTCTTAATCATTGGACTTTTTGCCAAGATGTCTATGAAAACTAATCACTCATTCTTGAAATAAAGAGCATACCGGGCGTTCCTATAATTTAGTCGATCCAATTCTATCTAAAATCCTTGTTTTCTAGTAAGGCTTGACTCCTTTTCATCATTTTAACGGAATCAGGATTCGCCTTGTACTGCTCGTTTGTTTTCGACATACCTCTTAATTGGTGAATCCTATAGAAAATAACTACATTTTTGATATCCACTCCATAAGCTCTCCTTTTATTTTTAAAAACTCCTGTTCATTTAATGTTGTGACAATATAATAATCAGGTAAAAAGAACCAGGGAATATTATGGACTATTACTTTACCTCTCCTTTGTTTTGTTAACTAATATCACATGTAAAGATCTGCTATTTCCTGTATCAAATTGACAGACAATAAACTATTAGACTATAATTTTTTTGTAGTTAACTATTTTTAAAGGGGGATTTACATGAAGAACGTTTCAACGAAATTTTTTGTTATCATGCTTGCATTAGTTGTTAGTTTTGTAGCTGCTTGTAGTAGCGACTCAACAACGGATGAACCAAGTTCTGATAACGAATCTCCATCACTTGGAGGAGATCTTAATATTGGTGTTGTGTCTGATCCTGTTTCTTTGGATCCGCATGGGGCAAACGAAACAGTTGCTAACACGATTAATGCAACTATTTATGATCGGCTTGTCTACATGGACCAAAATTCTGAAATTCAACCTGGGTTAGCAGAATCACTTGAACAAATTGAAGATACGGTTTGGGAAGCGAAAATCCGTGAAGGTGTTACATTTCATGACGGATCAGAACTAAATGCAGAAGTTGTTAAGTTAAGTTTAGACCGTGTTCGAGATCCTGAAGTTGCTGCTCCTGTTGCCTTTTTATTTGGAATGGTAACAGACGTTCGTGTAGTGGATGATTACACTGTACATATCGAGACAGAATTTCCATTTGCACCACTTCCTGCTCATTTAGCCCATACTGCTGGTAGTATTATCAGTCCACAATTAATTGAGCAGTCATATGAGGATCTGGCTAATGGTGAAAATCCATTTACGGCAGCAAATGAACAACCTTCAGGTACAGGCTATTTCAAATTTGAAAGTCAACAACCTGGAAATTCAGTCACGCTTTCTAAAAACGAAGATTACTGGCATGAAGAGAAAGCAAAAGTGGATACAGTAACATTTAAAGTTATTCCTGAGAGTTTAACGCGTATTGCTGAGCTTGAAACTGGTGAAATAGATATTAACTTTACGGTTTCTCCTAGTGATGTATCTCGTGTTGAGAGCAACCCTGACACATTTATTGAACAAGTTAATAGTACAAGAATGGTGTATCTTGGTTTCAACACGGAAGTAGAGCCGTTTAATGACGTCAACGTTCGCCGTGCTCTTCACATGGCTGTAGATAAAAATGCATTAGTTGAAGGGATTTTAGATGGTGTCGGTATTCCGGCTGATACTCCAATCGCTCCCGGTGTTTATGGCTATAGTGAAGGTGTAGACTCCATTGAGCATGACATTGAACAAGCCAAAGAACTTCTTGCGGAAGCAGGCTATCCTGATGGGTTAGATGTAACTTTATTAACAGATGATGAACGCGAACGTCAAGATTTAGCTGTTGCACTTCAATCTCAATTAGCAGAAATCGGCGTAAATGTGAGCATTGATACGTACGAATTCGGAACATATATCGAACGTGCAGGTCTAGGGCAAATGGAAATATTCCTAGGGAGTTGGGGTACGGTAACGATTGATGCCGACTACGGGTTATACGCTGTATTCCACTCAGATAACATTGGGCCACCAGGAAACCGTTCTCGAATTGCAAACGAAGAGCTGGATCAACTTCTTGATGCAGCTAGACAAGAGACAGATCCAGAAACTAGAATTGAGCTATATGCACAAGTTCAAAACAAGCTAGCTGAAGAATCTCCATATACGTATTTGTACTTTCCTGATAACATCTCAGCTGTACGATCAGATGTAGAAGGATTCTGGCAATATCCAAGTGGTTATTTCTTCTTACGTGATGTAACGTTAGATCGTTAATGTATGAAAACTGTCTTTTGAGACTTATCTCAAAAGACAGTTTTTTTTTGAGAAAAAGAGATTGAACAGGAAACCGTTTCATGAAACTATTTTCAGAAAATTATCGTCTTAAGATATAAAGGATGTTAAGGGGGATAGGATTGTGCATATAATAAAAAATGTATTAGTAATTGTAACTTTATTAACCGTGACATTATTAGGTGCTTGTGGAATAAATGAAGAGAAAAACAAAGAAATTGGGGAAGTAGAGTTTAACAGTGTTGGAGGAATAATGCTTGCGGGAGAGGAATTACCTGAAGTAGTAGGTGTGATAAAAAGTATTGAATCTCTTGAAGAAGTAATTATTTATGTAGACGGACAAGAAGTTAGTTATCGGCTCTCTGACGAAGCTAAAAGTCAAATTACAGCAAAAGAATTGGAGAGTGGGGATGAGGTCATATTTACTACTTATTCTATTGGCGATGATAAAGCAACAATTGATACATTTATTAAGAAATAACAGAGTGAATGAGCATTGGTTATGATCCACATTGAATCATTGTTCAGTATATTTGAAAAATTACTTGATATTTACGTGATCGGTTGATAAAATTAGTAATAATAAAGTAGTGAAAAAATAAAATAGCGATAAACTTCTTATCCAGAGTGGTAGAGGGACAGGCCCTATGACACCCGGCAACCATCAAGTCAAAATGACATGAACGGTGCTAATTCCTGCAAAGGTATGACCTTTGAAAGATGAGAGGAATGTATTTAATTATACTAACCTCTCTTTAAACTAAAGAGAGGTTTTTTAAAATGGAGAGAACGTTTATCGCTCAAAAAGGGGCGAATTTAAATGGAGAGAGCCGTGTTTGGTGCTAGCGAATTTTTTAGTCAAGAAGCTTTTATATCAGTTTTTCGTGGTATTGACCATGTTCGAGTAGGTAGATTAAAAGGATCAAATATCGAGGTAGTAGAGGTATGGTTTAATCCTTGGAAAGTATCTTATAACGAGTTAATTGAATTATTTTTTGACTTACATGACCCAACAATGGGAGGTAGCCAGGATTGTAAGAATCAATCTTTTGTATTTTTTACTACTATTCATCAATTAAGGGTAGCCAAACAAAAGAAACTTGGACTTAAAGATGAAATTAATAAAGACATTATTACAGAAATAATACCAGTTTGTGGAGGACTTAATGTGGGAGAGTTAAAATTAATCTCATAAAATTAAATCTTAGAGATAAAAGGAGCTTGTTCATTAGCAAGCTTTTTCTTAATACTTTTATCAACCTGCTCATTAATCGTTTCATTTCTTTTTGTACAAAACGACAAAAAATTACAACTTTTATAATATATCTAATTTACTAACTTACCCTATTATTCTATTATAAAGAAAAAGCGAATTTCATTGGATGCCTAAAGGGTGGTTAAAAGATGAGTAAAGTAGTCGTAACAGGTTATGGAGTTAAAGCTCCTAATACATCTAATAGCAAAGAGTTTGTAGATAATTTAGTAAATGGTGTATGTTGTCTGGAAACTGTAAACCACTTGACTCCAAAGGGAGAGTCCACAGTTGTCGGCGTCATAAAAGAAGACTTATTAGAATTTTTACCTGATAAGGCATATGCGCGATTTCCAAGAACGGCCTTACTCGGTATGGCAGCTGGAAAAGAAGCTTTATCTCATTCGAAATTAAGCGATCTCAAATCTAAAAAAATAGGGGTATTCTTTGGTGTGTCAGTTGGAAATATTGGTGATGTGAATTTTCAAGAATCAATACTAAATGTTCACCAAAATAACTATAGAGAAGTTCCTATTATTTTTGGACATCAAGGCAATCATCATAGCATTACCTCGGCGATCGCCCACTATTTAGGAACAAAAGGAATGACGAAAACCATTTCAACAGGATGTACATCTAGCCTCGAAGCTATTCAAGATGCAGCTGTATATTTAAAAAGCGGAGTAATCGATGTAGCTATTGTAGGAGGCGTTGATAGTCCCATTAGCAAAGCGGCGGCTTTTGCCTTTGCTAAAACAAAAGTCTTACCTTTAAATCAAAGCTTAGATGATGCAGCAGTCCCCTTTCAGTCTAGCAGCAAAGGCTTTGCTATGTCAGAAGGAGCTGGTGTTATTATCCTTGAGAGGGAAACAGATGCTCTTAAGAGAGAAGCAATCATTTTAGGTGAAATAGATCGTATTGTATCCAATAATGATGGCGTTTTTATTTATTCGGTTGATCAAAGCGGCGAGCAAATGATCAATGCTTTAAGAGAAGTGCTGAATCATAGACATCCTGATTACGTAAATAGTCAGGCCCTAGGAATTCAATTAAATGATATAATAGAACAAAAATGTTCAAAGGAATTATTAAATCATAAAGTGCCTTACACATCGATCAAAAGTATGATAGGCAACCCATTTGGAGCAATTGGGATCATTCAAGTGATTTCATCTTTAATTAGTATAAATTATGGATTTATTCCTCCTACGATTCGAACGCGGAAAAAAGGGTTTGAAGACATGAACATTGTTTGTGATACTATATTTAAAGAAATCAATGAGGTCGCGATTACTAATCATGGGTACGGTGGAAATAACGCGTGTGCTTATATTAAAAGCTACAAAAAGGGTGAGAGCAGTTGATCACATCATTATTTATTATTACGATAGGTTTGCTTCCTATCGTTTTGGCATTGAATGTATTAAGAATCTATAAAGGATCTGAATTGAGTATTGCTTTGTTACTCTTTATGTTATCCATATTCCTATGGCAAATAGACATAGCTGTCCTCTATCTAAAAGGGGTCCTACCAGAAGAAATGATTTTATTGCTCTTTCGTCTATTTCGAATGGGACCCACTTTTGCAGTGCCTGTAACATTTTATTTAACCTTTCTCATTATAAAAAAACATGCACCTACTTTCAAGAATGCAACCAGTTATAAATTGATTCAATCTTTATTTAACCATAAAATATTTAGTGTTTTAGTCATATGGAGTGTAGCTGTATACTTGTTAAATTGGACAACATTGGGTATTGATCATTTAAGAATAGTTACAGTTTACAACTCAGAACTACAGCTATACTTTCCGGTTTATGGAAAGTTGCATTTTTTATACATATTACATACGAGTCTTGTTTTATTTTTATTAATATTTGTAGTTATCATCTCAAATGGGATTCAAAATCAATATTTAAAATCATTCTTAAAGACATTTTCTCTCTGTGCTATTTTACTTTTTGTTACGGGGTTTCTTAATTTCACTCCGGGGACCGGTGCTGTCATAAGCAGTTTTGGAGTGATCATCTTTACATCGATCATTATCTTCTCTTTTGTCAGAATGAATACTTTAATGACAGTTAAATATAACCGTTTAGTTGAGCGACAAAAAAAGTTAGATTATACAGGGGATATTGCTACAAGTCTCATTCATGAAGTTAGAAACAATTTACAAATTGTAAAAGCTTATTCTAAATTGCTCCATAAGAATAAAACGTTACTCAAACAAGATAGAGACATGGTTGGCATGATTCGCACAGCCACACAACAATTAGAAGATTTAACAAGTAGCTATTCGGAGTTTTTAAGTGATAAGACCATTACATTTCATCTATCAGATTTAAATGGAATGATCAATGAAGCGATTGATATTACGAATGAGTTATTAAGAGAAAACAATGTAAAAATATCGTTTGAAGAGAAGTATAAACCGCTAAAAGCTTATTGCAGTGAAGTCCATCTTAAGCAAGTGTTTGTAAATTTAATAAAAAATAGCTGCGAATCCATTTCAGCTGATAAGGATCGAAGAGAAATCGTGATAAACACAAATATAATAGGTGACCAAATAACAATAGATGTTACAGATACAGGTGGAGGTATACCAATTGAACGTTGGGAGTCTATTTTTGACCCTTTCATCTCATCCAAAACTTCGGGAATGGGTGTTGGACTTCCCTTTTCAAGAAAGATCATTTTTGAGCATCGTGGAGAACTAAAAGTTTATAAAAGCAATAATAAAGGGACAACATTTAGAATCGTATTACCTCAATATGAATTTAGTGATTATTTGTAATTCAACCTGTTTATAGCGGAAATAATCGTACATATTAACTTGTATTAAATATGACTAATTTGTATCAAGGAGTTTATCTCAATTTCCGAACAAGTTTGTGCTATAATATGGAAATCAAAAAATATATAGGGGATTATTCGTATGTCAGACACAAAACTTGTTCGAGGAACACTTGTCTTAACAGCAGCAACATTTTTATCAAAGCTACTAGGGCTTATCTATGTTATTCCTTTTACACTCCTTGTAGGACAAACCGGGAATGCTTTATACCAATTTGGTTTTATTCCATATACAGTCTTATTAAGTATGGCCACATTAGGAGTCCCTCTTGCCGTATCTAAATTTGTTTCTAAGTATCAATCAATGGGAGACTATCAAGTTGGGTACAGATTATTAAAATCAGGTATTCTGTTTATGTTTATTAATGGCCTACTTGCGGCTCTCGCGCTATATTTTTCTGCCCCTCTTGTGGCAAGTTGGATTATCTCAGATCCGACTGAACTAAAAGGGAATTCAATGGAAGACATTATTTTTACCATTCGTATGGTCAGTGCGGCATTACTTATTGTTCCAGTTATGGCTATTATTCGTGGTTACTTTCAAGGACACCAGTCGATGGGGCCAACTGCTGTTTCTCAAGTTATCGAACAAATCGTTCGAATTATCTTTATTCTTTTGGCTGTCTATTTCATTTTAAATATAAAAGAAGGGTCATTAGGATTGGCAGTGGGAGTTGCTACTTTAGGGGCTTTTTTTGGAGCGCTAGCTGGGTTAGTTGTACTAGTATATTATTGGTTCAAGAGGCGAGCTTTTGTTGTAAAAGAGGTGAATGCAAGTAAAGTTAGCTATTCTCTTTCTTTAAAAGACATATATAAAGAAGTAATAAGCTATGCCATTCCATTATCATTTGTTGGTTTAGCCATTCCATTGTTTCAATTAATTGATCTGTTTACGGTGACAAACGCCTTAACTCATAGTGGATTAATGGAACAAGGTGAGCCCGTGACTTTCTTTGCGATCTTTTCTTCAACTGCACATAAAATTATTCTGATCCCGATGGCGTTAGCTACAGCTTTCTCCATCACACTAGTTCCAACGATTACAAAGTCATACGTGACAAATGACCAAATCGCGCTACAAGAGCAAATTACAAAAACGTATAGGATCATTCTATTTATAACCGTACCTGCAGTAGTCGGTCTTTCAACGTTATCCTTTCCTGTATTCAGCACATTTTATTGGCCGAATGATTTAGAAATGGGCGGAACGGTGTTACGGTATTATGCTCCAATTGCACTGCTATTTTCTTTGTTTGCGGTGTCAGGTGCTATTCTACAAGGAATTAATAAACAGAAATATGCTGTATTTGCACTTGGTTCTGGGTTGTTAATAAAATTATCACTCAACTATGTTCTTCTTTATTATATTGGACCGTTTGGTGGGATATTGGCAACTTATCTTGGTTATGGATTAGCTATCTTTATTATGTTCTGGTCGATTCGTAAATACGCTCAATATCGATTTAGTCAGCTAGCGAAACAAACGATCGCTATTTTCCTATTTGCAGCCATTATGGGTGTTTATGTTGGAATTATAACCACATACATACAACAATACTTCCCAATTGTCTCGTGGTCAAACGCATTCATCGTTTTATTATCTGGGATTTTAATGGGGGGTGTGATCTATATTCTATTAAGTTATCGCTTCGGTTTAGCTCAATATGTATTAGGTGCCAGATTTCACAAGCGTGCGACGAGGACTGAACCAAATGAAGGGTAGCAATGACGACCGTTTCTTTTGTAATCTAAAGTGATTAGTATACTTAGCACATACCGACAAAGGGTGAGATATTTATCATACAAATTTTTATCTGTTCTTCCTCTTTTTTTGTAAAAATAGTGATGACGTTTCTAGGATAAATGCACTTAATTATTTCACCCTTTGTATGAATTCGAAAAAAAATGAAAGAGTTTTTTGTAATTGTTTGATTCGTTAGTCACTTCAAACCCTTATAAAAAGCTATGTTGAGGAATTATTTCATTATAAACGTCGCTCTTTACTATGAATTCTCACTTTTACAAGCTTTTAAATAACTTATAATTATTATATAATAGTAGATGTATTAATCTATATATAGAATTTTTTTGTAATACACCTAAAATCATGGTTATAATCGACACAGAAAAGGTGTGTGACTAGGTCGCGCCTAAGTTTAGTTTGACTCCTACATCTTTTCTGTAAAATTTTATGGGAAAAGGTTGGTTAAAATGAGCATTAAAGAAACTAAAACAGACGTCATTTTAATTGGCGCCGGTATTATGAGTGCGACTTTAGGAACACTCTTAAAAGAATTAGTACCAGAATGGGAAATTACAGTATTTGAGAAACTTGCAAATGCAGGTGAAGAAAGTTCTAATGAATGGAATAATGCAGGAACGGGACATGCTGCGCTGTGTGAGCTTAATTATACAGTGGAAAAACCAGATGGATCTGTAGATATTAGCAAAGCTACAACAATTAATGAACAATTCCAAGTTTCAATGCAGTTTTGGTCTTACCTTGTAAAAAGAAAGTTGATACATAATCCACAAGACTTTATTATGCCATTGCCACATATGAGTATCGTGCAAGGAGATGAAAATGTTGAGTTTTTAAAAAAGAGGTTTAAAGCGCTTTCAGAAAACCCTCTTTTTCAAGGCATGGAATTTTCCGATGATTCGGAAAAGCTAATGGAATGGATACCACTTATGATGCAGGATCGAACATCGAATGAATCGATAGCTGCAACCAAAATTGACTCTGGTACAGATGTTAATTTTGGTTCATTAACGCGAATGTTGTTTGATCACTTAGAGAGCAAAGATATTAATATGAAGTACAAACATAGCGTTATTGGCATTAATCGGACTAACGAGGGATTATGGGAATTAAAAGTACGGAATTTGGAAAGCGGTACAGTCGAACGTCATACGGCAAAATTCGTTTTTGTTGGAGGCGGAGGTGGAAGTATACATTTGCTGCAGAAATCTGGAATTCCAGAAGGGAAACATATTGGAGGATTCCCTGTAAGCGGGCTTTTTATGGTGTGTAATAATCCGGAAATTGTAGAACAGCATCACGCAAAAGTGTATGGAAAAGCTAAGGTTGGTGCTCCTCCAATGTCTGTTCCGCATCTTGATACACGATTTATTGATAATAAAAAATCGTTGTTATTTGGACCATTCGCCGGATTTACACCAAAATTTTTAAAATATGGTTCGGTCTTTGATTTGTTAACTTCTGTAAAACCGGATAATCTCGTAACGATGTTAGCAGCTGGGGCAAAAAACATGTCATTGACCAAATACCTAATTCAGCAAGTTATGTTATCAAAAGAAAAGCGCATGGATGAATTGCGTGAGTTTATTCCAAATGCAAAAAGTGAAGATTGGGATTTAGTCGTAGCGGGGCAACGTGTTCAAGTAATTAAAGATACGGAAGCAGGAGGTAAAGGGACTTTGCAATTTGGTACGGAAGTTATTACTGCTTCTGATGGTTCGATAGCAGCATTGCTAGGTGCCTCTCCGGGTGCATCTACTGCTGTTCACGTTATGCTAGAAGTTATCGCGAAGTGTTTCCCAGAGCATATTGAAGAGTGGGAACCAAAAATTAAAGAAATGATCCCTTCATATGGCGTATCACTTATGGAAAATCCAGAACTTCTACACCAAATTCATACTTCAACAGCAGACACACTTGGTTTAAACGAAGAAGATCCGTTATTACTTAATTCTATGGTGTAATAATGGAAAAATCCTATAGGTTATAATGGAATGGGGAAATTCCTATGAATTCCCCTTTTTTGATGCTCTCTAACTTAAAATAAGTAAGGAGCAATAAATTTTAAAAGTGTAAAGATAACGAGAACCATAACGTCCCTGCATTTAATGCTCGGGGACGTTTTTTTGTATTTGCTATTACAAATTTTCTTTCTAAGTTATTAATTCAACGTTTGAACCTTGTAAAAGGACTATACATATTGTATACTGCATTACAACACTAATGCACTACTCCTGAGAGGAGGAGAGTTCTTTTGCTTTTGAATTCCGATAGTTCGAAACCGATTTATGTACAAATTTCTGAATGGCTTGAAGCTGAGATTTTGCGTGGTCACTTTGCAACGGATCAAAAAGTTTATTCGCAATATCAGCTTGCTGACAAGTTCAATATTAATCCGGCTACTGCGGGGAAAGGATTAACTTTGCTTGTAGACGAAAACATTCTTTATAAAAAAAGAGGGTTAGGTATGTTCGTCGCTGAGGATGCACGGGAGAAAATCATGAGCAAGCGTAAAAATCAAACGTTAAAACGGCTTATTTTCGATCTCGTCATTGAAGCTAATCACCTAGGTGTTGAGGAAGAAGAATTAATGCAAATGATTAAAGAGACGAAGCGTAAGGGGGAAGTACAATGACTGTAATTGAATTCAAGGATATTACAAAAATTTACCGCAATGTAGCAGCATTAAATGGCATGTCTTTTGAGATTGAAGAAAATAAGATGACTGGTGTTATTGGCCGTAATGGGGCTGGAAAATCAACGATGTTAAAAATTCTTGCTGGGTTCTTGAAAGAAACGACCGGAGAAATCCGTGTGTTTTCTCAGCACCCTTTTAATAACTTAAAAGTCTCGGCCAATTTAATTTTTGTGGATGATCAAATGAGTTTACCGTCTTCATTAACATTAAGAGAAATTCTAACAGAAGCTTCAAACTTTTATCAGAATTGGGACAAAGAATTCGCTGAGCGATTATTTGATTACTTTTCCTTTCATCCGAAACAGCGTCACAATAATCTCTCAAAAGGGATGAGAAGCACATTCAATATGATCATAGGCTTGGCTTCTCGTTGTCCAATTACCATTTTTGACGAACCCACAACAGGAATGGATGAAGCTGTACGCAAAGACTTCTATCGAGCGTTGCTGAAAGATTATATCGCCTATCCTAGAACGATATTATTGTCAAGTCACCATTTACATGAAGTAGAAGACATTTTAGAGAATGTACTTATTATAAAAGAAGGAAAAACCCTTTTGCATTTGCCATTGACAGATTTTAAAGAAATGGCTATTGGCTTTAGTGGAGATACAAGGAATGTGAAGCCATTAATCTCAGAAAAGGAAGTTTTTCATATTGAGGAGAATGGGATTGACCAAATGTTTGCAGTTGTAAAGAATCATTTTACAGAAGTTGAATTGTTTGAAGCGAAAGCAAATGGGGTTGAAATGTCTCCTATTTCTTCAAGTGATTTATATGTATATCTTACAAACAAATCGAAAGGAGGAATTGATGATGTATTTAACCGAGCTTAGTCTTTTTGAGGTCATTAAAAGACAATTTCGCTATAAAATTAAAGCGTATTTAGGGATATTCGTATCCTTAATGATTTTGCAGATCATTGCTATTGTTTTTTCGTTGAATGGTGCAAGCTCTGTTGGTAGTGGATCGGATAGCTTCTCTATTACAGTGAGTAATTATTCAGCGGATTTAGTGATCGTTTTTACGTTCTTATGGTCGTTTATTTCAGCCATCTTGTTAACAACACGGGCCTATCGTTTTGATGACTTTTCATTTGTGACGAATCGATTAAGTAGCAGTGTTTCGACTATTCTATTTCTAATATTTGCATGTACATTTGCTGGAATTTGTGCGATGTTATCGAGTTTCTTATTGAAAACCATTATTTATTTCTTTTTTACGGATTTAACCATAGCAGGAGGGATCCTTCAGACCATTCCAGATAAATTGATGATTGGAACAATCGCAACTATTTTGTATGTAACCCTTTTTGGAGCAGTAGGATATTTAATTGGGGCGCTCACGCAGCTTCACAAAATCTTTGTTATTTCGATACCAGCTGTTGTTTTTGGATTTTTGTTTATTGGTGCGCCACTGGGTGTCGGAAATGTGTTTTTGTGGATTAATGAATTTTTATTTCAAGAGACATCGTTTATAATTTTTACTGCTAAAGTCATAGGTTTGAGTGGATTGTGTTTTGGAAGTTCAATTCTAATGTTAAATCGATTGGAGGTTAGACAATGATGCTGAGTTTATTTCTCCTGATGATTATCATTTTAATAATTATAGCAATTGTAAAAGGAGTAGGAATAAGGCAATATCGGTGGTTTTTTGAAGGTGGTAGGACAAAATGGTTTCTGGCTGGATATGTCTTACTACTCATTATTTCTTTCTGTACGTATCAACTGATTCCAAAAGAAAAAGAGGTCATCGGTTCTAACATCTCTCAGTTAGAGGAAGAACAGTTCTATAACGATTTTCATGATGCTGCGTTAAAGGGGGAGCTACATTCATTTGATGGCGCTGTGAGAGCAGAAGAATGGGTGTTTGATTATGATGAACCAAAACTTCATTTGAAATCAAAATACAGCAATCCTATTTCTGTCTCTGTCATTACGGAACAAAAGCCAACAAATGATAAAACGATTGAAGCATATTATTACACAGGTGTATCCACTTCTGGGAACATTGACATCACTGATGCAATAAGCAGAATTGATTTAGAACTTCATGGAACTACATTAGAACTCATGCGAGCGGAAGTGGTTGATAAGCATTTTGCTCAATTCATCCAAGAATTTACCATCGGTCAATTTTATGACCAACAATCATTTTTGAATGGGCATCATACACATATAGCACCAGAAATATTGATTTTGAAAATTCCAGAAGGATTAGAAGTTGTTGATTATGCCAATGTATTACGGTAAGGCAAGCATCTCTTTCAAGAATTGTTATTTAGAGCTGTTGAAAGACAAATAACTAAGAAAGTAATTGACAACAATAAAATAAAACATTAAGATAATATTAATTTCATAGTATTCCTAAAGGGGAGTAGCTTTTACAGCAAAGTCGTCATTACAGAGTAATAGGCTCTCGGCTTTGTTGGCAATTACACATTGTTAGCAAGACCTTTACTGTTAATGGTAAAGGTCTATTTATATTTAAAAACCTTTGCCGTTCTCGGTGAAGGTTTTTTTCGATTTTTTTTGGCTAGTTTTCGATAATTTAAAAATGGTTACCAAGTCATATGGTTTTGGGGGACATCATGATTAAAAATAAAATAATGGATAGCATCAAACAAATACAAGTGATTTCATCAAATGCAAATGACCTTGTTTCGGTAAACGGACATTCGAAAAACCTTGAATTTATAGGAGTGGGTACAGACGCCGCTGTATTTCGTTTACTTGATGAACCTGAGTTAGCTATTAAGGTTTTTAGCGAAGATAAGCTAGTAAAAATGGAGAGTGAAATTCAAGTTTATAAGACACTTGGACAGACAGAATTTTTCCCTCACTTTTATGGGCAAGGTCCTAATTTTCTCCTATTAAGTTTTGAACAAGGTTTAACTCTTTATGACTGTTTATTAAAAGGAGTTCACATTCCATTAAAAGCAATAGAAGATGTTGAACGCGCACGTAATTATGCTGCTGAAAGAGGACTAAATGCAAGTGATATTCATTTGAAGAATATTCTCCTACATGAAGGTCGAGCAAAAGTAATTGACGTATCTGAATATATGAAAGAGGATAGTGATAAACGCTGGGATTATTTAAAGAGAGGATACTTAGATTATTACCATTTAATAGATGGGAGAGAAATCCCACTCTGGATTATGGAAGCTGTTAGAAAGGCGTATCATCAACAAAGTAATGCACCATTTAATTTACAGAATTTTATCGAAAAGTTTGTGAGGTTATTTAAATTGTAAAAAATAGCGAGGTGAACGATTATGAGAAAAGTAAATGTGTTGCCCTATAACCAGGAGTGGATCAAGATGTTTCAAGAAGAAAGCAAGAAGATACACGATGTGCTTGGAGGAGTACTCATAAATATTTATCATATCGGAAGCACAGCCATACCGAACATACATGCTAAGCCAGTAATTGATATTATGGTTGAGGTCACTAACATTAAACAAATAGATGCATTTAACAAGGAAATGGAACAGTTAGGTTATGAAGTTCTTGGGGAATACGGTATTTCAAAAAGGCGTTTTTTTAGTAAGGGCGGTGACAACAGGACTCACCACGTTCATATATATGAAAAAGGAAACAACCAAATTTCACAACACTTGGCTTTTAGGGATTATATGATCGCCCATCCTGAAGAATCTTTGAAATATAGCCGATTGAAGCAAGCATTGGCTAAAAAATTCCCTACAGATATCTTCAAATATATGGAAGGGAAAAATGAGTACATACAAGGAATTGATAAACAAGCAAGGATGTGGAGTAGATTTAACTAACGAATACTGATTAGTTAAATAATTAAATAAACGTGCACTTACAGAGATTGTAAGTGCACGTTCTTATGACTAAAACTGAGATCCACCCATTTGTTGCTCAGCCATTTGAACTAAACGTTTAGTAATTTCTCCACCAACAGAGCCGTTCGCACGGGAAGTCGTGTCAGCTCCTAGTTGAACACCAAATTCTGATGCAATTTCCACCTTCATTTGATCCAATGCTTGCTGTACACCTGGAACTAATAATTGATTTGAATTATTGTTACTACTTGCCATGTTTGTAACACCTCTTTCTTTGGATTTGAGATTAGTATGTTTAAGAATGCTTTCTTTTATGTAAAGATATATTGTAAAAATATTACCAACAACGTGGGGGTGGAAAACCATAACGCTTTCGATTTAAAGCGTTATGAGAGATCTTTAGTGTTCTTCTTTAACATCTGCTTCACCTTCAACGTCTAAATGCGCCACTTCTTTTTTTAGTTTTTCAGTTACGGTTACATTTTCTTCAATTTGGCGATTTTCAACAGATACTTCATTTATCTTTACAGGGTGCTTATGAATTTCAATTTCTTCTTCTTTTATGGGAATTCGAATTTCATCTTCATTTGCTGTTTCAATCACCATTTCCTGGCGCTTTATTGGAACTGTAATCGTCTTATTATCTTTTACAACTTCATGATGTATTTTGACTTCTCCTGTTTGTACTCGTTTTTTTGTTAGTTCTAGCTCTTCTTCCCGAAGTTGTAACGTCTTACGTCTTGTTTCCTCATTTAAATCTTCCGTAACTGTTCTCTTAACTAGCATGTTAGCAATGATTCCAAAAACTCCTCCAATAATCCCTCCTGTTAAAAGTGAAAAATTCATAAGCCAACCTAAAAGCATTCCAATTATGGCACCAATAAGGATATGTTTTCCCATAGGAACCTCCTGAATAATGTTTTTTATAGTTTTGCCTTGAATCATAAATTTATGAAGAACCCTACTTACAATAGTAAGTAGGGTTAAGCTATTGTTACTCTTCTCTAATGATATCTGTTTCACCATGTTCTTCAACTTCTGCCACTTCTTTATGAAGGACATCTCGTACTTGTTCTGTTTCTTGGATCGAACGTTTATGAGCAGATACTTCTCCTGTAACAACCGTATGCTTATCAACATCTACTTTTTCAGCGGTAACAGGAATATGAATCGTTTCTTCCTCCGTAATTGGTTCGTCTGTCGGTTCATGATTTACAGCTCTTTGTTCAATTACGACTTGATCATGAGAGACAGGGACATTAACTGCTTTTTCTTCTTCAACTATATCTTTGTGAAGAGTCACATCACCAGTTTCTACACGGTATTTATCTATATCTAATTCCTCTTCACGCAAATCCAAATGTGCATTTTCTTGTGCAAATTCAGTATTAGTCGATCGATCTACTTCACGTGCATCTTTACGGATTTCCTTCTGAGATTCTTCTTCGTTAAACAAATCAAAAAAGCCCATTATGAAACCTCCTAAGAAAGTGATGTTGATCATGGTACAGCTATTATCTTCGCCGACTTATGAACAAATTATGTAGAGGAATCATGCTTTTAGTTAAATAAAAAATGGAGTTATTTCAAATATTAAAATGGAGGGTTATCTATAAACAAGGAGTGGTATTATTGGCAAATAAGAGAAAAAACTCTCAATTTGAAAGTGGAGAAGAAGTATCAGATTTAAGGAAAGGATTATATGGGTTAAATCCTGAAGAAAGTTTGTTATCTGTCAATTTTGCTACGACTGAAAACACGTATTTAAATGAATATGTTCAAAACGATTCTGGGAAGGAAGTTGAAGAATTAGAAAGAACAGGAGAGGAGAAATAACCTCCATCCTGTTCTTTTACTATAATTAACCTTGGAATTCTTCTTTTAAGATAGAATATACTTTTAAATCACGATGGATGCCTTTAACTAACATATCTTTTCTATTTGTTCCTTCATAAGACATTCCGGCCTTCTCCATAACTCTTTGCGAACCTATGTTTTCGACGAAGCATTTTGCTTGTATACGAAATAATTCCATATTTCGAAATCCAAATTCTATCAGTCTTTTCACAGCTTCAGTTGTTATCCCTTTTCCCCAATAATCCTCCGAAATAACGTAGCCTATTTCAGCTGTTTTATGGACTGGCTTCCACCAAACAAAGTCAATCGTTCCAATTAGTTTTTGTTCCCCTTTCATTTCAATTCCCCACGGAGCAACTTGTTTATTCTTGTAGTTATCAAGTGCAAAATCAATGAATTCTTTTGTATCAGCTCGTGTTTGATGCGTATTCCATGTGACACATTTCGTTACATTAGCATTTGATCCATAAATAAACATGTCTTCTAAATCATCTGTTTTGATCTTTCTAAGAAATAAACGCTCTGTTTCTAAGGTGGGTAGATTACCATAAATTTCTTCAATTTTCATTGAAATCACCTCAACTCAAGTTAATAGTTTCATTATATAACTTTTAGAGGATCTATTGGTCATTTTTTACATAAGCCGAAGAAAAGAGGGGAAATCAGGAAATGGATCATACTTAGTGTGAATATGAATGAAAAGAATAGTTCAGTGAATGATAATTAATGAGGTGATACAAGTGAAAGCAAACAAGAAACATCAATTCAATATGCCAACTGAGGCAAATACAAGAGGAGAATACGGAATAAGAACAGAAGTGAATTCTGCTCATCCAGAACATACGATCGATCGTTATGCAGGAGATTCAGTGAATGAGCATAAAGAATTAGAAAGAGCAAATGAAGACATAGCTGAGGATGAAATATCTCAAATTATAAATAATTCTTAACGAGAAAAATGTTTAAGCGACCTTCCTTTATTCTTAGGCGAGGAAACCACCCAAGATAGGGTGGTTTCGTTAATGTTCAATTAAACTTGATACATTCACTTCTTGTTCATGTTGTGGATCAGTTAAAGGGAAAATCCGAGCAATATCATGATCGTTGCTTACATTTTGAATGTATATAGGTGTCCCATTATAAGTGACATTGGCCATAACAGGTGAAGCGGCTATTTCTTGAGCTCGTTGCTTATTCATATAGGTTCCTCCATTCGAAAGTTTCAATCATACTATTTGCGCCCAATGAAAGTATTATTCATAATCGTTACAGGGAGATAAAAATTGAAGAAGGTGAAAACATGAATCACAAAAAATGGTTTTTATTAGCTGGAGTAGTTGTTTTGTTTATTATCATTAATCTAATGATAACTAATCTTACACAAAAGGATGAGGATCTGCCAAAAGACGTTAATCCTGTTAATAGCAACATTACGACACATTAACATCTCATGTGAAAGTAGGTAGTTATAATGAATTTAAGTATTTTAGACCAAGCACCTATTGCAACAAATCAAACGGCAAGTACAGCACTAAAAGAATCAATGGAACTTGCAAAAGCAGCGGAAGCTTTCGGGTATACGAGATATTGGCTTGCTGAACATCATGACCTTCCTGGCTTAGCATGTTCGGCACCTGAAGTGGTTCTTGGATATATCGGGGCAAATACAGAAACGATCCGGATTGGATGTGGAGCGGTTTTGTTACCACATTATAAGCCTTATAAAGTCGCAGAAGTGTACAATACACTCGCAACCTTGTTTCCTGGGCGAATCGATCTAGGAATTGGCCGAGCTCCCGGCGGATCAGCCGAGGTGACAAATGCATTGTCCGATAATTTTTTACAACAAGTTTTTCAAATGCCCAGTTCTGTCAAAGAACTCCTCCATTTTTTAGATCAAGATTTTCCGGCAGAACATAAATATGCAAATGTAACAGCCTCACCAGTTCCCGATATTGCCCCAAAACCTTGGCTACTGGGGACTAGTAAGAAAAGTGCGTTGCTTGCAGCGGAATACGGTATGGCATATGCGTTCGGTTTATTTATGAGCGAAAATGATGGACAGGTAATATTGGATACATATAAAAATAACTTTAAAGCGAATAAGGATCGCAATTGTCCTGAAATCATTTTAACGGTTTCATTGATTTGTGCAGAAACAATTGAAAAAGCCGAAGAAATAGCTCTATGTTCATGTGTATGGAGGATTCAAACAGGGAAGGGAGAAGGAAAACATGGAATTCCTTCAATGAAAGAAGCGAGAGAGTACCTACTAAATGAGCAAGAGAAAAAAGAAATAGAAAAAATGAAAAATAATATGATTATTGGAGATCCAGATACCGTTAGAGAACAAATTAGAAACCTTAGAGATACTTATGACTTTGATGAATTAATGATTATATCCATTACTCACGATCCACTTGCTCGGATTAACTCGTATCGTCTAGTAGCGGAGGAAATGAGAATTAAGCAATAGGCAAATAGTACAGTTTAGAACATACGTTTGATTAGTGTTTAAATCTACCAATTTGTTATGCTATAATGGTAGAGCAATAGAATAGCTTCTAAAGGGTGGACGGTATATCATCCCCAAATGAAAGGGGGTGAGGCCGGTGACAGTATTTGAATCACTAATGCTTATGATTGCATTTGCAACATTGGTTGTTGTGATCCTTACGTCAAAAGAAAAATAATCCACCCTTGCTCTAGAGAAGCAGGGTGGATCCATCATTATGTGTGATCTGCCGCCCCCTTTAAAGGGCAGTCTATTGTGTAAGCCGATGGTGTTACCAGCACCGTCGGTTTTTTCTATAGTATGCATGTATATTCTTAGTATACGTTCTATGTGCAAGAAAATCAAACGGAATGACAATTTTTCTTATCTCATCTTTAAAAAAACTGCATAATTGTTCATCACAGGAAAGGGGTTATTTCATGATTATTAATGATACTATTTTTGGGGTTCATACGATTACAGGGGTCCTAGAAGAACTTATTAATAGCGATGCTGTTCAGAGATTAAATGGTATCCATCAAGGAGGAGCGAGTTATTTAGTGAATAAGGAATGGAATGTGACGAGGTATGATCATTCTA
>NZ_JRJU01000026.1 GCF_000787375.1 Halalkalibacter okhensis | reverse complement strand
AAGGCGACTTGAATAGCTACGAGTTGTTCTGACGCATCGTGCAACAGAGCGTTACGAGAAGAGGAAAGAACAGGTAAGACGGCGTAGCGAAACATCGTCCGTAAGCATCATGAAATACTCCTATGAAAAAACAGCAAGAGCCATTAGCTCAGTTGGTAGAGCATCTGACTTTTAATCAGAGGGTCGAAGGTTCGAGTCCTTCATGGCTCATCATTTACTAATAAAATGTATATACATTTTATACTTGCGGGTGTGGCGGAATTGGCAGACGCGCTAGACTTAGGATCTAGTGTCTTATGACGTGGGGGTTCGACTCCCTTCACCCGCATTCAATTTTTTGAGAAAGAAATTTTATAACGAATGATTCTTAATTCGTATGTTAAACCTCTTGAACTTTTTTGTTTAGTTTGAGAGGTTTTTGTATAATAAATCAAAATTGCCAGCGTTCACCTGAAATAATAAATGAACTTTTAGCGTGGTTTTATTTGAGTAACTGGTATAATAAATAAGTAGAAATACAAATAGAAAGGAAAAGTGATAGATTCAAATGGAATTACAAAAAAAGAAGAGTTAAATAATGGTCGTTCGTTTAGATCGAGCATTAGACAACTGATAGAGCATAAAAACTTTCAACCAATTGTTATTGCGATAATCTTATTTAATGGATTGATTATTGTTACGGAGACGTATTTAACTGGTAACAGTCTATTACTTTTTTTAGATAAAATCATTGTTTGGATCTTTGTGATAGAACTAGTTCTAAAAATTATTGGGCTTGGATTTAAAGGTTATTTCTCTGATAGGTGGAATCTTTTTGATTTTAGTATTGTGATAGGTAGTTTGTTGTTTTACTCAACTCCGTTTGTGAGTGTACTAAGATTAATTAGGGTGTTGCGTTTAATTAGAATGATTCCGGCGATACCCGCGTTACGAAAAATAATCGATTCATTGATGAAATCAGTCCCAGCATTAACGGGTATCTTAGGTCTTTCAATCTTAATCTTTTCTATATATGCGATTATTGGAACAACCTTTTTTAGTGACGTATTGCCGTATGAGTTTTTTGGAAGCTTTCATACTTCACTCTTTACTTTAATGCAAGTCGTTACATTTGAATCATGGGCAAGTCAAGTGGCAAGACCGATTATTCATGCAGTACCTTGGGCTTGGGTGTATTTTGTTACATTTATTATCATTGGTGCATTAGTTATTTTAAATCTTGTAGTTGCTGTGATCTTAAGTTATTTGGGACAAGATGATGAAGTGAAGCGTGAGGAGCAAATGGATCGACTGTATAAAGAAAATCAAGAATTAAAGAAAGACATTCAAGAAATTAAACAATTGATTCTCAATAAAAATAACAAATAATAAAAAAGCAGGCGCGATCTCAAGGGGATGGAGTGCCTGCTTTTTTGTTCTTTGTTATTCCATAGTTGCTAAAATTTCATTGATCTTCTGAGACACTAATGGATAAAAATGCTTAATTGCATCATTTGTAGAATTGCCACCGAAAAAATTAGAGCCTGGACAAGTCTTCACATTATAATCCGGTCCATTATCAAGCACTCTTTCTTTGGTTTGTAAATTCCACCAATGATGATAGGTAATACTATCAATGGAAGGAGTTAAGCCGAACTTAATGCAAAGAAGGGCAGTAATATAAACGATCGTGTCCTGTTGTTCTTTGGTCATAACATCATGACCCAGGTCAAAGTTTCCAATATTTTCAATAGTTAACCCAACTGAATTAGCTTTTGGTCCTATGGAACCTTCTGGCGCTAGATTAAATGGTCTAGATACGGCTACTTTTCCATCTGGGAATGTTGTAATATTTTGAGCGATATTATTCCATCCCATTTCTTTCTTGTGGAAACTTTCCATACTTTGCAACATTTGAAAGTGATTAGCTCCTTTAAATTGACGATATGAAGGTAACCATGTGTGATGTTGTTGGATGATGCGGATATCTCGATTAAATTGATTGTTCGATAACCAATCTTTAAAATCTTCCTTTGTCATGAGGATATGTTGTCCTTGCATAGTCAATTTTTTAGGAGTAACTTTTAGTATTTGTCCTGTATATAATTCGTCAGAAGGAAGTCCATTTACTTTTTTTATTGTCTCTACAGAAGAATGATACATTGAGGCAATTTCTTGCAGCGTATCTCCAGCGGTTACTTCATGGATTGCCGGAACCCATAATTTTTGATCGATAAATAAAGAATCCGATTGTAACCCATTGGTTAGTTTAAGCTCCTCTATAGTGGTGTCGAATTGATTCGCGATATGAGGGAGTGTATCACCTGCTTTTACAACATAAAGGTTGTTATGTGTATTTGTCTCTGCATGAGCAGGAACTAAACTCATTAAAATAATAAAAAGTATACTCCAAATAAGGACGATAGATCTTTGCATAGATTTATTTCCTTTCCTTATTAATAATGAAAAAAGAAGAAGGGTGTCTTCGTATCAGTTTTGATTTTGATAATTATAGTTTGTAAAAGATGCGATGGGATTATTCTCAGCTAGATGCGAATCATTTAGTTTTGTCTTTTATTTTTCAAAAATAATAAAATTTAAATCACTAAATAATAGTCCGAATTAATTAGGTTCCCTATCATATATTTTGTAGAAACAAGTTGAGAGGAGAGGGGATTTCATGAAGCAGGAGTTTGATTTAAGGCCAGCGGAAGAACATGCATTTTGGCTTGAGATACTACAAGATCATGCTTATTTTGTACGTGACCATTTATCAGTAGTAGAAGAACAGTATATTAATGTGGCAGAGCAATATATTCGTACATTCGAACAGCTTAGACAGAAGCTAAAGACAATAAGTCAAGGGATGGGAGTATCGGATCAAGCAATGATTGCTTTTGCAAGGGAAGTATTTCCAATTGCAAAAGGATATTATCAATTTGAAGGTCAAATGCAAAGCTTAAGAATTCAAAATGAAGTAAATTTAAATTTAAGTCCTACTTATTTAAATGGAACATTAAGTGAAAATGAGGAATACCTCCGAATTCTTTCGTATTATATGAATGGGCAAAACTTCCCGCCTCAGCCACTAGTGGACCTTCTTGACTTATGGCTTGAAGATCAGTTAGGTCATGCGGTACTTCTGCGTAACATTCTTGATCCAATTGAGCTGAAAATTACAGCGCAAACCGATCTGTATATTAACCAATTTCAATCATTTATCGTTCAAAATGAACAGATGAAAGGGTTTTTGAGGTTCTCGCCACCTGGTATTCAAAGGCAGAGAAGATTTGCTCGAGAAGTTGGGCAGACTACGATTGATATGTATAACTTCATTGTTGATGTTGTGAGGATGTATATTAAAACAGAGGTGATATCACGCACAACATTACGCTTTCTTGAACACCACTTTCCAGAAAGCTGTTATTTCATTCGGAAATTAAGTGTGTACTCACCAGATATCGGGCCACAGGCAGCACAGTGTCCTTTAACGAAACCTTCTTTTTATTAAATGAATAGTAGATTTTTATTTGATGGAATGGAATCGTATGTACATTACTGTACATACGATTATTTTTTTTGAATCTAATCTGAGAAACAAAGAAGGTGGTAAATTATTTGTTTCCTTGTTTTTGGAGCTGACTAGTCACAAGTTGCTCCAGTTGAGATAGCAGTTGTTGGTTAAATATTGATGGATCCTCATTGAGTGAAATGAGGGCACTTTCAATCAAGAACCTTCGAGGTGGTTTTGGGTGTACAACCTCATCTTGTACAAAGTCTAAAAGCTCTAAATATTTTGGTTGGTCTTTATGTTCACTGACATTTTTTTTCAAAGCGACGACCACTTCGTTAAGATTTTTGTGAAAAGAAGAGTTGGATTTCAGTTGATCAGGTAGCCATTTATCTAAAAGCTCTGGTTCATTTAATTGCTCATTTGAAACTGCTACTTCATAAACGATTTTTTCAATTCGGTTAACTGTGTAACGAACCACTTGTTCAATACTGGTATGATCGTGGCCCATTGCGTAATATTTCATGTTTTGATGTAAAATGCCTAAAAACATAATTGCGCAATCGAGCAAATAAGGTTTTTTATCTTCGCCGAAAATTTCCAAAAAACGCTGATATGTCCATCGGAGCATCCTTAGTTGACCTTCTTTAAAGTACTGTTTTAGTTCAACGTCACTTGAAATAAGAACTTCTTCAAAGAGGGTGAATAATTTATTCTTTTTATTTGTATTTAATTGTAATTCAAATTGCTTTATGAGAATTTCGATATCAGAAGGGTCTTGTCCTATTAGTAATTCATTTCGATCTTTTTCCATTTTCTTGTAAATGGATTTAAAGAGAGCTTTTAATAGTTCATTTTTAGAAGAAAAATAGTTATAAAATGTTCCTTTTGAAATGCCGCTATATTCCAAGATGTCTTGGATGGATGTTGCTTGAAAACCTTTGTTAATGAATAATTGATGCGCCATCTTTATGACATGTTGTTTGCGATCGTTCATTTTATCACCTTTAGATTGGGATTTTAGTACAGCTAATATTAACGTTCATTTTGATGTAATTATACTATCGGTATAAAACAATCATACCTTATTTCTTTTATGTAAACAAACACTGTTTATATCAAAGAAATTATTATTGCAATAATTGAACTCGTAGTATAATATGTTTATATAAACGGATAGTACAAAAAAATGAACTGTTAGTATAGAGGAGGGGAAACAATGGATTTATCCATAAAAAAGAATGATCGCCCCAATTATGGAATACTTGCTATTCTTATGACTGGTGCTTTTATTGCCTTTTTAAATAATACATTATTAAATATTGCGTTGCCTTCGATTATGGTAGATTTACAAGTCGAAACAGCCACGGTCCAATGGCTAACGACAGGATTTATGTTAGTAAATGGGATTATGATTCCTACAACTGCTTTTTTAATTCAAAAATATTCGGTTCGAAGACTATTTCTAACAGCGATGGGGTTATTTACTTTCGGTACGATTGTCGCTGGTCTTGCCCATGTATTTCCATTGTTATTAGCGGGGAGGATGCTACAGGCTTCAGGAACTGCGATTATGATGCCGCTCCTCATGAATGTCATGTTAGTGAGTTTTCCGGTTGAGAAACGAGGAAGTGCAATGGGGATTTTTGGTTTAATTTTAATGGCTGCACCTTCCATTGGTCCCACATTATCAGGCTGGATTGTAGAGCATTATGATTGGAGAATGCTTTTTCACTTTGTAACACCAATTGCTGTTGGTGTGTTACTGATTGGTTTTTTTCTATTAAAAGATAAAAAGGAAAAAGTAGATATTCGACTTGATTTATTTTCCCTTTTATTATCGAGCGTCGGATTTGGGGGAATTTTATATGGATTTAGTTCTGCTGGAAATAAAGGATGGGAAAGTCCAGAAGTCTTTTTAACAATCATTGTTGGATGTATCTCTTTAGTTTCGTTTATTTTACGTCAATCAAAACAGACAAGGCCGATGTTGAACTTTAGCATTTTTAAGTATCCAATGTTTGCTTTGTCATCTTCTATTACGATGGTTTTAAATATGGCTATGTTCTCTGGTATGTTACTTTTGCCAATTTATGTACAGACCGTCCGGGGGATATCTCCTTTTGACGCAGGACTCTTGATGCTACCAGGTGCACTTACAATGGCGTTCATGTCACCTATTACAGGGAAGTTGTTTGATAAATACGGAGGGCGCCTATTAGCTATTATAGGATTATCCATTACAGTAGTGACGACTTACTTATTTAGTACAATTTCATTAGATACTAGTTATCAATATTTAATGATTTTAAATACGGTAAGGATGTTTGGGATCTCTATGGTCATGATGCCTGTGTCCACAAATGGTCTAAATCAATTACCTGCTAGATTTTACCCGCATGGTACTGCCATGAACAATACATTAAACCAAGTATCTGGTGCGATTGGTACAGCTTTGTTAGTTACAGTGATGTCTAACAGAGCAGCGAGTAGCTCGGCTAGTTTAGCTGCCGAGACAGGGCAAGTTTCCGAAGCGATTGCTGTGAGAGCCATGCTAGAAGGGATTAATTTTGCTTTCTTTATCTCATCTTTCATTGCAGTTGCTGCACTTATTCTTGCATTTTTTATCAAGCGTGCAAGGCAAGAGGAAGACCAAATTGAAACACCATCATCAGATGAGGAGGGTGTACCTAGTTTAGTTGGGAGCAACTCATAGGCTCTGACATAAGTGTAATTAAAGGGGGCGTCTTAAAGGGTTAAAATCAGACCTTTTAAAGACGCCCCTTTCATGTTTATTCAATACTATTAAGAATTGCTTCCATTCTATCTAGCTCTTCAGAAGTAAACACAAGATTATCTAACGCTTTCACATTCTCTTCAATCTGACTCACCCTACTTGCGCCGATTAAGGCAGTAGTAATTCTCCCCTCACGTAGTACCCACGCCAAGGCCATTTGCGCTAGACTTTGTCCGCGTTCTGCTGCAAGTGAGCCAAGTTGTTGTACTTTGTTCAGCAGTTCTTCGGTGACTTGATCTTTATTTAAAAAGCCAGTAGGTTTGGCAGCACGAGAATCAACTGGTACACCATTTATATATTTGTTCGTAAGTAAGCCTTGTTGTAAGGGGCAAAATGCAATAGATCCGACTCCGTTTTCTTGCAATACATCCTGCAACCCGTCTTGTTCAATCCATCTATTCAACATGGAGTAACTTGGTTGATGAATGAGCAATGGTGTACCTAGCTGGTCTAAAATCTTAATAGCTTCGGCTGTTTGTTCTGCGTTATAACTAGAAATTCCGACGTACAGTGCTTTACCTTGCTTAACAGTTTGGTCAAGAGCTCCCATTGTTTCTTCAAGGGGAGTGTTTGGATCTGGACGATGAGAATAATAGATATCTACGTAATCTAATCCCATTCTTTTTAAGCTTTGATCTAAGCTGGCAATCATGTATTTTTTTGATCCCCATTCACCGTAAGGACCGTCCCACATATGATAGCCAGCTTTAGTAGAGATAACAAGCTCATCACGATAAGCAGCAAAATCTGTTTTTAATATTGCACCAAACATTTCTTCGGCAGAGCCAGGAGGTGGGCCGTAGTTGTTAGCTAAGTCAAAGTGTGTTATTCCTAAATCAAAGGCTCGGCGAAGCATGGCGCGTCCATTTTCAAATGGATCTACTCCGCCAAAATTGTGCCATAACCCAAGGGAAAGGGCAGGGAGTAGTAATCCTGAGTTTCCACACCGGTTATATTTCATCGAATGATAACGTTTGTTACTAGCTTGATAGATCATAGAGTATCATCTCCTTTAAAATATTATTCTCTTAATGCTGTTAAAGATATGTAGAAATATGATTAAATGAAAACCTTTTCAAAATTGACTGCCACGTTAAGTTTATAGAAAAGTGGATAAAAATGAAAGTAGAAAGTTGGTTAAGTAATATCAATACTATCTATTAGAAGGAGAGGGAGTTCACTAGGAACTGCCCTCTTTTTTTGTGTTTTTTATTTGTTCTACTTTTTTTGTGGCTATATGTGCTGCATGAGCAGCGCCCCATTCGTTCATCATATCTAAAAGTGGGATGAGGCTTTTGCCATGTTCAGACAGAGAGTACTCTACCTTTGGAGGTATTTGCGCATACACTTTTCTTGTTACAAGGTCATGATCTTCGAGCTCTCGTAATTGAGATGTAAGCATCTTTTGTGTAATACCTGGAATTTCTCTTTTTAATTCGTTAAACCTCATCGTTTTATTATTCAATAAAGGGAATAATATTTTGTGTTTCCATTTTCCAACTATTGCTTCTAAAGCGTTATTCACTTGGCATTCAGACAATAAAATCACCCCCTATAGTTTCCTTTTGTATACTATACCACTTTTAAGTGCGTACTTATCAAACCTACTTATATAGATCATAATAACATTATCTTAGATCTTATCTTTAAAAAATAATAGGGGGAAAGAAAATGACATTCGCACTACATCCTGACACGCAATTAGGACCAGTTAAATTAAAAGTGAGTAATTTAGAGCGCTCGATTGCTTTTTATCAAGAAATCATTGGATTTGATATTCTTCGTAAGAGAGATCAAATAGTGGAGCTTACGGCAGACGGGAAAGAGACTTTACTTATCTTAGAAGAAGTTTCAAGTGGAAGTATGTACCAGCCTGGCACAACATTAGGGCTATATCACGTGGCCATTTTATTGCCAGAACGCAGTGATTTAGGCTTATTTTTAAAACATATCATAGATAAAAGGATAGAGATTGGTTCTGCTGATCATTTTGTCAGTGAAGCGATTTACCTTTCGGATCCAGATTTCAATGGGCTTGAAATTTATCGGGATCGACCGAGAGAGGAATGGACAAAAGTAGCGAGTGGAGATTACACGATGGTAACCGAGCGAATCGATGTCGAAGGCTTACTGGATTCAACAGGTGAGGATGTGTGGCATGGGTTACCGCCTCAAACCAAAATTGGGCATATTCATTTACATGTTCGTGACTTAAAAGAAAGCCAAGACTTTTATAAATCATTAGGATTTGAAATAACAGTTGGCAACATGACCAATGTAGGTATGCTTTTTCTTGCTGCTGGAGGGTACCATCATCACATTGGTTTAAATATTTGGGCGGGACCCAACGCCTTGGTTAGATCCAAAAATGCAGTAGGGCTTGCTTATTATACCGTTATGTTACCTAATCAAGATGAGCTAACGGATTTAATCGATCACTTGAAAGCTACTGGTCATAAGCCGGTAGAACAAGAGATTGGTGTGTGGGTCGTTTTGGATCCTATAGGTATAGAAATACAGCTAACAACGGAATCGTCAAAGAATATGGAGGAAAAGTAAATGAAGAGAAGTGAAGTAGGTTTATTCATTGTTCGTGTTGTATTAGGATTGACGTTCTTTTTGCATGGGTTAGATAAATTTCAAAATGGAATTAGTAATATTGCAGGATGGTTTGATAGTATTGGGTTACCTGGGTTTTTAGCTTATATTGTTGCAGTGATTGAGCTGGTTGGTGGGGTAATGATGGTGCTGGGGATTGGAACACGAATGGTTAGTATTTTATTTGCATTAGTAATGGTGGGTGCAATGATTACAGTAAAACTCCCATTAGGGTTTTTGGATGGTTTTGAATTAGATGTAGTTTTACTTGCAATGTCGTTGCAGCTAGCGATTACAGGAAATACATTTTTATCACTGGGGCATGCAATGGGACTGACGAAGGGATCTGAAGTAAATCTTTAAATAAATTGATCATCGTTCATAATGGGGTGGTCTCAAAAGGTTGAAATATTACCTGTTGGGATCACCTCTATTTTGATTGAGTAAAAGAAATACATGAGCTAATGAAGTCTATTTGCGTGTTTATTTTACTTGTTATGAAACATACTAACGGTAGCTTTAATTGGTACATATAACAGAGTTATCAACTAGGGAGGGCACTGAAAAGTCGCTTTACGATTATGTTCCTTCAAAAAGATAGCTCTTTTAGAAAGAGAGGTTAGGCGAATGAATTTTGTTTGGGGTATTTTTGGCATATTGACGATCTTTGCTATTGCTTTTCTTTTTTCCAATAATAAGAAAGCAATTAATTTACAAACCATTTTAGGTGGACTAGCCATTCAAATTGGTTTTGCTGTTATTGTTTTAAAATGGGAGACGGGCTTTGCATTTTTACAGTGGCTGACCTTAGGGATCGCAGCCATCATTGATTATGCAAATGAAGGAATTGACTTTTTGTTTGGAGGATTGTTTCAGGCAGAGGGAATGGGCTTTATCTTTGCGATCGAAGTGTTAAGCATTGTTATTTTCTTTTCAGCTTTAATTGCGATTCTGTATTATATAGGAATCATGCAAAAAGTAATCCAGATCCTCGGTGGTGTCTTATCAAAAGTTCTTCGTACAAGTAAAACAGAATCGATGTCTGCAGCGGCAAATATTTTCGTTGGACAGACTGAAGCACCCCTTGTTGTGCGCCCCTATCTTGAAAAGATGACAAAATCGGAATTATTCGCTGTTATGACAGGCGGACTTGCATCGGTTGCTGGGTCTGTTTTAATCGGATATTCATTACTGGGTGTCCCCCTAGAATACTTGCTTGCAGCTAGCTTTATGGCTGCACCTGCTGGTCTGATTATGGCTAAGATGATTATGCCTGAAACAGAGAAGTCCGAGACATCAGATAAAGTGATGGTCGACAGAGATATGGAATCGGCCAATGTGATCGATGCAGCTGCTAAAGGTGCAAGTGTTGGCTTAACATTAGCTTTGAACATTGGAGCGATGCTTTTGGCTTTTATTGCATTGATTGCTTTAGTTAATGGCATTCTAGGTATGATTGGAGGCTGGTTCCAGTTTGAAGGCTTGACATTAGAGCTAATCCTTGGGATCGTGTTTGCTCCGATTGCTTTTGCCATTGGTGTGCCATGGCATGAAGCGGTTGTAGCAGGAGGATTTATCGGACAAAAGATTGTGTTAAATGAGTTTGTTGCATATGCTGCTTTTGCACCGCAAATGGATGAGCTATCAGATAAAACCGTAGCTGTGATCAGTTTTGCTTTATGTGGTTTTGCCAATATCTCTTCTGTTGCGATTTTACTTGGCGGATTAGGGAAGCTAGCACCTAGTCGGAGAGCTGATATTGCGAAGCTAGGAATGAAAGCCGTCGTAGCAGGTGTACTTGCTTCGTTACTAAGTGGTGCGATTGCTGGAATGTTGTATTAATTGCGGTGTTCATAGAAGACGGAAAGGATCGTTTATGAACGTAAAAGTAGGGATGCAGGAGGAAGATCTAGAGCCCGAAAAGAGAAAAAGAGTAAAAGTAGGGATGCAGGAGGAAGATCTAGAGCCCGAAAAGAGAAAAAGAGTGAAAGTAGGGATGCAGGAGGAAGATCTAGAGCCCGAAAAGAGAAAAAGAGTAAAAGTAGGGATGCAGGAAGAAGATCTAGAGCCCTAAAAAGAGAAAGAGTTGGAAAGTAGGGCACTAGATTCATCCAGCATACTTATCTAATTTTTTGAAACGGTTTCCCAAATCTTTATTGCGGTGTCTTCTCCGTTTTTTATACATGCGCCAATGCCAACACCGTAGTAAGAACAACCTGCAAGCATGATATTAGGGAAAACTGCTTGCATTTTCTCGTTTAGTTCACGGATGGCTTCGCTATGGTTGAGATGGTAGTTAGGCATGAGCTGATCCCAATTTGTAACCTCAACTGCTGTTGGAAGTGCTTTAATTCCAAGGCTTTTTTCTATATCCGTTAATGCTGAGTGGATAAGGTCATCTTCATTCATCTTCTGTAACGCAGAGTAGGCATGGTTTGAACTTTTATAGAAAAGCCGTACCAATAGATTTTGCTTTTTGGATGTATGGTTCCATTTGCGGCTTGTCCACGTACATGCATCACATTTGACATGGTTGCTATTAGAAACAATAAACCCAGTTCCATCGGCAGGCAATTGTTCATCAGGAATTTCAAAGCCAAGATAAATACTCTTTAGAGAAGAGTTTGTTAATTTAGCAAACCCTTCATTTAATTCGCTGTGATTTAATAATGATTGAGCAACGTTATGTGGTGTTGTTAGTACAACATAGTCTGCTTCAATGGTTTGATGATTTGAAAACGTTATCTGATAGCGCTCTGTTTCTTTTTTTATACGTGTTGTATTTACTCCTTTGAGAATGTGAGCATCTGTTAACCTATCTTCGAGACGGTCAACAATTGTTGAGAGTCCGTTTTTAAAAGAAATGAATTTTTTATCTGATTTAGAGCTGAATTTTTCTTTGTTTACAGATAACCCCTTGATGATGCTTCCATATTGATTTTTATAATCAAGTACATATGGAAGCGTTGAGGCGATGCTAAGCTCGTTCAATTTCCCTGAATAGACTCCTGATAACACGGGTGCAATTTGATTTTCGACGAGCTCTTTTCCAAAACAATATTCAAGAAATTCCCCAATTGAATCATCTTTTGTAAAACGATCATTTATGCTTTCTAAATCTCTAAGCGCTCTCTGCTTTCCTTCTTCTGAAACAAGAGTGCTTTGCAACAGTGATTCCACACTTGTTGGAATACCAAAAATAGTATCAGCAGGTATAGGGTGTAATTCATTGTTAATGAATAAGTAAGAAATTCCTGTTGAGTTATAGACAAGTTCATTTTCTAACTGTAGGTCCTCAATTAAAGGCATCACACTTTCGTGTCTTGCTACGATCGAATCTGCACCTGTTTCCATGATGAATTCTTCCTTTTGTACAGAGTGGATCTTTCCTCCTAAATAATTGTTTTGTTCTACGAGAATTAACTCAACCTCGTTTTTATGTTTTCTTTTTAATTTTTGTAATTGATATAAAGTGGTCAGACCTGTTATTCCACCACCTATAACAGCAATTGTTTTCAGCGTTCTCACTCCCAATGATTAGTTACTACTATATATTATAACGTATAGCACTTATGAATCATCACTTTCTGTTTTGTTGACAATAGACCGACACATTCTAATAGGAATGGGAATAAATCTTTCCATAAAATAGTAAAAAATACAACATAAATAAAGGAAAAGCAGAATAGATGTTGAATAATTAAAATATATCTTTATTCATGGTTTATTTGAACTATATATTGGAAGGGATGATGTAATGATATGAACAGAAAAAAAAGCGAGAAGCCAGTATATTATGATGGTAGTGGGTTGCAAAATGTCGCAACAGGAAATTCGTCCTATAAAGAGTATATCATTAAACCAGAGGGAGCAACGAAAGGGATTATTTACCCGTGTTTTCCTTATCACATACTAGATAAATAAAGAATAAAACCAAGGACTAGCACATGAGCGAGCCCTTGGTTTTTCATTAATCAATTAAAATTCTTTTGCTACGTCAGCAGCTTGCTTTAACCCTTTTTCAATAATTTCTTCAGCTTGGTCAGGGAATTGGTTGTGACCTTCAATAATAACGGTTGTAGGATTAGAAATACCCCAGAAGTTTAACATTGTTTTTACATAGTTAACAGCCATTTCAGCTGCCGCCGCAGGACCTTCTGAATAAACGCCTCCTCGTGCATTTAAAAGCACAACTTCTTTACCAGTAAGCAAACCTTCAGGACCTTCAGCAGTATAACGGAATGTCTTACCTGCTTGAGCTAAATAATCTAAATACGTGTGCAAAACTGCAGGAACAGTGAAGTTCCATAGTGGGAATGCAATCACAACTTTATCTGCCTCTAGGAATTGGTTTAAATAGCGATTAACGAGTTCGGTTGCTTCTTGTTCAGAAGCTGTTAACTCCATTCCTTTTGCTAGTTTAAACATGCCATTGATCTTATCTGTATCGTAATAAGGCAAGTTTTCCTCAAATAGATCAAGTTCTGTGATAACATCATTGGGATTAGACTCTTTGTATTGGTCAAGGAACGTATGATAAAGTTTCACACTCACTGCCTGTTCGATTGGTCTTGAATTTGCCTTAATAAATAATACATTTGCCATTATAAATACCTCCATTTAATAATGTTGCTATAGCAACAAATTGTGTAAAAATAACTAGTACTTTTTCAGTGAGAGATGTAGAACGATCTCTTTCTGTTACTATGTTAGATAATAGGATAGTTGCTATACATACTAATTACGTTGCTTAGTATAAAATAGGTGAGATCAATTGTCAATTAAGAAGACTTGAAAAAATGAATCACAATAAAAGAGTACTCACCAAATTAGTTACAGTACTCTTTTACATTCTGATTCATTTTTTCTAATACTTTTTCCATTAGTTGAAGTTCTTCCTCTGAAATATCTTTGCAGACAATCTCATTAAATTCTTCAGCAATAGGAATTACCTGCTCACCAAGTTTTCTTCCGCATGCGGTAAGGTAAAGTTTAACGGAACGACGATCTTCGTGGCAATTGCTTCTTTTAATAAACCCTTTTTTTTCTAGACTCGAAGCCATTCGCGCAATGTTTGTTTTATCCTTATCTAATTTGTTAACTAGTTGTTGTTGGGATAAACCGTCTTGTTCCCACAGGAGCAGCATGATTAAATTTTGCTCAGGAGCGAGGTTGAACGGCTCTAATTTAGCTTTAACGTAGCTAGTAAGATTTAAGTCCGTTTTATGCAATTTAATACTAATATACTCCTGGAACGATATTTTCAACAAGACCAACTCCTTGTAGTTAGTTGCTACACATACTAATTTGTATT
Source organism: Halalkalibacter okhensis (assembly GCF_000787375.1). Lineage (GTDB taxonomy): Bacteria > Bacillota > Bacilli > Bacillales > Bacillaceae_D > Halalkalibacter > Halalkalibacter okhensis. Next base: position 42,435 of record NZ_JRJU01000026.1, on the reverse strand, counting down.
TTTAGTATAGGGAAACTGTATTCTACTGTCAAATATGATTTTTTTTGGTATTTAAAATGGATGTAATAAGTGGTTAGACTGCAAATGAAGGGAGTTGGACAGCAAATGGGAAAGTTCCGACTGTAAATGAAGAAACTCGGACAGAAAAACAGCAACTTCCGACAGCAATCCCCGTAATGAAAGGTGCCAAGGAGGGATTTTATAGGAATAGGAGCTGTCAAACAGCCCCTTAACCAACTATAAAAAAGAGCTATTTCAGAAGGCTACTGAAAAAGTTCTTTTAGAAGATTCGATGAAGTAGCATGGCTCCACACGTTGCGCGTGAGCTACGAGAAATCCACTTATAGCTGGCTTTAAAAAAAAGCAACGGTTCCGCTCATTGCTTAAAGAGCATTGAAAAAGGTGAAAAGCGTACCTTTTTCAGTGCCCTTCTATTTCAACTTTTCTCCTTCTTCAATTAAGAAATTAACCATTCTTCCGACACCTTCGTAATCTAATTCATACGAAGCTGCTTTGATCTCTTCATAGATAAGTTGGTCGATGATTCCTTCGCGGTCAAGATCATCCCATTTGTTCTCTTTATCTAACTGAGCTAATTGTGATTTAATTCGATTCAATGCTTTTCCCATAATCTAATTTTCCTCCTCTGTTTGTTTACTTATCATATTATATGATCTTGTACGTAAAGACAAAAGGCGAATGTCTATTCCTCGCGTTTTTTTCAAATTTTAAGAAGTGTTCAAAAGACCAATCGATCATCAATATTTTCTTCTTATTAAGCTAAACATAATCAAAACACCTTTTTGGAGTGGTTTTATGACAAACATTAATGGACAAATCATATCTGGGGAATTCAACCCTGAAGACAATGAATTTCTATTACAGAAAATAAAAAATCAATCAACAGCATCAGTAATTAAAGAGAGGCAGTTCCAAAGGCTCTATCGGTATCTGAAAGAACACCAAGATACTGAAGCAAATCAAATCATTACACTGTATGATCAGCTTCTTATTCCTTTATCACGAGATGAAATCAAGCAATTAATAACAGATCTTGAGAAGATTCGACCGTTGTATCATTAAGTGTTGAATGATGTCGGTTGAATAGGAGCAATTTATTAATTACGGTCAGGGGGTTTTAGCTAATTATAAAGGGAAAAACGAACATACTAATGATACCAGTATAACTAGAGGAGGTTATTCTTTTGAATCACGATCAGACGTTATCTATATTCGCCTTAGGTGGATTAAATGAAGTCGGAAAAAATATGTATGCGCTTGAATATGGGAGCGAGATTATCTTGATTGATTGTGGCAACAAGTTTCCGGATGAAAGTTTACTCGGGATTGATTTAATCATTCCTGATCTCTCTTATTTACTAGAAAACAAAGAGAGAGTTAAAGCCTTGCTTGTAACCCACGGACATGAAGATCATATTGGGGGCATTCCTTTCCTTCTAAAGAAAATCAACGTACCTGTTTATGCAACACGTTTTACATTAGGATTAATTGAATTAAAATTAAAAGAACATAAGCTTTTGTCCGAAACAGAGTTGGTTGAAATTAACGACCATTCGAAAGTGAAATTCAATGACATCTCGGTTGAGTTTTTTAAAGTTACGCATAGTATTCCAGATTGTTTAGGAATCGTATTTCATACACCAGAAGGTAAAGTCGTACATACAGGGGACTTTAAATTTGATCTGACTCCAGCTAAGCAGGATGAACAGTCCGATATTCATAAAATGGCTGAGATCGGTCAGGAAGGTGTATTACTCCTATTATCAGAGAGTACTAATGCCGAGCGTCCCGGATCTACTCCATCTGAGCAGATGGTCGGAACACATGTAGAAGAAGCATTTCTAAAAGCTGAGCGAAAAGTGATTCTTTCAACCTTTGCTTCCAATATCAGTCGAGTTCAGCAAGTCGTTGATGCTGCACAAAAAACAAATCGAAAGCTAGCATTACTTGGTCGCAGTATGGTTAATGTTGTAGAGGTTGCGATGGAACGTGGGTATTTACAGGTGCCAGAAGGAATGATTATTGACCAACAAGAAATCAATGAAACAGAACCAGAGAAAGTAGCAATTTTATGCACGGGATCTCAAGGTGAACCCATGGCAGCTCTTGCCCGCCTATCAACTGGCAACTTTCGTGGTGTCGAGATATTACCGGGAGACACGGTGATCTTTGCTGCTGGTCCGATTCCAGGAAATGAACGTAGTGTTACAAGCATTGTTGATAATTTCTTTGCGCTTGGAGCCAAAGTGATATATGGGTCTGGAAGTTCATCAGGGATGCATGTTTCAGGTCATGGGTACTCAGAAGATTTAAAATTAATGCTTACATTAATGAGACCAAAGTATTTGATCCCAATTCATGGTGAATATCGCATGCTCTATCAGCACAAATTGTTAGCGGAGTCCGTAGGGGTAGAAGAAGGAAATACGTTTATCATGAACAATGGCGATGTATTAGAAATAAAACATTCAATCGCAAACCAATCGCGAAAAATACAAGCTGGAAACACCTATGTGGATGGAATCGGGGTAGGTGATGTTGGTGACCTTGTTTTGCGGGATCGTAAACAACTTTCCGAAGATGGAATGCTCGTCATTGTAGTTACGATGAGTAAAACGGAACGGAAATTAGTAGGTAGGCCTGATGTGATCACTCGTGGCTTTGTGTATGTTAGTGATTCAGAAGAATGGCAAAAAGAGATGAATCGCCTAATATCAAAAACTGTAAGCGAGCTATTAGAGGCAAGGAAGTTCCAATGGAATGTTATGAAACAAAGCATCAAAAAAGCGGTAGGACAATATCTGTTTAAGCATACGAAAAGTAAGCCGATGATTTTGCCAATTATTATTGAAATATAAAATGACTATAGACGCTGTTCATCAAGCAGCGTCTATAGTCATTTAAAAATCATTTAATTTATGAAGGAGATTTGATCTTCAATCGCCAAATATAAAAATAGTTCTATTTTTGAAAGGAGTTATTATGACAAAATTCGATTTACACACACATAATCAAATGTGCGGTCATGCCATTGGTACGATTGAAGATTATGTAAAAGCAGGTATAGATAAAGGCCTTAAATTGATTGGGATTTCTGATCATGCACCGTATTTTCATCATCAAGAAGACCATCCCCAACCTGGGATTACGATGGCCAAGTCAGAATTTACTCAATATATTAATGAAGTCTTACGATTAAAAGAGAAATATGCTAATCAAATAGAAGTATTATTAGGAATTGAAAGTGATTTTTTTCCTCAATATAGCGGGGTATATAAACAATTTTTAGATGAGCAGCCGTTTGATTATTTGATTGGCTCTGTTCATTTTGTAGATGATATTAGTATCTTTAGAAAAGGTCGATGGGATGGGTTAACAAACGAAGAGAAAGTAAAAACAAAGGAACGGTATTATCATTTGATTGAACAATCGGCACGAAGCAATATGTTTGATATTTTTGGGCATATTGACGCAATGAAAGGATTTTATCCTGAATTCTCTCATATACAAGTAGATGCGATCGATAAGACACTCCAAGCAATTGGAGAGCATGAAAAAGTAATAGAAATTAATACATCTGGAAAGACAAAGGATTGTGGAGGATGGTATCCAGCAGATGGAATTTTAGAAAGGGCTCTTTTTTATAACGTTGGAGTAACCTTTGGTTCAGATGCGCATGATCCTGATCGAGTGGGAGATGAATTTGAAGAAGTACAGCAGCATTTAAAAGAAATAGGATTCAATGAATTACATTATTTCAAAAATAGAAAGAAATATTCGGTTTCTATTTAGGAAATACTGGTAATATGAGGGCATTGAAAAGGGGGGATTCCTTTTTGATGCCCTAAAATCATTATCCTTTTTTCTAGTAATCACTTATGGGAATAGGTACACTATTAAGAAAGATGATTAGAAAGAGGAGGCTAATTGTGCAAGTACTAAAACAATGCTTAAAAAGAATCGATCAAAAAGGATATAAAGCCTACAAGGAAATTCAAGGTACATATCAGTTTGCCAATTTTCAACTACATATTGATTATGTACAAGGTGATCCTTTTGCCAGTCCATCTAAAATCCGTATTACCTTACCATGTAAGCAAACGGAGATACGTTCGGAATGGACAAATACGAAGAGTCGAAAAGTCCGGTGTGAAGATTTACTTGCGAGAAAAGTTCAGTCAGCACTTGGACATGTACAAAAAAAGATTGGAGGTTCAGGAAAAAGTGGAATAATATGGATTGATGCACCTGGTCAAAAAATTATTGAACGTACTGCGGTTCGATTGACAGATACGCAAGTGACTATTTGCCTTTCAATCGGATTGCCTGCAAATGGAAGAAGAATTTTAGCCAAAGAAGCAGAAAAGCTTTTCTTTCAAGTCATTCCAAGCGTCATTGATCATTCTGTGTATCAAATTAAAGAGCACGAAGTAAAAGAAGCGGTCTGGTTAAATGATCAACAAGAAACCATTAGAGCGTATTTGAAAGAACATGGATACATCGCTTTTATCGGAAACGGGGCGATCTTACCAAGATCAAGTGGGGTGAGTGACCGACCGATGACAAAGGGGGTTATCCCCTTTCAAAGCCCGAAAGAAAGGGAGCTTGCTATATCTGTTCCGCACCAGGAACGCCCCGTTGTTGGGATGGGAATCAAAAAAGGCATTACGGTGATTGTGGGAGGTGGGTATCATGGGAAGTCCACTTTGCTACAGGCAATCGAACATGGTGTGTATGATCATATTGAAGGGGATGGAAGGGAATATGTAATCAGTGATGATGCGGCTGTGAAAATTCGTGCAGAGGATGGACGTAGCATATCAAATGTAGATATTTCTCCATTTATCGGGAAACTACCATATGAGAAGAAGACCGAAAACTTTTCAACAGAGAATGCTAGCGGAAGCACATCTCAAGCAGCGAATATTATTGAAATGCTTGAAGCAGGTGCAACAACGTTATTAATAGATGAAGATACAAGTGCAACGAATTTCATGATACGTGATGCACGTATGCAAGCACTAATTGCAAAAAATTCCGAACCAATTACCCCATTTGTTGATAAGGTAGGTCTATTAAAAGATGAATATGATGTTTCAACAATTCTAGTAATGGGTGGGTCTGGTGATTATTTTGATGTGGCAGACCGAGTCATCAAAATGGAGCAATATGTTCCTTTTGACGTAACGGATGAAGCAAAGAAAATTGCTGAAACCATACAGGTTAAACGAAGAAATGAAGGAGGAGATTCCTTTGGGTCTATTAAAAAGAGAATTCCTGTTGCCAAAAGCCTAAATAGTAAAAGAGGGACGAAATATAAAGTAAGTACACGTGGGAAACAGCATATTCAATATGGGACAACAGATATTCATTTGCAAGCTTTAGACCAACTTGTTGATGAAAGCCAAACAAGAATGATTGCAGAATGTTTCTCGTTTTTGGAAAGAAATCAATTATTAAGAAAAAGGATGACAGTAAAGGAGATTCTTAGTTTGATTGAAGAGCAATTGAATGAAAAAGGGATCCGTTTTGTCTCAACACATGTGGGGCATCCTGGTGACTTGGCTCTGCCACGTCGCTTTGAAATTGCGTCTGCACTTAATCGCTTACGAACGTTGGAATGTGAATAATGATGGGTGACTTTTGTTGATGGGGGTAGGGTGATTACATGGGAAATTTTGATCTTAAACGAAAATTATTAGAAGGGCACAATTTGTTGTTATCTCATTCCGGAGTAAATGCAAAGCGCCTGGCATCGAGGCTTGACGAGGTAGCTCAAATAGGATTGACAGATGATAACGGCTCCAAAAGGATCGGATTTTCAGTTGAAGAAAAGCAAGCAAAAGACCTTGTGAAAAAATGGATGGAAGAAGCGGGTTTGGAAGTAACAGAAGATGGGGCTGGAAATGTCTTTGGAAAGCTGCTGGGCACAGAGCCAACTTTGCCTTCCATTTTATCGGGTTCACATGTCGATTCAGTACCAAATGGTGGCCATTTTGATGGTCCACTAGGTGTACTGGCCGCTCTAGAAGTTGTAGAAGCATGGAAAGAAACCAATTTTAAGCCGAGAAAATCATTTGAAGTTGTCATTTTTTCAGATGAAGAAGGTTCAAGATTTGATAATGGATTATTAGGGAGTCAGGCTATGGCAGGAGAGCTTGATATGACGTCTCTAAGACAGATTACAGATTTCAACGGGAATCAGTTTGAACAAGTTTTAGCTGAAGCTGGTCTTACATTAGAAGGATTTAGTCGTGCGAAGCGAGATATATCTAAGATTGACTCCTATATAGAAGTACATATTGAACAAGGCAAGCAATTAGAAAGAGAAAATCTCCCTGTTGGGATCGTTTCAGGAATTGCTGGTCCGTGCTGGTTACAAGTGACATTCACAGGTGAGTCTAATCATGCTGGGAATACACCAATGCTGGGAAGGAAGGATGCGCTTGTGGCAGCTAGTACATTTGTCCAACGTGTTAGTGAACTTCCACAAACCATAAGTGAAACGGCTGTAGCGACCGTTGGCAAGCTTCAGGTTTTTCCAAATGGATCGAATGTAATCGCAGGAAAGGTGATGTTGACTGTCGATATTCGTGATATTGATCTTGAGTGTAGGGATAGGCTTATTGATAAGATTCTAGTTTTAGGGAATCAAGTTCAAATAGATTGTGAAGTTACTTTTGAATATGAGGAACTGCTCCGGATCGCTCCTGTTCAAGTGGATGATACACTAATACAGGCAGCAGAAAATGCATGTATAAAATCGGATATAAAGCCATTCTATTTACCAAGTGGTGCAGCGCATGATGCTATGGTAATAGGCAAACATGTTCCGATGGCTATGTTGTTTGTACGTAGCCTTGATGGAATAAGCCATAATCCCCGGGAGTTTTCCTTCTTAGATGATTGTGTGTATTCCGTCCATGTGTTAAAGAACATGATTGAACAGTTAAATGTTTAATTCAAAATCATATAGTGATTTAATTAGGTAGGAACTAGCACGAAAGATAACCGAGACAAGAGAGAATTCTCCTGTCTCGGTTATTTAGACTTAATTAGAATGTATCAGCTTTATTGCCATGGTTTCTCTGTAGTTATAAAATTAGCTAATTCTTTACTTCTGGCACGGTGTTCCTTACGTTTTTCCGCCCTCGCTTTTCCTGTTTCATGTAATTTTATTTCCTCTTCTGTTTGCGGAACCACTTGCGGAACTTTAGTAGGTTTTCCAAATTCATTAAGGGCAACAAAGGTTAAGAATGCTGTTGCTGCGATTTTTCTTTGACCTGTTAACAGGTTCTCCGCAATAATTTTCACAAATACCTCCATAGAACTCGTTCCTGTATAAGTGACAAAAGAAATAAAATTTACGGAGTCTTGTGGAGTAATAGGTGAAAGGAAATCAACCGAATCAGTGGATGCCGTCACGCATTCCGTTCGTGAATGCCTTGTTGCCGAGATAGAAGCAATCATATCAACATCACTCATTAACTTACCACCAAACAACGTGTTGTGATTGTTGACATCGTTTGGAAAGACTCTGCTCGTTCGGACTACCTTTGATTCACTAACAAATTTCTCTTGCATAATATCACCCATTTCCTATGATTAATGCTCATTTATGTATATAGAGTATAACAAAAATACAAATAAAAAAAACACAAATACATGGTACAAATGAAGACTTCACGAGATGAATTGCAAAAGTATAATAAAAAAACTAATTTGTTCCGTATAGAGGGACTTTGGTGTTTTATATGGCACGAATCTAAAGTAAGGTATGTGTAAGGTAATAATTAAAAGGTAATGGAGGGATTGGGAAATGGAAGCGATTACTGCAACAACAGGTATTGATTGTAGACACTTTATTAATGGGAAATATGTAGATTCAATAAATGACAAAACGTTTATCAATACAAATCCTGCAAATGAAGAAATACTAGGTTCAGTGGCCGAAGGGGGGAAGGAAGAGATTGACAGGGCTGTAACCGCCGCAAAAAATGCGTTAAATGGACCTTGGAAAACCATGCCCCTTACAGAGCGATCAAAAGTGTTACGTAAAATTGGTGATTTAATTTTAGAAAGAAAAGATGAGCTTGCTCGTTTAGAATCATTAGATACTGGAAAGCCGATCTGGCTATCAAGCACGATCGATATTCCAAGAGCGGCTTATAACTTCCATTTCTTCGCCGATTACATGACAACGATGGGAACAGAAGCGTATCAACATGACGATGTCGCGATTAACTATGCGGTGCGTAAGCCAGTTGGAGTTGTTGGATTAATTAATCCTTGGAATCTACCAATGCTTCTTCTAACTTGGAAGTTAGCTCCTTGTTTAGCAGCTGGAAATACAGCGGTGATGAAGCCAGCTGAATGGACGCCAATGACAGCAACAGTGCTTGCAGAAATTTGTAAAGAAGCAGGCGTACCAGATGGGGTAGTGAATGTTGTACATGGATTTGGTCCGGATTCAGCAGGGGCAGCACTAACAGAGCATCCAGATGTCGATGCGATTACATTTACTGGGGAAACGTCAACAGGAACAGCCATTATGAAAGCTGCAGCGAATTCGCTTAAGAAGCTTTCTTATGAACTTGGGGGAAAGAACCCGAATATCATCTTTGCGGACTCTGATCTTGATGAAGTGTTAGAAACAACCATCAAATCAAGCTTTATCAATCAAGGGGAAGTTTGCTTGTGTGGATCACGAATTTATGTAGAACGTGCAGCGTATGATGAGTTCGTTGAAAAATTCGTTGCAAAAACGAAGGAACTTGTTGTTGGAGATCCATTCGATGAAAAAACGAAAATTGGAGCAATGATTGGGAAAGAACATTATGAGCGTGTTCTTGGTTACCTTGAGTTAGCTAGAGAAGAAGGAGGCACAATCCGTACAGGTGGAGGCCGACCAGAAGGCTTTGAAAAAGGTTATTATATTGAGCCGACCATCATCACTGATCTTGATCGCAATGCTCGTTGTGTTCGAGAAGAAATCTTTGGTCCAGTTGTAACCGTGATTCCATTTGATAGTGAAGAAGAAGTGCTAGAGCAAGTGAATGCTTCTCACTACGGACTAAGTGCTTCGATTTGGACAAATGACCTTCGTCGTGCTCACCGTGTAGCAAATGAAGTAGAAGCAGGAATTATTTGGGTGAACACATGGTTCTTACGTGATTTACGTACACCATTTGGCGGAATGAAACAAAGTGGAATCGGGCGTGAAGGCGGAATGCATAGCTTCGAATTTTATAGTGAACTTAAAAATATATGCATTAAACTATAGAAATGAAATGAAAGCCTCATCGATAACCAATCGATGAGGCTTTCATTAGTTAAGGGAGAGCCCTTTATTTATTTAACACACTTAGTCCAGCTAAAGCACATGCATTGTCTTGCTCCTCGCTTCCCCCTGAAACACCAATTCCACCAATTAGGTCTACTCCATCATAAATAGGTTGTCCTCCGCTAAAAATAGTCATTTTCTCTGTATGAACAATGCCATGTAATAGGGAAGGTTTGTCTTTTATCCTCTCATACCAATCACCTGTTGGCAGTCCAAAACCTGCAGCTGTATAAGCTTTGTTTTGGGCAATGTTGCTAGGGATAACCTTGGCACCATTCATTCTAATAAAGCCCATCAGATTTCCACCGTCATCTACGATAGCTATACTGATTTTAATACGTAAATCTTCTGCTTTTTGCAACGCTTGATTCAGCATACGCAAGACGATTTCTTGCGTTAGGGTACTTTTCTTTGGTAATGACATGGTAACTCCTTTCAAAACTGGCCTTCTTTTTTGTGAAAATTCCAAGTAGATTGCGATTGTAAACGTACTATATCATACAAGATTAAACAGACTGAATAGGTAAGTTCCTTATAAAAGAACAGGTAGGAAAATCACCCTAAAAATAGAATGGCACTATGATAATTGAGTGTACAAAAACGGTTAAATCGCCCAAGAAAAAATAACAAAAAGTGAATATACTGATTATGTGACAGGGATTTTTCTAAAAGCATTTGAAAGGCAGATTCTCAACTAAGTCAAAAGTGAATGATCTACCAAAAATGGGTATGACAAAGGTTGGTGAATAAATAATGGAGGCTAACTACAATAAAGAACTCAAGCTTGGCGATTGGATTAAAGGAAAAACAAGAAATGATGAGTGGGTGCATGGCTATATAGAAAGTGTAGAACCTTTTCACCCATTAGTCCGCATGAAAGTGTTGTTTAGTGATAATACAGAATTTGTAGGAAGAGTCATTCGGGTTGAAAAGAAGGACATTGAAAAGCAGGCTCCATTAAATAACTTCTCTGAAGCTGAGCTTCTTAATTTCATCGATTTGGCTCTTTCTACAAGAGATCAACAATGGTTTTTGGAGCTAACCTCAAAGCTAAAAAGGAAGCAGAATATATGGTCACTTACTAAAAAGGAAAGCAGGCTATAAGAGGCCAAATAAAAAGGTACAATTTTCACCTTTTTCAGTGGCTTCGGGTTAGTAGAAAGGTTCTCCTAAATAGTGACAGATACATCCTGTTTAGGAGAGTCGTTTTAAATGGCAAGACATCCTGAAAAAAAAGTAGGAGAACTTGTGAAAACTTGAGCATACATAAGATATTAATCGTTAATAAAGGTATAATAATGAAATCAAAGGATGTGTGTGAAATGAGTGGAGGATCGCTGTGGAATTCTTTGTATCTTTATTAGAAGAACCGTTGTTGTTATTATTTGTCATTTTGTTTGTAGGATCAATGCTTGGGCAAGCAAAAATTAGAGGTCTTAGTTTAGGTACTTCAGGGGTACTCCTTGTTGCGATGTTATTTGGTCATTTTGGATATCAGGTATCATCAACTGTTCAAAATTTAGGGTTGAGTCTGTTTATTGTAGCTGTTGGATTACAAGCAGGACCACGCTTTTTTCGCATGATGAGGTCAAGTGGTATTATCTTTGGCATTATTGGTCTAGTTATCGTACTAGTTGCGTCTATTACTACCATTTTTGTCTCTCACGTATTTGGACTATCACCCGCATTAAGTATTGGGTTAATGACGGGAGCATTAACAAGTACACCAGGGCTTGCAGCAGCGCTGCAAGCAACAAATGATCCACTTGCTTCTGTAGGGTATGGTATTGCATATCCATTTGGAGTAGTGGCGGTGGTTCTTTTCGTACAACTCATGCCAAGAATATTAAAGGTCGATCTGATGAAGGATTTAAAAGAAACGATTGATCCTGCTAAGACGGAGGGGTCACCTGAAGTAAGGACGATAGAAGTAGTAAATCCAAATATCGATAAGCGAACCTTGAAAGAATTGCGTTTTCATAAGTATAAATCGGTTGTCATTAGCCGGGTTATCCGTGGGGATCGGAATATTATTGCGCTTAATGATACAGTAATACTGACAGGAGATCATCTAGTAGCAGTTGGATTAGAAGCTGATCTTGAGGCGTTTTGTCAGGACATTGGGAAAGAAGTGACACCTAATTTTTCAAATTCTGATCATGTGAAACTGCGTAAAGTGGTTGTTGATTCAGAGGATATGATTGGTAAGAATATAAAAGAATTAGAATTAAGACGAATGTATGGTGTAACTGTGACGCGAATGGAACGAGGAGGCTTTGAATTTAATCAAAATTCAAAATGGCGTTTGGAACGTGGGGATGTTTTGACTCTTGTAAGTAGTGAAGATCGTTTAAATATTGTAGAAAAACTATTTAACAAAAAATCACTAACCGTGACAAATGTGCATATTTTTTCCTTGAGTTTAATTTTGTTAATTGGCATTATTGTTGGAATGGTTCCGATTCATTTACCGTATTTAGGGACGATCACATTAGGAGTAGCGGGTGGACCACTATTTGCTGCCTTACTAATTGGCCATTTTGGTAAATTAGGACCCATTCGTGCTCGCTTTTTCCAGCCATCAAATCAAGTCATAAGAGATATTGGCCTTGTATTATTCTTGGCTGGAGCAGGGACGACCGCAGGACAGGGGCTAGTAGACGTGGTACAAAAAGAAGGGATAAGCTTAGTGTTAGGAGGGGCATTAATAACGATCATTCCTATTTTCTTTGGTTACATTGTGGCAAGGAGAATATGTAAATTAAGTATGATTCATTCATTAGGATCACTATGTGGTGGGTTGACAAGTACACCAGGACTTGGAGCAGTAAATCAACTCGTTAACTCAGAAGATCCATCTATTGCTTATGCAGCGGCCTACCCTTTTGCCCTCATCTTTGTGGCGATAGCCTCTCAATTGTTAATTTTCTTTTTATAAAATGGAGGAGGCTGTCCCAAATTCCTGGTAGAAACAGCTCTGTACAGCGCTTAGGGGGTGTCTCAAAAGGTAAAATAACCTGTTGAGACACCCCCTAAGTTAATGATTGCTTCTCTTTCGCTTGCTCACCCATATGGCTAGACTTATACAAATCACAAAGAATACCCCAAACGTGATGAACAGCAACCAATCAGCTACATCAAACATTATATCAACTCCCAACCGTTTTGTTCTTTTATTTTCCGATAAAGGCTGAGTTTTATACGAGCAAAAGTTACAGTTTAGTCACTTTTTAAATAGGTTTCTCTTAATTTTTAAATCCCTGGTTTGATTTCATCGCCTTCTGCTTTGCTAGCAAATCCTTTGCCTCATTGTATGTAAGGCCAGATTGAGCATTAAGACGCTTCACTTGTTCGATATCTGTACCTGAGACCGTTTTATTTTTGTTTTTCATTGAACATTCCTCCTGTTACTTAGATAAATTTATTGTTCACAATGCAAGGGCTTTTTACTATTTCAACAACAGCTAACCGATCATAAATAAATTTCTATTAGAATATTAAAAGATATATTGAAGATATATATTTTAATTGTGATAGAGTGTATTATAATAAAGGTAAATATTTGTCAGTTGTAATCAGATAAAGACTAAATATGTAGGTTCGGAAAAAAGAGAAAAAACTGAAAATTAGTAATTTTTTATTTAGAAAGTCGAAACATAAAATATAAAAACTATTGATTGCTTACCGGAGGGACCATGAAATTTAGAACAAAACTTTACGCTAGTATTGGGTCTATTTTATTACTAATTTCTATTGTGGTTTTCATACTATTAAATATGCTTCAGCAGTCGACAGTAGAGATGCATGTAGTTGTGAATGAATTAAATGATCGCATCAATATGAGTTCAGATATTATGTATGAGACAGCTAATATCGGAAGAGAACTGCGAGAGATTACCGCAGATCAATCAAATGAGAACTTCTTAACTAGGATGAATGGATGGGAACAATCAAATGTAAATTTAAAGCTTGCTCTTGAGTCACTTGAAAAACATGATACTCAGCAAAAGTCGCAAGAATTAATTGCCAAATTTAAAACATTACATACGTCATATCAAGATATTGCCCAACAAGTGATAACCGTGCAACGCCTTGATAGTGAAGCTTTCATCGATATCGAGCTTTGGGAAGAAGCTGAAATTACTCGTCAAAGAATGCTGCAGATAGGTGAGCTTCTTCATGGATTACAGGAGCAGGAACTAAAAAATGAATTGTTTAGGTCAAGAGATACATATAACTGGGCTGTTAAGATAATATACATTTATTTTGCTGTTGGGCTTGGTCTAGCGATTGCCATTACATTATGGGTGATAAGGAGCATTACGAAAAATCTTAATAATGTCACGACAGTTATGGAAAGTGTTACAAGTAGAAATGTCGCAGAATTACCTAGAATTGCTGTGCGTACAAAAGACGAATTCGGAAAAATTGCTGCTGCCTTTAATAAGATGGCGACAGAACTTGAGAGGCAAAGTAAATTAGAAATTCGTCTGAAAAATGAAGCGGAGGAACACAGTTGGTTACAAACGAAGATCGCTGAAATCGCTACTATGTATCCAAAAGTGAAAGATATCCAGATGTTAGCGGAAATGCTGATTGTCAAGCTTGTTCCTATGGTAGGAGGTAGTGTGGGGATATTTTATATGAAGGAAGTGGAAGAAGGCCAGCAATATATGAAAAAACGTGCAGCCTACGCCCTTGTCGATCATAGCAAGGATTTTGACCGATTTAAGATAGGCGAAGGGTTAATAGGTCAGTGTGTAGCTGAGCAAAAAACCATTTATTTAACACATATTCCTGACAATTATATAAAGATCCATTCAGGCATTGGTGTCACTTCCCCTAAATCTAGCATCATAATTCCGGTTAAATTTGAAGGAGAAGTATTAGCGGTGGTTGAAATCGCTTCACTTCACTCATTTAGTTCTTCTCAAGTAAAATTGCTTGAAGAAATTATGAGTAATCTTGGACTAACGATGAATAGCATTATGAATCGGATGAGAGTGGATAAGTTATTGCAGGAATCACAGAGTTTAACTGAGGAGTTGCAAGCTCAATCCGAGGAGCTTCAAGTACAACAAGAAGAATTAAGAACAACCAATGAGAAATTGGAAGAACAATACGAGAGTTCAGAGTTGAAGGCAGCTGAATTGGAAAAAGTACGAGAAGACCTCGAAGAAAAGGCACAGCAGCTTGAGTTAAGCTCTCAATATAAATCGGAGTTTCTAGCTAATATGTCCCATGAACTTAGAACACCTCTGAATAGTTTGTTAATTTTAGCGAAGATTTTATCAGAGAATGGGGACGGGAACCTTTCAGGAAAACAGCAGGAGTATATTCGGACCATCTATTCTTCAGGTCAAGACCTGCTGCATTTAATTAACGATATATTAGATTTGGCAAAAGTAGAATCAGGAAAGTTGGAGGTCGTTTCAAAAGAGGTTGAACTAAAAAAGGTTCAAGATTTTATCGAACGTCAGTTTACCCCCATCGCTCGCCAAAAAGGGGTGAGCTTAACGGTTTATGCGGATGAATTGGTACCAATCCACTTAAGAACTGATGAGCATCGTTTGCAGCAAATATTAAAAAATCTACTATCTAATGCGTTTAAATTTACGGAAAAGGGGAGTGTAGCCCTTGTTATTCAAAAAGTGAAAACCCCTCAACCGTTGCTTGCGTTTTCTGTTACTGATACCGGAATTGGAATAGCCAAGGATAAACAAGATACGATCTTTGAGGTATTTAAGCAAGCTGATGGAACGACTAGCCGACAGTATGGAGGAACGGGGCTAGGACTTTCCATTAGTCGAGAAATAGCTTATTTATTAGGCGGACATATTGACATAGATAGCGAAGAAGGAAAGGGAAGTACTTTTACATTGTATTTGCCATATGACGAAGTGAGTGAATGGAATGAAGAGAATTTAGCTATTACTGAGGTTGCAGCTTCAGTTGAGGAAGAGGTTAATCTTTCTGACCATGAAGAACTTATGGTTCAACAACAATATAGATCACTTTTAAAAGATAAAAAGATTCTTATTGTTGATGATGATGTGAGAAATGTTTTTGCGTTAACTTCTGCCTTAGAAAAATATGAAATAAATATTAATTTTGCTGAAAGTGGCAAAGAAGCATTAAAAGAGTTACAGGATCATCCAGATACAGACTTAATCTTAATGGATATTATGATGCCTGACATGGATGGTTTTGAGGCTATGAGACTTATCCGAAACAAGGATCAATTTACTTCTCTTCCAATCATTGCTGTTACTGCAAAAGCCATGAAGCACAATCGAGATGAGTGTATAGCAGCAGGGGCATCAGATTATATAAGTAAACCAATTGACCTAGATCAGTTATTCTCACTAATGAGTGTTTGGTTATATAGAAAAAAAGAGTAGGTGAACACATTCAATAATATAGTGAAAAGTCCGATAGAAGAAATCGAAAAAATTGAATTAGACTTGTTGCTTGATGCTATTTATCGATGCTATGGGTATGATTTCCGTGGGTATGCCTTGCCCTTTATTCAAAGAAGAGTACATCATCGTCTTCGTAATGAGAAACTTCCAAGCATATCGGCATTGCAGGAAAAAATATTACATGATCCGACAGTCATGCAAAACTTATTTTGTGATTTTTCCATCAATGTAACTGAAATGTTTCGAGACCCATCATTTTTTAAGGCATTACGAACGAAGGTTCTTCCAAAAATAAAGGATAAGTCCACGATTCGTATTTGGCATATCGGAAGTTCAACTGGTGAGGAAGTCTACTCCATGTCTATTCTTTTACACGAAGAAGGACTTTACGAAAAAGCAAAAATTTATGCAACAGATATTAATGAAGAAAATATAAAGAAGGCAAAAAAAGGTGTTTTTTCAATTGATGGAATGCAGCAATATACTCAAAATTATTTTGAAGCGGGCGGGAAAAGATCATTTTCTGAATATTATAAAGCAATTGGAGAACAGGTTATTTTCCGTCCTTATTTACAAACCAACGTAATCTTTGCACAGCATAATTTAGTAACGGATCATTCAATTAATGAGTTCGACATCATTATCTGTCGAAATGTCCTAATCTATTTTAATAAAGAACTACAAAATAAAGTTCATCAGCTTCTCTATGAAAGTCTATGCTTGGAAGGATATATAGGGTTGGGAAAAAGAGAGGGGATTAAATTTACTAGTTATGGAAACCGTTATGAAGAGTTCGACGCAACTGAAAAACTGTACCGTAAATACAGATAAACCAAGTGTCAAAAAAGTGAATATATTAATGGTTGATGATCATCCAGAGAACTTATTAGCATTGGAAGCAGTTCTTACATCTCCAAACTACAATTTAGTTAGCGCCACCTCAGGGAAACAAGCTTTAAAATATATGCTTAAGCAAGATTTCGCAGTGATATTATTAGATGTTCAAATGCCCGGTTTGAATGGATTTGAAACAGCCAAGCTGATAAAAATGCGCGAGAAAACAAAAAATATTCCAATCATTTTTATTACAGCAATTAGTCAAGATGTCGAGCATGTGCAGCAAGGGTATTCTGTCGGAGCAATTGATTATATTTTTAAACCGTATGAGCCTGAATTGCTTAAGCAAAAAATCGAGCAATTTGTTAAAATTCATCAAAATCACGAAGAACAAATGATTCAAAATGAAGCAGAGAAAACAGCTGAAATTCAAGAGATTAATGAAAAATTGGACTTGACGACTTTAGATCTACGTAAATCTGAGGCATTGGCAAAAGTCATCGGGGACACGATTTTAGATACAATTGTAACGTTTGATACGAATGGGAATATCGTATCAGTGAATAAAGCTATTACTAATATGTTTGGGTATTCATTTGAAGAGATTGTCAAACATCCTATAGAAAGTTTGTTTTTGAAGGGGTTAGAAGATAGTGGAACTTACACTTGGCCGTTTCATAATTCATTTACTGAACAAGTTGGTGGACGAGTTGTTGAAGTTATTGCTATACGTAAAGATAGTAGTCAGTTCCCAGCAGATATCCAAATTGGGGAAACGACAGTTGATGGTCAAGAAATATATGTTTGTACAATAAGGGATATTACCGAACGAAAACAAATGGAAGAGGTTAAAAAACAAAAATATATCAATTTGGAATCCATTGTTCAAGAAAGGACAATGGAACTCCTATTAGCCAACGAAAAGTTGAAAAATGAAGTTGTTGAGAGAAAAAAAATAGCTGCCCATCTTTTGGCTTCTCAGGAACGTTTTCGAAAAATGTTTGAGTCTAGTCCTAGCTTAATAGCCATCTATTCATTAGAAGATAAAACGTTTATTGATGTAAATGAGAGATGGGTAGATTATACAGGTTATAGTTACGAAGAGTTAAATACGATTAATTTAAGGTTGCTCTATTGTATAGAGGAAATGAATATTGATTGTTTAGACTTACGAACGTCAAATCGGAATCAAAAGATCAGTTATAAAACCAAGAACGGACAAGTTCGATCTGGTTTACTTTCAACTGAATTAATTACACTGCATTCGAAACCATGTGCTCTAATTGTTGTAACAGATATTACCGATCGAGTGTTACTAGAAAATGAGATGGCAAGGTTAGATAGGTTGAATTTAATTGGTGAAATGGCTGCAGGAATTGCGCACGAAATTCGTAATCCGATGACAACTGTGCACGGCTTTTTGCAAGTAGCTAAAAGCAGCCGAGAACATTTAAAGATAGAGATTGTGGACTTAATGTTGGATGAATTAAACAGAGCGAACTCGATTATTACCGAGTTTTTAAATTTAGCAAAAAATAAGGTGAGTGATAAGAGATCTCAAAGTCTAAATAAAATTATTAAGTCCTTATTTCCACTTATTCAGGCTGAGGCGTTACGCTCAAGTAAAGAAGCCGTACTTGACACAAGAGATTGCCCTGATATTTATTTAGATGAGAAAGAGATACGCCAAATTATTTTAAATATAGCACTTAATGGTCTTGATGCTATGACGAGTGGAGGCGTGCTTGTCATTAGAACTTATACAGAAAATAAAGAGGTGGTCTTGGAGATTCAAGACGAAGGAGAGGGGATCAGTCCAGAAATTATTGAAAAAATAGGAACCCCATTCTTTACAACAAAAGAAGATGGTACAGGATTAGGATTAGCGATTTGTTATAGTGTTGCAGAACGTCATCAAGCTGAGATTGATATAACTACAGGAAAAACAGGAACAATCTTTTCAATCCGTTTTAATTTATAAAAAGAATGAAGGGAGGGATTAGCATTGAAAAGAACATCCATACTCCTTCTCGTTTGCGTCATAGCGATTGTCCTAATAAGCTTTATTTCTAGGCCGTTTGCCGAGGAGAAACCTAAAGTAACTGTCCTTCTTAAAGATCAAAGTACACAGTACTGGGAAATTATCACTGCAGGTGCTGAGAAAGGCTTTCGTGACTTCGGAATCGTTGGAGAGGTAGTTGCGCCAGAAAGTGCTACGGTCGAAGAGCAAATCGAGTTACTAGAGAGGATTCTAATGAACCCCCCAGATGTTTTAATTGTATCGCCGATCTATCCTGAGCCTCTTTATGCAGCATTAGAACCATTTGTTTATCAAGATATTCCTGTCCTATTCTTAGATACAGATGCACCTTGGGAATATAAAACCTC
The DNA here is from genome assembly GCF_000787375.1 of Halalkalibacter okhensis. Classification (GTDB taxonomy): domain Bacteria; phylum Bacillota; class Bacilli; order Bacillales; family Bacillaceae_D; genus Halalkalibacter; species Halalkalibacter okhensis. Next base: position 23,424 of record NZ_JRJU01000026.1, on the reverse strand, counting down.
ATATGTCGGCACGAATAATTTTGATTTAGGTAGAAAAGCTGGCTCTTTATTAGGTTCTCACCTTCAGCCAAGTGATAAGGTTGCCATCATTACAGGAGATGAGGATAGCCCTGTTGCTGGTGATCGAATGAGAGGAGCTGAAGTCCGGTTAAAAGAAATAGGGATTAATGTAGCTGCTAGCATAACACAAGTATCGAATGACCCTAAACAAGTAAAAGATGTGCTTGAAACAATTATAGGTGCTCACCCTGATTTGAAGGGGCTTATAGCTACCAACGATTTGATGGCCCTTGCTGCATTACGCGTTATTCAAGAGAACGGACTGAATATTCCTGTCATAGGCGCAGATGGAATCATAGAGATGGTGGAGCTTATAGAAGATGGGACCTTAACAGGAACGGTCGCTCAGAATCCTTATGATATGGGATATTTAAGTGTTGAGGCTGCATCAAAAGTGGTTAGAGGGGAAGCCATTGATCCAACAATAGATAGTGGTGTAGATATTATAATTAAAGGAAATGCAAAGCAGCGATTAGATTTTCTACGTACTTTATTAGATTAAGGGCATCCGAATACCGGGTGCTCTTATTGCTATGTTTAATTGTGTGATCGATATCACACTAATCGTTTAGTAACTCTGGTAAATTAAAGGGAGTAGCCTTATTAAGAAAAGAGGGAGTGGGATGAGCTTAGAGAACGAATTGAATCATACATTAAAGAAATTAAAAGATATCGAGTCTGCATTAAATGAATCATCAATTGTTGCTATAACAGATCACAAAGGAAAGATTCAATTCGCAAATGATAAGTTCTGTGAAATTTCGAAGTATAGTCGTGAAGAGTTAATTGGAAAGGATCATAGAATGATTAATTCGGATCATCATAGTAAGGAATTTATCAAATCATTATGGAAAACGATAAAAAAAGGTGAGGTTTGGCGCGGAGAATTTAAAAACAAAGCAAAGGATGGAACATATTATTGGGTTGAAACAACCATTGTTCCTTTTTTAGATGAAAAAGGAAACCCTTATCAATTCGTCTCAATTCGCCACGACATTACTGAACGAAAGCGAATGGAAGAGCATATGCAGGATATGGCTTATTTAGATCCATTAACGTTATTACCAAATCGAAATAGCTTAAATAAGCGGATAAGCGATGGACACATGACAAATAAATTGAATGACCATGTAGCTGTGTTGTTTTTAGATTTGGATCGTTTTAAATCAATTAATGACCGGCATGGACATATGATTGGAGATTTGTTATTAAAAGAAGTTGGGCAAAGACTAGTAGGGTGCTTACCTCATACAGGTTTTCTTTCACGTCAAGGTGGGGATGAATTTGTGATCATGTTAGATCAAATTAATAATAAACAAGAGGTAGTTTCCGTCATTCAAAATATAGAAAGACAACTATCCTTCCCTTTTTATATTCGAAATAAAAAGATATCCATATCAGCAAGTATCGGTGTAAGTATGGAATATATCACCACTAAAAGCCCTAACTATCAGGAGTTTATTGAGAGTTTAATGAAAGAAGCCAATCATGCTATGTATCAATCAAAACAGCAAGGGGGCCATACATATTTTTTTAGCACGCCAAAACAAAGCTTTGAAATGGCAAGGAATTATCAGCTGCAAAGGGAAATAGAAAAAGCATTTGAATTAAACGAGTATTATCTTGTGTATCAGCCTCTTGTTAATTTGGAGAACGGTGAAGTAGAGGGAGCCGAAGCATTGTTAAGGTGGAAAAACGCTACGCTTGGGATGGTTAGCGCAGCTGAATTTATTCCCATGTTAGAGGAGATGGGGCATATTATACCTGTAGGTAGATGGGTTATTTCCTCAGCTTGCAAGCAATTAAAAAATTGGCAGAATAGTGGGTATCATCTTAATAAAGTTTCTGTTAACGTTTCTCCAATCCAGTTCCGAGATGCTTACTTTGTGAATGATATTAAAAGGATTCTCGAAGAAACCATGTTAGACCCCAAATACTTAGAACTTGAAATTACAGAAGGTGTTCTTCTGAACATAGAAGTTGCAAGAAAGACATTAGTAAAATTAAAAGAGTTAGGAGTCAACATATCAATTGACGATTTTGGAACGGGTTATTCATCATTAAGTTATTTAAAGCATCTACCTGTTGATACCATTAAAATTGATAAATCGTTTATTCACGAGTTAGGTGTAGATGGTGAAATCATTGTGAATACGATTATAAATTTGGGGAGAAACCTTCAATTCACAGTAATAGCTGAAGGCATTGAAAATGAGAGTCAGGTAACGGCACTTCAGCAACAAAAATGTGATATAGGGCAAGGGTATTTCTTTAGCAAACCTGTTCATGCTAAGCAATTCATAACTGAATTAACTTGTAATAAAAATATAGCCAATTAGCCTAAAGGCTCATTGGCTTATTGGAATAAGGGGATTATTCATGGATGAGGTCAAACAAACTCTTAGTCGAATGCCAATTTTCAGTGAACTAAATGCAGATGAAATAGGAGAAGTTAAAGCAATAACAAGCATAAGGACATATATAAAAAGGATGAATGTCTTTTGGGAAGGGGACCAAAGAGAAGCGGTATTTTTCATACATACAGGTGTATTGAAAGCGTATAAAATTGATGAGGAAGGTAACAAACAAGTGATATCATTGCTTTGTAAAGGCGAAATGTTTCCTCATGTAGGTTTTTTTGAACGGTCCCCATACCCTGCGACTGTAGAAGTAATTGAAGATGCAACGCTTTACGTCATTCGAATTAATGATTTTGAAAAATTACTAATAGCATCACCTGAAATCGCAATTAAAGTTATGAAAATCTTAGGGAGAAAAATTCTCGAATTACAAAATCGAGTACAAGATTTTATTTCTAAAGATATTCAGCATCGACTTATTCAAATAATCATAAACATGGCCTTAGAAAATGGAGTTGAGTCGTGCAATGGGGTTTATGTCAAAGTACCAATTACTAACCAAGACTTAGCTGATATGGTAGGAACTTCAAGGGAATCTGTAAGTAGGGTATTAACTCAATTGAAGAAAAAGAAATTGATTGAAGCAAATAGACAAGGTGTTTTGATTTATGATTTGGAAAAACTCAAAAGAATCGACTAAGCTGCTTATGAATTTAACAGCTTAGTCATTAAGTTTCTATACCTTTTCCTTTGCTAACCTTTGGAACAAAATGTTGTTTTCAAGGTGGATGTGTTCAAATAAATCGGATTCGAGCTCTTCGAATTTAAGATAGGTAAGTGTATAAGTATTGCATGCTCCTTCCGGTAATTTGTAATCATTTGTTACTTCTCGTATTTTTTTTAGAATTGTACCAGTTGTTTCATGCTCCATTTCTAATGTATCAATTGTTTTCAATACTTCTTTTAGGTAAGAAAGTGAGTGTGATTTTTCATACTCTTTGATTTTAGGGAAGATCTTCTCCTCCTCTTGAATTAAATGGTGTTCAAGCTCCAGTTTCAGTGTGTGAAAAAGTTGATACACTTGTTCCAATTCAGGATGAGTCTTTCCATGAACTCGGTAGACTTTGGTTACAAATGTAGATAACTCCGGTAAAAGGTTGTACAAGTATGTGTGATGAATAGTGAGAATATAGTCAATGAGCTGGGAATACGGAGCTACCTCCCAGTTATTGAGTTTGTCTTGTTGGTTAATCGTATCAGAGTATAATGTATTCAATCTGGATAATACTTCTTCTTCATTTAGATCTTGTTCATTAATTGCTTCTGAAATGGGACGGTTGCCACCGCAGCAAAAGTCAATTTTGTATTCTTTAAATAGCTGACTAGCTTTAGGAAACTGTGTAACAATGTCTCCTGTCTTTGTTTCTCTTGTAAATGATGCGTTCATAATGGATCCCTCCTTGTTTGTCTTACACTACTGATATTAACTCCTTTTTCATTATGGTTTGTTGATAGCTGTCACATAATAAATGACTAACTGATGAACATTCTTTTTTGTGTGATTTCAGTCACCTTCAAACAGTAAATCTTCTGTTAATCTAAGGGAAACGTACATTGATTGGAGGAAGATGATGTGAGTTTTGATTATAACGAAAATCCATTTATCGTGATTTGGGAAGTGACGAGAGCGTGTGCATTAAAATGTTTACATTGCCGGGCGGAAGCACAACATCTCCGCGATCCAAGAGAACTCTCTTTTTTTGAGGGGAAGAATTTAATCGATCAAATCTATGAGATGGGAAATCCCTTGCTTGTTTTGACTGGTGGAGATCCTTTAATGAGAGAAGATTTATATGATTTAATTGACTATGCTGTGAAAAAGGGTGTTCGTGTTTCCATGACACCAAGTGCAACACCTAGAGTAACGAAAAAGGCTATGGAAAAAGCAAAATCTGCTGGACTATCACGTTGGGCATTTAGTTTAGATGGACCGAACAGAGAGATTCATGATCACTTTAGAGGAACAAAAGGCTCGTTTGATTTAACGATGAAAGCCATACGTCATTTGCAAGATCTAAACATGCCTATTCAAATTAATACGGTTGTTTCTCATTATAACGTAGAGGAACTTAAAGATATGGCTGAATTAATGGAACAATTAGGAACGGTGCTTTGGAGTGTGTTTTTTCTTGTTCCGACAGGACGAGCTTCTACTATGGAACCAATTTCAAAAGAGAAGCATGAAGAAGTGTTACATTGGCTTGCTGAACTAAAAGAGACATCAACCTATGATATTAAAACAACAGAAGCGCCTCACTTTAGGAGAGTGCTTATGCAACGAGAGTTATTAAAAGCAAAAAGTGATCGAGTAAGAACAAAAAGAAAAGATATTTTAGGGAGGGCTCCAAAAGGGGTCAATGATGGGAATGGATTTGTTTTTATTTCTCATATAGGTGATGTCTTTCCAAGTGGATTCCTCCCGATTCATTGTGGGAATATACGGAATGAGTTGTTGTCAACCATCTATAGAGAAAACCCAGTATTTAAGCAATTACGTGATCCTGATCAATTCAAAGGGAAGTGTGGAATATGTGAGTACCGTCAACTTTGCGGTGGTTCAAGAGCTAGAGCCTATGCTGTTACTGGTGACTACTTGCAAGAGGAACCATATTGTATCTACATTCCAAAACAAGCAAGAAAGAAAAAAGAAACCCAAATGCAATTGTAAATAGGCACTGAAAAAGGGCGGTTTCCCCTTTTTCAGTGCCTTCATAAATTTTAGGGATTGGACTGACTAAGCCTCAAGTATTACATAACGATAATCGTAACAATAAAAAAGCAAACTCCATTTATTATTTCGATGATTCCTATTTGCATAGGTCTCATTTGCTGTTTTCGTGAGGTAAGCCAGTCTTTAAGGACTCCTGGTAAAAACACAAAGAATAACATGGGAACACCCAGTAAAAATGGAATGAGTAACAATAACGCATGATAGATGTTAGAGAATCTTTTAAAGCTATGATTTTTCCTTTCGCGTATGAGTGACTTGACATAAAAAGCACTTCCCATAAAGTATAGCGTGATTAATACAAGTAAGAACAAAGCATTACTTACATTTCCTTCTCCTAGTAATACAGCAGCGACCCCACCTAGTGTAAACGTAATAATTCCACTCAAATTGTTCCAGAGGCTTCGTTCGTTTCTAACTCTTATAAAATAAATGTTAATAATAAGTAATGGAATTAGAAAGGCTCCAACTAACAATAGAACCGGAGTGAGCCAAATGACTGGTAGTAAAAAAATAACAGCCAAGATTAAATATTTAATAAGCCATGGCATCATTTCTGCTTTTACTTTGTTGTTTCGAATGAGGTTTAATAGCGGTGTAGATGCTAAAAAAAGAAAGAGCCAACCAATGAGAAGGGGAATGTGTAATAGCGAAGGCCCAGAAAGAGTTACTCCTAGGATATAAGGTAAGAAAAACATCATCCACGTGCCATGTTCTTTGGGCAATACCAATCTAGCTTTCTTTTTATTTACATAGGCTTTATTTATAGAATTCGTAATCATAGTAGCTCTCCTTTGAAATAGTTGAGTTAACTATAGCAATAGTTGAAAAAATAAACTGTTAAAACCATCACAGAAGGTATTGTTATACCCATCTAATTAGATTATAATCTAATTAGATAGGTATAACAGGAGGGGTATGAATGCAATTAAGTCGTCTGGTTAATTTTCATAAAACAATTGGAGACAAAACGAGAATTCGAATTGTTTCATTATTAAAGGATGGTCCGTTGCACGGGCAGGCTATTGCTGGGAAGTTAGGTTTAACGGCACCAACGATTTCTCATCACATTGCTAAACTTCGTGAAATTGACATTATTTATCAGAGACGTGAAAAGAACACGATTTATTTTTATTTGAATGATAAGAAACTTGCCGTGATGGCTCAAGCAATTATTCGAATAGGGAGTGAAGAGGGAATGAAATTCTTTGAAGTAGAGGAAGAGGAAAAGTATAAAGTTCTAAAAAATTTCATTCAATCAGATGGGAAGTTAAAAAGTATTCCTGCTCAGCGTAAAAAGAAGCTCATTGTTTTAGAACATGTACTAAAAGGTTTGGAAGTTGGAAAGACGTATAAAGAAAGCGATTTAAATGAATACATCAAGAATTACCACGAAGATTTTGCTACGATCAGACGTGAATTTGTAATGTGCCAATTCATGTTTAGACAAAATGGAGAGTATGAATTAAACCCAAGAGAAATGTGGCCGATTTAGAAGAAAAAAGGAAAAGGAAATAACATCCATTTCTATACATCATGCGCTATAATGAAGAGGGAACTTTTCTAGATTGTAAAAAGGATGTGGTTTCTTGAATGTAGAAAACACGAAAGCCAACGTACAAGCTCAGTTCGGTAAAAATGCACAAAATTATGTAACGAGCAAAACACATGCCAAAGGAGAAGATTTACAGAAACTCCTAGCTATTTCTAGCTTTAAAGGTGGAGAACATTGCCTTGATATCGCGACAGGAGGAGGTCATGTGGCCAATGCAGTAGCACCATTGGTTACAGAGGTGACTGCACTTGATTTAACCACAGAAATTCTTAAAGTAGCGAGAGAGTTTATTGAGTCGAATGGTCACACAAATGTTAAGTTTGTTCAAGGGGATGCTGAGAAGTTACCGTTTGACGACGAATGCTTTGATGTTGTCACATGTAGAATTGCAGCACATCATTTTCCAAATGTCCTAGCTTTTATAAAAGAAGCATTCCGAGTCATAAAATTAGAGGGCACGTTATTATTTATTGATAATGTTGCTCCAGAGAATAATGATTTTGATTCGTTTTATAATAAGATTGAAAAGGATCGAGACCGTAGTCATCACCGTGCTTGGAAGAAATCAGAGTGGATTAAAATGCTCGAACAAACGGGGTTTGAAATCGATGAGTCCTATCGGTTTAAGAAGTTATTTCTATTTAGTACTTGGTGTGAAATGATGAAACTTGAGGAAGAGCAACAGGTGAATCTATCTGATTATATAGTAGGTGCACCGAAAGAAGTACAAGATAAATTTCGTATCAATATCAAAGATGATAAGGTAGAGTCGTTTATGGGGGAATCCATTTTAATTAAAGCAATCAAACCTTTGATCTAAAAGCATAACAAACAGCTAACTCGTATAAGAGTTAGCTGTTTGTTCATTAGAAATCTTTTACTCCTTTGATATACGTATAGATGCTGTGATTTCCGCGTAATGTATCTGTTTGTATGCCAAATGTTTCAGCATCTTTAATGTGTTGATAATGATACATTTGATCTGATAATGGGCTATAAATGGATTCTGGAGGAAGCAAAGGGACAATATCATAAATATTCAAGAATCGGAAACTTTCTAGCACAGACTTCTCAAATTCGTTTACGAACGCAGGATCTCCTACTCGAGGACTTGCAAAGTTATAAAGTGAAACGTTGAAGCCGTGTTTTGAAAGGTCAAATGCACATAATGTGGCAACGGCAGCACCTAAGCTGTGTCCTGTAACGTAGATTTTCTTTTTTAAAGGAATTTGATCAAAGGTGTCGATGATGTGATCTCTACAAGATTGATAAATAGTGGAGAAGCCCTCATGAACATAATACGTTTCTTTTATAAAGGGGAACCGAATTTGTGATACTTCAGCATCAACGATCCAATCTGGATCAGAGTCTGTTCCTCGAAACGCTATGATGACACTGTTTTTGGATTCTAAAATAAATCCAAACCATTCTCTTTTTCCAATCACATTTGTTTTTAAATTTGCTAGTAATTTGTATCCCTTTGGAATGGAAAATTCACCGTCATTGGCGTATTGAGAATATGTTTGCAAACAGCAATTTGCTAAAAACAATGGAAGATGCTTTTTAATTGAATGAGTATGAGTCATATGTTGGTCCTCCTGATAAAGCTGATACTTTAACATATGTACAAATGACCAATTACGACCCACATAAGACTTGCTAAAATTTATATTAGTTGAATTTATAGAATTGAAAATACTGTTACATTTTGATTTTGAAATTCATATCGTTTTAGGGTAACATGATTAAGTGCCAGAGAAATCATACTTAGAAATTTATTCATAAAGAGGGTGTAAAGTTTGTCTACTGTACAGTCAGTTGAAAGGTCACTATCAATTTTAGAAATTCTTTCAAAATATCCAGAAGGAATTAGATTAACAGAATTGTCTAGTCAGTTAGGTTTGGCTAAAAGTACGACTCATCGTTTGTTATTAACATTAATGCATCGGAATTTTGTCAAACAGGATGAAAGAAGTGAGTTGTATTCGCTTGGTATGCAGGTTGTCACATTAGCTAGTTCAGTTTTAAATAACATTGATATTAGGGGAGTTGCTCATGCCTCTATTGTAGAACTTGCCCAGAAAACAAACGAGGTTGTCCATCTATGTATCAAGGATGATGATGAAGTTATCTATATAGATAAAGTTGATAGTGATCGAACAATTAGAATGTTTTCTCAAGTTGGAAGACGTGTTAATATGCATTGTACTGGCGTTGGCAAGGTAATGTTAGCTAACTTACCAATTAAAGAAGTCAAAGAGATCATTTCAAAGAAAGGTCTTCCGCAATTCACACCTAGTACGATTACTGATGAGACTGCCTTATTTGAACATCTTGAAATCGTAAAAGAGCAGGGATACGCCATTGATGAAATGGAGCATGAGGAATTGATTGCTGCTGTTGCTGCGCCTATTTATGATTATAATAACAAAGTAATTGCAGCGATTAGTATTGCCGGTCCCAATCAGCGAATCACAAAAGAAAGAATTAAAGCTGAACTAATAGACCTAATTCTTGAAACGTCTCATAATATATCCCAAAAAATGGGGTATTTAGGAAAGACTAATTAAATTTAAAAATTTATTAAACTTTTATTGACTTTGAAAAACGCTTTCAATATAATCGTAATTAACCAAATGACCATTTTGGAATTAAGTTCCGTATAGTGGAACTACTTTTTTATACTTTGTATGGAACTTAGTTCTGTATTATGGAACTTATATTAGGTTATGGAGGAGAAAAAGGTGGATATCGTTACTATTGGAGAAACAATGGTTCTATTGACTCCTGAAAATGGGTTAATGAAATATGCAACCACTTACAATCGGAAGTACGGTGGTGCTGAATCAAATTTTGCTATAGGTATAAGCAGACTTGGACATCAGGCAGCATGGATCAGTCAAGTTGGAAATGATGAACTAGGTAAAGGAATGATATCTTTTATTCGAGGCGAAGGTGTTCATGTTGATAAAGTGAAATTGATAGATTCTGCATCAACAGGGTTGTACTTTAAAGAGGTTAGAAATGAAAGCGATGTCCGTGTGCAATATTATCGAAAGGGGTCGGCTGCCAGCTTTATGAGTCCTGACATGTTAGATGAAGAATATTTAAAGAAAGCAAAATATCTTCACCTAACGGGAATTACTCCAGCCCTTAGTGATAGTTGCTATCAGGTGATTCTACAAGCTATAGAGATAGCAAAGCGAAATGGAATTACAGTTGTCTTTGATCCAAATTTACGGAAGAAGCTTTGGTCTGAAGAGAAAGCTAGAAAAGTATTGCTAGATATTGCCGGACAATCAGATATTATTCTCCCTGGAGTTGCAGAAGGGGAATTTTTGTTTGGAGAGTCAGACCCTATTTTACTTGGAAAACGTTTCCTAGAGCATGGTGCCAAGATCGTTGTATTAAAAGTTGGTGCTAAGGGGGCTTACTACTTTACTTCAGATGAATACAAGCTTGTACCAGGGTTCAAAGTTGAAAAAGTAGTTGACCCAGTCGGAGCAGGTGATGGTTTTGCTGCAGGATTTGTATCCGGTTTAATAGATGAACTGACGATTGAGAAAGCGGTTGAACGAGGCAATGCAGTAGGAGCTCTCGTTACAACGATTAGTGGAGATGTAGAAGGCTTACCAGAAAAAAGTGAAATTGAGCGATTTATTCATTCACCAGCTGAAGATATCAGCAGATAATAGGAGGAAAAAGACATGGATTTACTTGGACGTATAAAAGATAGTGGTGTAGTAGCTGTTATTCGTGGTTCACAACCAGAAAATATTGTAGAAATCTCAAAAGCTTTAAGTAGAGGGGGGGTTAAGGCATTAGAAATAACAGTTGAAACACCAAAGGTATTGTCCTTGATTGAACAAGTATCTGATGAACTAGGTGATGACGTCATTGTCGGTGCAGGAACAGTCCTTGATCCTGAAACGGCAAGAGCAGCAATTATGGCGGGTTCTAAATTTATTTTTTCACCGACTGTGAATCCAGAAACTATTAAACTAACAAAACGATATGGTGTTGTAAGTATTGCTGGAGCATTAACACCTACTGAAATTCTTACAGCATATGAAAATGGAGCTGACGTAATTAAGGTATTTCCTGCTAATGTATTTGGCCCGAAATATTTAAAAGATCTAAAAGGACCTTTGCCACAAATCCCTTTAATGCCAACAGGTGGAATTGAGATAAGCAATATTGGTGAGTATATAAAAGCCGGTGCAGTAGCTGCTGGAGCCGGGAGTTCACTTATTAACACAAGGATTCCTTTAACGGAAGCTTATTTAAAAGAAATTGAAGAGACTGCATCAAATTTTGTTAAAGAAGTGGAGAAAGCTAGAAGCAATATGTAAGTAAAAAGGATGTCCTCCTTAATTGCTAAAGTTTTAGTAATTGAGGAGTAGTTAAAATATTGTATATTAAAATACGAAACATACCCGGAGAAAGTAAGGGGGAGAAAAGATGACTAAAATTAAAGCGCTTTTAGTAAGCGCTATCCTTTCAACAATGGTTTTGTCAGCATGTGGCGCAGAGAATGATACACAAATTATAAAAGTTGCGAATTATTTTGCATCAGATCATTCTCAGAACATTGCCCTTAGAGAAGTGTTTAAACCGATGGTAGAAGAAAACTCGAATGGACAGTTAACCGTTCAAATATATGATAACAATCAATTAGGAGATGAACAGGCTTTTACAGATAGTGTTCGAATGGGAACAGTTGAAATGGGTATTGCAGGTATGGCACTACAATCTACCAATCCAATGATCGGTGCAGTCGAATGGCCATTTTTATTCGAGAGCTATGAACAAGCAAATGAAATTTTAAATGGGCCAATTGGTGATCAAATTGGTGATGCATTTAGAGAGTTGAATGTGGAACCGTTAACATGGACGGCTAATGGTTTCCGTGTTGTTTCAAGTGATCGACCTATTGATGAGATGGATGATTTTAGAGGGTTTCGTTTACGGATGCCAAATGTACCGATTTTCTTAGATGTAGGAGATGCACTGGGTGCTAATGTTCAGTCGCTATCAATCTCAGAAGTATTTACCGCACTGGAGCAAGGGGTAATAAATGGCCAAGAAAACCCTTATGCAACACTTGTTCAATCAGCATGGTATGAGGTGCAAAGCCATGTATTAGAAACGTATCACATGTTTAGTCCTAATGTGTATTTAATGAACTTGCATTTTTGGGATAACTTAGATCCAGAGTTACAAGAAATTGTTTCCGAGGCTGCACAAGAAGCGTCACAGTATCAGTGGGAGCTCGCCATACAATCTGAAATTGAAATGAAAGAGTATCTAGAATCAGAAGGAATTGAAATTATCGTTCCATCTGATGAATTCAGACAACAATTGGTAGATGCAATGGACCCTGTTTATGAGAAGAGATTTGAACAATATGACTGGGCAGAAGAATTCATTAATTCTATTAGGAATTATGAGTCAGAATAGCAAGAGTGATTGTGGAGGGGTGAATGATGGGAAAGGTTCTAAATGGATTAAATAAGTTATTAAACGGAATTATAGCATTGTTCCTGATGACAATGGTTTTCCTCGTTTTTTCTAATGTTGTTTTACGGTACTTATTTGATTCCGGAATAACTTGGTCGGAAGAACTAGCTAGGTTTTTGTTTGTTTGGGTCGTCTTTTTAGGAGCAATTGTTGCTTATAAAGAGAAAAGTCATTTAGGAGTCGATATCTTTATAGGTGCATTGCCAGCGAAGGCGCAGAAAGTACTATATATTTTTATAAATTTAGTTGTTTTAGTTGTACTCGTGGTCGTTATTCATGGAGGATATTACTTAATGGAAATTAACCATACGAATTACGGGCCTGCAACTGGAATTCCACTTTCGTTTATCTTTTCTGCAGGAGTACTAGCCGCAGTTGTGATGGCAATTATGAGTATAATGCAAACGATACGATACGTTGTTTATGGACAAGACCTTCCGTCATGGGCAGCAGAAAACAAAGATCCGTTAACAGAAAAAGGGCGGTGATCAACCATGATTTGGATCTTTTTAGGAGTATTATTTTTCTTTCTTTTTCTCGGAGTTCCAGTTGCATTTTCAATGATTGTTAGTGCAATTGCAATGTTGTTAGCGCTTGGTATTTTTGATACAAGAATAATTGCACAAAACCTTGTAATAGGCGCGAATAGTTTTCCACTGATGGCCATTCCGTTTTTTATCCTTGCTGGTGAAATCATGAATGCGGGTGGAATTTCTAAACGAGTTGTAGAATTTGCATCAACTTTAGTTGGGCATATCCGAGGAGGATTAGGTTATGTAACGATTCTTGCAGGTGTAATGTTTGCGGGCTTGTCGGGTTCTGCAGTTGCTGATACAGCCGCACTTGGTGCAATTTTAATCCCGATGATGGCTGCTAGAGGGTATAACATTAATCGAGCAACAGGTTTAGTGGCTTCTTCAGGGATCATTGCACCAATTATCCCTCCAAGTATTCCGTTAATAATGTTTGGGGTAGTAGGTGGAGTCTCTATTACACAACTATTTATGGCAGGAATTGTACCAGGAATTTTATTCGCTGGTGGGTTAATGATTGTTTGGTACTTTATTGCCAAGCGCGATAATGCTGAAGCACTTCCAAAAGCTTCTAGAAAAGAGAGAATCCAGGCATTTACCAAAGCAATTTGGGCATTATTCCTTCCTCTTATTATAATTGTTGGTTTACGTGGAGGTATTTTCACACCTACAGAAGCGGCTGTAGTTGCTGTGGTTTATGCGTTACTTATTAGTTTTACTGCATATAGAGGCGAGCTAAAGATAAAAGATCTTCCAGCTGTGTTCGTTAATGCAAGTAAAACAACGGGAATAGTTATGTTTTTAGCTGCAGCTGCAATGGTTACAGCTTGGTGTATAACCGTAGCTCAAGTTCCTGCAGAGTTAGGAGAATTCTTAAGTGGCATTACTACAAACCCAATTTTATTACTTCTTCTTCTGATGGTGTTCTTATTGCTTGTTGGAGTTGTTATGGATATGACCCCTGCGATATTAATTTTCACACCAGTATTGCTTCCAATAGTAGTGGAAGCAGGAATTGATCCAGTCTATTTCGGTATCTTGATGGTTATGAATTTATGTATCGGATTAATCACACCACCAGTTGGAACTGTTTTATATGTGGGTTGTAGTATAAGTAAAATAAGTATTGTTGACATTACAAAAGGGATTTGGCCTTTTTTACTTGTTCAAATTACGATACTTGTTCTATTAATCTTATTCCCACAACTAGTAACTGTTCCACTTCAATGGTTTATTAACTAAAATAATTACAAAGGATGGTATTATAAATGAAAGATGTATTGGTAACGACAGAAGAGTTAACTGGTTTAGTAGTAAAAAAATTAACAAAAGCAGGCATTAATGAAGAACATGCCGGTATTGTAGCTGATGTATTAGTTCATGCGAATTTACGTGGCGTGAACTCTCATGGTGTATTACGTACGGAACATTATGTCAAGCGTATTACCGAAGGCGGGATTAACCCATCACCTAAGTTCAGTGTAAAGGATACAGGTCCAACAACAGCTATTTTTGATGGAGATGATGGTTTAGGTCATGTAGTCACAAAAGAAGCAATGGACTATGCGTTGAAATTAGCGGATAAAAACGGAGTAGGGATGGTTGCTGTAGTGAATAGCAGTCATTGCGGTGCCTTATCTTATTTTGTAGAACAGGCTGCTGACCGAGGAATGATTGGAATGGCAATGACGCATACAGATAAAGTTGTGGTGCCTTTTGGAGGAGCAAAGCCATATTTTGGAACGAATCCTATTGCGTATGGATTTCCTGCTAAAACGAAAAACCCTATTATTCTCGATATGGCGACTAGTAATGTAGCATTTGGAAAAGTACTCCACGCACGAGAGGCTGGACAGACAATCCCAAACAATTGGGGGGTAGATGATAACGGGAATCCAACTACTGATCCACATGATGTGAAAGCCTTATTACCAGTAGGAGGCCCAAAAGGGTACGGCCTTGCAATGGTTATTGATATTTTCTCAGGTCTGTTAACTGGATCTGCATTTGGACCACATATTACAACTATGTATGGAGATTATAGTAAAAAGAGAAAGTTAGGTCACTTTGTATGTGCCTATAATATTTCTGCTTTCACTGAAAAAGAAGGTTTCTTAGCGAATATGGACCAGATGATTCAAGAAATTCATGAAAGTCAACCAGCTGAAGGGTTTGAACGAGTTATGGTCCCAGGTGAACCTGAACAATTAAACGAAGCAGATCGCAGAAAAAATGGAATCCCGTTAACAGCATCCGTATATCATTATTTAAAATCTTAAAATACTAATTATAAAAAAGAAAACACGTGCTCGGATTAGCATGATTCGCCTTCTATGAGGATATCTCATAGAAGGCTTTTTGGTGTAAGGATTCTGTATACTACATAGAGATAATGAGAGATTTATTATCTAAACTAGTGCTGAGAGCATTGACACTCTAGAAAAGCTTATTGTTTTCCACTACAGCAATTGAATTTTTTGTTTCGGTTGGGTTTAAATCTTGATTGTAAAGACTTGTTTTACGATTGTCTGTTATAAGATTTTGGAAAATACTGAATTAATACTAGTTTGAAGAAGTTTTGGAATATAGCATTTTTAGTCGAACTTTGACTTTGATTGTAGGTTAGGGGGAGAGTAATATTCATATGTTGGAATTTATTGTACAATAAAAAACGAACTTCGAAAGGTGGTAGATTATGACGGTCCAAACTAGGTCCATCTCTTTAACTAAGAATATACAAGTAAAAGATGGTTCTCATATTCTTTATTTCTATGATTCAGATGAACGGTATATGGAGAACCTTGTTTCTTTTATTCTATCTGCTAAAGCGATGAATCAACATGTGATTATCATTGAGAGTTTTGATACATATAATGAGGTATTAAAAAGGTTAGGTCATCAAACAGAAGAATTAGGAATTGATGAAGTTTTGCATTACAAAAATAACATCGAATTTTACCAAACATATGGTGATTTTAAATTTGAAAGAGCGTTAGAAAGTTTTAAAATAGCTGTTCAGCCATTTGTGGATCAGGAGCTTTCTGTTCGAGTATGGGGCAAGGTTGCCTGGAAAGATCTGACCTACGATAGGGATGATATGAATCGGTATGAATGTGAGTGTGATTTAACGGTTAGTGAAATTGGATATATGACCGTTTGTGTATATGATGGCAGAGAAGTACCAGCTTCTATCCAAACAGAAATGATGAGAAGTCATCCTTATTTAATGACGGATCAAGACCTAGTGAAGTCCTCTTTATACAATCATAAAGATCATACGGTTTTTCCGTCACTAGCAGCTCAAAAAAAATCGAATCAGAGCTCGATTTTTACCGTCAGAAATTAGATTTTATCCATGTGGTGGCGCATGAAGTACGTAATCCACTTACTGTAATCAAGTCATTTGCAGCTATTCTTAAATCCGAATTGTCAGATCCGGATATTCAGGCAAAGTTAAGTTTAATTGAAGATTATTCTGTTGCCATTGATCACGAAATTCATCATATTATCCAAACGGAACAAATGCTAACGACTGATACATTGTGGAAAACAAAACTTATTAAAGCTTTGCCAACGATACAAGAAGTGGTAGAAGTTATGTCTATAAAAGCAAGAACACAGAATATTGAGCTTCATTCGAGTCTAGAAATTCCACCAAATACAATAATAAATGGGAACATAATGGGCGTTAAATTAATTATCTCTAATTTACTTAGTAATGCGATTAAGTATAGTCATGAGGGAGATCCAGTAACAATTGAAAGTTTTATTAAGGATAAATGTTTACATATACATATTATAGATAAAGGTGTTGGCATGACACCTGAAAACATAGATAGATTATATCAAAAGTATCAAAAAATTAATCAAGAAGTGGCAGGGCAAGGAATCGGGTTATTTATGGTGTATCAAATTGTGAAACACTTTAAAGGAAACATAGATATTGAAAGTGAGCTAGGAAAAGGGACGGAAGTAAAACTTTCTTTTCCGTTTTAAAAATAATTTTAGAAAAGCATTTGCATTTGATGTGTGGATGCTTTTCTTTTAGGTTGGTTTAGATTCTTTTTTTGGTATAGTCTCGAGTCTATCACTTTTAGATTAATAGAAAGGAGTAATTTAAAGAGATAGAATTTTCAAAAAAGATTAATTGACAAGCAATTCAATCGTTACTATGATTGGATTGTACAACAGGAAAAAATATAACAGGTAGTATAAATTATTTCTTAGGAGTGATGGTTCATGACGGTTGATGATTCTTTTAAATTAGAGACGCTGGCTATTCATGCGGGACAGGAAATAGATCCGACGACGATGTCTCGTGCTGTTCCTTTATATCAAACTACTTCTTATGGCTTTAAAGACACAGAGCATGCTGCTAATCTATTCTCATTAAAGGAGTTTGGGAACATTTACACACGATTAATGAACCCAACAACCGATGTGTTTGAACAAAGGATTGCTGCATTAGAGGGGGGAGCGGCAGCGTTAGCTACAGCATCTGGACAAGCAGCTATTACTTATTCAATTTTAAATATTGCTGAGGCAGGAGATGAAATTGTATCGGCATCGAGTTTATATGGAGGAACCTATAATTTATTTGCGAATACGTTGCCGAAGTTAGGAATCAACGTTATTTTTGTAGACCCAGAAGATCCGCAGAATTTCAAAGATGCGATAAGTGATAAAACCAAAGCGATCTATGCAGAGACAATTGGTAACCCAAAAGGGGATATATTAGATATCGAGAAAATTGCTAACATTGCTCATCGACATCACATACCATTAATTGTTGATAATACGTTTCCTAGTCCTTATTTATTACAGCCGATCAAGCATGGAGCTGACATTGTTGTTCACTCAGCGACCAAATTTATCGGAGGACATGGGACTTCTATTGGCGGGGTCATAGTTGATAGTGGAAAGTTTGATTGGGCTTCAAGTGGGAAGTACTCTGGATTAACAGAGCCAGATCCTAGTTATCATGGAGTCGTTTACACAGAAGCGGTTGGTCCAATTGCCTATATTATTAAGGCTCGTGTTCAATTGTTACGAGATATGGGCGCAACTATTTCACCGTTTAATTCGTTTTTATTATTACAAGGTTTGGAAACGCTTCATCTGCGAATGGAAAGGCATAGTTCTAATGCTCTAGAAGTGGCGAGGTTTCTACAGGAGCACAATGCTGTTGAATGGGTTAATTACCCAGGTTTAGAAAGTCATCCTTCGTACGAATTAGCCACGAAATATTTGCCAAAAGGACAAGGGGCGATCTTAACGTTTGGAATAAAAGGAGGAGTGGAAGAAGGAAAGAAAGTCATTCAATCTGTTCAGTTATTTTCACATTTAGCTAATGTGGGAGATTCAAAATCTCTCATTATTCATCCGGCTAGTACGACTCATCAACAGCTTTCCAAAGAGGATCAATACACAGCTGGAGTCACACCGGGGATGATTCGTCTATCTATTGGAACGGAAGCCATTGAAGATATTATAGCTGACCTAGATAGAGCCCTTAAGCAGCTTTAGCATAAGAATATCGATGTGAAAGCACTTCGAAACGTTTACGAGGTGCTTTTTTCTATTCATTTTATGTGTCATTTGAATGACTTAGCTGAGTATATAGACGAATGTTCATTAATTGTAAGCGTAACCAAAAATGTACTTCTCGAATAATGACGAATAAATATTTTGGATTTTACGCTTTTTTATATTGTTATATAGCAATGAATCGCCTATAATTCAAATTAGTAAGAAATGTTAAAAAATTTGACATGTTAGGGGGAGTCTATGTGAGTGAATTAATCAATTGGCTCAATGGTGTATTGTGGAGTACACCGATGATTATTTTTTGTCTAGGCGTTGGCTTGTTATTTTCTATTTTTACACGGTTTCTACAAGTTAGACATGTGAAAGATATGGTACGCCTAACGTTCCGTGGCAAAAGTTCTTCTGCCGGGATCTCTTCATTTCAGGCTTTGGCCATCGCGCTTTCTGGGCGAGTCGGTACCGGTAATATAGCAGGTACGGCAACGGCGATTGCGTTTGGGGGACCGGGGGCGGTTTTTTGGATGTGGATGATTGCATTTATTGGTGCATCTAGTGCATTTATTGAATCTACACTTGCTCAAATGTACAAACAAAAGCAAGATGGACAGTATCGTGGTGGGCCTGCTTATTATATCGAAAAAGGGATTGGCTGGAAGTGGTATGCTGTTATCTTTGCCGTTGCAACTTTACTAGCTATGAGTCTGCTTATGCCAGGTATTCAATCCAACTCTATTGCCGTTGCTGTAGAAAATGCCTTTTCAGTTAACACCTATATTACGGGTATTATTTTAATTGCTATTATTGGTATTATCATTTTTGGGGGTATCAAACGGATTGCAAATGTAGCACAGTTTGTCGTTCCTTTTATGGCTGTGGCTTACATTATGCTTTCTTTGATTATTGTGCTAGTTAATATTGCGGAATTACCAGCAGTGATTGGATTGATTTTTAGTAGTGCATTTGGCGCGGATGCTGCATTTGGTGGGATTATCGGTCTTGCTATTTCTTGGGGCGTTAAACGTGGAATTTATTCAAATGAAGCAGGACAAGGAACGGGCCCGCATGCGGCTGCGGCGGCAGAAGTTTCCCACCCTGCAAAACAAGGACTTGTTCAATCGTTCTCTGTTTACATCGATACACTTTTAGTTTGTTCGGCAACAGCATTTATGATTTTATTTACAGGAATGTACAATGTAGAAGGGCCAGATGGGGGTTACATTGTCAATAATATTAGTGAAATCCCAGCAGGAGCAGGTTATACACAAGCAGCCATTGAATCTGTCCTTCCTGGATTTGGTGCTTCCTTTGTTGCGATTGCATTATTCTTCTTTGCTTTTACGACGATTATGGCGTATTACTATATGGCAGAAACCAATGTAGCATATTTAATACGTGGGAAATATAAAAAGTATGGTATGTTCTTACTAAAAGTGGTTCTGCTTTTAGCGGTATTTTTTGGAGCAATCAGAGAGGCAGATTTGGCATGGGCGCTTGGAGATGTAGGTTTAGGTTTAATGGTTTGGTTAAATTTAATTGCTATTTTAATCCTTGCAAAGCCTGCTTTACGAGTATTAAAGGATTATGAAGAGCAGAAGAAAGCAGGAAAGGATCCTGTGTTCGATCCTAAAAAATTGAATATAAAAAATGCCGATTATTGGGAATATGAATACGAAGAGGATCAAAAGAAGAACAAAGATAAGCTTTCTAGTTAGATAAGAATTAAAGGATACCCGGCTTCTAAATTACATTGTTTAGAAGCCGGGTTTTGTAATTAGTTTTCAAAAAGGGGTGCCATAGATTCACGTAGGGTTTTGACAGAATGATTGAATTGATTTTTTTCCTTATCATTCAGTTCAATTTCTAAAATGTTTCGAATTCCGTTACGATTAATAATGGTTGGAACTCCGATGTAAATATCGTTATGTTCATATTCGCCAGTGAGGTAAGCAGATACTGGGAGAACGCTATTTTCGTTTTGTAGAATGGCTCTCGTTATTCGAACTAAAGACATCCCGATTCCATAATAAGTTGCTCCTTTTCTTTCGATGATATGATAAGCCGCATCACGAACATTTTCGAAAATTTTATCTAGTGCTCCAGTGTTATAGGTGTCATTTCTTTCTATATAAGATTCAAGTTTATCCATTCCGATTGTAGTATGGCTCCATACAGGTAATTCTGTATCACCGTGTTCACCGATAATATAGGCATGGATGTTTCGTGGGTCAATTTCAAAATAGTCGCCTAACATATAACGTAACCTAGCTGAATCTAATGTAGTTCCAGAACCGATCACACGTTCTTTAGGTAATCCGGATTCCTTCCATGTTACATAAGTCATAATATCAACTGGGTTCGTTGCAACTAAGAATATTCCATCAAAGCCGCTTTTCATAATATGACCAACTATTTGTTTAAAGATTGTAGTGTTTTTGGCAACTAAATCTAGTCTTGTTTCTCCAGGTTTTTGAGCTAGGCCAGCTGTGATGACAACTAAGTCTGCTTGTTGGCAGTCATCGTAAGTGCCGTTCCACACTTTCATAGCAGTTGGAGCGAATGGGAGACCGTGATTAAGGTCCATTGCTTCTCCTTCTGAACGTAATTCATTTACATCTATAAGAACCAATTCTTCTACAACACCCTGGTTAATTAAAGAGTAAGCATAGCTACAACCTACTGCACCTGTGCCGATAAGGACGACTCGATTTACTTTTCCGTTCATATAGAAACCCCTCCTGCTTAATCAACGTCAGCCTGTTTTTATCAAGTTAATTTCTTTACAATTTGAGTATAACATCAAATTGTGAATTATTTCACATGAGATTGTGAAATAATTGTGGAATAATTCACATGTGTATTTGCTTGTTCTCTGTTTGAATTGGTGATTTTGTTAACTTTAATCACACTTATAAAAAGAAATTTGTATTTAAGAAGGCAATAGTGGGGTGTGAGTGTTATATGTAAACACATATATAGAAAGTACTAAGGAAGTGGGGATAATCAAAGGTTCTTCTATTTGTATTTTAGTTGTGATTGTGGTATAGTAATAAATCTCAGTGAGAAATTTTTGCATTCTATCAGCCTGATAAAAATCCTGCGCGGAATTGATTGTTATGGTGAAGTTTATTCTGACATTTCTACATAATATTAACTCTATAAAAAAAAACTATTGGAAAATGTTGCACAGAACAGAGTGGTGTGTTATCATTACTGATGTCGATTGCGTTGTGCGTAGGAGACGTCGAAGTTTGATTAAAGTATTTTGATTCTAATTAGAATCTATTTTATGGGGCCTTAGCTCAGCTGGGAGAGCGCCTGCCTTGCACGCAGGAGGTCAGCGGTTCGATCCCGCTAGGCTCCACCATTAAAGAATACGAGGCGGCGTAGCTCAGCTGGCTAGAGCGTACGGTTCATACCCGTGAGGTCGTGGGTTCGATTCCCTCCGCCGCTATATATCTTTTATTATGGAGGAATACCCAAGTCCGGCTGAAGGGATCGGTCTTGAAAACCGACAGGCGGGTTAAACCGCGCGGGGGTTCGAATCCCTCTTCCTCCGCCATACTTTGGACATGTTAATTTTTGTTGGGCTATCGCCAAGCGGTAAGGCAACGGATTTTGATTCCGTCATGCGTAGGTTCGAATCCTGCTAGCCCAGCCAATGCGGAAGTAGTTCAGTGGTAGAACACCACCTTGCCAAGGTGGGGGTCGCGAGTTCGAATCTCGTCTTCCGCTCTTTCATAAAATGTTTTAGTCCTGCCGGGGTGGTGGAATTGGCAGACACACAGGACTTAAAATCCTGCGGTAGGTGACTACCGTGCCGGTTCAAGTCCGGCCCTCGGCACCAAAAAAAAGAAGCGCCCTTAGCTCAGCTGGATAGAGTGTTTGACTACGAATCAAAAGGTCGGGAGTTCGAATCTCTCAGGGCGCGCCATTCTTATTAGAGAAAACGGGAAGTGGCTCAGCTTGGTAGAGCACCTGGTTTGGGACCAGGGGGTCGCAGGTTCAAATCCTGTCTTCCCGACCAGAAAGCATTGGCTTCTATGAGATACGAGAAGAGGAAGAGACATCTAAGTGCGTCATCTATTAGAAGATTTAGAAAATATTATCCATGCGGGTGTAGTTTAGTGGTAAAACCTCAGCCTTCCAAGCTGATGTCGTGAGTTCGATTCTCATCACCCGCTCTTATTACATGACTGTGGGCCTGTAGCTCAGCTGGTTAGAGCGCACGCCTGATAAGCGTGAGGTCGGTGGTTCGAGTCCACTCAGGCCCATTTTATTCCACAGTAGCTCAGTGGTAGAGCTATCGGCTGTTAACCGATCGGTCGTAGGTTCGAGTCCTACCTGTGGAGCCATTAGGCCCGTTGGTCAAGCGGTTAAGACACCGCCCTTTCACGGCGGTAACACGGGTTCGAATCCCGTACGGGTCACCAACACAAATGGAGGATTAGCTCAGCTGGGAGAGCACCTGCCTTACAAGCAGGGGGTCGGCGGTTCGATCCCGTCATCCTCCACCATGGTTTTTTTAAATAAAACGACGCGGGGTGGAGCATGAAGCAAAACATCGTCGAGAAAGCTTCGACATGTCTTGACGCAACCACCACAAAGCGTTACTAGAAGAGGAAAAGACAACTTCTTTGAAAAAGCAACATCCGAATACTATATAACGACGCGGGGTGGAGCAGTCTGGTAGCTCGTCGGGCTCATAACCCGAAGGTCGGCGGTTCAAATCCGTCCCCCGCAATTACCTTTGGTCCGGTAGTTCAGTTGGTTAGAATGCCTGCCTGTCACGCAGGAGGTCGCGGGTTCGAGTCCCGTCCGGACCGCCATTTTAAATGAAGTTTGATATGGCTCAGTAGCTCAGTCGGTAGAGCAATGGACTGAAAATCCATGTGTCGGCGGTTCGATTCCGTCCTGAGCCACCATTTGCCGGCCTAGCTCAATTGGTAGAGCAACTGACTTGTAATCAGTAGGTTGGGGGTTCAAGTCCTCTGGCCGGCACCATCAAACATCATGAACTACATCTTTGAAAAAACAGCAAGAGCCATTAGCTCAGTTACGAGC
>NZ_JRJU01000025.1 GCF_000787375.1 Halalkalibacter okhensis | reverse complement strand
AGATAAAAGACAATCCAATGGATTGTTTTTTTTATGCGCATAAACAGAGTAAGGAAGGCGCTAAAGAGCTTTTGATACGGAGGAGCCCCTCTTCCTCGAATAGGCCGATGTTACTACGTGAGTAAGCTTCTTGAAAGGCTCCATGTCCCCCTGTGAGACGAACTTCTTTTTTTCGTAAAGGTCATCGAATACTTCTAAGAGAAGCATCATGCCTTCCACGTAGAAGAGAAATGACGAGCCAAGACGTTGCCAGGCGGGCACGCTCCGTATAAAAAGAGAAGAGTTGGGATGAGACTACATGTCGGAAGAGCGTAAGAAGGAACAACATCTTCCTCGAATGGGCCGATGGTTAGATCGTAAATAAGCTTCTTGAAAAAACTCCATGCCCTTTCCCGTTAGAAGAGAAATAGCGAGCCAAAACGTTCCCAGGCACGTACGCCGTGCATAGAAAAAGCCATTCGCCCAACTACTTCATCATTTCGACAGAAAACAATAGACTTCCGCTTGCAAATCTCCAAGTTTAGACAGCAAATTCTTCACTTCCGCCAGAATATCGTTCAAATTGGACAACAAGCCATAAAGAATACCATTGTTTTATAAAAATGAAAACGCAAACCGATGTGAAGTAGCACCTATGAGAGAGTACGTAAAATCGTCCCCGTAGAAAAAGAAAAAACCAGGACATTGCTAGACAACATAGAAGAAGCTTCTTTCCTACAGTAAAAAACAAATTCCTCATTCGACAGTAAAAAGCAGACTTCCGCTTGCAAATCTCCAAGTTTGGACAGCAAATCCTAAACTTCAGACAAAATATGGCTAAACTTCGACAGCAATCCATAAAAGCATCCAAAACTTATAAAATGGACTATAAAAATCCCTCACAAAACAATTATTAAAAACAAAACTCAAAAAGTCATTTCGAAGTAATAATCGTCCTAGCCAGACAAAAACCCTACTCAAGATGTTTATTATCTCCTCAACTAGGTTAAAGACTCCTAAAGGTAGAATGAAATTCTACTAAAACAAGGAGGATGATCGCATGTCTTTAGCAAAACAACTCCAACAACTTAAAGGCCAGTCTTGTCATGAAGGGTACTTAACCATTTATTTACGAACCGATCAAACGAGCAATGATCAACAAAGAGGAGAATGGAAAATTCGCCTTAAAAACGGACTAAAGAAAATAGAAGAATATATACCATCAGAAAATGAAGAAAACAAAAAAGCATATAAAAAAATAAAGAGCAAAGCAATCGAAGCCATTTACTCGCTACAAACTGAATTACCTAAAAGCCTTGTCCTCATTGCATCACCAAATGGAGACTTTTATTTAAGAAAACTTCAAATTCCAGTAGAAAATGAATTTTTTTGGGAGAAACAGCCAAGAACCGAGCAACTTGAAAGATTAAATAAAGAATACCCTATCGAAGGAATCATCTATATTCAAAAAGAAGATATTTTTATGATTGAGACTAGTCTAGGCGAGGTAAACAAAGAAAGATTATATGACTTAGAAATAGACAAGGAAGATTGGAAACAATACGATGGAGTAGCAGCAAGTGAACGGATGGCAAGACGGGCAAATCATCGTGATAAATATGAACAACGCTTTGAAGCAAATCAACAGCGCGCATATAAAGACTTAGCATGTCTAATTCAAAAGGAAGCAGAAAAGAACAAATGGTCTACCATTTATTTAGTGGGTGAAACCGGATTGGTGACGGAGTTTGAGAAGCATTTAATGTTTCCAACTGTAAAAAAGGTAGATAAAAATTATAAAAATTTTTCATCAAAAGAGATAGTTGGACAAGTTGTTGTGTCATAAGTACGTAGAAGAATGATTCATTTTGTTGAAAAATGACACTGAGAAAGGAGAAAAATTGACCTTTTTCAGTGTCTTTCTTCATTTTCAAAGACAAATCAGTTAACTAGAAATGATTTTAAAAATAAATAGTTAGAATATGAGTAAATTAATGACTTTTTATCTAATAATAAAAGGTTATCAACTAGACGAGCCTGGTTATACTAGGAATAAGTCATACATATTGCACTTTTTAAATGGAGCGCATATAATGTTTATAAAGTCAAAGATAGTCAAAGTCAAAAGATGAAGGGAGGGCAAAGCTTGAGAAATATATCTGACATCATTGAAGATTACTTAAAAGCTACTATTAGAAATAGTGGAGATGATCCGTTGGAAATAAAGCGAAGTGAAATTGCTAAGAAATTTCAATGTGTCCCTTCACAAATTAATTATGTGATCCAGACAAGGTTTACGTTAGAAAAAGGATATCAAGTAGAAAGCAAAAGAGGGGGCGGGGGATATATTCGAATAATGAAAGTCAGTCCCCATGACCATCTCGATCTTTTTGATCAAATGATAAAAATTGTTGGTGAAAATATTGATCAACATACAGCAGAGAATATCATTATTCGTTTATTTGATGAGCAGGCTATTACGAAAAGAGAAGCAAATTTAATGATCAGTGTCATGGATCGAACGTTATATAATGCAAACATCAATCACCGAGATGAAGTAAGAGCAAACATTTTAATCGCGATGCTGCAAACATTAAAATATAAAGAATTGACTTAGGGAGGAGGAAAATACATGCTTTGTCAGGAATGTAATAAAAGGAAAGCAAGTTTGCATTTTGCAAAAATTATAAATGGTGAAAAGACCGAGTTCCATATTTGTGATCAATGCGCCAAGGAAAAAGGCGAATACTTCCCTGGGGGAAATAGTTTTTCTATTCATCAGTTATTATCAGGTTTATTACATTTTGAGCAACCCGTGAAAGCAGAGGCCCAGGAAATCAAGCCATCTTGTGAAAAGTGCGGGATGACCTATGAACAGTTTACGAAGGTAGGAAGGTTCGGTTGCGCGAATTGCTATAAGAGCTTTGAATCAAAATTGGGACCTATCTTAAAAAGGGTGCATAGCGGCAACCATACCCATGCCGGAAAGCTTCCTGAAAGAATTGGCGGAGGGATTCAGCTACAACGTCAGATTGAATCATTAAAAACCGAGCTAAAAGGTTTAATTGATCAAGAAGAGTTTGAGCAAGCTGCAAAGCTGAGAGATGAAATTCGGATGTTAGAAAAACAAAAGAATGAGCAAAAGGAGGGCTGATTTGATGTCACTCCAACAATTTATTTCAGAAGCATTAAGCCCATGGATGAAAAAAGATGGCCCAGATTCGGATATTGTGCTTAGTAGCCGAATAAGATTAGCTAGGAACCTTGAAGAATATAAATTTCCTTTACTTGCTTCAATGGAAGAATCATATGCGACTTCTAAGCATATCGGCGAGGCATTAACTCAAGATGAGTACACTGATATTGGCTCACTTGAAATTTTACGAATTGACGATATGAAAGCTAATGAAAAGCGAGTACTCGTGGAAAAGCATCTGATTAGTCCAAATTTAGCAGATCATTCAAAGCATGGAGCGGTCTTGCTTGATAACGATGAAGCTGTCAGTATCATGGTCAATGAAGAGGATCATATACGGATTCAATGTTTGCTTCCAGGTTTTCAACTAGGAAATGGATTAGAAAAAGCCAATCAAATTGATGATTGGATTGAGCAACGTTTAACTTATGCCTTTGATGAAAAAAGAGGGTATTTAACGAGTTGTCCAACAAATGTTGGGACAGGTTTGCGAGCTTCTGTCATGATGCACTTGCCAGCACTTGCCATGACTCAACAATTAAACCGAATTTTACCAGCTATTAATCAATTAGGATTAGTTGTTAGAGGAATTTATGGGGAAGGTAGCGAAGCTTTAGGTAACTTATTTCAAATTTCTAACCAGCTCACACTAGGGAAATCAGAAGAAGATATTGTTGAAGACCTACGTGGAGTGGTCTTGCAGCTTATTCAACAGGAACGAGCAGCACGAGAAAACCTTTTGGATCAATCAAGGTTACAGCTTGAGGACCGAGTACATCGTTCATTTGGTATATTAGCTCATAGTCGAATGATTGAGTCAAAAGAAGCGACGCAACGTTTATCAAACGTTCGGTTGGGAATTGATTTAGGTTTGATTAAAGGTTTGTCAGGGAACATCTTAAATGAACTAATGATTTTAACACAGCCAGGATTTCTTCAGCAGTATGCTGGTGAGGTGTTATCGTCTGAACAACGAGACGAAAGAAGAGCTACGCTGATTAGAGAAAGATTAAAATTAGAGGAAGAAACGAACGAATAATCATGGAGGTGGACGTCAATGATGTTTGGACGTTTTACAGAACGCGCACAGAAGGTATTAGCATTAGCACAAGAAGAAGCGGTAAGATTAGGTCATAACAATATTGGTACAGAGCATATCTTACTTGGTTTAATTCGAGAAGGGGAAGGCATTGCCGCGAAAGCTCTCCAAGCTTTAGGACTAGGCTCTGAAAAAATTCAAAAAGAAGTAGAATCGTTAATCGGTAAAGGGCAAGAAGGTTCTAAGACGATTCATTATACACCTAGAGCAAAAAAAGTAATCGAACTATCAATGGATGAAGCGCGTAAGCTAGGTCACTCTTATGTAGGAACCGAGCATATCTTACTTGGTCTGATCAGAGAAGGAGAAGGCGTGGCAGCTCGCGTTCTAAATAACTTAGGAGTAAGCTTAAATAAAGCACGCCAACAAGTGTTGCAACTACTTGGAAGCAATGAAGTTGGAAATTCTTCAGGGCAAAGTACAGGAGCAACCAATGCCAACACACCAACACTTGACAGTTTAGCACGTGATTTAACGGCGGTAGCAAGAGAAGAATCGCTTGATCCTGTTATTGGTCGTAGCAAAGAAATTGAAAGAGTAATTCAAGTATTAAGTCGTCGTACAAAGAATAACCCAGTCTTAATCGGGGAGCCAGGTGTTGGGAAGACGGCGATTGCTGAAGGGTTGGCACAAGCGATTATTGCCAATGAAGTACCAGAAACCCTACGTAACAAGCGTGTGATGACTCTTGATATGGGTACGGTGGTAGCAGGTACAAAATATCGTGGTGAATTCGAAGACCGTTTGAAAAAAGTAATGGATGAAATTCGTCAAGCTGGAAATGTCATCTTATTCATTGATGAGCTTCACACTTTAATTGGTGCAGGTGGAGCTGAAGGTGCTATTGATGCTTCAAACATCTTAAAGCCATCACTTGCCCGTGGCGAGCTTCAATGTATTGGAGCAACGACCCTTGATGAATACCGTAAATATATTGAAAAAGATGCTGCCCTAGAGCGTCGCTTCCAGCCGATTCAAGTCAATGAACCAACACTTGATGAATCAGAGCAAATTTTAAAAGGGCTTCGTGACCGTTACGAGGCACATCACCGTGTAACCATTACAGATGATGCGATTGAAGCAGCAGTTAAATTATCTGATCGCTACATTTCAGATCGTTTCCTTCCAGACAAAGCCATTGATTTAATTGATGAAGCTGGTTCAAAGGTTCGTCTGAAGTCCTATACAGCACCACCTAACTTGAAAGAGCTTGAGCAACGTCTTGACGAAACGAGAAAAGAAAAAGACGCCGCGGTTCAAAGCCAAGAATTTGAAAAAGCTGCTTCTTTACGTGATTCAGAGCAACGTTTACGTGAAGAGTTAGAAGAAATGAAGAATGAGTGGAAGAAAAAGCAAGGCCAAGAGGACACAGAAGTAACAGCTGAAGACATCGCTCAGGTTGTCGCTAGCTGGACGGGAATTCCTGTTTCCAAGTTGGCGGAAGAAGAGACGGATCGTTTACTTAAGATGGAGTCGATTCTTCATGAACGTGTCATTGGTCAGGAAGAAGCGGTTAAATCGATCTCTAAAGCTGTCCGTCGTGCTCGAGCAGGTCTGAAAGATCCGAAACGTCCAATTGGTTCCTTCATTTTCTTAGGACCAACTGGGGTTGGTAAGACAGAACTAGCAAGAGCGGTTGCTGAAACATTATTTGGTGATGAAGACTCTGTCATTCGTATCGATATGTCTGAATACATGGAAAAGCATACGACGAGCCGACTAGTTGGTTCTCCTCCAGGTTATGTAGGACATGATGATGGCGGACAATTAACGGAAAAAGTTCGCCGTAAGCCATATTCAGTTATCTTGTTAGATGAGATTGAAAAAGCACACCCTGAAGTGTTTAATATCTTGCTACAAGTGCTTGAGGATGGACGTTTAACAGATTCAAAAGGAAGAACAGTTGATTTCCGTAATACCGCTATTATTATGACATCGAATGTAGGAGCAAGTGAATTAAAACGTAGCAAATTCTTAGGATTTGCGACAGAAGGCGAAGGTCAAGAATACAAAGATATGAAAGGGAAAGTGATGGAAGAGCTAAAGCGTAGCTTCCGTCCAGAATTCCTGAACCGTATTGATGAACTAATTGTCTTCCATTCACTTGAGAAGAAGCACATTCGTGAAATTATAACGTTAATGGCTGCTCAATTGAAAGCTCGTTTACAGGAGCAAGGCATAGACTTTGAACTTACTGAAGCGGCAAAAGATAAGATTACAGACCTTGGCTATGATCCAGAATATGGTGCGCGTCCGTTACGTCGTGCGTTGCAAAAGCAAGTGGAGGATCGCCTATCAGAAGAGTTGCTAAAAGGAACGATTTCTAAAGGTCAAAAAGCGATCATTGATGTTAAGGATGACGAATTATTTGTCCAAACATCTGAAACACTTGAAAATCTACAAGTATAAATTTAATCTTAGTGCATACATCACTGGCTCTAAAGTAGAAAAAGCCGAGGGAGAGTCATAATCCCTCGGCTTTTCACCATATAATAGGACTATAAGAGTCACAAAGGGTCTTACCGTTCATAAATTTTTGGTCAGAAGCTCAAGGAGAAAACTTTTTACTTCTACTCTGTTACAATAGATGTAATAGGTAGAAGGGAGAGAAATCATGGCCAAGAAGAAAACGAAATTCGTCTGCCAAGAGTGTGGATATGAATCAGCAAAATGGATGGGCAAGTGCCCGGGTTGCCAAGGCTGGAACACAATGATAGAGGAGTTTGAACCAAGTGCGAAACAAGCGAGTCGAAGCTATGTTACATCTGCTGCAACAGGTTCAAAGCCCCAATCCATTATTTCAGTAAAGAGCGAGACAGAAGCAAGAGTTAGCACGACGATGACGGAATTAGATCGTGTACTTGGTGGAGGAATTGTCCCAGGATCACTCGTTCTTGTAGGGGGAGACCCGGGAATTGGGAAGTCAACGCTTTTGCTACAGCTTTCTTCTAAGTTAGCTGAAACAAAGCAAAAGGTTTTATATATTTCTGGTGAGGAATCCGTGAAACAAACGAAGTTACGTTCAGAACGTCTTGGAGTGTCCTCAGGGGACTTATATGTCTTAGCTGAGACGGATATTGCTTTTATCGAGCGTGCGATAGATGAAGTGAAACCGACATTAGTGATTATTGATTCCATTCAAACGGTCTATCAAGAAGACATCACATCTGCACCTGGAAGTGTGGCGCAAGTTAGAGAATGTACGGCTGCTTTTATGCGCATTGCTAAAACAAGAGGAATTGCTATTTTTATCGTGGGGCATGTTACAAAACAAGGATCCATAGCAGGGCCGAAACTGCTAGAGCATATGGTTGATTCTGTTCTATACTTTGAAGGAGAACGACATCATACGTATCGGATTCTACGTGCCGTTAAGAATCGTTTTGGGTCCACGAATGAAATGGGCATATTTGAAATGAAAGAAACAGGTCTAGAGGAAGTGCTCAATCCGTCTGAAATCTTTTTGGAGGAACGGTCACAAGGAGCGGCTGGATCGATTGTTGTTGCTTCAATGGAAGGAACGAGACCTGTGTTAGTAGAGCTACAAGCACTTATATCACCGACGAGCTTTGGAAATCCAAGACGAATGGCTACCGGAGTCGATCATAACCGGGTATCTCTTTTGATGGCAGTACTTGAAAAGAGAGTGGGGCTTCTTCTTCAAAATCAAGATGCGTATTTAAATGTCGCTGGTGGAATTCGTTTGGATGAACCAGCCATTGATTTGGCTATTGCTCTTAGTATTGCATCAAGCTTCCGTAATCAAATTACGAGCCCTACAGATGTTGCCATAGGTGAGGTGGGATTAACGGGAGAAATTAGACGTGTTTCACGTATCGAGCAAAGGGTAAATGAGGCAGCCAAATTAGGGTTTAAACGGGCGATCATCCCGGAGAAGAATCTAGGGGGCTGGACGTATCCAAAGGATATTGACGTCATTGGTGTACCAACATTAGAACGAGCGCTAGAGGTCGGCTTAGGAGGGTAATAAATGAATGAGGGGAAAAAGCGGCAAGCTTTTATTCAAAATGTATTGAAGCTAGTTGCGCCCGGAACAGATTTGAGAGCAGGGATTGATAATGTTTTACGTGCGAAAACGGGAGGTTTGATTGTCATTGGTTATGACAATGCGATGATACCTATTGTGGACGGAGGTTTTTTTATCAACTGTGACTTTTCACCTGCTTACCTATACGAACTAGCCAAAATGGATGGGGCGATTATTTTAAGTGAAGATGGAAAACGAATCTTGTATGCCAACACCCAACTGGTCCCTAACAATGGGATCACCTCAAATGAAACAGGTATACGGCATCGTACAGCGGAACGGGTTGCTAAGCAAACAGGAAACCTAGTGATTTCGATTTCACAGCGACGAAATGTAATCACTCTCTATCAAGGAGATCACCGCTATTCATTAAAAGATATTGGCGTCATTTTGACAAAGGCCAACCAAGCCATTCAGACACTTGAAAAGTATAAAGTTGTTCTTGACCAAGGCATTACTAATTTGGGCGCACTCGAATTTGAACAACTTGTTACACTTCAAGAAGTGACACAAGTCATTCACAGAGTGCAGATGGTTTTAAGAATAAAAGGTGAGATACTAAATTATATTAACGAGCTAGGCAATGAAGGTCGATTAATTACGATGCAGTTAAATGAGTTAGTAGCAAACACAGAAAAAGAAGCGATTCATTTAATCAAAGATTATATGAAAAACGATCAACAAAATCCTAAAGATCTACTAAAGGAATTAACTAAGTTTCAAACCGAGGAATTATTTGATGAACAAGAGATTGTCAAAGCACTTGGTTATAGCAAAAATATAAATATTCAAGAGCAAGCGGTTTTGCCACGAGGTTACCGGATTTTACATCGTATTCCAAGGCTGCCATCTACCATTATTGAAAACCTAATCGAAAAATATGAGAACTTATCCAATGTTATGTTTGCCAGTATCAATGAGTTAGATGAAGTGGAAGGAATTGGTGAACCGAGGGCAAAGATGATTAAAGATGGGTTAAACCGTATACAAGAACAGCTGTTTGTGGATCGGCATATTTAACATTTAATATCAACATAAATCGTACTGTATAATAGGGAGTTTTCAGAATTGATAAGTGATTTAGCGTTTGATACGTTTCGCGAGTACGGAAGAATTTTGAGAATTTATGTGAAATACAGTTTGATAGGTTTCAAACCGGTAAACTTGTCTATAATAATAAAAGGAGGTGAATATGGATGCTAAAGCGAATTGTACAGCTTTTCTTCGTTCTAGTTGGAGGCACTTTGGGTTTTATCTTCATTCCAGAACTTATCCATATCTTAAATTTTGGCGAAGTACCCGTTTGGGTGACAAATTCCTATGCTGGCGCAGTGATCGGTGCTATTATTTTCTTTTTTGCTACGTTTTGGCTAGCTGATTATATCGTGAATCTCATGAAGCTTCTTGAGGAAGCGATTGTACGGGCTCCAGTCACAGATGTATTGTTTGGTACGATGGGATTAATTGTTGGTCTAATTGTTGCTTATTTAATTGGTATTCCATTAAACGCTATTAACATCCCGATTGTGAGTACCGTTGTTCCTATTTTTGTCACGATTTTCGTTGGATATTTTGGATTCCAAATTGGGTTCAAAAAACGAGATGAGTTGATTAATTTGTTTACACTAACGAGGAATTTAGGCAAGAAAAAAGAGGAAGAGGTCGATCCTTCAGTTGGGAAGCAATTAAAAATTTTAGATACAAGTGTTATCATTGATGGACGTATTGCTGACATTTGTAAAACGGGCTTTTTAGAAGGAACTCTAGTCATTCCTGGATTTGTGTTAGAAGAGTTACAACATATAGCCGATTCATCGGATGTGCTAAAGCGAAATCGAGGGCGCCGTGGCCTTGATATCTTAAATACAATTCAGAAAGAATTACCGATTAATGTAGAAATCTATGAAGGTGACTTTGAAGATATTTCTGAAGTAGATAGCAAATTAGTTAAATTAGCAAAGGTTTCTTCAGGAATGGTTGTAACAAATGACTTTAATTTAAATAAAGTATGTGAGTTGCAAGGAGTCGCCGTATTAAATATTAATGATTTAGCGAATGCAGTGAAGCCTGTTGTGCTCCCAGGTGAGGAGCTTAAAGTTCAAGTGATTAAAGATGGAAAAGAACAGCATCAAGGTGTTGCTTATCTTGACGATGGCACGATGATCGTTGTAGAGGGTGGGCGTGACTATATTGGAAAGCAAATTGATGTTGTTGTTACAAGTGTATTGCAAACAAGTGCGGGACGAATGATTTTTGCCAAGCCTAAGTTGCTTGAAAAGGCACTGTAAAGAGTGGGTTGAAACATAGTAGATCATTTCATAAGCGCTATACTCTTGATGGAGGATAGCGTTTT
Organism: Halalkalibacter okhensis; assembly: GCF_000787375.1. Lineage (GTDB taxonomy): Bacteria > Bacillota > Bacilli > Bacillales > Bacillaceae_D > Halalkalibacter > Halalkalibacter okhensis. The sequence goes on along the minus strand of NZ_JRJU01000025.1, from coordinate 50,667 downwards.
TCTTCTTTTGTTCTAAGTGTACAGGCTATACTTAAAACAAACATATGCAATTAAATGGGAGAACATGCTAAAATATATATCGGTTTAAAAAAGTAACGTATATATACAATATACAATTCATGGGATTATTATATATTGCTTTGATAGGAGAGAATACAATGGAGTATCGAGTTGTCATCCCTGCAGCTGGCCAAGGGAAAAGAATGAAAGCAGGCAAGAACAAGCAATTTCTTGAATTAAATGGCCAACCGCTTATTGTACATACGATCCGTTTGTTTCAGGAAGATTCGTGGTGCGACCAAGTGGTCCTTGTAGCTAATCGCGAAGAACTTGAAATCATGAATGAGTTAGCAAAGAAGCACTCCCTATCTAAAGTGACCGTAGTAGAAGGTGGAGAAGAACGTCAGCATAGTGTTAGAAACGGGCTTAGCTCTATTTTGGCAGATAGCATTGTTTTGGTCCATGATGGAGCAAGGCCATTTGTTCCTAGGGATGTCATTCACGCTTTAGTGCAAAAAGCGGCTGAGATGGGGGCTGTTACAGCGGCCGTGCCAGTGAAAGAGACGATTAAACGGGTCCTCTCCAAAAGAGTTGTGAATACATTGAAGCGTGAGGAACTGTGGACCATTCAAACACCGCAAGCGTTTCAGCTATCGTTAATAAAAGAAGCACATGAAAAAGCACAAGCTGCTGCTATGCTCGGAACAGATGATGCGAGTTTAGTTGAATGGTTAGGACATGAAGTTGCGATTGTTGAAGGGGATTATCAAAACATTAAGCTTACCACTCCTGAAGATTTATTGTTTGCAGAAGCTATATTTAAGGAAAGAGAGATGAGATAGGCATGAGAATTGGACAAGGGTTCGATGTTCATCAGTTAGTTGAAGGCAGACCACTTATACTTGGGGGGATAACGATTCCTTATGAATTAGGTCTCCTTGGACATTCTGATGCAGATGTATTGTTACATACGATTGCTGATGCAGCGCTAGGGGCAATTGGCGAAGGGGATATTGGCAAGCACTTTCCTGATACAGACAGTGCGTTTAAGGATGCAGACTCTGCGAAGCTTCTTACTCATGTATGGGAACTCGTGAAAGAAAAAGGATACAAGTTAGGAAATATCGATTGCACCATTATCGCTCAAAAACCGAAAATGGCTCCGCATATTGAAACGATGCGAGCGCGTATTGCTGAGTTGCTAGAGGCCGATGTTAGTCAAGTGAACGTAAAAGCAACGACAACAGAAAAACTAGGATTTACAGGGAGAGGCGAAGGAATCGCTTCGCAGGCAACAATTCTTTTAGTAGAGCAGTCATAAAAAAAGGTTTAGTTGACCAAAGTAGTGATATAGTGATATAGGTAATTAACATAAACATGTTATTATGCATAATAGGATCATAGAAATGGAAGGTGTATATTATGGGAAGTGACGTTCGCGTTCGTTTTGCTCCTAGTCCAACAGGACATTTACATATTGGTGGTGCTCGTTCTGCCTTATTTAACTATTTGTTTGCGAAAAGCCAGGGCGGGAAATTTATTTTGCGTATTGAAGATACTGATCAAGCCCGCAATGTCGATCAAGCAAAAGAGAAACTATTAGATAGTTTGAAGTGGCTTAAAATGGATTGGGATGAAAGTATTGATGTAGGTGGAGAATATGGGCCGTATAGCTGCATGGAACGTGTAGGGTTGTACAAAGAATATCTAGACCACCTTCTTAAAGAGGGGAAAGCATACTACTGCTATATGACAGAGGAAGAATTAGAGGCAGAGCGTGAGGAACAAAAAGCACGTGGGGAATTGCCTAAATATAGCGGTCGTGATCGAGATTTAACTGAAGAGCAGCGTAAAGAATATGAAGAAAAAGGAATTAAGCCGGTTGTGCGTTTCCGTGTTCCTGAAGGAAAGCTCATTCAAATTCAAGATGCAGTTCGTGGCGAAGTTACATTTGAATCGGATGGAATTGGTGATTTCGTTATTGCGCGTAAGGATGGCATTCCAATGTATAACTTTGCTGTTGTAATTGATGACCACCTCATGAAAATTTCGCATGTTATCCGTGGAGAAGAGCATCTATCAAATACACCAAGACAAGTGTTGCTTTATGAAGCGTTTGGTTGGGATGTGCCGAAATTTGCACATGCATCGTTAATTCTAAATCCAGATCGCCAGAAGATGAGTAAGCGGGATGAGTCCATTATTCAATTTGTTGAGCAATACAAAGAGCTTGGGTACATGCCAGAAGCCATCGTTAATTTCCTTGCTTTATTAGGTTGGTCTCCTGTTGGGGAAGAGGAGATTTTCTCTGTAGACGAGCTAGGAGAACAATTCACATTGGACCGAGTGGCAAAAGCTCCTGCTGTTTTTGATACAGACAAACTAGCTTGGATGAATAATCAATACATTAAAAATGCTGACCTTGATCAAGTGGTTGAGCTTGCATTGCCACATTTAGTTAAAGCTGGAAAGCTGTCAGAAGACATGACAGACGAACAAAAAGATTGGGCTAAGCGTTTAATTGCCTTGTATCAGGAGCAAATGCATTATGGTGCTGAGATCGTTGAGTTAACAGAACTTTTCTTTAAAACAGAAATTGGGTATAATGAGGAAGCACAAACGGTTTTAGATGAAGAGCAAGTTCCTGAAGTGTTAGCTCAATTAATAAAAGAGTTAGAAACAATGGAAGAGTTTACGGCTAGTACCATTAAGGATGCTATGAAAGCAACTCAAAAAGCTACAGGTCATAAAGGCAAGAAATTATTTATGCCGATCCGTGTAGCAACGACAGGGCAAACACATGGACGTGACTTGCCGGAATCATTGGAGCTTTTAGGCAAAGATGTTGTTGTTGCTAGACTTCATAGCTTATTAAATAAATAAGGTTACCGTGTTGAGAGGGAAAAGTAAAAGTGAGTCATTCCTTGCAGAGAGGACCATCATTGGCTGAGAGTGGTTTAGGAATCTTGCTTTGAACATGCACCCTTGAGTCTCTTTTTGAACATTATTTTTAGTAGGAAAGAGCGAGTTGCTTCGTTACAAGCTAGAAAAGATGAGTAGGTATTGCCTTCTCTAAGCAGAGTGGAACCGCGCCAAAAGCGCCTCTGTGCATCCTAGATGCACAGAGGCGCTTTTTTTGCTAAGTAGATCATTTAAGGGCAGCGGGTCCTCTAAAAGGGGGATGAGAACACATGGGGAAAAAATTTCGCACGTTATTAAATGATGTTGACGTTGTATTTGAACAAGATCCTGCCGCAAGAAGTAGACTTGAAGTGATATTTACGTACTCGGGTGTTCATGCAATATGGGCACATCGCGTAGCACACTGGCTTTGGAAAAGGAAAATGTGCTTCTTAGCTAGATCGATTTCACAAATTAGTCGTTTCTTCACCGGGATTGAAATCCACCCTGGTGCAATAATTGGTCAACGCTTGTTTATTGACCACGGAATGGGAGTGGTTATCGGAGAAACATGTGAAATTGGAAATAATGTCACGATCTATCAAGGGGTCACTCTCGGAGGGACAGGAAAAGAAAAAGGGAAGCGTCATCCAACAGTAGAGGATGGTGTCTTAGTTGCATCAGGAGCTAAAATACTAGGTTCCTTTACAATTGGAAAAAATGCACGTATAGGGGCTGGCTCCGTTGTATTAAAAGAAGTGCCAGCTAATTCTACAGTTGTGGGGATTCCAGGGAGAATTGTTATTCAAGATGGAGTAAAGGTTGAGCATGGATTGAATCACCATCTTTTGCCTGACCCGATAGCGGATAAATTAAAGGAATTGGAAGAAGAAATCAAAGCATTGAAAGAAGAACGGGAGCATCTGAGGTCATCAACAAAAAAGTAGCCTAATGCATAATGTAATAGAAATAAGAAAGAGGGAGTAGATCCAATGTCTATTCATGTTTACAACAGTTTAACAAAAAAGAAAGAACCCTTTATTCCGATGGAAGAAGGTAAAGTAAAGATGTATGTGTGCGGACCGACTGTATACAACTACATTCATATTGGGAATGCAAGGCCTCCGATTGTGTATGATATGGTCAGAAGATATTTAGAGTACAGAGGGTTTGACGTTACGTTTATATCGAACTTCACGGATGTTGATGATAAAATCATACGGGCAGCTAATGAAATTGGAGAAGATGTATTTCAAGTAGCTAATCGATTTATTGAAGCCTATCATCAAGATACATGCGCACTTGGGGTAAAAGAGGCCGACATTCACCCTCGTGTTACAGAAACAATGCCTGAAATAATCTCCTTCATCGGCGCGTTAATTGAAAAAGGATTCGCCTACGAATCAAGTGGGGATGTTTATTTTAGAACAAGAAAATTTAAAGATTATGGAAAGCTTTCATCTCAATCGATTGATGACTTGCGATCTGGAGCACGTATTGAAGTAGATGAAAGAAAAGAAGACGCTCTAGACTTTGTGTTATGGAAGGCGGCCAAAGAAGGTGAGATCTCATGGGAAAGTCCATGGGGAGAGGGAAGACCGGGCTGGCATATTGAATGCTCCGCTATGGTTAAAAAATATTTAGGGGACACGATTGACATTCATGCAGGCGGGCAAGATTTATCTTTCCCTCATCATGAAAATGAAATTGCTCAATCGGAAGCATTAACAGAAAAACCGATGGCAAATTATTGGCTTCATAACGGATTTATTAACATTGATAATGAAAAAATGTCGAAATCACTCGGAAATTTTGTTTTGGCCAAAGATATTATTCGACAACATTCAGCAGAAGTCGTTCGTTTCTTTATGTTAACAGCTCATTATCGCAGCCCTATTAACTTTAGTGATGAGTTACTAGAGGGGGCTAAAAGTGGACTCGAACGATTAAGAACAGCGGTATCGAGTTTAGAACATAGGCTAGAAGAATCAGCTGGCTTGGGTGAAAAAGGAGATTGGCTAGAGAGGATCGGTGCACTAAAGGATCGTTTTATCCAGGAAATGGATGACGATTTTAACAGTGCTAATGGAATTTCTGTTCTGTTTGACTTAGCAAAAGAAGCAAACCGCTACCTTCGCGAAGAGCAAACATCGAAGGAAGTACTAGAGGCATTTCTGCAATTATTTACAGAGTTTGCTGAGGTATTAGGGCTTACGCTCCACTCACAAAAAGAGTTACTGGATCATGATATTGAAGAGTTAATAAAACAACGTAATGAAGCGCGCAAACAAAAGGATTTTGCTCTTGCTGATAAAATTCGTGATGAGTTAAAAGAACAAGGGATTGTGTTAGAGGATACAGCTCAAGGTGTTCGTTGGAAACGAGGCTAGTATGAAGATCATTGAAGCAAATACAGACTTGAAACAACTTAACGCGCTAGCGCTTGCTTACATGGGTGATTCGGTGCTTGATATGTATGTACGCTACTATTTAATTGCAAAAGGAAATGTAAGACCGCACCGCCTTCATGTGGAAGCAACGAAATACGTTTCAGCTAAGTCACAGGCGTATATTATGGGTAGGCTAATAGAAGAAGAGTTTTTAACTGAGGCTGAGATGGCGGTATTTAAACGTGGAAGAAATGCGAAATCAGGCTCAATTCCTAAAAACACAGATTTAAACACCTATCGCTATTCAACAGGATTTGAAGCGATGTTAGGCTATCATTATTTTCAAGGAGAGCACGAGCGCCTTGATGAAATTATCAAAAAAGCTGTTGAAGTGGTTGAAGAAAGATAACGGTTATAGAAAGGAGGAAATAAGATGAGTCAAGAATTTATTGTCGGTAAGAATCCAATCATTGAAGCATTGAAAGCAGGGCATTCCATTAATAAAATTTGGATTGCAGAAGGTTCTCAAAAGGGCCAGATGACAAAAGTTGTACAGCTTGCCAAAGAAAATGGCGTGTTGATTCAACACGCCCCAAAGAAAAAATTAGCTCAACTTGTTGATACAGATAACCATCAGGGAGTGGTGGCATCCATAGCAGCCTATGAGTATGCAGAGATGGAGGATTTGTTTCAAGCAGCAAGTGAGCGCGGGGAGGAGCCCTTTTTCTTACTGTTAGATGAGGTGGAGGACCCACATAATCTAGGTTCTATTTTACGTACAGCTGATGCTGTTGGTGCCCACGGAGTCATTATCCCAAAACGCAGAGCCGTAGGGCTGACACAAACAGTAGCCAAGTCTTCAACTGGGGCCATTGAATATGTTCCAGTTGTACGTGTAACAAACATCGCAAGAACAATGGATGATTTAAAGAAACGTGGGCTCTGGTTTGCTGGGACAGATGCTAAAGGAACAGCTGATTATCGTCAAGCGTCATTTGATATGCCGATTGGTCTTGTTATTGGAAGTGAAGGGAAAGGGATTAGTCGTTTAGTGAAAGAAAAGTGTGATTTCCTCATTCGAATTCCCATGGTTGGTCATGTCACATCGTTAAATGCCTCAGTTGCTGCTAGCTTGCTCATGTATGAAGTATACCGGAGACGTCATGAAGTAGGCAGTGAGTAAAATGAGGGACATTTTGCTCGTCGATGGCTATAACATGATTGGGGCCTGGCCTGAGCTTCGAGAGCTAAAAGACAAAGACCTTGGTTTAGCGCGAGATCGCCTTGTTGAAATGATGGCAGAGTATCAAGCATACACTGGATATCAAGTCAAGGTGATCTTTGATGCACACATGGTTCAAGGGATTGGCAAAAGCTATAAAAATCACCGGATTGATGTATTATATACCCGCAAAAATGAGACGGCCGACGAACGAATTGAAAAGCTTGTTCTTGACTTGAAGCGTATCGATACAACGATCCATGTTGCTACATCTGATATGGCAGAGCAATCGATGATTTTTGGGAGTGGAGCTTTGCGGAAGTCTGCTAGGGAATTGTTAATGGAAATTGAAACGACGGAAAAAGGAATCGACAAAGAAGTCCAAAATACGCAAAAAAAGAAAAATTCGACAAAAATCCCTCTTAGCAAAGAAGTTGCTGAAATTTTTGAAAAATGGCGTCGACAGCGTTGATACGTGGTTGACCCGCTGGAAAACTGTGCTATATAATGGGTCTATAATTTAGACAACAGTCAAGGTCGGAGGGATTGTCGTGAGCATGGACCTTCAAGAAACCAAACTAAAGCCAAACTATGACGCTGTAGAAGATGATGAACTAGTTGTTTTTGTAAGAAATGGAGATAGTGGTGCACTAGAATTTCTAATCAACAAATATAAGAACTTTGTTCGCGCAAAGGCAAGATCTTATTTTTTGATTGGTGCTGATCATGAAGATATTGTGCAAGAAGGGATGATCGGACTTTATAAAGCAGTCCGTGATTTTAACGGGGATAAACTGTCCTCCTTCAAGGCTTTTGCTGAACTTTGTATTACAAGACAAATTATTACAGCTATTAAGACAGCAACAAGACAAAAGCACATACCATTAAACTCTTATGTTTCATTGGACAAGCCTTTATATGACGAAGAATCAGACCGGACTTTGTTAGACGTGATTTGTGGGACAAGAGTAACGGATCCGGAAGAGTTACTCATTAATCAAGAAGAGTTTGAAGACATAGAATTAAAGATGGGAGAACTTCTAAGTGATTTGGAGAGACAAGTATTAATGCTCTACTTAGATGGCAGATCTTATCAAGAGATTTCAGTTGATTTAAATAGACATGTTAAATCGATTGACAATGCATTGCAAAGAGTGAAAAGAAAACTCGAGCGATACGTTGAGCTCAAAGGGGTTTCAATTTCATAGGATAAGTAAGGGTAGCGAAGAAGTTGTGTCGGTGCCCTCTTTGCAACGTTCAACTTACAGATTGTTCTAATAATTGACACAGGTACATCGGTGTGATAGATTTAGATAGTATGTACTTTGAGCGTTGGAGGTGCGTTGTGCGAGCTAAAGTTGTACTAGCCTGTGAGGTTTGTCATTCTAGAAACTATGTGACAGAAAAGAATAAACAATCACATGGCAATCGCATTGAAATGAAGAAGTTCTGTAAAAGTTGCCAAGAACACACCCTTCATCGTGAAACAAAGTGAATCGAAATCTTTAAATTGACTATACACATATAAATATTTCGAATAGATGAACGTATATTTGTCTATATTGATTGATGCTGGAGGTGTCTTTGGTGGCTGGTGGAGAAAGAAGTGTCGGGAAGTTTTTCCGGGATGTTGTGCAAGAGATGAAGCGCGTATCATGGCCTACTCGTAAAGAATTAACACGTTATACATGGGTTGTTTTAGGAACGGTGGCTTTTATTTCTGTTTTCTTCTTTGTGGTCGATTACGGGATTTCTGAGCTTGTTCGAATCCTACTCGGGTAATGTATAGGTATAATCGTTAGAACAGCTTCTAAAAGGCCGGTCAAAGAAAGTTTGACAGCCTCGCTAATGAAGAGGAGGGAAGGACAAAACCGTCCTATTTAAAATGGAAAAAAATTGGTATGTACTTCATACGTATTCAGGGTACGAAAACAAAGTAAAGACTAATCTAGAAAAACGCGTTGAATCAATGGATATGACAGATAAAATCTTTCGCGTTCTTGTACCAGTTGAAGAAGAAACTGAAGTGAAAAATGGTAAAAGTAAAACGGTAACAAAAAAAGTTTTCCCTGGGTATGTCATTGTTGAAATGGTGATGACAGATGATTCATGGTATGTTGTGAGGAACACCCCAGGAGTAACAGGCTTTGTAGGTTCAGCGGGAGCGGGATCTAAACCAACACCACTTTTACAAGAAGAAGTAGAATCTATTTTGAAGCAAATGGGTGTAGAGCAACCGAAAGCGGATATTGACTTTGAATTAAAAGAGTCAGTTAAAGTGAAAGAGGGTCCATTTGCTAATTTTGTTGGTTCAATTGAGGAGATTCAAGTGGACAAGCAAAAGGTGAAGGTCCATGTAAACATGTTTGGTCGTGAAACGCCTGTGGAACTGGACTTTAATCAGGTGGAAAAGATTTAATTCGAAAAAAACTTGCTATCTTTTGTTGAAAGTGATAGAATCTTCATGGTTGACAATGGTTTCAGTAAATGAGCCATCGGGTGCAGATGCATTGCATCCGTTTTTTGAGTGGGAGGGTGGAAATTCTTCACCCGGATAACCACATCACGGACTTTAAGGAGGTGTGTCACGTGGCTAAAAAGGTAATTAAAATGGTTAAGTTACAAATTCCTGCTGGGAAAGCTAATCCAGCGCCACCAGTTGGTCCTGCATTAGGTCAAGCAGGTGTAAATATCATGGGATTCTGTAAAGAATTCAACGCTCGTACTTCTGATCAAGCGGGTCTTATTATTCCGGTTGAAATTACAGTATTTGAAGATCGTTCGTTTACATTCATCACGAAAACTCCGCCTGCTGCTGTTCTTTTAAAGAAAGCTGCTGGGATTGAGTCAGGTTCTGGAGAGCCTCATATTAAGAAGGTTGCTACAGTAAAGCGTGATAAAGTACGCGAGATTGCTGAGACGAAAATGCCAGATCTTAACGCAGCTGATGTTGAAGCGGCTATGCGTATGGTTGAAGGTACAGCTCGCAGCATGGGTATTACGATCGAAGACTAATTGGTAAGTTTTACGGAGGTTGCGATGAGGTATGACCCTCTTTGCCTAGTTACTAGGTTCGCAACCTTTAATAGTGGGAGGTATTACCGCTAAAACCACATTCGAGGAGGAAATATAGCATGGCTAAGAAAAGTAAAAAATATACAGACGCTCTTAAACTTGTTGATCGTGAAACGGCGTATCAAGTAGAAGAAGCAATTGAGTTAGTAAAGAAAACTGCTACAGCGAAGTTCGATGAAACAGTTGAAGTAGCTGTACGTCTTGGTGTTGACCCTAAGAAAGCAGACCAACAAATCCGTGGTGCTGTTGTACTTCCAAACGGAACTGGTAAAACACAACGCGTTCTTGTTTTCGCAAAAGGCGAAAAAGCAAAAGAAGCAGAAGCTGCTGGAGCAGATTATGTAGGGGATGAGGATTTCATCAACAAAATCAACCAAGGTTGGTTCGAATTTGATGTAATCGTTGCTACACCAGACATGATGGCTCAAGTTGGTAAATTAGGTCGTGTCCTTGGACCAAAAGGCTTAATGCCAAACCCTAAAACTGGTACAGTAACATTTGATGTTACAAAAGCTGTAGCTGAAATCAAAGCTGGTAAAGTTGAATACCGCGTTGATAAAGCTGGTAACATTCATGTGCCAATTGGAAAAGTTTCTTTTGAAACTGAAAAGCTTATTGAAAACTTCAAGACAATCATTGAAACTCTTGTAAAGGTGAAACCTGCAGCTGCAAAAGGTACGTACATGAAAAACGTAGCAATTGCATCTACAATGGGACCTGGAGTTCGTGTAAATGCATCTGCTTTTGCAAGATAATGATTGACTTACCTGCTTTGTGTGTGTATACTCTTAAGAGTGTCTTACGCAAGGCGCATAAAAATGAATGTCATACCGTAGACCGTAGGGGTGTTTAGCACTTAATTTCCTACCGAGGTAAGCAATAGATACAGGAACTCTTTACTGTGTTTGTATGCCCTCATGTCTACATGGGGGCTTTATATATGCTTCTTAAGCGGTATGGTGAAAAACCATAGGAGGTGTAAGGATGAGCGTATTAGAACAAAAAAAGCAAGTTGTTGCAGATATTGCTGCGAAACTACGTGAGAGTAAATCAACAGTAGTTGTTGACTACCGCGGATTAACTGTTTCTGAAGTAACAGAACTTCGTAAGCAACTTCGTGAAGCTGGTGTTGAGTTCAAGGTGTATAAAAACACATTAGCTCGTCGTGCAACTGCTGAGGCTGAATTAACTGCTCTAGATGAGCAACTAGTTGGTCCTACGGCAATTGCGTTTAGTACAGATGATGTTATTGCTCCTGCAAAGGTCATTAACGAATTTGCTAAAAAGAACGAAGCACTTGAAATTAAAGCTGGTGTCATCGAAGGACAAGTAGCTTCAGTTGCTGAAGTGAAAGCTCTAGCTGAACTTCCATCACGCGATGGACTACTTTCAATGCTTGCAAACGTACTTCAAGCTCCAGTTCGTCAATTTGCTTTGGCTACAAAAGCTGTTGCAGAGCAAAAAGAAGAACAAGGCGCTTAAACTCTTACCTCAAGCTACTGCGATGTAGTTAAGGTATGAATACTTACATCTGATTTGTATGCGAATATACAATGAGTATGTACAAAAATGCGTTAACCAATAAATTATCAAAACGATAACAGGGAGGATTTACAAAATGAGTAAAGATCAAATCATTGAAGCGATTAAAGAAATGACAGTTTTAGAACTTAACGACCTAGTTAAGGCAATTGAAGAAGAGTTTGGCGTAACTGCTGCTGCTCCTGTAGCTGTAGCTGCTGCTGGTGGAGACGCTGGTGCTGCTGAGCAAACTGAGTTTGATGTAGTTCTTGCATCTGCTGGTGGTTCAAAAATCAACGTTATCAAAGTTGTTCGTGAAATCACAGGCCTTGGTCTTAAAGAAGCGAAAGCACTTGTTGATGGCGCTCCTGCTCCAATCAAAGAAGGTGTTTCTAAAGACGAAGCTGAAGAATTCAAAGCTAAGCTTGAAGAAGCTGGCGCATCTGTTGAAGTTAAGTAATAAACCTAATAGAGAGGACTCGCTTTTTGCGAGTCCTTTTTGTTTCGGATTTTATTTGGTTATACTGAATTAATGAGGTTATAGAAGGGGTGATTATATGTCTAGTCATTACTATTCGGAAAAGCCGACCGTCGATAGTGAGGTGCGGGATTGGACGTTTAGTTTAAGAGGTCAAACGTTGAAGTTCTACTCTGATCGCGGTGTTTTTTCGAAAAGTGAGGTTGATTTCGGAAGCAAACTATTAATTGAATCGTTTGTATTTCCTGACTTGAAAGGGGATCTATTAGATGTTGGTTGTGGCTATGGACCGATAGGGTTATCCTTGGCTGCGAGTGAAAAAAGTAGAGTTTTGCATATGGTAGATGTGAATGAAAGGGCGTTACAGTTATCGAAGCGTAATGCTGAAAGAAACTCTATTGACAATATAAATGTGTACAAAAGTAATTGTCTTGATCAAGTGACTAAGACGGACTTTGCTGTTATTTTAACCAATCCACCTATTCGTGCAGGGAAAAATGTCGTTCATACGATTTTTGAACAATCCTTTGATCACTTAAAAGAAGAAGGAGAGTTGTGGATTGTTATTCAAAAGAAGCAAGGGGCTCCATCGGCGATGGAGAAACTGCAATCCTTATTTGGAGAAGTAGAGATAATCGTCAAGAAAAAAGGGTATTACATTATAAAAGCAAAAAAGGTTTGACCCAGCTTGTCTTTTGTGGTATTGTTATTTAATGCGTATAACTACCTGTTTTTAGATCGTTTTTTCTGCGAAAGTCAAGAGGAAATATATGAATAACGATGAGTAATAGTGGTTATACTTGTATAATCGTTGAATTTTTAGGGATAGATATCGATCTATTTCCTGTTAGAAGAAAGCAATCGAACTTTCTTTTAACGTCCGTACATAATTAGTGTGCGAGTTCTGCTTAATCTATAAAAATGTTTAACCTTCTATGTTCGGCACTTCATGTTGAAGTAGGTAGGTTGCATTTTTAGATACTATAACGCGAGATTTGAGGGGTGAATCAGTTGACAGGTCAACTAGTTCAGTATGGACGCCACCGCCAGCGAAGAAGCTATGCAAGGATTAACGAAGTATTGGAGCTGCCGAATTTAATTGAGATTCAAACAGCATCCTATCAGTGGTTTCTTGATGAGGGCCTTAGAGAGATGTTCCAAGATATTTCTCCTATTCAAGACTTCACAGGAAACTTGGTTCTAGAATTTATTGACTATAGTCTTGGAGAACCAAAATATCCAGTAGACGAATCGAAAGAGCGCGATGTGACGTTTGCGGCACCTTTACGTGTGAAGGTTCGTTTAATTAATAAGGAAACTGGAGAAGTAAAGGAACAAGAAGTATTTATGGGTGACTTCCCATTGATGACTGAGACAGGTACGTTTGTTATTAATGGGGCAGAGCGTGTCATTGTATCTCAGCTTGTTCGTTCGCCAAGTGTATACTACAGTCAAAAAACGGATAAAAACGGTAAGAAAGGTTTTACAGCTACTGTTATTCCTAACCGTGGTGCATGGTTAGAACTTGAAACAGATGCCAAAGATATCGTTTACGTTCGTATCGACCGCACAAGAAAAATACCAGTGACGGTTCTTTTGCGTGCTTTAGGTTTTGGATCTGATCAAGAGATCATTGATTTATTAGGTGAAGATGAATATCTTCGCAATTCGTTAGAAAAAGACAATACTGATGGAACGGATAAAGCGTTACTAGAAATTTATGAGCGCCTACGTCCGGGTGAACCTCCTACAGTAGAAAATGCGAAAAGTCTATTAGATTCACGCTTCTTTGATCCGAAGCGTTATGACTTAGCGAATGTTGGACGTTATAAGATTAATAAGAAGCTTCATATTAAAAATCGTTTGTTTAACCAACGTTTGGCAGAAACATTAGTAGATCCTGAAACGGGTGAAGTGATTGCTGAAGAAGGAACTTTACTAGATCGTCGTACACTAGACCGTATTCTACCTTATCTTGAAAACAACGTAGGGTTCCGTCGTGTGCATGCTTCTGGCGGGGTTGTTGAGGACGATGATATTGATTTACAATCAATTAAAATTTACGCTCCTGATGATCAAGATGGAGAAAAGACGATTCGTGTTATTGGAAATGGAATGGTAGAGCGTGATGTGAAGCACATTACACCTTCAGATATCATTGCGTCTATTAACTATTTCTTTAATCTATTACATGGCGTTGGAGACACAGATGACATTGACCATCTAGGAAACCGTCGTCTTCGTTCAGTCGGCGAACTTCTTCAAAATCAGTTCCGTATTGGTCTATCTCGTATGGAGCGTGTCGTTCGTGAGCGGATGTCGATCCAAGACCCGAATATGATTACACCACAGGCATTAATCAACATTCGTCCGGTCATTGCCTCTATTAAAGAGTTCTTTGGTAGCTCGCAGTTATCACAGTTCATGGATCAGACGAATCCGCTAGCAGAATTAACGCACAAGCGTCGTCTATCTGCATTAGGACCGGGTGGTTTGACTCGTGAACGTGCTGAATTTGAAGTTCGTGACGTTCACTACTCTCACTATGGTCGTATGTGTCCGATTGAAACTCCTGAGGGACCGAACATTGGTTTAATTAACTCACTTTCATCTTTTGCAAAAGTGAATGAGTTTGGATTTATGGAGACTCCTTATCGTAGAGTGGATCCTGAGACAGGGAAAGTAACTACACAAATTGATTACTTAACTGCTGATGAAGAGGACAACTATGTTGTTGCCCAAGCGAACGCTCGCCTTGATGAGGATGGCTCATTTATTGATGATAATATCATCGCTCGTTTCCGTGGGGAAAACACAGTCGTACCACGTGAGCGCCTAGATTATATGGATGTATCACCAAAACAAGTCGTTTCTGCTGCGACATCTTGTATTCCGTTCTTAGAAAACGATGACTCAAACCGTGCCCTTATGGGAGCGAACATGCAACGTCAAGCAGTACCGTTACTTGTTCCGGAGTCACCAATTGTTGGGACTGGTATGGAGCACGTATCTGCTAGAGATTCAGGTGCGGCGATTGTTGCTAAGGCAAGAGGAATTGTTGAGCGAGTAACTGCGAAGGAAATCTGGGTTCGTAGACTCGAAGAAATTGACGGCAAAGAGGTTAAAGGTGATTTAGATAAGTATAAGCTTCAAAAGTTTATCCGCTCTAACCAAGGAACAAGTTATAATCAACGCCCGATTGTCGCTGAAGGAAACGTTGTTGAAAGACGTGAAATTCTAGCTGATGGTCCTTCAATGGAGCTAGGTGAAATGGCACTTGGACGTAATGTTATGGTTGGTTTCATGACGTGGGATGGATATAACTATGAGGATGCGATCATTTTAAGTGAGCGCCTTGTTAAAGATGATGTTTATACGTCTGTTCATATTGAAGAGTATGAATCAGAAGCTCGTGATACGAAGCTTGGACCTGAAGAGATTACACGTGATATCCCGAATGTTGGGGAAGACGCACTTAAGAATTTAGATGAGCGCGGAATTATTCGTGTAGGTGCGGAAGTAAAAGATGGCGATATTTTAGTTGGAAAAGTTACACCTAAAGGGGTAACAGAATTAACGGCTGAAGAACGTCTTTTACATGCGATCTTTGGTGAGAAAGCTCGTGAAGTGCGTGACACATCTCTACGTGCGCCACATGGCGGAGACGGAATTGTCCTTGATGTGAAGATCTTTAACCGTGAAGACGGAGATGAATTACCTCCTGGGGTAAATCAACTTGTTCGTGTTTATATCGTTCAAAAACGTAAAATTCACGAAGGAGATAAAATGGCTGGTCGTCACGGGAACAAAGGGGTTATCTCCCGTATTCTTCCGGAAGAGGATATGCCTTATTTACCGGATGGTACGCCGATTGATATTATGTTAAACCCATTAGGGGTTCCATCTCGTATGAATATCGGACAGGTGCTTGAGCTCCACCTAGGTATGGCTGCACGTAAATTAGGTATTCATGTTGCTTCTCCTGTATTTGATGGTGCGAACGAGGAAGATGTTTGGGGCACGATTGAAGAAGCAGGCATGGCACGTGATGGTAAAACGATTTTATATGATGGTCGTACGGGTGAACCGTTTGATAACCGTGTATCAGTTGGAATCATGTATATGATCAAACTTGCTCACATGGTTGATGATAAGCTACATGCACGTTCTACTGGACCATACTCTCTAGTTACACAGCAACCACTAGGTGGTAAAGCGCAGTTTGGTGGACAGCGCTTTGGAGAGATGGAAGTTTGGGCTCTTGAAGCTTATGGAGCGGCTTATACTTTGCAAGAAATTTTAACTGTTAAATCCGATGATGTTGTTGGACGTGTGAAGACATACGAAGCGATTGTTAAAGGCGAGAATGTTCCTGAACCGGGCGTTCCAGAATCATTCAAGGTATTGATTAAAGAGCTTCAATCGCTAGGTATGGATGTGAAGATGCTTTCTAGCAACGAAGAGGAAATTGAGATGAGAGAGCTTGATGATGAAGACGATCAAACGAGTGAAAAGCTCAACTTGAATTTTGAATCAAGCGAATCAAATGTGTAATATAAGCTTGGGAGCTAGTTTTAGCTAGTTCCCTAAAGCTTTCTCTAATGACACGATTACTTTGTATCAGGCATAAATATGTGCTCGAATAGACATGGAAACGAAAAGGGAGGTTAGCCCCTTGATAGATGTAAACAACTTCGAATATATGAAAATTGGTCTTGCTTCACCAAACAAAGTCCGCTCTTGGTCAAGAGGGGAAGTTAAGAAGCCTGAAACAATCAACTATCGTACGTTAAAACCTGAAAAGGATGGCCTTTTCTGTGAGCGTATTTTTGGACCAACGAAGGACTGGGAATGTCACTGTGGAAAATACAAGCGCGTCCGTTATAAAGGGGTCGTTTGTGATCGCTGTGGTGTTGAAGTAACACGAGCAAAAGTGCGTCGTGAACGTATGGGACACATTGAATTAGCTGCTCCTGTATCGCACATTTGGTACTTTAAAGGGATCCCAAGTCGTATGGGCCTTGTTTTAGATATGTCACCTCGTTCGCTTGAAGAAGTTATTTATTTTGCTTCTTATGTAGTGACAGACCCAGGTGATACACCTCTTGAGAAAAAACAACTACTTTCTGAAAAAGAATATCGTACATACCGTGACAAATACGGTCGTTCGTTTAATGCCCAAATGGGTGCAGAAGCGATTCGTAAGTTGCTTTCCGATATTGATTTAGAAAAAGAAGTTGGATTATTAAAAGAAGAGCTTGTAACAGCACAAGGACAGCGCCGTACACGTGCGGTGAAACGCCTTGAAGTATTAGAAGCATTCCGTCACTCTGGTAACGAGCCATCTTGGATGATCCTTGATGTTCTTCCGGTTATTCCTCCTGAATTACGTCCAATGGTTCAATTAGATGGTGGTCGTTTTGCGACTTCTGACTTAAATGACCTATACCGTCGTGTGATTAACCGTAACAATCGCTTAAAGCGTCTTCTTGACTTAGGTGCACCAAATATCATTGTTCAAAATGAAAAGCGTATGCTTCAAGAAGCGGTAGATGCACTAATTGATAATGGTCGTCGTGGACGTCCGGTTACAGGACCAGGTAATCGCCCACTTAAATCTCTTTCTCATATGTTAAAAGGGAAACAAGGGCGCTTCCGTCAAAATCTACTTGGTAAACGTGTTGACTACTCTGGTCGTTCGGTTATCGTAGTAGGGCCTAACTTAAAGATGTACCAATGTGGTCTTCCAAAAGAAATGGCGCTTGAGTTGTTTAAACCTTTTGTTATGAAAGAGCTTGTGTCTAAAGGTCTTGCTCATAACATTAAGAGTGCAAAACGTAAGGTAGAAAAGGTTCAGCCGGAAGTTTGGGATGTACTCGAAGAAGTTATCCGTGAGCATCCAGTTCTTTTAAACCGTGCACCAACGCTTCACCGTCTAGGTATTCAAGCGTTTGAACCAACGTTAGTTGAAGGTCGTGCGATTAAGCTCCATCCGCTTGTATGTACAGCCTATAACGCTGACTTTGATGGGGACCAAATGGCGGTTCACGTACCTTTATCTGCTGAAGCACAAGCAGAAGCACGTATTTTAATGCTTGCAGCTCAAAACATCTTGAATCCAAAAGACGGAAAACCTGTTGTTACACCATCTCAAGATATGGTTCTTGGTAACTATTACCTGACGATGGAACGTGATAATGCCAAAGGTCAAGGGAAGATCTTTAAGGATACAAATGAAGCGCTAATCGCTTATCAAAATGGGTATGTGCATTTGCATAGTCGCTGTGCGATTCCGGTAGCGTCTCTTAATAAGCCGACGTTCCGTGAAGACCAACAAGATAAATTGTTATTAACGACAGTAGGGAAATTGATCTTTAATGAAATTTTACCTGAGACGTTCCCATATATTAATGAGCCGACAATGTACAACTTAGAACAAGAAACGCCTGAGAAGTATATTGTTCCAAGTACAACAGATGTAGCGCAACACTTCGAAAATAACGAACTTGTCTTGCCATTTAAGAAAGGCTTCCTAGGTAACGTTATTGCTGAGGTATTTAAGAAGTTTGCGATTGCAGAAACGTCCAAAATGTTAGACCGAATGAAAGAGTTAGGTTTCAAATTCTCGACAAGAGCTGGTATCACGGTTGGGGTTGCAGACATCGTCGTATTAGCAGAGAAGAAAGAAATCTTAGCTGAAGCTGAACAAAAAGTAGAGAAGATTCTAAAGCAATTCCGTCGTGGTTTAATTACAGAAGAAGAGCGTTATGATCGTGTTATCTCTGTTTGGAGTGAAGCGAAAGATGTTATTCAAAATAAATTAATGGGCACGCTAGACCGCTCCAACCCAATCTTCATGATGAGTGACTCTGGAGCCCGTGGTAACGCATCTAACTTTACACAGCTTGCGGGTATGCGTGGTCTGATGGCGAACCCGTCTGGTCGTATTATTGAGTTACCGATCAAGTCCAGTTTCCGTGAGGGTCTTACTGTACTCGAGTACTTTATCTCGACACATGGTGCGCGTAAAGGTCTTGCCGATACAGCCCTTAAGACAGCTGACTCTGGTTATTTAACTCGTCGACTTGTTGATGTGGCACAAGATGTTATTGTACGTTCAGATGATTGTGGAACAGACCGTGGTTTAGCTGTTCAGGCAATTAAAGAAGGCAATGAAGTGATTGAGAATTTATATGACCGTCTTGTTGGTCGTGTAGCATTTAAAACACTGAAGCACCCAGAAACTGGGGAAATTTTAATTAAGAAGAACGAATTAATTCATGAAGACATTGCAAAAACGATTGTTGATGCAGGTGTTGAAGAAGTAACGATTCGTTCAGTATTCACTTGTGATACAAGACATGGTGTATGTAAGAAGTGTTATGGCCGTAACTTAGCAACTGGTAGCGATGTAGAGGTTGGGGAAGCAGTCGGTATTATTGCTGCACAATCAATTGGTGAGCCAGGAACTCAGCTTACGATGCGTACATTCCATACCGGTGGGGTAGCTGGTGATGATATCACACAAGGTTTACCGCGTATCCAAGAGTTATTCGAAGCACGTAATCCAAAAGGTCAAGCGGTTATTTCTGAAATTGAAGGTGAAGTAATTGACTTCAAAGAAGGAGATAAGCGTGAAGTAACTGTGAAGAGCGAAATGGAGACAAAGAACTATGCGATTCCTTATGGAGCTCGTATGAAAGTTTCTGTTGGTGATTTTGTGGTCTCAGGTCAACCACTGACTGAAGGTTCAATTGATCCAAAAGAACTCTTGAAAGTTAAAGGAATGAACGGTGTACAAGAATATCTCTTACGTGAAGTACAAAAGGTTTATCGTATGCAAGGGGTTGAAATTGGAGATAAACACGTTGAAGTTATGGTTCGTCAAATGCTTCGTAAAGTACGTGTCGTTGATGCTGGTGAAACGAATGTATTGCCGGGATCGCTTATCGAAATTCAACAGTTCAACGATGAAAACAAGAAGATTCTTCTTGATCAAAAACGTCCTGCAACGGGTAAACCAATCTTACTTGGTATTACAAAGGCGTCTCTTGAAACGGACTCATTCTTATCTGCTGCATCATTCCAAGAAACAACTCGTGTGTTAACGGATGCTGCAATTAAAGGTAAGCGCGATGAGCTATTAGGCTTGAAGGAGAATGTTATCATTGGTAAGCTTGTACCAGCTGGTACGGGTATGCCGAGATACCGTCATTTAAATATTACTTCTGAGTATGATCAAGTAGAAGCAGAAACGACAGAAGAGAAGATTGCTGAAGGTGCACTTACTCACGAATAATTTTCAAAAAAAGTTGACAGTGTTATGTGAGGATGGTAATATATCAAAGTGTGCCTGAGAAACCTGTTGCTTTGGAGGATGAAAGATGTCTTATGATAAAGTTTTACAGGCGAATGACCTAATAATAGGTACCAAACAAACGCTTAAGGCGCTTGACGATGGTATTGTTTCCGAGGTTCTAATTGCAAAAGATGCAGAATACCGCGTGATATACAAAGTAGAAGCATTAGCTAAGGCCAAAGATATACCACTTTTATATGTCGACTCGATGAAGAAGCTTGGAAAAGCATGTGGAATTGATGTCGGTGCAGCCACTGTAGCTTTAAGGAAATAATATGTTTTTGCCATTCGGTGTTTCCTGCATGGCAAAAACTTTCCTTTTGCCTAAAGATGAACCACCAGGACCAGTGGTCTTAAATACTTTAAAGAGAGGAGGAAACAAAATGCCTACAATTAATCAATTAATTCGTAAAGGTCGTGTTGCGAAAGTTAAGAAGTCTGATTCACCAGCTCTTAACAAAGGGTTCAACAGCTTCAAAAAGTCTCAAACTAACCTGTCTTCTCCACAAAAGCGTGGTGTTTGTACTCGTGTTGGTACAATGACTCCTAAGAAGCCGAACTCAGCACTTCGTAAATATGCTCGTGTACGTTTAACTAACCAAATCGAGGTAACAGCTTACATCCCAGGGATTGGTCACAACCTTCAAGAGCACAGTGTTGTTCTTATCCGTGGTGGACGTGTAAAGGATTTACCAGGGGTTCGTTATCATATCGTACGTGGAGCGCTTGATACGGCTGGAGTTCAAAACCGTATGCAAGGTCGTTCTAAATATGGAACTAAGCGTCCAAAAGATAAAAAGTAATTAACACTAATAGTGAAGGGAGGGTAAATTATGCCTCGTAAAGGACCAGTCGCTCGTCGCGATGTATTACCAGATCCAATTTACAAGTCAAAGCTTGTTACACGTTTAATCAACCGTATTATGGAGGATGGAAAGCGTGGTAAAGCTCAAACAATTCTTTATAATGCATTTGAAATCGTTAAAGAACGTAGCGGAAATGACCCTATGGAAGTTTTCGATCAAGCATTAAAGAACATTATGCCAGTACTTGAGGTTAAAGCACGTCGTGTCGGTGGTGCTAACTATCAAGTTCCAATCGAAGTAAAACCTGAGCGTCGTACTACATTAGGTCTTCGTTGGTTAGTAAACTATTCACGTCTTCGTGGTGAGAAGACAATGGAAGAGCGTCTAGCTAATGAAATTCTTGATGCAGCAAACAATGCAGGTGCTTCTGTTAAGAAGCGTGAAGATACTCACAAGATGGCAGAAGCGAACAAAGCATTCGCTCACTATCGCTGGTAGGATTTATATCATACTAAATAAAATGTTTCTTATAGGAAGGAGAAATACCCTATGGCAAGAGAGTTCTCCTTAAAAGATACACGTAATATCGGCATCATGGCTCACATTGATGCCGGTAAAACAACTACAACAGAACGTGTTCTTTTCTACACAGGACGTATCCATAAAATTGGTGAAACTCATGAAGGTGCATCTCAAATGGACTGGATGGCACAGGAGCAAGAGCGTGGTATCACGATCACTTCTGCTGCGACAACAGCATCATGGAAAGATCACCGCATTAACATCATCGATACACCTGGACACGTAGACTTCACTGTAGAAGTAGAACGTTCTTTACGTGTATTGGACGGAGCTGTAGCAGTACTTGATGCTCAATCTGGTGTTGAGCCTCAAACAGAAACAGTTTGGCGCCAAGCTACTACTTATGGTGTACCACGTGTCGTTTTTGTTAATAAAATGGACAAGACAGGTGCAGATTTCCTTTACTCTTTAGGAACTCTTCGTGATCGTCTACAAGCAAATGCTCATGCAATCCAATTACCAATTGGTGCTGAAGACGAGTTTGAAGGAATCATTGACTTAATTGACATGGTTGCTTACTTCTACGAAGATGATCTTGGTACTCGTACAGAGGCGAAAGAAATCCCTGCTGAGTACAAAGATAAAGCTCAAGAACTACATGAATCACTAGTTGAAGCTGTAGCAGAGCTTGATGAAGAGCTAATGATGAAATATTTAGAAGGTGAAGAATTAACGAAGGAAGAGCTTAAAGCTGCAATCCGTAAAGGTACTTGTAACGTTGAGTTCTACCCAGTAATTTGTGGTTCTGCATTTAAGAACAAAGGTGTTCAACTTATGCTTGACGCAGTTCTTGATTACTTACCATCACCTTTAGATGTTCCAGCGATTAAAGGTATTGTTCCTGAAACAGAAGAAGAAGTAACTCGTGAATCAAGTGATGAAGGTCCGTTCTCAGCTTTAGCATTTAAAGTTATGACAGACCCTTACGTTGGTAAACTTACATTCTTCCGTGTGTACTCTGGTACACTACAATCTGGTTCTTATGTTAAGAACTCTACAAAAGACAAGCGTGAGCGTGTTGGACGTATCCTACAAATGCATGCAAACTCTCGTGAAGAGATTTCAACAGTTTATGCTGGAGATATTGCAGCTGCAGTTGGTTTGAAAGATACGACAACTGGTGATACTCTATGTGATGAAAAGAATCTTGTTATTCTTGAATCTATGGATTTCCCAGAGCCGGTTATCTCTTTATCTGTTGAGCCTAAATCTAAGGCTGACCAAGATAAAATGGGTATGGCTTTAGCGAAGCTTGCTGAAGAGGATCCGACATTCCGTACGGAGACAAACGAAGAAACAGGTCAAACAATTATTTCTGGTATGGGTGAGCTTCACCTTGATATCATTGTTGACCGTATGAAGCGTGAGTTTAAAGTGGAAGCTAACGTTGGTGCTCCTCAAGTATCATATCGTGAAACAATTCGTCAAACAGCTCAGGTTGAAGGTAAGTTTGTTCGTCAATCTGGTGGTCGTGGACAATTTGGTCACGTATGGGTTGAGTTCTCTCCAAATGAAGAGGGCGCAGGTTTTGAATTTGAAAATGCTATCGTTGGTGGATCTGTACCACGTGAATACATTGGTTCTGTAGAACAAGGTATTGAAGAAGCACTAGTTAATGGTATGGTTGCTGGTTACCCAGTAATCGACATTAAAGCGAAGCTTTATGACGGTTCTTACCATGACGTCGATTCAAGTGAAATGGCGTTTAAGATCGCTGCTTCTATGGCACTTAAAAATGCAAAATCAAAATGTGCTCCAGTATTACTTGAGCCATTAATGAAAGTTGAAATTGTTGTACCTGAAGAGTACATGGGAGACGTAATGGGTGACGTTACAGCTCGCCGTGGACGCGTTGAAGGTATGGAAGCTCGCGGTAACGCTCAAATCGTTAAAGCATTTGTTCCACTTGCTGAAATGTTTGGGTACGCAACTTCACTTCGTTCTCGTACACAAGGTCGTGGTACTTACTCAATGTTCTTTGATCATTATGAAGAAGTACCAAAGAGTGTTGCTGAAGAGATCATCAAGAAACAAACTGGACAATAATTTTTGTTTATAATTGTTTCTAATGAATTTTTGTTGTAAGCTAAGAAAGGTGTAAATTTCAAAACGATATTTCACCTTTCTTATCCATAAAAATTACTTACATTATACTTATGTTCAATTAAGGGAGGAAATGAATCATGGCTAAAGAAAAATTCGACCGTTCCAAGACGCATGCCAACATTGGTACAATTGGACACGTTGACCACGGTAAAACTACACTTACTGCTGCAATCACAACAGTATTAGCTAAAAGATCTGGTAAAGGTAACGCAATGGCGTATGACGCTATTGATGGTGCTCCAGAAGAGCGTGAGCGTGGAATCACAATCTCAACTGCACACGTTGAGTACGAAACTGACAACCGTCACTATGCACACGTTGACTGCCCAGGACACGCTGACTATGTTAAAAACATGATCACTGGTGCTGCACAAATGGACGGAGGAATCCTAGTAGTATCTGCTGCTGATGGTCCAATGCCACAAACTCGTGAGCACATCCTATTATCTCGTCAAGTAGGTGTACCTTACCTTGTTGTATTCTTAAACAAATGTGACATGGTAGACGACGAAGAGCTTCTTGAGTTAGTAGAAATGGAAGTTCGTGACCTACTTTCTGAGTACGATTTCCCTGGCGATGACGTTCCAGTTATCCAAGGTTCTGCTCTTAAAGCTCTTGAAGGAGAAGCTGAGTGGGAAGAGAAAATCATTGAGCTTATGGCTGCAGTTGATGACTACATCCCAACTCCTGAGCGTGACAAAGAAAAGCCTTTCATGATGCCAGTTGAGGATGTATTCTCAATCACTGGTCGTGGTACAGTTGCTACTGGTCGTGTTGAGCGTGGACAACTTAACGTTGGTGACACTATCGACATCATCGGTATCACTGAAGAGCCTAAATCAACTACTTGTACTGGAGTAGAAATGTTCCGTAAGCTTCTTGACTATGCTGAAGCTGGAGACAACATTGGTGCACTTCTTCGTGGGGTTGCTCGTGATGAAGTACAACGTGGTCAAGTACTTGCTAAGCCAGGTACAATCACTCCACACACTAACTTCAAAGCTGAAGTTTATGTTCTTTCAAAAGAAGAGGGTGGACGTCACACTCCATTCTTCACTAACTACCGTCCTCAGTTCTACTTCCGTACAACTGACGTAACTGGAATCGTTCAACTTCCAGAAGGCGTTGAGATGGTAATGCCTGGTGACAACATCGAGATGACTGTTGAGCTTATCGCTCCAATCGCTATCGAAGAAGGTACTAAGTTCTCTATCCGTGAGGGTGGACGTACTGTTGGTGCCGGCGTTGTTGCTTCTATTCAAAAGTAATAACAATATTAAGACCCATCTTGGATCATCCAAGATGGGTTTTTTCTATGCAAAAAATTGATCATAAGAATAGTGGAGAGCAGAATGGTAAAGTAGTAAATCTCGTTGAGTAAGAATAGATGGAAGCACGCTAGCTAATAGGCTATGATGTCCCTTGAAAAAGATGTAAAAGTAAAAAAACGGTAGCCAAAGAGCGACGATAACTCCCGAAAAAGGAGAAAGAGAGAAAGAACAGTAGCCAAAGAGCGGGGATGGCTCCCGAAAAAGGAGAAAGAGAGAAAGAACGGTAGCCAAAGAGCGGGGATGGCTCCCGAAAAAGGAGAAAGAGAGAAAGAACGGTAGCCAAAGAGCGGGGATGGCTCCCGAAAAAGGAGAAAGAGAGAAAGAACGGTAGCCAAAGAGCGGGGATGGTTCCCGAAAAAAGGGAAAGAGAGAAAGAACAGTAGCCAAAGAGCGCTAAAACCTAATTCCAACTGTCTACCTAATACAATTCCTAGCAGTTCCGGCTTGGTTACTTCACTAGTTGCTGTTAAAGAAGATTGTTCAAAGTTGATTCGACCAATGAACAAGGAACAAGTGTATTAACCGAAAAGCGCCCACCTGCTGTATTAAGATCCAACGAATAGAACTATAAAACCTTCCATATATACGGCAAATTTATATCTGAAGGATAACTTACAACATTTGCTAGAGGAAACTTACTAATACATTGCATAAAGAAGTTGATTTTTAATGAAAAGGGCTATATAATAGTAAAAGTGTGATCAGCGTAGGTTTTCCACTTGCACTGGTTTTTATTTTTGTGTATAATGTGGAATGTTGGTCATTGGCAGCGATGATGTGGAAGGTTGCTGACACACCCGGCCCCATTGCCATGGCAGGGTGTAGGAAATTTCCGCGGAGTATGTCTGTTTATAAAATGGACGAAAAAGGAGGGGCTATAATGGCAAAGCAAAAGATTCGCATTCGTTTGAAAGCATATGATCATAGAGTCCTTGATCAATCTGCAGAAAAGATTGTAGAAACAGCAAAACGTTCAGGTGCAAGTGTATCGGGTCCGATTCCACTTCCAACTGAGAAGTCTGTATACACAATCCTTCGTGCGGTTCACAAGTACAAAGATTCTCGTGAACAGTTCGAAATGCGTACTCACAAGCGTCTTATCGACATTGTGAATCCAACACCACAAACTGTGGATGCATTAATGCGTTTGGATTTACCATCTGGTGTCGATATTGAAATCAAGCTTTAGTACTTACAATTAATTTAACTAATGAGTAGTTAGCTCATTATTATGATATGAAAAATGGCATACAAATATGATTTTTATTAGGAGGTGTAACGGATGTCCAAAGGAATCTTAGGTAGAAAAATTGGTATGACTCAAGTATTTGCTGAGAATGGTGAAGTAATCCCAGTAACAGTTATTCAAGCTGAACCAAACGTGGTTCTTCAAAAGAAAACGGCTGAATCTGACGGTTATGAAGCAATCCAAGTTGGATTTGCTGACCAAAAGAAAGCAAACACAAACAAACCAGCTGAAGGCCACGCGGCGAAAGCTAACACGGCTCCTAAGCGCTTCATCAAGGAAATCCGTAACGTAAATCTTGACGAGTATGAAGTAGGTCAAGAAGTTAAGGTAGATACATTCGCTGAAGGTGATGTAGTAGATGTAACAGGAACATCAAAAGGGAAAGGTTTCCAAGGTGCTATCAAGCGTCATAACCAATCTCGTGGACCAATGTCTCACGGTTCTCGTTATCACCGTCGCCCAGGTTCAATGGGACCGGTTGCTCCAAACCGTGTATTCAAAGGGAAATTACTTCCTGGACGTATGGGTGGAGAAACAATCACAGTTCAAAATCTTGAAATCGTAAAAGTAGATGCAGAACGCAACCTTCTATTAGTAAAAGGTAATGTACCTGGTGCTAAGAAGAGCTACGTGTCTATCCAAAGTGCGGTTAAAGTAAAATAAAGATTGAAAGAAAGGAGGACACATCATGCCGAAAGTAGCATTATTTAACCAAACAGGTTCACAAGTTGGAGATATCGAACTAAATGACTCTGTATTTGGAATTGAACCAAACACAAGTGTGCTTCATGACGCTGTAGTTATGCAACAAGCATCTCTTCGTCAAGGAACACACAAAACAAAAGGACGTTCTGAAGTACGTGGTGGTGGTCGTAAGCCATGGCGTCAAAAGGGAACTGGTCGTGCGCGTCAAGGGTCGATCCGTTCACCACAATGGGTAGGTGGTGGTGTAGTATTTGGTCCAACACCAAGAAGCTACAGCTACAAATTACCTAAAAAAGTTCGTCGTTTAGCTATCAAATCTGCTCTTTCTAGTAAAGTGCAAGCTGAGGAAATCGTAGTACTTGATAACTTAGCATTTGAAGCTCCAAAGACAAAAGAAATGGCTGCAGTTCTTTCTAGCCTATCTGCAGATCGTAAAGCATTAGTAGTAACTGCTGATTACAACGAAGCTGTTGCTCTATCTGCGCGTAACTTACCTGGTGTAACATTCGTTACAGCTGACGGTGTAAGCGTGCTTGATGTGCTTAAGCATGATAAGCTTGTAATTACGAAAGATGCCGTTGAAAAGGTAGAGGAGGTGCTTGCGTAATGTCAAACGCTCGTGATATCATTAAGCGCCCTGTGATTACTGAACGTTCAACAGATCTAATGAGTGAAAAAAGATATACATTCGAAGTTGATGTACGTGCTAATAAAACTCAAATCAAAGATGCGATCGAAGAAATCTTTGAAGTGAAAGTTGATAAAGTAAACACAATGAACTACAAAGGTAAATCTAAACGTTTTGGTCGTTACACGGGTTACACTGCTCGTCGTAAGAAAGCCATCGTTACATTAACACCTGAGAGCAAAGAACTTGAGTTCTTTGAAGGTGTATAAAAAACACTAGCGAAGGAGGGAACTGAAAATGGCGATTAAAAAGTATAAACCAACCAGTGCCGGTCGTCGTGGTATGTCTGTATTAGACTTTGCAGAAATCACAACGGATAAACCGGAAAAATCGTTACTAGCACCTTTACACAAAAAAGGCGGACGTAACAACCAAGGTAAATTAACTGTTCGTCACCAAGGTGGCGGTCATAAGCGTCAATACCGTGTTATTGACTTCAAACGTAACAAAGATGGAATTCCAGGCCGCGTTGCTACGATCGAATACGATCCAAACCGTTCTGCTAACATCGCACTTATCAACTATGTTGATGGTGAAAAACGTTACATCTTAGCGCCAAAAGGCCTTAAAGTTGATATGATGATTGAATCAGGAGCTGAAGCGGATATCAAAGTAGGTAATGCATTACCACTTAAAAATATTCCTGTAGGTACTGTTATCCACAACATCGAGCTTAAGCCAGGAAAAGGCGGACAATTAGTTCGTTCAGCTGGAACTGAAGCACAACTATTAGGTAAAGAAGGCGATTACGTTCTTGTTCGTTTAAACTCTGGCGAGACTCGCTACATCTTAGCTACTTGCAGAGCTACAATCGGTCAAGTTGGTAACCTAGAGCATGAACTTGTGAACATTGGTAAAGCAGGTCGCTCACGTTGGTTAGGCAAACGTCCAACTGTTCGTGGATCTGTTATGAACCCTAACGATCACCCACACGGTGGTGGTGAAGGTCGCGCACCAATCGGACGTAAGTCTCCAATGTCTCCATGGGGTAAACCAACTCTTGGATACAAGACTCGTAAGAAGAACAAAGCATCTGATAAGTATATTGTACGCCGTCGTAAAAAATAACGGGATTGCACTACGGTTCTAATTAGAACCGTGGGTAATCACGAAGGGAGGTTTTCTCATGGGTCGTAGTTTAAAAAAGGG
The DNA here is from genome assembly GCF_000787375.1 of Halalkalibacter okhensis. GTDB lineage: Bacteria > Bacillota > Bacilli > Bacillales > Bacillaceae_D > Halalkalibacter > Halalkalibacter okhensis. Next base: position 22,105 of record NZ_JRJU01000025.1, on the reverse strand, counting down.
ACCTTTTGTCGATGATCATTTGATGAAAAAGGTTGAAGCAATGAACGAAGGAACTGATAAGGACAAACGAGTTATCAAGACTTGGTCTCGTCGCTCAACGATTTTCCCTGAGTTTATTGGTCACACTATCGCAGTATATGATGGCCGTAAACACGTGCCTGTTTACGTTTCTGAGGACATGGTAGGTCACAAACTAGGTGAATTCGCACCAACTCGTACGTATAAAGGTCATGCAGCTGATGATAAGAAAACAAGACGTTAATAGGTAAGTAAGAGAGGAGGTCAATCCTATGCAAGCTAAAGCGGTAGCAAAACAAGTTCGTATTGCTCCTCGTAAAGTTCGTCTAGTTGTTGATTTAATTCGCGGTAAGCAAGTTGGTGAGGCTGTAGCGATTCTACGCCATACACCAAAAGCTGCTTCTCCAGTTGTAGAAAAGCTTTTAAACTCTGCAATTGCGAATGCTGAACACAACTATGAAATGGAGCCAAACAACCTTGTAATTAGCGAAGTTTTTGTTGATGAGGGTGTTACATTGAAACGTTTCCGTCCACGTGCGATGGGTCGTGCGAGCCGAATTAACAAACGTACTAGCCATATTACATTAGTTGTAACTGAAAAGAAGGAGGGATAAGACGTGGGTCAAAAAGTTAATCCTACTGGACTTCGAGTTGGCGTTATTAAAGACTGGGAGTCAAAATGGTACGCTGATAAAGATTACGCTGATTTATTACACGAAGATATTAAAATTCGTGAGTATGTAGAAAAACGTTTAAAAGATGCATCTGTATCTAAAGTAGAAATCGAACGTGCTGCTAACCGTGTTAACATCACAATTTCTACTGCTAAGCCAGGAATGGTGATCGGAAAAGGCGGTTCAGAAGTTGAAGCGTTACGTAAGGCACTTAATTCATTAACTGGCAAAAGAGTTCACATCAACATCCTTGAAATTAAACAAGCTGATTTAGATGCGAAACTTGTTGCAGAAAATATTGCTCGTCAATTAGAAAATCGTATTTCGTTCCGTCGTGCGATGAAGCAAGCTATCCAACGTACAATGCGTTCTGGTGCTAAGGGTATTAAAACTCAAGTATCTGGCCGTCTTGGTGGTGCTGATATTGCTCGTGCAGAACATTACAGTGAGGGAACTGTTCCACTTCACACACTTCGCGCTGATATCGATTATGGTACAGCTGAAGCTGATACAACATACGGTAAGCTAGGTATTAAAATCTGGATTTATCGTGGTGAAGTCCTTCCAACGAAAGGAACGAAAAAAGAGGAAGGAGGCAACTAATTATGTTAATGCCTAAACGTGTTAAATATCGTCGCGAACACCGTGGTAACATGCGCGGTCGTGCGAAAGGCGGTACTGAAGTACATTTTGGTGAGTATGGTTTACAATCTTTAGAAGCTTCTTGGATTACTAACCGTCAAATCGAATCTGCTCGTATTGCAATGACTCGTTACATGAAGCGTGGTGGTAAGGTTTGGATTAAAATCTTCCCTTCTAAGCCATACACTGCTAAGCCGTTAGAAGTTCGAATGGGTTCTGGTAAAGGTGCTCCTGAAGGTTGGGTAGCAGTTGTCAAGCCTGGAAAGATTATGTTTGAAATCTCTGGTGTTTCAGAAGAAGTTGCTCGTGAAGCTTTACGTCTTGCTTCTCATAAATTACCGGTTAAATGTAAGTTTGTAAAACGCGAAGAAGTGGGTGGTGACGCAAATGAAAGCTAATGATATTCGTAACTTAACCACTGCTGAAATTGAGCAAAAAACGAAATCACTTAAAGAAGAGTTGTTCAACCTTCGCTTTCAACTAGCGACTGGACAATTAGATAATCCAGCCCGTATTCGTGAAGTTCGTAAAGCAATCGCTCGTGCAAAGACAGTTTTGCGTGAACGTGAGCTTGGAATTAACAACGGCTAAAAAGGAGGTTTGCTTAAATGGAACGCAACCAACGTAAAGTTTACAGAGGACGTGTTGTTTCTGACAAAATGGACAAAACAATCACAGTTCTTGTTGAAACTTACAAAAAAGATCGCCTATACGGAAAGCGAGTAAAATACTCGAAGAAGTTTAAGGCTCATGATGAGAACAATAGCGCTAAGACTGGCGATATCGTAGAAATTATGGAAACTCGTCCGCTTTCTAAAGACAAACGTTTCCGCTTAGTTGAAATCGTAGAAGAAGCGGTTATTATCTAATAGAATACTGGTTTCGAAGGGAGGTAAGTTTGTATGATTCAACAAGAATCCCGTTTAAAAGTTGCAGATAACTCTGGTGCTCGTGAAGTACTTTGTATTAAAGTACTTGGTGGTTCTGGTCGTAAAACAGCTAATATTGGTGATGTTATTGTTTGCTCGGTAAAACAAGCAACACCAGGTGGCGTTGTCAAGAAAGGTGACGTTGTCCGTGCTGTAATCGTACGTACTAAGAGCGGTGCTCGTCGTAACGACGGTTCATACATCAAATTTGATGAAAATGCTGCTGTAATTATTCGTGATGATAAGAGCCCACGTGGTACTCGTATTTTTGGACCTGTTGCACGTGAACTTCGTGAAAACCAATTCATGAAGATTGTGTCTCTTGCTCCGGAAGTTCTTTAATAGAAGATTATTGAAAGGCCCTGTCAAGGAGGTGCGAACATGGCAAATATGCATGTCAAAAAAGGTGATACTGTTAAGGTCATCTCTGGAAAAGACAAAGGGAAACAAGGTGTAATCCTTGAGGCGTTCCCGAAGAAGAACCGTGTACTTGTTGAAGGTGTTAACATCGTGAAGAAACATGCTAAACCTTCTCAAGATAACCCACAAGGTGGAATCTTGAACCAAGAAGCACCAATTCATTCTTCTAACGTTATGCCTATCGATCCTAAGTCTGGTGAACCTACTCGTGTAGGTTATAAAGTAGAGAACGGTAAAAAGGTACGTATTGCTAAGAAGTCTGGCGAATCTTTAGATAAGTAGTCAGAGTGTGAAAGGAGGTCAATCGTATGAGTCGATTAAAAGAAAAGTATACAAGTGAAATTGTTCCTTCTCTAGTAGAGAAGTTCAACTATTCATCTGTTATGGGTGTTCCAAAGCTTGAGAAAATCGTTGTTAACATGGGTGTTGGTGACGCAGTATCAAACGCTAAGGCACTAGATAAAGCAGTTGAAGAATTAACTGAGATTACAGGTCAAAAACCATTAGTAACTAAGGCGAAAAAATCAATTGCAGGATTCAAACTACGTGAAGGTATGCCAATTGGTGCGAAGGTAACACTTCGTGGTGAGCGTATGTATGATTTCCTTGATAAATTAATTTCTATTTCACTACCACGTGTACGTGACTTCCGCGGTGTTTCTAAGAAAGCATTTGACGGACGTGGAAACTACACGCTAGGTGTTAAAGAACAATTGATCTTCCCTGAAATTGATTACGATAAAGTGGATAAAGTTCGTGGTATGGATGTTGTTATTGTTACAACTGCTAACACGGATGAAGAAGCTCGTGAACTTTTAACACAAATGGGAATGCCATTTCAAAAATAATCGAAGTCGTTTCGAAGAGGAGGGAAAACGTTGGCGAAGAAATCAATGATTGCAAAGCAAAAACGCACACAGAAGTATAAAGTACAAGAGTATACTCGCTGTGAACGTTGCGGTCGTCCTCATTCAGTATTACGTAAGTTTAAACTTTGCAGAATTTGCTTCAGAGAACTTGCTCACAAAGGGCAAATTCCTGGTGTGAAAAAAGCTAGTTGGTAATCCCAAGAACGGGAAGGAGGTAAATAATATGGTCATGACAGATCCAATTGCAGATATGCTTACTCGCATTCGTAATGCTAACACGGTTCATCACGAGAAGCTTGAACTACCTGCTTCTAAGGTGAAGAAAGAAATCGCTGATATCCTAAAGCGTGAAGGTTTCATCCGTGATTATGAATTTATTGAAGATAACAAGCAAGGTGTAATCCGCATCTTCTTAAAATATGGTGCTACAAATGAGCGTGTAATTTCAGGACTTAAGCGTATTAGTAAACCAGGTCTTCGCGTTTATGCGAAAGCTGGCGAACTTCCACGTGTACTAGGTGGTCTTGGTATCGCATTAGTTTCAACATCTAAAGGCGTAATGACAGACAAGGATGCGCGTCAACAACAAATTGGTGGCGAAGTATTAGCTTACGTTTGGTAAGACAATCCTTGAATTGAACGGAGGTGCAAAAGAATGTCTCGTATTGGTAAAAAGCCAGTAGAAGTTCCAAGTGGAGTTACTATTACGCTTGATGGTACGTTACTGACTGTTAAAGGTCCTAAAGGCGAACTTAAGCGTAATCTTCACGAGGATATGAAAATCAATATCGAAGAAAATCAAGTAACAGTTGAGCGTCCTTCTGAACACAAGGAGCACCGTGCTCTTCACGGAACAACTCGTAGCTTGATCAACAACATGGTTGAAGGTGTAACAAAAGGTTTCGAACGTTCACTTGAACTTGTCGGTGTCGGATACCGTGCTACTAAGTCAGGTCAGAAACTAGTTCTTAACGTTGGTTACTCTCATCCAGTTGAGATCGTTCCTGAGCAAGGGATCGAAATCGAAGTTCCATCTAACACAAAGGTAACTGTTAAAGGAATTGACAAAGAGCGTGTTGGTGCACTTGCATCTAACATCCGTTCTGTACGTCTACCTGAGCCTTACAAAGGAAAAGGTATTCGTTATGAAGGCGAATATATTCGTCGTAAAGAAGGTAAGACTGGTAAATAATCACTAACTCACGGAAAGGAATGACGTTCAATGATTACGAAGCGTAATAAAAACGTAGCTCGTAAGAAGCGACATGCACATGTTCGTCGTGCGATTACAGGAACACCTGAACGTCCTCGTCTAAATGTTTTCCGTTCATCTAAACACATTTATGCTCAACTTATTGATGATGTAAATGGTGTTACACTTGCTTCTGCATCTACTCTTGATTCAGAGGTAGCTGCAGATGCGACGAAAACAGATGCGGCAAAACTTGTAGGTGAACTCGTTGCGAAACGCGCGATTGAAAATGGACATAAAGTAGTTGTATTTGACCGTGGTGGTTATTTATATCACGGACGTGTTGCAACACTTGCAGCAGCAGCTCGCGAAGCTGGCTTGCAATTCTAAGAAAAAAAGGAGGGAAAACGAATGCGTCGTATTGACCCTAATACGTTGGAACTTGAAGAAAAAGTAGTAGCTGTCAATCGTGTAGCTAAAGTAGTTAAAGGTGGACGTCGTTTCCGCTTTGCTGCATTAGTTGTAGTTGGCGATAAAAATGGCCATGTTGGATTCGGTATGGGTAAAGCTCAAGAAGTTCCTGAAGCGATCCGTAAGGCTGTAGAAGATGCAAAGAAAAATCTTATTGAAGTACCTGTTGTTGGCACGACAATCCCTCATGAGATTGTTGGACATTTTGGTGCAGGACGTGTCCTACTTAAAAATGCTTCAGAAGGTACAGGAATTATCGCTGGTGGACCAGTACGTGCGGTGCTAGAACTAGCTGGTATCGGTGATATTCTTTCAAAATCTCTTGGTTCAAACAACCCGATCAACATGGTTCGTGCAACTATGGAAGGTCTTAAAGGTTTAAAACGTGCTGAAGAGGTTGCTAAACTTCGCGGCAAATCCGTGGAAGAACTGTTAGGATAAGGAGGGAAAGTAAATGGCTAAGAAATTAGAAATTACCCTCACTCGTAGTCTTATCGGGCGCCCGGAAGACCAACGCGTTACTGTGAATACTCTTGGATTGCGTAAGATGCACCAAACAGTTGTTCAACAAGATAACGCTGCGATTCGCGGTATGGTAAACAAGGTATCTCACCTTTTAACTGTTAAAGAGATCGAAGCTTAATTGATAATATTTAAATACGAGGAGGTGTCGACATGAAACTTCATGAGTTGAAACCTGCAGAAGGATCACGTAAAGTTCGTAACCGTGTAGGTCGCGGAATTGGTTCTGGAAACGGTAAGACAGCAGGAAAAGGACATAAAGGACAAAACGCTCGTTCGGGCGGTGGGGTACGTCCTGGTTTTGAGGGTGGTCAAAACCCTTTATACCGTCGTCTACCGAAACGTGGTTTCACAAACCCAACTCGTAAGGAGTACACAGTAGTTAACCTTGAAACCCTTAACCGTTTTGATGCGGGTACAGAGGTAACACCTGAACTTCTTATTGAGTCTGGTACAGTGAAAAACGTAAAGGTTGGTATCAAGATTCTAGGTAATGGAAAACTTGAGAAAAACTTAACTGTTAAAGCACATAAGTTCTCAGCGTCTGCAGTAGAAGCGATCGAAGCTGCTGGCGGTAAAACTGAGGTGATTTAATGTTCCGGACTATCTCCAACATTATGCGCGTGGGTGATTTACGCCAAAAGGTGATATTCACCCTCCTTATGCTCATTGTCTTTCGTATCGGAAGTTTTATCCCTGTTCCAGGAGCGAACAAGGATGTACTGAATTTTCACGATCAAGCGAATGCATTTGGGTTTTTGAATACGTTTGGTGGTGGAGCTTTAGGGAACTTTTCGATCTTCGCAATGGGTATTATGCCATACATTACTGCTTCGATTGTCGTGCAGTTATTACAGATGGATGTAGTACCTAAATTTGCTGAATGGGCGAAAGAAGGGGAAGCTGGTCGACGTAAATTAGCTCAGTTTACCCGTTATGGAACAATCGTTTTAGGTTTTATTCAAGCATTAGGAATGTCTATTGGATTTAATTCTTTATTTCCTGGTTTAATTCCTAATCCTAGTGTTCCAACTTATTTATTTATCGCTTTAGTTTTAACGGCAGGTACTGCTTTCTTAATGTGGCTAGGCGAACAAATTACAGCAAAAGGTGTAGGTAACGGAATTTCTATTATTATCTTTGCAGGTATTGCTGCAGGGATCCCTAATGGAATTAACCAAATCTACGCTACTCAAATTGAAGGTGCTGGAGAACAACTTTTCCTTAGTATTGTTACAGTTCTTTTAATTGCACTTGCTGTACTTGCAATCATCGTGGTTGTTATATTTGTTCAACAAGCATTAAGAAAAGTACCCGTGCAGTACGCTAAGCGTTTAGTGGGGCGTAGCCCGGTAGGCGGTCAGTCTACGCATTTACCGTTAAAAGTAAATGCTGCAGGTGTTATTCCGGTTATCTTTGCTCTTTCTTTGTTTATCTTTCCTCCAACCGTCGCTGGTTTCTTCGGAACAGATAATCAAATTGCAGCATGGGTAACGAGAGTATTTGATTATACTCAACCAATCGGAATGGTCGTTTACGCACTTTTAATTATTGGGTTTACGTATTTTTATACGTTTATCCAAGTTAATCCGGAAAAAATGGCTGACAACCTCAAAAAGCAAGGTGGGTATATTCCAGGCATTCGTCCCGGTAAGACAACACAGACTTACTTAACACGTATTTTATATCGATTAACGTTTGTTGGTGCACTCTTTCTTGCTATTGTTTCCATTATTCCTGTATTTTTCACAGCGTGGATGGGATTACCACCGGCTGTCCAGATTGGTGGTACTGGATTATTGATCGTTGTTGGTGTAGCATTAGACACGATGAAGCAAATTGAAAGTCAACTAATTAAACGTTCTTATAAAGGGTTTATTAAGTAACAAGGGGATCTGGGAAGTCATGTTCTTCCCGTTCGCCTTCTGTTGTTAAATCGGAGCGATGGAGGGAGATTGGAATGAATCTAATTTTAATGGGATTACCTGGTGCTGGTAAAGGCACACAAGCTGAGAGGATTGTTGAGGAGTACGGCATTCCCCATATTTCAACGGGCGATATGTTTCGCGCCGCGATTAAGGGTGAAACCGAACTAGGTTTAAAAGCTAAATCTTTCATGGATGCTGGCGAGCTTGTACCTGATGAGGTAACAATCGGGATCGTACGAGATCGTTTAGCTCAAGATGATTGTCAAAAAGGCTTCTTGTTAGACGGATTTCCACGTACAGTTGCTCAAGCAGAGGCGTTAGAAGAGTTACTAAGCTCTTTAGGACGTAAACTTGATTATGTCTTAAATGTCGATGTTCCTGAACAACTATTAATGGATCGTTTAACGGGGCGTCGAGTTTCTCCTACTTCTGGTAGAACATATCATGTCATTTTCAACCCACCGAAAGTGGAAGGAATTTGTGACGTTGATGGGAAAGAATTAGTTCAACGTGATGATGATAAGCCAGAAACGGTGAAAAAGCGTCTTGAAGTAAACCAAAAACAAGCAAAGCCATTAGTAGATTTCTACACTGAAAAAGGCTATCTGCGTGATATAAATGGTGATCAAGATATAGATAAAGTGTTTGAAGATATTGATCAGCTGTTGAAAGGACTTCATGCATGATCATTTGTAAGACGGAAAGAGAAATTGAAATCATGCGCGAAGCCGGTAAAATTGTTGCTTTAACACATCAAGCGTTAAAAGAACATATTCAGCCTGGCATATCTACAAAAGAATTGGATGAGATTGCTGAGAAATTGATTCGTTCTCACGGAGCAACTCCCTCATTCAAAGGTTATAATGGGTTTACAGGCAGTATCTGTGCTTCGGTAAATGAGGAACTCGTACACGGTATTCCTGGAAAAAGAGTGCTTAAAGATGGAGATGTCATTAGTGTTGACATCGGAGCTTATTATAATGGTTATCACGGTGATTCAGCATGGACATATGCAGTTGGCGAGATTTCTAAAAAAGATCAAGAACTGCTTGATGTGACAGAAACGTCTCTTTTTAAAGGTTTAGAGTTTGCTAAGCCGGGGAACCGACTGTCAGATATCTCACATGCGATTCAAGCGTATGCAGAACCATTAGGATATTCGATCGTTCGTGAGTATGTTGGACACGGTGTTGGGCAAGACTTGCATGAGGACCCACAAATTCCTCACTATGGTCCGCCAGGCAAAGGTCCAAGACTTAAACCGGGAATGGTTTTAGCTATTGAACCGATGATTAATGCTGGTACACGGTATGTACGTACTCTTTCTGACAACTGGACAGTTGTAACAGTTGATGGGAAGAATTGTGCACACTTTGAGCATACAATTGCTATTACGGAGTCAGGATTTGAAATCTTAACGAAAGCTTAAATGTAGGTGATGATGTCTATGCAAGACTCTGGTTCTTCTCCGGAGATTGGTCAAGTTGTTTTGATTACAAAAGGCCGCGATCAAGGTCAGTTAGGGATCATTGTTGAACTAATTGATGATCGTTTTGTTAAAATTGCTGATGGTGACAAACGTAAAGTTGACCGAATGAAGAAAAAGAACATGAATCACTTAGAGCTAGTAGATTACATTGCTGATGAAGTAAAAAGCAGCTTTGTTGAAACAGGACGTGTTACTAATGGAAAATTACGTTACGCACTAACGAATTTCTTAGAGCATCATTCTGATTTACTGAAGGAAGGAGAGTGAGCCCATGGCTAAAGAAGATGTAATTGAGGTTGAAGGTACAGTCATTGAACCTCTTCCAAATGCAATGTTTCGTGTTGAATTAGAAAATGGTCATAAGATTCTTGCCCACGTTTCTGGAAAGATTCGTATGCACTTCATTCGGATTCTTCCTGGTGATAAGGTGACTGTTGAACTTTCTCCTTATGACTTAACTCGTGGACGAATCACATATCGATACAAATAATACGTTGCGAGAGCGACTAGCATGATAATCATGGATTGTCCTGCTTTAATCTGATTGATTATAATCAGAGCACTCCGTACCATATAGGAGGTAAAAAAATGAAGGTAAGACCATCAGTCAAGCCTATTTGTGAAAAGTGTAAAGTAATCCGTCGTAAAGGGACGGTAATGGTTATTTGTGAAAACCCTAAGCATAAGCAAAAACAAGGCTAAATAACAAGGAGGTGCTGCACATGGCACGTGTTGCAGGCGTCGATATTCCTCGTGACAAACGCGTAGTTATTTCACTTACGTACGTTTTCGGGATCGGCAAAACTAAGTCGTCTGAAATTCTAGCGAAAGCAGGTGTATCTGAAGATACTCGCGTTCGTGACTTAACAGAAGAAGAATTAGGACGCATTCGTGAAGCAGTTGAAGGCTACAGAGTAGAAGGTGACCTTCGTCGTGAAGTTTCACTAAACATTAAACGTCTAATTGAAATTGGTTCATACCGTGGTATTCGCCACCGTCGTGGATTACCTGTTCGTGGACAAAATTCTAAAAACAATGCTCGTACGCGTAAAGGTCCTCGTCGTACAGTAGCAAATAAGAAAAAGTAGTAAAGGAGGTCGCATAAAAAATGGCTAAGAAAACGAATACTCGTCCAAAGCGTCGTCAACGTAAAAATGTTGAAGCTGGAGTTGCTCACATTCGTTCAACATTCAACAATACGATCGTGACAATTACAGATACGCATGGTAATACAATTTCTTGGGCTAGTGCTGGTGGATTAGGATTCAAAGGTTCTCGTAAGTCAACTCCATTCGCTGCTCAAATGGCAGCTGAAACAGCTGGTAAAACAGCAATGGAGCATGGCATGAAGACGATCGAAGTTTCTGTTAAGGGACCTGGTGCTGGTCGTGAAGCGGCAATCCGTTCTTTACAAGCTGTTGGACTTGAAGTTAACATGATCAAAGATGTTACTCCAGTACCTCACAACGGTTGTCGCCCGCCAAAACGTCGTAGAGTATAACGGAAATAATCTTTGTATAGATTTTCCTGACCTTGTCAATACTGGATAGAGCGATAACAGTCCTGTTGGCAAAATTGGTGTAAAGCTTAGGAATTGCCTGCTGGTTATCCGGTAAGGCAATCCTTGCAGTCTACCGGAGTTCGACGTTTTGAAGGAGGGTTTGTTTAATGATAGAAATTGAGAAGCCAAATATTGAAGCGGTTGAAGTAAGTGAAGACGCAAAGTATGGGAAATTTGTGATAGAACCATTAGAACGTGGGTATGGTACTACGCTAGGTAACTCCTTACGTCGTATTCTTCTTTCCTCTTTACCAGGCGCTGCTGTAACATCTGTTCAAATTGATTCTGTATTACATGAATTCTCTACAATCGAAGGTGTTGTAGAAGATGTAACGACAATCATTTTGAATTTAAAGAAGCTTGCTCTTAAAATCTATTCTGATGAAGAGAAGACCCTTGAAATCGACATCCAAGGTGAAGGTGTCGTAACGGCTAATGATTTAACACACGATAGTGATGTTGAGGTTCTAAATCCTGATCTTCACATTGCAACACTTGCAAAGGGTGCGCACCTTCGTATGCGACTTATTGCTAAACGTGGTCGTGGTTATGTTCTTGCTGAGGGTAATAAGAATGACGATCAACCAATTGGAGTACTTCCTATTGATTCGATTTACACACCAGTATCACGTGTGAATTATCAAGTTGAGAATACACGCGTCGGTCAAGTAACCAACTATGACAAACTAACTCTTGATGTCTGGACTGACGGAAGCATCCGTCCTGAAGAAGCTGTTTCTTTAGGTGCTAAGATCTTAACTGAGCATTTAAATATATTTGTTGGAATGACAGACCAAGCACAAAATGCTGAAATCATGGTTGAAAAAGAAGAAGATCAGAAAGAGAAAGTTCTAGAAATGACTATTGAAGAACTTGATCTATCGGTTCGTTCTTACAACTGTTTGAAGCGTGCGGGGATTAATACGGTTCAAGAACTAACTCATAAGTCTGAAGAAGACATGATGAAAGTTCGTAATCTGGGTCGTAAGTCATTAGAAGAAGTTCAAGAGAAGCTTGGAGAGCTAGGACTCGGTCTTCGTAAAGAAGAATAGTACTACCCTCAACTTTTCTACTAAGTTATATATTGTTGCTCGCGTAATCGAGCAGGTAACAAAGGAGGGAAACGAACATGGCATACGCAAAATTAGGTCGTGATAGCGCTGGTCGTAAGGCTCTATTCCGTGATTTAGCAACTGATCTTATCATTAACGAGCGTATCGAGACAACTGAAGCGAAAGCGAAAGAGCTTCGTTCAATCGTTGAGAAAATGATTACACTTGGTAAGCGTGGAGATTTACACGCACGTCGTCAAGCTGCTGCTTTCATCCGTAGAGAAGTAGCGAACGAAGAGACTGGCGAAGACGCTATCCAAAAACTTTTCTCTGATATTGCAACTCGTTATGAAGAGCGTCAAGGTGGTTATACACGTATCCTTAAAATGGGTCCTCGTCGTGGTGACGGTGCACCTATGGTTATTATTGAGCTTGTATAATTGAATTGATCCATGAGTGAATAGATGAGGCGACAAAGGGCAAATCAGATCTGAGCACGTATGCTCTGACTCTGGGCCCTTTTTTGTTTGCCCATTTTTCTAAGAGGGTGAAAATGTGTCCGCTTTAATTTCTTTAGATCATGTCACTTTTCAGTACGAAAATGCTAGTAGTTATGCATTAACGGATCTCACTGTGAGCATCGAAGCCAACGAGTGGATTGCCATCCTTGGTCGAAACGGGTCAGGAAAGTCAACATTTGGCCGTCTATTGAATGGGCTGCACTTACCTACGAAAGGTACGGTGTTGGTTTCAGGCATGTCGACGAAAAGTGATCAGGACATTTGGTCTATCCGCCGTGTCGTGGGGATGGTTTTTCAGAACCCTGACCATCAATTTGTTGCAACAACGGTAAGAGATGATCTAGCATTCGGGTTAGAAAATATTGGTCTCACACGTGAAGAAATGGAAGATCGAATTACCAAGTATGCCTCTTTAGTCGGTATCTCTCACCTCCTTGAGTCCGAACCGCATCGCTTATCAGGAGGACAAAAACAACGGGTTGCTATTGCTGGAATTATGGCAATGGAGCCAGAAGTCATTGTTTTTGATGAAGCAACGTCTATGCTTGATCCAATTGGTCGAAAAGAAGTGATGGATACCATTTCAATGCTTCATCAACGAGGAGTTACGATCATTTCTATCACTCATGACATGGATGAAGCCGTTTTAGCTAGTCGATTGCTTCTATTTCATGAGGGAAAGCTAGCTTTAGAAGGACGTCCAGAAGAAGTATTTTCCCAAAAGGAGAGATTATTAGAATTAGGGCTGTCCCTTCCTTTTGCCGTTGATTTGCAGCATGAGCTCAAAGAACAAGGGATTGCTCTAGGTAAGACATGTCTGAGTGAAAGTGAGCTGATTCATGAGTTATGGACATTGTATTCAGCAAAGTAGAACATCGCTATATGGAAGGGACCCCTTTTGAGAAGGTAGCGATCAAAGATTTCTCTATAACGATACCGTCAGGGTCATTTACAGCAGTGATTGGCCATACTGGATCAGGGAAGTCGACGTTTATCCAACATATTAATGGACTGTTGCGGCCCTTTGCAGGTTCAGTCAAGGTTGGAAAATATGAGATCAAAGCTGGCGAAAAGAAAGTAGATTTAAAAGAGTTAAGAAAACGAGTCGGGTTAGTCTTTCAATATCCAGAGCACCAGCTGTTTGAAGAGACCGTGGAAAAGGATATATGCTTTGGTCCTATTAACTTTGGATTGCCTAAAGATAAGGCCATTAGACGTGCGAAGGAACTTCTTCCTCTTGTTGGTCTAAAAGAGGACATTCTTTCTGCCTCTCCCTTTCAATTGAGTGGTGGTCAGATGCGCAGAGTGGCGATTGCAGGTGTATTAGCGGTGCAGCCATCCGTTCTAGTATTAGACGAACCAGCTGCGAGTCTCGATCCTGAGGGAAGGGATCAAATGATGAAGTTATTTTATGATTATCATCAAACAAACGATACGACAACCGTGCTTGTGACCCATCATATGGAGGATGCGGCTAAATATGCAGATCAAATCATTGTCCTTCATAATGGCTCGGTTGAAATGGTTGGCGGGCGCGAACTTATTTTTGAACAAGCAGCAAGACTGAATGAGATTGGACTTGATCTACCGAAGCCTGTCCGCTTCCTTCAAAGTATAAAAGAGAAATTTGGCTTAGAAGAGGTCCCTATGCATTTTGATACAAAAGGTACTTCTCATTTCTTAGGAAATGTATTGAAGCATAAAGGGGAGTAGATCATGTTACAAAATGTCATTATCGGGCAATATGTATCTACTTCTTCGATCTTACATCGTCTCGATCCCCGATCAAAGTTAGTTAGTGTGTTTCTTTTAGTTATCATTATTTTTCTTGCGAATAATTGGATAACGAACACGTTAATTATTTTATTTACGATTGCTATGGTCACTTTATCACGTGTTCCACTTTCATTTATTTACAAAGGAATACGTCCGATTCTTTGGCTCGTATTATTTACGTTTATTCTTCACCTCTTTTTAACAAGAGAAGGTGCCGTTCTTTTTCGTTTTGGTTTCTTTACTCTTTATGAAGAAGCATTGAGACAAGCTGTTACGATTGCCATCCGTTTAATAACAATCATTCTGCTTACTTCACTTGTTACGTTGACAACAAGACCGATTGATCTAACAGATGGACTTGAGAGTTTATTTAGCCCATTAAAGAAAGTTCGTTTACCTGCTCATGAATTAGCACTCATGATGTCCATAGCCCTGCGATTTATTCCAACCTTTATGCAGGAGACGGAAAAAATTATGAAAGCTCAGATGGCAAGGGGAGTCGATTTCACATCGGGTCCTATTGGACAGCGGGTTAAGGCCTTATTACCATTATTAGTCCCTCTATTTATCAGTGCCTTTAATCGAGCCGAGGACTTAGCACTTGCTATGGAATCACGTGGTTACCGGGGAGGAGAGGGACGTACAAAATATAGAGTGCTTCAATGGCAGGTAAGGGATACCATAGCATTCCTATTTTGTATTAGCTTTGGCATCGTCATTGTATTATTACGTTTTATATGAAAGGGAGGATGAAGGTGAAGCGAGTTGCTTTATGGGTCACGTACGAAGGGACGAGCTTTTCAGGTTATCAAGTGCAGCCTAATGGTCGAACCGTTCAGGAAGAAATAGAGAGGGCCGTTTCTCGAATTCATAAAGGCGAGCAGATCCGTATTCATTCGTCTGGTCGAACAGACACCGGAGTTCATGCTAGAGGACAGGTCGTGCATTTTGACTCTATGTTAAGTATTCCAGCAGAACGTTGGCCAAAAGCATTAAATGCTTGCCTTCCGGATGATATTCGCATTATAGAAGCTTGTTATGTAGCTTCTGACTTTCATGCACGTTATCACGCAGTGAAAAAGGAGTATCGCTATCGTGTGTTGCTTAGACAGGAGGGTGATGTTTTCAGGCGCAATACATCTCATCATGTGCCTTATCACATTTCGGTCCCGCGGATGCAGGAGGCTGCTCAAACGCTTATTGGAACGCATGACTTTTCTTCATTTTGTGCGGCAAATACAAGTGTAGTTGATAAAGTGCGGACGCTATTTACCATTTCGATTGAGCAAGACCGTGATGAACTTATTTTTAAGTTAGTCGGCAGTGGTTTTTTGTACAATATGGTTCGAATTATTGTGGGAACTTTGTTAGAAATTGGATCAGGAAAACGTGAAGTCCATGAACTTGCCTTCATTCTTAGTGCAAAAGATCGGACTCATGCAGGAAAAACGGCTCCTGGAACTGGGCTATTTCTTTGGAAAGTAGACTACAATGAGCCTATTTTTAGTGAGTTATATTAGGTTATAAAAAATAATCATATAACAACGAGGCCTAGTGTAACATTTTGTTGACATTGGCTTTTGAATATTATATGATGTTAGATGGTAATTCCAAAACCCACTAGCCCCGGGTTCGGAATGTTACATTAGACATTGGTTTTAACAATTTTAGATTTATTTTGAAAATACGAAAGCGATCGTTTCTTTAGGAGGGAAATTCATGCGTACAACATATATGGCAAAGCCAAACGAAGTTGAGCGTAAGTGGTATGTAGTAGACGCTGAAGGTCAAACGCTTGGTCGTTTAGCTTCAGAAGTTGCTTCTATCCTACGTGGTAAGAACAAACCAACTTTTACTCCTCACGTTGACACTGGTGATCATGTTATCATCATTAACGCTGAGAAAATTGAATTAACTGGTAACAAATTAAATGACAAGATTTACTACCGTCACACAAATCACCCAGGTGGTTTAAAAGCAACAAAAGCAGCTGACATGCGTGCGAACAAGCCTGAGCGTATGCTTGAGCTTGCAATCAAAGGAATGCTTCCAAAGAACACTCTTGGACGCGCACAAGGCATGAAGCTTCATGTATATGCAGGACCAGAACACAAACATCAAGCTCAAAAACCAGAAGCTTACACGCTTCGTGGTTAATCGATAGGAGGGTATTATTTTGGCACAAGTACAATATTATGGTACAGGTCGCCGTAAGCACTCTGTTGCTCGCGTTCGCCTATTACCAGGTGATGGCCGTATCGTTATTAACGGTCGCGAATTAGATGAATACTTCAATCTTGAAACGTTAAAGCTTATTGTTAAACAACCACTTGTTGAGGTTGGCGTTGAAGGTCAATATGATGTTCACGTTAATGTTGATGGTGGAGGTTACACAGGACAAGCGGGCGCTATCCGTCATGGTGTTGCTCGTGCTCTACTTCAAGTAGATCCTGACAACCGTCCTGCTCTTAAAACTGCAGGTTTCTTAACTCGTGATGCACGTGCGAAAGAGCGTAAGAAATACGGTCTTAAAGCAGCACGTCGTGCACCTCAGTTCTCAAAACGTTAATATACTTGCGTTTGGAAGGCTCTCATCCTTTATGGATGGGGGTCTTTTTGTTTATAAGTTGTAGGACGATCCAATGGCTGGAATTAGAAGCCCTGTTAAATTAATTTCAATCTCAGACAGCTGGACAATATCGACAATATTTCCACTGCATGCTCCTTGTTTTCCCTTCTCATACTAATTAAAAAGAAAATGAAATGAAAGGAGCGGAGGATGATGACCGTAACTTTGCTTTCTGAAAAACGACGGGAAAAACAATGGAAATTTGAACGGAGTGTTCTTCGGAGTTTGTCATTGAAGAAGCTTCAAGTCAATGTAGAAGAGCATTTTAAAGCTGTGGTCCCGTTTCATTTTCTTTCCCATCCATTTTTATTAGATCCTTGTATGGATATGGCTATTGATGCGTACTTGTTAGGAGCTGAGTATAGTAAGTTCGGCTATTTAGGTGAGTCAATTGCCGATGTGAAACATAGGTGTGATGATGAAGTCACGGAAATAACCCATTGCATCTTTAACCTTCTCCAAGGTTGGTTAATTGAATCTGATTATTTACTTGATTCCTTACAGGTGGCTACTGAAGCCTTTGTTGACCATTGGTGGACAAAGGGGTTTAGTGAAGGACAGAAAAGATATCGCTTAAGGTTGCATTAATAAACGATTTTTATACCATACATGTCTTAAGGCTGAATTAAGAGGAATACAAAAGGGGAAAACAAGTCTCTCCTTTTTGTATTCCTCTTTCATATTCTGCTCCTTGTCCCAATATATATAAATGGACGAGGAGGGATGGTAGTGAATTTGATAAAGTGGTTGAAAGGTGCCGCCTTTGCTTTAGGTGTTGTGAGTTTGTTATTTATTATTCAATATCAATTTGTAAGCAATGACTCGTGGTCAACTTGGAATTTACCACTATCAGGGAAAGTGATAGTCGTTGATCCAGGACATGGAGGAATTGATGGGGGCGCTGTTTCGAAAAGTGGAATGCTTGAAAAAGATGTGACGTTATTAATTAGTGAGCAGCTAAGAGATTATTTACAAGAAGCTGGGGCACTTGTCTTAATGACGAGGGAAGATGATCATGATTTAGCTAATGCCGATACAAAAAAAGTAAGACAAAGGAAAAATGAAGATCTGAGAAGGCGTGCAGAAATTGTTAACGATTCAGATGCAGATATGTTTGTAAGTCTTCATTTAAATGCCATTCCGTCACCTAGATGGAGTGGGGCACAAACGTTCTACAATCGTGCCATTCCAGAGAATGAGCGTTTAGCAAAATTTGTCCAAGAAGAGGTCATTCGCAATTTAGAGAATACGACAAGACAAGCAAAGCCAATCAACAATGTATATTTAATCAAACAAGCGTCCATTCCTGGAGTCTTGATTGAAGCTGGGTTTTTGTCAAACCCAACTGAAGCAGAATTATTAAATACGGAAGAGTACCAGCAGAAGGTTGCAGCCTCGATCTATCAAGGAATCTTACGTTACTATACAAATGAAAAAGATCCGGAATAATCTAGATGGAACCGGATTCACGTTCTTCCTTACTCCTGTGCTATACTAGGGATATATTTGGAAAAGGAAGGTGTCCGTATTGGTAACAGAAGCAGTAGTCATCGAAGCATTAAAACGAGTTAAAGATCGAGACTTAAATAAAAATCTTGTCGAAACGGGTGGCGTCCGTGAAATAAAGGTTAAAGAAGGAAATGTTAGCTTGAAAATTGCCTTAGCCAAAACAGGAACAGCTGAACAAATGGAAGTGCAGCAAGAAATTGTTAATGTCGTAAAAGGAGAAGGAGCTTCTTCAGTAGGTCTTAGATTTGAAGAACTTTCAGACGAGGAGCTTCAAAAGTTAGGTGGTATGGATGAACCTGCTTTTCAAGGACCAGCCATTTTAGCGCCTAATAGCAAAACAACATTTATTGCCGTAACAAGTGGAAAAGGTGGGGTAGGGAAATCTACGGTTTCGGTGAACCTAGCAACTACCCTTGCTCGTTTAGGGAAGAAAGTAGGGATCATAGACGCTGATATTTACGGATTCAGTGTACCTGATATGATGGGTATTGAGGAGCGTCCGAAAGTGATTGCCGATCGTATTTACCCAGTTGAACGTTTTAATGTAAAGGTTATTTCAATGGGATTTTTTGTTGAAGACAATGCTCCTGTTATTTGGAGAGGACCGATGCTTGGCAAAATGTTAAATCAATTCTTCACTGAAGTGGAGTGGGGAGAGTTAGATTACTTAGTATT
Source organism: Halalkalibacter okhensis (assembly GCF_000787375.1). Taxonomy (GTDB): domain Bacteria; phylum Bacillota; class Bacilli; order Bacillales; family Bacillaceae_D; genus Halalkalibacter; species Halalkalibacter okhensis. Next base: position 3,228 of record NZ_JRJU01000025.1, on the reverse strand, counting down.
AGACTTGCCACCAGGAACAGGGGATGTGGCCTTAGATCTTCATACGATGCTTCCGCATTCAAAAGAAATTCTTGTTACAACTCCGCATGCTACAGCAGCATTTGTTGCAGCACGGGCAGGGACCATGGCAATAAAAACACATCATGAGATCTTAGGTGTTGTCGAAAATATGGCCTACTTTGAAAGCCGTGTAACTGGAGAAAAAGAATATGTCTTTGGAACAGGTGGAGGAGAAAGATTAACAGAGGAACTAAAGACCGATTTGTTAGGACAAATTCCTTTAGGACAACCAGAAATTAATAAAGAAGACTTTGCGCCATCTGTCTATGGCAAGACTCACCCAATTGGACAAATTTATGAACAGATTTCCCAAAGAATCATTGAAAAAACAAGGTAACAAAAAAGCCCACTCTGGGCTTTTTTGTATTTGATGAATTCGTGTTGAAGTCCAATGGAAGCGAACGGTCAGCTATTAGTTACCGCCGCCGCCTTCTCCACCACCTTCTTCTCCACCGCCGCCGCCTTCAGCAGGTTGGTCTTGTTTCTCCATTTGCTTTTCAGCGACCTTTGTAAGAATTTCATTTATTTTTGCTGTGAAATAGGGGCTCTCAAAAGACTCTGACATGATAGCCATAACTTGTGTGCGATACTCTTTAGACTTTAGAGTCTCTAAAAACGCTTCTTCCATTTCTGGGTCTTGTAATACAGTAATCATCATTGCTTGGTATTCTGGATCTTTCATCAAACTCTTAAGCATTTTTTCATTTTCCGTTTGCATGCTTTCAGCGAATGTTTGAGCAAACTCAGGTTCTTGCATCACTTCTTGCCAAAATGTTTTTCCTTCCTCGGAGGTGAGTGTTGTTTGTATGGTTTCTTTGACGAAATCTGTATCCATAACGATTTCCTTTTTTACTTCTTCATCAGATAAAACTTCTTGTACGGCTTTTTTCCCTTCGTCTGTTTGTAGCATGTCAACCATCATCTTTTTTGTGGTGTCATAGTCAGGACTGCTGCTACCGCCGCCATTTTCAGCTGCTGCGCAACTAGCAAGAGTAACAAGAAGAAAACTTATAACCATTACAGAAAAAGTTTGTTTCATGCTGTGCGGCTCCTTTCGGTCATTTTGTCATTAATTTGAGATATTTGTCATCTAATTATTCATCACTATTCGAGAAGTTCTGGCATTTTTTTTAGGAGATTGTTACAATCATGTAAGCATAATTGAATATTGGGGGATTTGTCTGTGAACAGTCGAAAAGTTGTTTACTTGTTTTTTTCCACTCTTTTAGTTGGTAGCATAAGTGGTGCGATTGTTGGATTTATATTAGATTTTCACGTATATACAGAAGGTTCATTTTTAAACTTATTTTTTGGATTATTATGGTTGCTTGGGATTTGTGCGGCGTTCAGCTTAATTAGTCAAATGGGCTTTTTTGCGTATTTGACACTGCATCGGTTTGGTCTTGCGTTATTTAGATCGCAAAAGCTTTGGAATTATGTACAGGTGATTCTTGTTGCTTTTGTTATTTTTGATTTAATTTACTTTAGGTTCGTTGCGTTTGCAGAGCCGGGTGAAACGATATTTGGTTTTATGGTTATGCCCATTTTATTACTCATTTATGGATTGGTGATTGCCTATTTAAAGGCAAAAGGTACAAACCAAGGAGCGTTTATTCCTGCTTTATTCTTTATTGTTGTCGTTACGACTATTGAGTGGGTTCCAGCACTCACGGTCAATGACCCAAAATGGTTGTGGCTTTATTTCACACCTTTAATTACAGCAAATACATGGCAGGTTTTAACCTTGCATCGTTTGACAAAACAAGAAAGTTAGTAGAAAGAGGGCACTCTGTTGTTATACAGAGTGCCCTCTTTTACTATTTAATCTCTTCGTTTTCCGATATGGTACTAGCCATTAAGTCTTCAACTGTAGTAAAGGAGAAACCCTTGCCGCGAAGTTGGTCGATGACAATAGGTAGAGCTTTATGTGTTTGTTTAACAGAATCAGAAGCATGAAACAAAATGACATCACCAGAACTTGTTTTAGGGACTATGGCATTAACAATCGCATCAACACCTGGATTTTGATAATCCTTTGAATTAATACTCCAGTGAATAACGCTGTATCCTTGTTTGTCAGCTAAGTTTAATATGCGTTTGTCGAATGAACCATTTGGAGGACGTAAAAGTGTGGGTTTGTCTCCTGTAAGTTCGGAAAGAATCTGGGTACTTTGGTTCATATCTTTTCGTATTTTTTCATCATCCCAACTTGTATAGTCTTTATATTGATAGCCATGGCTACCAATTGTGTGACCTCGTTCTTTGATTTCCTTTACGACGTCAGGGTACCGCTCTGCCCAAGATGCAGATACAAAAAAGTTTGCATGATCTACTTCTTTTTGGTCTAGAATGTCTAAAATCGGTTCAATCCGATTTTCTCCCCAGCTAATGTTAAACGTTAATGCGACTTGCTTGTCATCCGTTTCAGCCTTATAAAAAGCTTGAGGGCCGTCTGGGGTAGAGAAGACGGCTATTTGGGTCCGTTCTACATAAAGTAAACCAGCTGTAAAAAAGGCAGCGATGATAATGAGTGATAATTGCTTGATTCGTTTGGCATGAAAGATCCAAAAGAAATTCATTTCTTAGCCTCCTTGTCCATTGTTATGACCAATCTATGGTACAAACCTAGAAGATATGAATAAAATTGGAACAAATTGAAAACAATTTAAAAGAGTTTTGAGAGAAGAACTGGAGATCAACAAATATATTTTGGAGTTGTTAGTCACAATAGTCGAGGTGGTATGGTGTTAGGGGTTATTTTAAATGAAAAAGAGGTACAGGAAGTAGAATATATGTTAAAGAGAGAGATGGAAGAGTTGCTGTTAGACCTATCGGATCCGCGGATAGACGAAGTAGTAAAACGTGCAATGGAAGAGAAATATCAGATTGTTTTTAAAATCTATAAACGGTTTGTACCTCCTAAAGAAACGATGAAGTACGTATTAAACAAACGCAGCACACAATAAACTTGTGTGCTGATATTTATTGATTGGATCAAATGAATTAAGATGTATTATTGGTTTGGGTTAAGTTTTTGTTATTTAGTGTTGACTTCATTATAGACACATGATATATTATTTCTTGCCGCAAATAGTTATTAAATAGTGGGCTTGACCACAAAAACTGTTTGTGTTATAGTAAAACAAGTTGCCGATGAGTGACATTTAG
>NZ_JRJU01000024.1 GCF_000787375.1 Halalkalibacter okhensis | reverse complement strand
GAACGCTCGCTAAACAAATATAATTGAAAAAATGTACTGATTGCTTAACGGTTTTCAGTACATTTTTTTAAGATAAAAGATTAAATTGGATAAAAGTGTAATAACCTAGTGCTTTTAGTAAAAACAGTAGTACATATCTTTAAAGGAGTGAAATTTATGACGACTCAACAAATAACAAGTAAGGAATTAGCCATTAATACGATTCGTACTCTTTCGATTGACAGCATTGAAAAAGCCAATTCAGGTCACCCAGGTCTTCCTATGGGCGCAGCACCGATGGCATTTGCTTTGTATGGACAGCAAATGAGACATAACCCAGCCAACCCAAATTGGTTCAACCGAGATCGATTTGTATTATCAGCAGGTCATGGTTCGATGTTGTTATATAGCCTTCTTCATCTTACAGGATATGATGTTTCAATGGACGATTTGAAAAATTTCCGTCAATGGGGAAGCAATACACCGGGGCATCCAGAATTTGGCCATACAGCTGGAGTAGATGCAACAACAGGTCCATTAGGTCAAGGTTTCGCTATGGCTGTTGGGATGGCGATGACAGAGAGACATCTTGCTGCGACATTTAACCGCGATGAGTATAATGTTGTCGATCACTATACGTATAGTATTTGTGGAGATGGAGACTTAATGGAAGGTGTATCTGCTGAAGCGGCATCATTAGCAGGACATTTAAAACTTGGACGCCTTGTAGTGCTTTATGATTCGAATGATATTTCTTTGGATGGGGATTTGAATCTATCATTCTCAGAAAGTGTTGAGAAGCGTTTTGAAGCATACGGATGGCACTACCTTCGTGTAGAAGAAGGCAATAATTTAGATAAAATTAATGAAGCGATTGAATTAGCTAAAGCGGACGAACGCCCAACATTAATTGAAGTAAAAACGACGATCGGTTATGGTTCTCCAAATAAAGGTGGAAAATCAGCCTCTCATGGTGCGCCGCTTGGAGCAGATGAAATTAAATTAACTAAAGAAAATTACGGCTGGTCGTACTCAGAAGAGTTCCATGTTCCAAGCGAGGTTAAGGCCTTGTTTGAGGAAGTAAAAGCAGAAGGTGCTAATCATGAAGAGAGTTGGAAGCAACTTTTTGCATCTTATCAGCAACAGTACCCAGAATTAGGAGAGCAGCTATCACAGGCAATCAACGGAGAACTGCCGATCGGTTGGGATGAAAACCTACCTTCATTTAAAGCAGGAGTAGATAAAGTGGCGACTCGCTCTTCTGGAGGAGACGCATTGAATGCATTTGCCAAGAATGTTCCAGCTCTATTTGGTGGTTCAGCTGATTTAGCGTCATCTAATAAAACGATGTTAAAAGGCGAATCCAATTATAGTGCTGCTGATTATAGTGGGCGCAACGTTTGGTTTGGAGTGCGTGAGTTTGCAATGGGAGCCATGGTAAATGGAATGGCATTGCACGGGGGAGTAAAGCCATTTGGTGCAACCTTCTTCGTCTTCTCTGACTATCTACGCCCGGCAGTACGATTATCTGCATTGATGAAACTGCCAGTAACATTTGTATTTACACATGACAGTGTAGCGGTTGGAGAAGATGGGCCAACACATGAGCCGGTAGAGCAATTAGCATCTTTCCGTGCGATGCCAGGAGTGAATGTTATTCGTCCAGCAGATGGCAATGAAACGGTTGCTGCATGGAAATCAGCACTTGAATCAACAGATGAACCGACTATGCTCGTATTGAGTCGTCAAGATTTAATGACGAATGCCGCATCCGTAGAAGTAGCCTATGAGGGTGTTCAAAAAGGAGCTTATACAGTATCTGAGGCCAAAGGAGAGGTTGAGGGTCTACTCCTTGCAACGGGCTCTGAGGTTCAGCTAGCGGTAGAGGCACAGAAGCAGCTAGAAGAAGAAGGAATTTATGTTTCAGTTGTGAGTATGCCTAGTTGGAATCGTTTTGAAAAGCAATCAGATCAGTACAAAAATGAGGTACTCCCACCAACAATTACAGCTCGTGTTGGCCTTGAGATGGGTTCTTCTCTTGGATGGAGTAAGTATGTTGGAGATAACGGGGAAGTCATTGCCATTGATCAGTTTGGTGCATCGGCTCCAGCTAATAAGATTCTACAAGAGTACGGATTTACGGTTGAAAATGTTGTTTCAACAATGAAGAAAGTATTAAAGTAATAATCAAAGTAAATGGATGAGTGAGTAGTAGAAAGGAGGTATTTATGCATATTAGTGAGGGGATTTTCGGAGAAATAGAAGGCAAGGAAGTAAAGTCTTTCTTTCTGAAAAATGACCATGGAATGGAAGTAACTTGTATCAATTATGGTTGTACGATCACGAAAATTCTTACGCCGGACCACCAAGGCATGATAGAAAATGTCGTTTTGGGCTTTGACACAATTGAAGAATACGTGAATCACTCTCCTTATTTTGGTTGTGTCGTTGGGCGAGTGGCAGGTAGGATTGGCCAATCAGAGTTTGAACTGGACAAAGAAACGTACCACCTTCCAAAAAGTGAAGGAGAAAATCACCTTCATGGTGGTAACAAAGGTTTTGACAAAGTACTTTGGGATGCTGAAACCGAAGAGAGCACAAATGAGGTCAAGGTAACGTTCATCCATGAAAGTCTAGATGGGGACCAAGGGTATCCAGGCAATGTTAAAGTGATGGTTACGTATCTATTAAATAATGACAATGAGTTGATTATTTCTTATCATGCGGTAACCGACAAAAAGACATTACTTAACTTAACCAATCACTCTTATTTTAACTTAAGTGGAGATGTGAAAAGAGACATTCTCGGGCATGAGTTAACAGTAAAGAGCGATCAACTGATTGAATTAAGTGAGACGCTACTTCCAACAGGAGAATTAATAGAAGTTGAGAATACAGCGTTTGATTTTAGAAAAGGAAGATTGTTAGAAGACGGTGTCACCTCAACACATCCGCAAAACCAACTTGTTGGGGGTGGCTATGATCACCCACTGGTTCTTAGTGCGAACCACCAAGAAGAAATTCGTTTAGTTGACCAGCAAAGTGGCAGAAAGCTTGTTGTGGAAACAGATGAACCGTGTGTCGTGTTATATACGTCTAATATGATGGCAAATACGTTTGGTATTAGAGGAGTACAAGCTAGAAAGCATATAGGTGTGTGTCTTGAGACGCAACACCATCCAGATGCGATTCATCAACCAAGCTTTCCTTCTATTGTATTAGATAAAGGTGAGAAGTATAACACAACAACGAAATACCGGTTTTCGGTTGAGTAAACGGGGCTCTGACAAATATGAAAAGAGTAAGGACATTAAAAAGTCGGGTGTGACTTTTTAATGTCCTTTTCGGCGTTTGATTAGCAACGTTCTAATGAATAAACCCACATGTCACTTTGGGCATGTGGGTTGGTGAATAAGGTATTATTTTTCTTTATAAACAAAGTAGTCAAAGTCAGCAGGCAGGTGTTGTCCAGAAGTATCTTGGCATTGCATTCCAACAAATGCACCTGTGAAAAAGCCTCCGCCTTGGATATAATCATCAGATAATTTGTAAGAATAAAAATCAATTGCGATCTCTGTCCAATTAGTACCATCAAACGAATAAGAGTATCTATACGTATTCGTGTTTACGTTCACTTGTAAATAAACATACTCAACATCTTCAGGAATCATAATTTCGTCACCCTTTAAAGGCTGGTCAAACGTAAAGTTATCGCATGTCATGAGGTCAAGAATTCGACCTTTTTCTTCGTTCCAAGTTACTTGGAGTGCCGTCCAGTTTTGTGTATTGTAATAGTTAACAAGCCCTGCTGCTTGTTGGAACGATTCAGGGTTGAAAGCGACTTTGGTTTCGGCCGTGAAATTAAAGTGCTGCCAACGTCTTGCCACATAAGCTTGTGTAAATTTTGATGTGAGTGACTCTTTTCCATATAGACGTAGGTGTCCTGGACGGTCTTTCAATGAAACTGTATTTTCCCCAAGAGGGATTCGTAACGTTTGGAAATGCAAGTTTAATTCTTCTTTATCAAAATCATCTTTCTCATCAAAGTCCTTTTCCCATTTAACCTCTTCAATGGCAGGTCCCTCAACTTCAAGAGCCGGCTGATTGCCGCCAACAACATACGGCCAGTCATTTTTCCACTCAAGGCGTTGAATCGCCGTTTCTCTTCCTAGTGGACAGAAGCCGCGCGGATCTAAGAGAGGTTGTCCTTCTCTTGGTAATGGTCGGCCTGTTAAATGGACAAGGAACCATTCATCTGTATGCGTCTGAACAATGGATGCATGCCCTGCTTTTTGCAACGGGTTTCGTGGATAAGGAAAAGATGTAATTAACGGATTCTCCGGGTGTACTTCATATGGACCCCATAAATCCTTTGAACGGGCAATGGTTGCCTGGTGGTCATATTTCGTGCCGCCTTCTGCTGTTAGTAAATAATAATAGCCATTTACTTTATATAGATGTGGTGCTTCCGTTAGTTTAATATCTGTACCCGTAAAGATAATTTCTTTTTTTCCAACAAGTTTCTCTTCTTCTACACTGTATTCTTGTAAGACGATTCCGTAGAAATTATGGTTAGAAACGCGATGATCCCATACCATATTCACAAAATACTTTTTGCCGTCATCATTATGGAATAATGAAGGATCAAATCCCGAGCTGTTCATATGAATAGGTTCTGACCATTCTCCGTCAATCGTATCACACGTTACTAGATAGTTATGGCTATCTTTCCATTGCCCCTCTGTTACCTTTACATCTGTATAAATGAGCCAAAATTTCCCGTCACTATAAGAGAGTGCCGGTGCCCAAATTCCGCCGGAATCTGGATTTCCCATCATATTCAGTTGGCTAAGTCGATTTAATGGTCTAGAAACAAGACGCCAGTTTTTTAAGTCTTTTGAATGATAGATTCCAACACCAGGAAACCATTCAAATGTAGATACGGCAATATAGTAGTCTTCACCGGCACGGCAAATACTCGGGTCTGGGTTAAAGCCTGTTAAGATCGGATTTTGGATTAATGACATAATTATTCACCTCTAAATTTATTTTTGTAACGCTTACAATTGTATTCCCAACAAGTAGTTGGATAATTTATTGGTTAATGACATCCCCCCTAACTTTCTTCCAAATTGATTGCTAGGAAATTCTCTGCAGAAGCAGCAGCAACCCCAAGAGCAGCAGAACGTTTTTCTAATTTAGAAAAATGGATTTGTAAGTCTTTTTGAAGTGTTGCTAATCCCTGTTTCTCTAAATGTTCCTTCATTGTATCTTCAAGCCAGCTTTGGAGAGCAGCAAGTCGATTTCCAATGATAATTTGTTCTGGGTTAAATGTGTTAATGATATTGTTAAGCCCAATTGCTAGATTCTTCCCAAGCTTTTCGACTAACTTAATCGTTTTTTCGTCACCGGACTCGGCCAGCTTAACAACGGTTTCTAATGTTAGTTCTGTAACATTCTCAGGAAGAAGGTTCTCTTCCGAGGCCATTCTTAATAGAGCCTGCTCGGAAGCGTATAATTCCCAGCATCCTTGATTTCCGCAATTGCAGACTGGTCCATCCATGTTAATGGTCATATGCCCGAGCTCACCTGAGAACCCATTATGTCCCTTATAGAGCTTCTCGTTTAAGATAAGCCCGACACCAATCCCGATTCCGCCACTAATATACACAATGTCATTGAACTTTTGGCCAGCTCCAAATTTCTTTTCACCATAAGCACCGGCATTTGCTTCGTTTTTCACTTTTACTGGAATTTTATATTTTTCTTCAATAACACTTTTTAAGTCAACATTTTTCCATTTTAAGTTAGGAGCAAGTAAAATCGTTTCAGATGTACTAACTGTACCAGGAACACCAATTCCGATTCCAACCACGCCATATGGACTAGCAGGTACTGTAGCAATTAGTTCATCAATGACTTCAAAGAGTATTTCTGTTGTTTGTGAAAAAGTAGGGTTATGCACTTTGATCCGTTTCTCGTTACAGATCACACCCTGTAAATCTGTAAGTACAGCTAGAACATAGTTAACGCCGATATCAATGCCGATGGTGTAGCCAGCTGACTGGTTAAATAGCAACATGACAGGTCTTCTCCCACCGCTTGACACTCCTGGACCGGATTCAAGAATTAAGTTTTCTTCCAGTAACTCATTAACTAAAGATGAGACTGTTCCTTTATTAAGGCCGGTTTTATTTGCAAGTTCGGCTCTAGATACAGGGAAGAACTCTTTAATAGCATGAAGGACCAAGGATTTATTCCTTTTCTTGACGACGTGCTGATTGAACGTTTGGGTCATATTCATAATTCTCCACGCTTTCTTTTATTTTTCATAGAATAACAAAGCAAAGAACACAATTATTTAATAGTTAATGGAAGATCGTTGAAAAAAAGAAGAAAATAACTGCTTCCTTTTATTCATTATAACATGAATTTTTTTATTTTACACTTAGTTTATCCACTAGACAAACGATGTTTTTCGTGATAATCTAAGTTTAAGTTAGCAAATAGGCTAACTCTTACAAATAACCAAGGGGGTTACGTAATGTTTAAAGGGAAAGCGGTTACAACGTTATTTGCTTTAATGGCGGGAACATTAATTGCTACTGGTTGTTCAGGTGGAACTGACGACGCGGCAGAAGAAAATGCTACGGGAGGCGCAACAGCAGGAGATGCAGCTACAGTTGAATTTATGCATCTATGGCCACAAGGTAGCTCAGCGGAACATCACCGAATTGTTAATGAAATCATTGCAGACTTTGAAGCAGAAAACGAAAACATCTCTATTGATCTTCAAGTTCTAAGTAATGAGCAATACAAAGATCAAATTACAGTATTATCTGCAGCTAATGAACTTCCTGATGTAGGGATGACGTGGGCAGCAGGTTACCTAGATCCATTCGTAGAAGGAAATAAATTTACTCCATTAGATGATATGTTAGAGGATGGACTGCGAGATGAATTCGTAGCTGGAACTCTTGAAGCATATGAAAAGGATGGCCAAACATATGGACTACCTTTAGAGTTAAATACAGTTTATGTTTACTATAATAAAGCCATTTTTGATGAGTACAATCTTGAAGCTCCAACAACATACGAAGAGTTCGAGCAAGTGATTGCAACATTAAATGAAAACAATGTACAACCAATCGCATTAGGCAACGGAGACCGCTGGACTGGGTCAATGTGGTACATGTACTTTGCTGATCGAATCGGTGGAACAGATGTACTGACTAACGCAATTAACAGATCAGGAACATTTGAAGACCCGGCATTAGTGGAAGCGGCAGCTAAAGTTCAAGAAATGGTTGATAGCAATGCATTTGTAAACGGATTCAATGGTCTTGCGGATGAAGAAGCAAAAAGTATGTTTATGAACGAACAATCAGCTATGTATATGATTGCAACTTGGGATTTACCAAATTACACGACAAATGAAGACGTACCACAGGAATTCAGAGATAATGTTGGCTACTTCAAGTTCCCAACGGTCGATGGAGAAGGTGACGTGAATAGTTTCGTAGGTGGACCTGGAGTTGGATTATTTGTCGCTGAGGATTCAGATGTACAAGAAGAAGCAAAACAATTTGCAAGTTACTTTGTTGAACAATGGGGTTCACGTGCAGTATCTGAAGCAGGTGTTATTCCAGCAACAATCGTTGATGGTGAAAGCCTAGACCTTCCAGATATGTATGTAGAAGTATTACAAGATCTAAATGATGCAACAAACTTAACTCTTTATGCTGATGTGCAAATGACGGCATCTGTAGCGCAAACACACCTAGATTTAATTCAATCGTTATTCGGTGGCCAAATTACACCTGAAGAGTTTGCGAAACAACATGAAGAAGCTCTTTCAGCTGAATAAGATTTTGTAAGCTCTTCATAATAAAATACGAAGAAATCATCAAGTATGTTATGAAAAGGACGATTCCTTTTGGAATGTCCTTTTCCATTCTCTAGATAGGGGGTTAATTGGTATGAACAGAGTCATGTCCAATAAGTGGTTTATATCTTTATATCTTCTCCCTGCATTGTTGTTAGTAAGTATTTTAATTTTCATTCCTTTAATTTTAACCGGGTATTATGGGTTGATGAAGTGGGATGGAATTGGTGCAATGCAGTTCATTGGTTTAGAAAATTATATTAACGTCATTCAAGACGGGAAGTTCTGGCAAAGTGCTGGTCACTCCTTTTTGTTAGCAGTATTTTCAACTTTAAGTCTTGTTATATATTTAGCAGTTTCAATGATATTAGCATCAAAAATTAAAGGTGCAGACATTTTAAGGAAGATTTATTTAATTCCAATGCTACTTTCATCAGTAGCGATCGCGCAACTTTGGATTAAAATTTATAATCCATCAAATGGAATGCTGAACACAATTCTTGCGTCATTAGGGGTTCAAAACCCGCCATTATGGCTTGCAGATCCTAATATTGTTCTTTATTCGATTTTCATCCCAATTTTGTGGCAATATGCTGGTTTTTATATTCTTATTTACTATGCAGCTCTTAAGGGAATTCCAGAATCAATGGTAGAGGCAGCAAAAATTGACGGAGCAACGCCGTTTCAAATTGCAACTCGCATAAAATTGCCTTTAATAATGGGTGTTGTAAAAGTAACAGTCGTTCTTGCTATTGTTGGTTCACTAAAGTATTTTGATTTAATTTACGTTATGACCGGCGGTGGGCCAAATGGAGCAAGTGAGGTAATGGCCTCGTATATGTATAAACTTGCATTTGGAAACTACAACTTTGGTTACGGAAGTGCTGTTGGATTCATGTTGTTAATTATTACATTGGTCGTTACAGTCGTTGTCCGTAAGCTAACAGCTGATAAAGAAGAGATTCAATATTAAAGGGAGGTTTATGTAATGGGGCGTATAGGATACTTTTTTCTATATCTTTGTTTAGGTATTGTTGCCGTTTTTCAAATTTTCCCTATTGTTTGGTTGTTCCTTTTCTCTTTAAAGAGCAATCGTGAAATTTTTGCTGGTTCACCTTTTGCACTTCCACAGGAAATTAGATGGGAAAACTACCTAGCTGTATGGGAAGGTGGAATAGGCAATTACTTTTGGAACAGTATTTGGATTACAGGCGTTTCAATTTTATTTACATTATTATTTGCAAGTATGGCGGTCTTTGTTATTACTAGAATGAAGTGGAAACTAAGCAAACTCGTTTTAGGTTTATTTATGGTAGGGTTAATGATTCCAATCCATTCTTCATTAATTCCACTTTTTAATATGTTTTTAAATGTGAACCTAATCAATAATCCGATTTCGATTGTTCTGACGTATACGGCTTACAATTTGCCTATTACAATGATGATTTTGCTTGGTTTTTATTATTCCATTCCGAAAGAGATTGAAGAAGCAGCTATTATTGATGGAGCAAGTCTTCATAGAATGTTCTTTAGAATTATTTTGCCGCTTTCTGCTCCAGTTCTTGCGACTACGGCAATTATTAACATGATCTACAACTGGAATGAGTTTGTGTTTGTTAATACATTTATTAGTTCGGATAATTACAAAACATTGACAGTAGGGATTCAAAACTTTGTTGGACAATATATGACCGATTGGGGCGCAATTGGAGCCACTCTTGTCATTAGTGTGTTACCAATTCTGATTGCTTTCTTATTCTTCAGTAACAAAATCGTTGAAGGTATTTCATCTAGTGCCGTAAAAGGGTAAAAAAGAATCACCCGCCTTCTCTAAAAAAGACAGGTGATTCTTTAAACATCGTGCTTTTGTTGAATCCGTCCGAAGGCATTAAGAGCAGCCCATAAGGTAATGAAGCTATAAAAACTAGCACCAAAAACAATGCCTAATGGGGGGATAACCGTTACGATAACGTAAAAGGCTCCTAGGCTGACAAGGATGAAGAAGGTATGCAAGGGACTAACTAACATAGTTAGAAAAGCGTTTTTAATAATTTGCAATACCTTCAAATCAAAATGGACATAAGCAGGAAACAAATAAAATAGGATTAAAATAAAGAGTAGTAAGCCTGCTAAAAGTGGTGCGGCTGTCCATGTAAGCAATTCACCAATGTTTGCTTGAAGAAAGAAAATATTGAATATGAAAATAAAGGAAATGAGATATAACAGTATCCCTAAACGGTTGCTTTTGGCAAACTCACTCTTGTAATATTGCCAAAAGGAGTGAAAGACAGGCAGATCTGAACGACCTTTTAACCATTGTCTTATTAGAGAAAACATAGCAATGGTAGCAGGGAATAATCCGAGAATGATTCCGCCGGCTAAAGTAAAGAAAATCCATAAAAGATTTATGTACGCAAAACGTGTGATCCATTCTAAGATGCTGTATAATGCTCGACTCATAGTAGTACCTCCTATTAAATGAAAAGTCATTTATTATTATAAGGGAAAATTCTTTAATTACCATAAAACTTTCGAACTTTGTTTGTCTAACAAACGAACTAAGGATTTTCAGGAAGGTGAGGAGAAGTCATGAAATATGTAATCGGGGTAGATTTAGGGACAAGTGCAGTTAAAATTCTACTTGTAGATCAAAACGGAGAAGTAACGAAAGAAGTTTCAAAAGACTATCCGTTAATTCAAGAAAAGACGGGATATAGTGAACAAAAGCCAGAAGATTGGGTAAATCAAACGGTATCAGGAATCGCTGATCTGTTAAGTAATTTTAGCGGAGATCGAACAGACATCGAAGGGATTAGTTTTTCAGGACAGATGCACGGGCTTGTACTTTTAGACGAAAACCAAGAACCTTTGCGTAATGCGATCTTGTGGAATGATACTCGGACGACGAAAGAGTGCCAGGAGATTTATGAACAAGTTGGGGAGGAAAGACTTCTTCAGTTAACGAAAAATCCTGCATTAGAAGGATTTACCCTGCCGAAAATATTATGGGTGAAAAAGAATGAGCCTGCTCTGTTTGAAAAAGCAACGACGTTTGTGTTGCCAAAGGATTACGTTCGTTTGAAGCTGACAGGGAAGCTTCATATGGACTATTCAGATGCAGCTGGTACGTTATTACTGGATGTTTCAAAAAAGGAATGGAGCACAGATATTTGTGAAATCTTTGAACTGCCGGCTACTTTTTGCCCTCCATTAGTTGGATCACATGAGGAAGTGGGCACGGTTCTTCCTGACGTTGCTGAGAATATGGGATTGACTGCTAAAACGCGTGTGTTTGCAGGTGGAGCCGATAATGCTTGTGGAGCGATCGGATCAGGCATTCTTGAAGAGGGAAAAACACTGGCTAGTATTGGGACATCAGGTGTGGTGCTTTCTTATGAGTCAAGTGATGATAAAGACTTCCAAGGTACAGTCCATTATTTTAACCATGGTGCCCCCGACAGCTTTTATACAATGGGTGTAACACTTGCTGCGGGTTTTAGTCTTAGCTGGTTTAAAGAGGTGTTTGCTAAGAATGAAAGTTTTACAGAATTATTAGCAGAGTTAGACACCGTTCCTCCTGGAGCAAATGGATTATTATTCACTCCTTATTTAGTGGGTGAAAGAACACCACATGTTGATTCAACGATACGTGGAAGTTTTATCGGAATGGATAGCTCGCATGAGCGTAAAGATTTCGTTCGGGCAGTATTGGAAGGAATCACGTTCTCTTTAAATGATTCGGTGAAGATTTTCCGTGAACACGGCAAAACAATAGATACGGTCGTTTCTATAGGTGGCGGCGCCAAAAATGAAACATGGTTGCAAATGCAAGCCGATATTTTTGATGCGAAAATCGTAAAGCTATCAAGCGAACAAGGGCCAGGTATGGGAGCGGCTATGCTTGCTGCGTTCGGATGTGGATGGTTTGACTCATTACAAGAATGTGCGGATACATTCTTAAAGGTCGACAAAGAATTTACGCCAATAGCAGAGAATGTAGAGCAGTACAAAGAACTGTTTGAGCTTTATCAAAACGTATATACACAGACAAAAGAATTAAACAAAAACTTGGTGAAATTCAGGAAATAATGGAGTTTGTACGTAAGTAAAAGGCAAAGATTTTCTGAAATTTCGTTAAAAAACCCATTGTGGGAGGATACCACAATGGGTTTTTTACTTCTAAAATGTACCTCGTCTTAGAGAGAGTGAAAGTATGTTAATGTGGCTGAAATGAAACAAAAGAGTAGAGCTTATGACTAACGGTCTAGTTGCCCAAAATGTGATATAAAATATAAATACGAAGATGAAGGTAAGGATCTATTAAATTGTCCAGAGTATGCGCATGTGGTGAATTGGTTAGACAAAGTGGATTCTGGTTCCGTTAAATCCCAAAAACAAGGGGATGATCAGCCATTTTAGATAAATAACGGAATGAGGATCCGAAAACATACTCAATACTAGTGATTTGAATGGAATAACGGAATGAGGATCCGTCAAACAGTAAAAAAGCTCTGAGTCTTTGCACGAGGCCACTGAAAAAGGTGAAAACCGTACCTTTTTCAGTAGCCTTTCTTTGCACACAGAGCTTTTTTTCTATGCATTGCTATTTTGGTTGATAAAACTAATGTTTATTTTATATTTTTGTACTTCTTTATCATGCTGTCCTGTCCATCTATACATTTCTATGTCAGCACATCTTACATAGTTAAAGTATTATTACTGATAATTAGATAAAATTTTACTGATGTAGAAATTTTGAAGATGTAAATAATATGTATCTTTATGAAAGCTTAACATTGGAGGATGTTCTACTTTGAACAGTTATGATTATTAATTGTGGAGGGTTTCTAAGATGAAAAAGCAAAAGTTAATCTTAATTGGAAACGGTATGGCAGGCATCAATTGCATTGAGGAAATCTTAAAGAACAATCCTCACTTGTTTGATATAACGGTGTTTGGAAGTGAACCACATTATAATTACAACCGAATCATGTTATCAACGGTTCTACAAGGTGACACAAAGGTAGAGGATATCACGCTTCATAATCGTGCTTGGTATGAGTCAAATGGAATTGAACTATATACAGGAGAAACGGTTGTGAAAGTCGATCCTCAAAAAAAGGTCATTCAAACAGATCAGGATAGAGAAGTCTCATATGACAAACTCATTTTTGCAACGGGGTCGAATCCTTTTGTTTTGCCGATTCCAGGAGCAGATAAAGAAGGGGTAGTCAGTTTTCGGACTATAGAAGATTGTCAGAAGATTATTAATATAGCGAAGCATCATAAGAAAGCCATTGTAATTGGAGGCGGCTTATTAGGTTTAGAGGCTGCTAGAGGGTTGCTTAATTTAGGGATGGAAGTAGATGTTGTTCACATTGCGTCCCATTTAATGGAGAGACAATTAGACAAAACGGCTGCCAAAATGCTTCAACAAGAACTTGAGAATCAAGGGATGAAATTTCTTTTAGAAAAGGCAACAGAAGAAATCATTGGGGACAAGAGAGTAGAGGGTTTGCGTTTTAAAGATGGCTCGGTTGCGCCTGCTGATGCAGTTGTGATGGCTGTTGGGGTAAGGCCCAATGTACAAATGGCAAAAGACAGCGGCCTAGAGGTGAATCGCGCTATTGCCGTTAATGACTATTTACAAACAAGTAGTCCTGATATATATGCTGTTGGGGAGTGTGTCGAACATAGAGGGATGGTCTATGGACTTGTGAAGCCACTCTATGAGCAAGGAAGAATTCTAGCAAAACATATTTGTGGAATGGAAGGGACTGGGTATCTCGGATCAACTTTATCCACTCAATTAAAAATCTCAGGTGTGGATGTTTTCTCTGTTGGACAATTTCATGCAGATGAGACGAGCAAAACGATCACTCAATACGATGAGCTGGCTGGAATTTACAAAAAAATCGTCTTAAAAGAAGAGAAGGTCATTGGCTCTGTTATGTTTGGAGAAACCAAAGCAGGCAATAAGCTACTAGATATGATTAGCAAGCAAAAAGTTATCACAGATGAGGAGAAAATGCTATTGTTGCAGTCGTCAAATCAGGACTCGCAAGTAGCAGCGATGGAACAAACAGATCTCATTTGTAATTGTAATGGTGTGACAAAAGGTACGATTATTGAAGCGTGTCAATCACAAGGATTAACAACAGTTGACGAAGTGAAAAAGTGTACAAAGGCCTCGAGTGCTTGTGGTGGCTGTAAGCCGTTAGTAACCGATTTATTAGCGTATATGCAAAGTGAAGACTTTGATGAATTTATAGAGAAAGAAACGTTGTGTGAGTGTACGACGCTTACTGATGAAGAGATTGTTACCGAGATGCAAATGAGTAGCCTTAGTTCTGTTGACGAAATCATGCGTGAACTTGACTGGAAAACAGAGGATGGGTGTCCGATATGCCGTCCTGCTTTGCAATATTATTTAGGAATGATTTATCCAGAATACGAAATAAAACAAGAGTCTTTATTTATCAATGAGCGAATGAATGCGACTCGTCAAGTTGATGGTACGTATTCTCTTACGCCACAAATGTATGGCGGGCTTACAAATGCAGAAGAGTTACAGAAAATAGCTGACGTCCTCAAGAAGTATCAAATTCCTAATGTGGCGATTACGAGTGAGCAACGATTGCACCTCACAGGTGTGAAAAAAGAAGATTTAGAATCCATTTGGAGAGATTTAGACCTTCCTTTAAGCAGTACGTATGGGAATACCGTCCAAAATATTAAAACCTGTATTGGTGAGACCGTTTGTAAGTGTGACAAACATAGTGCCCTTAATCTAGCTGTAAAAGTAGAGAAGAAAACAGACTACTTAACAACACCGTATCGGATCAAAATCGGGATTTCTGCTTGTATGCATAACGGAGCTGGTTCAACGACAAAAGATATTGGTGTCATCCGATTTGACCGGGGGTGGGAAGTATACGTAGGTGGGAGCAGTGGACGAAATGCTCGCACAGGTCAATTGTTATGTGTAGCGGAAACTGAACAGGAAGTCTATGAAATTATGATTGGTTTTATCCAGTACTACAGGGAAACAGCTAAATACGCGGAACGCTCGTGGGAATGGATTGACCGTATTAACTTACTGCATATAAGGGAAGTGCTATTTGATCAAGACCTTAGATGGCAATTAATCGATGCGTTAGAAAACGATTCATACCATAACAAAAAAGTCGTACTTACAAATAAATAATACGTCATGTCCAGAAGCGACAAAATAATTAGCAAAGGATGAGACATCGTGACAGAAATGTTATTAAGGTATTTCAGGAAAAAACAACAGCAAGTAGAAACAGAGAAGGTCTACGATACGCAATGCCCTTTTTGTAGCATGCAGTGTAAAATGCAGCTCATCGAGCAATCAACGGTTACAAGAAAAACCTATAAGACAGTAGGGAAAGTTAACCCAACTTCTGAAGGCCGTTTATGCATTAAAGGGTTAAACGCACATCAGCATGCTGTACACAAAGATCGAATTAAGCACCCATTGTTAAAGGTCGATGGTGAATTTGTACCAATCTCATGGGATGAAGCGATAAAAGTGATTCGAGAAAAGTTTACAAAGATTCAAAGAGAATATGGCAACAATGCGTTATCCGTCTATGGAAGTGCGACTATAACCAATGAGGAGGCATACTTGTTAGGGAAATTTGCTAGGGTTGCTTTAGGAACGAAATACATTGATTATAATGGCCGCCTCTGTATGTCGGCAGCAGCTTCGGCTGCCGCGCAGACATTTGGAATGGATCGCGGTTTCACCAATACGATCCAAGAGATCCCTCATTCAAGATGCCTAATCTTAGCTGGAACGAATATTGCAGAATGTCAGCCGACCATCATGCCTTATTTCGAAAAAGCAAAGGAAAACGGCTCGTTCATTATTGCGATTGACCCTCGTGAAACATCGACGACAAAGATGGCTGATTTACACTTGAAAGTGAAACCGGGAATGGATGCCGCTTTGGCAAATGGGTTATTAAAAGTGATTTTTGATGAAGGGTTAGTGGATGAGAAATTTATCGCTGAGCGAGTGAATGGTTTTGATGAAGTAAGGGAGTATATTGCTTCATTACATTTAGAAGAGATCTCTGAACAGACCGGGGTACCTATTGAACAGATAAAAAAAGCAGCAATCGTCTTTGGAAAAGAAGAGTCCGGTATGATCTTCACAGCAAGAGGAATTGAGCAACAAACGGATGGATCAACATCCGTACGGAATTTTTTTAAATATTCTATTAGCCACTGGGAAGATGGGAAAAGAGTATTCAGGATACGGAGCGGTAACAGGGCAAGGAAATGGCCAAGGAGCAAGAGAGCATGGGCAGAAGGCTGACCAATTGCCAGGTTACCGTTCGATTGAAAACCCCAAACATCGGAAGTATATTGCAGATGTTTGGGGAATACACGAGACGGATTTGCCAAGAAAAGGCGTTTCTGCTTTTGAAATGATTCAAAAGATTGATGAGGGAGAAATTAAAGGAATGTTCTTAATGTGCTCAAATCCCGTCGTCTCTAACCCAAGTGCAGAGTTTGTCAAAAAAGCCCTTGAAAAGCTAGACTTTTTTGTTGCAGTTGACATGTTTATTTCTGAATCTGCCAGATTAGCAGATTTAATTTTACCAGCGACCTCTTATTTAGAAACACCTGGTACGATGACGAATGTAGAAGGTCGGGTTACGTTAAGAGAAGCGAGTTTCCCAATCCGAGGAGAGGCGAAGCACGATTGGCAAATTATTTGTGATGTCGCAAAGGCTCTTGGAAAAGGAGAATACTTTTCCTTTTCTTCCCCGGAAGACATCTTTAATGAGTTACGAATAGCAACACGTGGTGGAATTGCGGACTATTCTGGGATTACGTATGATCGCTTGCGTGTGGAAAAAGGAATCTTGTGGCCTTGCCCGGATCAAGATCATCCTGGAACGAAACGATTATTTGAGCGAGAGTTTGCACACGCCGATGGGAAGGCGAAAATGGTTGTCGTACAAAATGAGCCTGACATTCCTAAAGAAAAACCTTGTGAAGACTTTCCTCTTTATTTAACGACAGGGAGAGTGATGTCTCATTATTTAACAGGTGTACAAACAAGAAAGAGCTCCACCCTTGCAGCTCGTGAGTTTGAGTCGTATATGGAAATTCATCCATCCACTGCAGAAAAATTTCAAATTAAAGATAATACGTTAGTGAAGATAGAATCAAAACGTGGAAGCATTGTGGTTAGAAGTAAGTGGTCGCAGACGATTCGGAAAGATACCGTGTTTGTCCCATTCCATTGGGCAGACTCCCAAAATGTGAATCGTTTAGTCTCTAAGAAGCTTGATCCTACTTGTAGAATGCCTGGCTTTAAGGTGAGTGCAGTAAAGATAAGTCCAGCCGCTAATTCATAATGTAAAGCGCTGCTAGGCTGAAGTCTGCTTGAGTAATGATGCTCAAGCAGACTTCTTGTGTTTCGTAAACACAAAAAGCCCGATTGCCAATGAGCGAAGCGGTTTGGCAACCGGGACATGTGTAAAAAGGGAGTGGTTTCTTTCGATGTATGGATTATAGAGCTTTTTTATGAAATGGCTTATCTTCAGTTGCAGCTTCTACTTCTTTTAACTCATCTGAAGACATATAGTATTCTTCGCCAAAAGAGTTTTCAGGTTCTTCTAAAGTGAAGAAGCAAATTAGAAAACTAACTAACGCACCTCCTGAAAGGATAAAGAAAAATTGTTGTGGTGTCACAAACGTGTAAAGAGTCAAATAAACCGTCGCACCGACATTTCCATAAGCACCTGACATTCCTGCAATTTGTCCTGTTACGCGCTTCTTAATCATGGGAATAACCGCAAACGTCGCACCTTCAGCGCCTTGGATAAACATAGAGGTAAGAACCGTAATGGCCACAGCTGCAACAAGAGGCCAGCTCGAGTCCATAAAGCCCATCCCAACAAGGCCAATGGTAATACCAGCCATATAAATAAGCATAACGTTACGGCGGCTCCCCATCCTGTCTGAAAGGACGCCTCCTAGCGGGCGGGCAATCAGGTTAACAAAGGCAAAGGATGCAGCAATAAGTCCGGCTTGTGATGCTGACAATGAGAAGGTTAATTGAAAGAACATTGGCAGCATGGAGATGATTGCAAGCTCTGCGCCAAAGTTGGCAAAATACGTACTATTTAAAGCGCCGACGTTTTTAAATTTGTATTTGTCATCCTCTGGAACTCCTTTTTTAAGAATAGGAACATTTACTTTTAGGATCATATAAATTTGATAGATTAATACAACACCAAGCACGACCCAAATGATATGCAAGGCACTTTGTGAAACAAAACCTAAATCAGCAAGTCGCCATGCACTAATGGCTAGCGCTCCCCCAAGAGGAATCGTCCAAATAATCAGTTGAACTAAATCTCCCCACGTACTGACTTCCAATGCACCGGAACGCTTTGGTTTCATTAGAACTTTTCCTTCTGGGGTGTCTCTGACACAAATGTAATAGATGATCCCGTAGACAAAACAGATAATTCCAGTAAATGCTAAAGCATATCTCCACCCATTATCTCCGCCAAGCAAGGTCAGACCGAACCAAGGAAGAAGCATAGCGGCTGCAGCAGACCCAAAATTTCCCCATCCTCCATAAATGCCTTCAGCAAAACCGATGCTCTTTGGAGGAAACCACTCAGCAACCATGCGAATACCGACAACAAAACTAGCACCGATACTACCAAGAACAAGGCGTGCAATCATTAACTGAACCCAGCTATCACCAAAGGCAAAGACCAATGCGGGGATCGACATCATGATAAGTAGACCGGAATAAACCACTCTAGGTCCATATTTGTCTAGTAAGGAGCCTATCACGACCCGTGCAGGTATCGTTAGAGCAACATTACAAATCCCAAGTGCCGCAATGTGTTGCGGAGTAAGCCAATCCATTGCTTCGAGCATCGTAGTTGCAAGTGGAGCCATGTTGTACCAGGTGAAAAAGGAGATGAAAAAGGCAAACCAAGTGAAATGCAGAACTTTAATCCGTTCATTTTTAAATTTGAAAATCTCTGAAACTGTCATCGAAAAGAACCCTCCCTAGAAATACGTATTTCAAATACATTTTTTATTTTTACATTAGTCCATCGTTATTGTCTGATTATTCGATAGGAAATGTTACAAGGTTTTCTAGTGGGATTTATTTACTGATAACGCTTAACGCATTGGTGCGTGGGGGTTTTGATCATATATGTATGGCAAATATAATAAACGAAAAATTCAGATATTGTTTTATCTATAATCAAGTAGTGAGCGAATGAAAGGCTGTGTCGAGTTTCTTCTATTAGGAAGTCATCCTTTTAATAAAATATCGTGTGCTCAAAAACTATGTAAGATTAACTAACAGAATATAACATGCATCTGAGATGTTGGTTTAGGATAATACATATAATTCAAATAATTCTTTACGGTAGCAAAGGGGGCGTGATTAATGAATAGTGGAATGGTCTACTTTGTAGGGGCTGGTCCGGGAGACGTAGATTTAATTACTGTAAAAGGGAAACAGGCCTTACAGCAGGCTGACGTAGTCATTTTTGATCGATTAATCAATCCTTTTTTGTTAACGGATGTAAAAGATGATGCGAAGTTAATTTACTGTGGCAAGCAACCTTGCAAACATACGCTGAGACAAGAGGATATTCAAAGAGAGATTCTCATTCATGCGAGAAAAGGAAAAACCGTTGTTCGTTTAAAAGGTGGGGACCCAGCTGTATTCGGGAGAGTAGGTGAAGAGGCTGAACTGTTAGCAGAGCATCAAATCAACTATGAAGTGATCCCAGGAATTACAGCCGGAATAGCAGCGACGATGTATGCTGGCGTCCCGATTACTCACCGAAAACATTCGAATTCATTTGCCATCGTAACAGGACATGGAAGTAAGAAGGATGGAACGCCAACTGTTGATTGGGAGTCGATATCCCAAGGAGTTGAAGCGATTGTTTTCTATATGGGGATCAAACACCTCAAAACGATATCAGAACAATTGATGAGCCACGGAAAACCAAAAGATACAGCGGTATTAGTGGTTCAATGGGGGACATACAGCAAACAAAGAACGGTAGAAGGTACGTTAGCTACCATTACAAACAAAGTTCAGCAGGCAAATGTGACGAATCCGGCGATAATCGTTGTTGGAGATGTGGTGAGATTGCGTTCAAAACTAGCTTGGTTTGACAACAGACCTTTATCTGGGAAAGGTATCCTCATTCCAACTAGCAGTAATCAAAACAGTGAGATGGTAGCATCACTCAAGAAAGACGGAGCAGATGTGTATGAACATGAACTGTTAGGTGACCAGGATCATTTTAATAGGAAGACTGTAAACGAACTTATGAAAGTGGAACATGACACAGAATTGGTCTTTCTTTCCCCGAAGAGTGTTTTTGCCTTTTTAAGAGGGCTTGTTGAAAATGGTTTGGATGTCCGTGACATCCCATTACCTTTTTATTCAATAGATGAGGCAGTGAAAAAGACGTTGCAAACTATCGGAATTCAATCTCAGATCATAGACCAATCAGCTATATCTCCAGTGTTAATAGGGGACGAAGTTGAAATTGAAATGGCAAAATCAACGCTTTCTCCACTTACGAAAGCGATCAAAGTGAGGGAAAAGAAGCTGTTGCACAAGGATTTAGCAGCGTTCAAAAGGTTACTAGAAGAACGTCATGTAAATACACTTCTTATACTATCGCCTGCTGATGCTTTGATATGGTTGAAATTTCTAGATGTAGCGGGGATATCAATAGAGAGTGTATACGAGAATGTGAAAATCATCTGTAAAGGGATCGATACAAGTGAAATATTGAAAACATCGAATATACGAATCGATTTGCTCATAGACAACGAGAATGTACCACAGGCGATTAGAAGGACGGAAGAGGCGGAATTGGCTCTAGAGGGCTAATAGAAATAAATGGAACTAGGAAAAGGAGAGGTTAATTGTGAGAGAGAAGCTAGTGCTAATTGGAAACGGAATGGCCGGAATTCGAACGATTGAGGAAATCTTAAAAAATGACAGCGACCGTTTTGACATTACTGTTTTTGGGGAAGAACCGCATCCAAACTATAACCGAATCTTGCTGTCTTCCGTTCTTCAAGGCGATACGACAGTCGATGATATTGTCTTGAACGAATATAGCTGGTATGAAGAGAACCAAATTGAACTTCTTACAGGTGACCCGGTAATCAACGTAGATACAAATAAGCAAGTCGTTGTAAGTGAAAATGGGGTAGAGCGCCCTTATGATAAATTGATTTTTGCAACAGGGTCCAACCCGTTTATGCTTCCATTGCCTGGTGCTGATAAAGAAGGGGTCATCGCCTTCCGTAACATTAAAGACTGTGAAACGATGATTGATACGTCAAAAAAATACAAACGAGCGACGGTTATAGGTGGTGGATTACTCGGGCTCGAGGCCGCTCGTGGTCTCTTAAACTTAGATATGGAAGTAGATGTCATTCATATTGCTGATTATTTAATGGAGCGCCAATTGGATGATCAAGCAGGGAAAATGTTAAAAGAAGAGCTTGAAGCGCAAGGTATGACATTTCATTTACAAAAGAACACAAAAGAAATTGAAGGGAAAAAGCGTGTAGAAAGCATTTCTTTTACAGATGGCACGAGATTTAAAACCGACTTAGTTGTCATGGCTGTAGGAATTAAGCCGAACGTTGGATTAGCTCAAGAAGCAGGTTTAACAACAGAGAGAGCGATTGTGGTGGATGATTTCATGCAAACAAGTGTGCCAAATGTATACGCGGTTGGCGAATGTGCGCAGCATAGAGGGATTGCATACGGACTCGTTGCCCCACTTTATGAGCAAGGAAAAGTACTGGCGGCTCATATTTGTTCAGAAAATCAGTTGCTTGAGCATGGCTACGAAGGCTCACTTGTATATACGCAATTAAAAGTGTCTGGCGTGAATGTATTCTCAGCAGGACAGTTCCAGGATGCAGAAGACACTAAAGCAATTCGTGTTCATGATGAGTTCGAAGGGATTTATAAGAAAGTGGTTGTAAGAGATAACAAAGTTATTGGTGCGGTGTTATTCGGGGATACATCGGACTCGACCAGGCTCCTTTCTATGATGCGTAATGAGGATGACATTTCAGGAATGAGTAAGGTGGCTCTCCTTCCGTCTGAAAGCGGCGAAGCGCCAGTCAGTCCAGTTGTCGCAATGGCAGATGGGGATAATGTGTGTGACTGTAATGGGATTTCAAAAGGCGAGATTTGTTCAGCTATTACTGACCAAGGCTTAACAACGGTTGAGCAAGTGAAGCAATGTACGACAGCCGGCCGCTCGTGTGGTGGATGTAAGCCGCTTATCGCCGACTTGTTAACATTAACAACAGGTGAGGACGTAGGTAACGCTCCAGAACCAATGTGTGGTTGTACGGAATATACGCATGAGCAAGTGGTCGCTGAAATCCGAGAGCTTGGTCTTTCACACCCGCGTGAAGTGATGAATGTTTTAGGTTGGGAATCAGATGAAGGCTGTTCGAAATGTCGTCCGGCAATTAATTACTACTTGAAAATGGTTGACCCAATTAAGAACGCAGACGATCCAACATCGCGCTTCATTAACGAGCGTGTCCATGCCAACATTAACCATAATGGTACATTCACCGTTGTACCAAGAATGTATGGCGGGGTAACCAATGCCGATCAGCTTCGTAAAATTGCTGATGTGGCAGATAAATACAATGTCCCTCTTTTGAAAGTAACCGGAGGACAACGAATTGACTTATTTGGTGTCGAGAAAGAGGACTTACCGAAAGTATGGAGCGATCTTGGCATGAGATCCGGTTCAGCTTATGCCAAAGCACTTCGTACGGTCAAAACATGTGTCGGAGAGCAGTTCTGTCGCTTTGGTACACAAGACTCCATTGGCTTAGGGGTTGAATTAGAGAAAAAGTTTGAGTACATCAACACACCACATAAAGTCAAAATGGCCGTATCAGCTTGTCCACGTAACTGTGCTGAGTCTGGCATTAAAGACTTTGGTGTCGTTGGAGTAGATGGCGGCTGGGAGCTGTATGTCGGCGGAAACGGCGGGGTCGACCTGCGTGGTGGAGACTTATTCTGTAAAGTGAAAACAAAAGAAGAGATTATTGATACGATTAGTGCGTTTATGCAATATTACAGAGAGAATGCAAGGTATTTAGAGAGAACATCCCACTTTGTGGAGCGCGTGGGCTTAGATCATATGAAGAAAGTCGTTCTTGAAGACGAAGAAGGACGTCAAGCTCTTATTGAAAGAATGGATGTAGCTCTTTCCACTGGTAAAGACCCATGGAAGGAAATTGTCGAGAAAGAAGAGTTGCAACAAGAATTTAAAAAGAAGCAAGTTGAAGTGCTTTCTTAATCGGAGGGGGAGTTCATATGAGTAAAGTTGACAGTGCAAACAAAGTTTTTGTAGCAAATGTTTCAGATTTATCTGTAGGAATCGGTCAAAGAGTAAATGTAACTGGCGAAGAACTGGCGTTGTTTAAACAAAAAGATGGAACGATTCGTGCGATGCAAAATAGCTGTCCACACAAAGGCGGCCCACTATCTGAAGGGATTGTTAGTGGAGAGCATGTCTTTTGTCCTCTTCATGATTGGAAGATCAGTATGAAAGACGGAATCGTTCAGGCGCCTGATATAGGCTGTGTGAAGACATATGATGTTGAAGTAATAGATGAAGCTATTTATGTAGTGATGGTATAGGGAGATCTTAAGCGCATAGCAAAGAGGAGACGAACAACAGAGTTCGTCTCCTCTTTTTGTATATTATTTTGGAAAAAGGCTCGTTACACTTTAGACAAGGATGTTTCTTTTGGTGATTTTTGATAGGACAGTTAAATGTTTGATGAAAATTAAACTTCAGCGGAGCGAGGTCGAAGCTACTTTTCCAGTCCGAAATAAACGAGCACTTTTTCAGTGGCCTCCCTCTATATCCCGCAGGAGTCGAGTGACTTCCGCTCCAGAGTAAAAATCATCTTAAGAGCAACAACCTTTACTTAAATAGTCTTTGACAAAAATAGGACAATTGCATAGGTAACTTTAATTTTGGCAACAATTCAATTGACAAAAGGACTATTACTATAGATGGATTCTTTGCTGTAACCGCTTTATTATAAAGGTACAGGAAAAAGCAAAGCAAAAACAGCTTTCCGAAAGGGGATAGAAAAATGGATTCGCAAAAAACTAATTCAAATGTCAAAGTGAAAATTCAACGCTTTGGTAGTTTTTTAAGTGGCATGATCATGCCGAATATTGGAGCATTTATCGCTTGGGGACTTATTACCGCATTATTTATCCCGACTGGCTGGTTGCCAAATGAGAGTTTAGCTGAGCTAGTTGGTCCGATGATCACTTACTTGCTCCCTCTATTAATTGGTTTTACCGGTGGTCGAATGGTGTATGACCTACGAGGTGGGGTAGTTGGTGCTACTGCAACAATGGGGGTTATCGTTGGTGCAGACATCCCAATGTTCTTAGGGGCAATGGTTATGGGACCCCTTGGTGGTTGGTTGATTAAGCAAGTTGATAAGTATTTTGAGAACAAAGTGAAATCTGGCTTTGAAATGTTAGTTAATAACTTCTCTGCGGGTATTATTGGTGGAGCTTTAACAATAATCGCCTATATTGGTGTTGGGCCAATCGTTTATACATTAAATCAAACGTTAGCATCTGGAGTGAATTTCCTAGTATCAAATAACTTGTTGCCACTTGCGAGTATTTTAATCGAACCGGCAAAAGTTTTATTCTTAAATAACGCAATTAACCATGGAATATTAGGACCTATTGGAATTGAGCAAGCTGCACGTGAAGGAATGTCGATCTTATTCCTGTTAGAAGCGAATCCTGGACCAGGTCTTGGTATTTTACTTGCATTTATGTTTTTTGGTAAAGGAATGGCAAAACAATCAGCGCCTGGTGCAACGATCATTCATTTCTTTGGTGGGATTCACGAAATTTACTTCCCGTACATTTTAATGAAGCCTGCATTAATTATCGCAGCTATTGCAGGTGGTGCTACAGGCGTATTTACACTATTGTTGTTTAATGGTGGACTTGTTGCTGCTCCATCACCAGGTAGTATTATTGCGGTATTAGCTATGACACCTAGAGGTGGATACTTCGCTGTTATTGCTGGTGTTCTTGCAGCTACTGCTGTATCGTTTATTATCGCTTCAGTTATTCTTAAGAGTTCTAAGGCAACAGGTGAAGAAGACTTAGCAAAAGCAACAGCACAAACTTCTGCATTAAAAGGAAAAGAAAGCAGAGCTTCTGTATTGGTAAATAAAGAAGAAGCAGAAGAAGTTCAAGCAACGGCTAACAATGAAGTGGTCAAAGAAAATGTAAATAAGATCATATTTGCTTGTGATGCTGGAATGGGCTCTAGTGCAATGGGAGCGTCGATCTTAAGAAATAAAGTGAAAAAAGCTGGTCTTTCAATCGATGTAACAAACACGGCTATTAACAACATTCCTAGTGACGCAGATATTGTTATTTCACATAAAGATTTAACGGATCGCGCAAAAGCGAAATTACCAACAGCTGTTCATATTTCAGTAGAAAACTTCTTAAACAGTCCAAAATATGATGAGCTAGTTGAAAAATTAAAATAACCATTTAGTGAGGGTGGCAATGATGCCACCCTTAATCTTTTTAAATTATGGCAACAATAGTGCTGACGAAATTGACATTATGTTTGATTGAATCAATAAAATAACTCAGTTAAGATAAAAATATAGTTATATTAATTTAATTTTGTCATCAACTATCAATTGAAGCGGGGTGAATATCATTTACATCACTGCCAGAGAAAGACAGATTCTTGAACACTTGCTTTCATCGAATCAAGAAATAACAGTAAAAGGGCTTGCTGAGAAAATTGATGTCAGTGTCCGCACAGTTCACCGCGATTTAAAAGGCGTTGAAGACATATTAAAAGAATATGACTTACGATTATTAAAAAAATCTGGAGTCGGTGTTCAAATTGTTGGCAAAGACGAACAGATTGAGAATGTGAAGTTGTTTCTTTTTAATATTACGCACAATGAATATACGCCGGAAGAAAGGCAAACGATTATTCTATGTACATTACTAGAATCGATTGAGCCGGTTAAATTGCTTTCTTTAGCCAGTGAATTAAATGTCACCATTGCTACAGTTAGTAATGATCTCAACAAAGTAGAAGAGCAGCTGCAAAAGTATGCGAATCTATCCCTTATTAGAAAAAGGGGATATGGTGTGGAAATAGCTGGTGATGAAACATCTAAACGCAAAGCAATGAGCAAAATGATCTCAGAAAATGTAGATGAATTTGATTTATTGTCGTTGATTAGAGAAAACATTCAAAAGAAGTCCACCCAACAAACGGAGCTTATTTCTGAGAGGTTATTAGGGCTAGTTGAAAAAAGAAACTTGCTTATTGTTGAAAAGGCAATTGAGGAAATTAATAAAGAGCTACCTTACTCAATAGCTGACAGCGCCTATATGGGTTTAGTCGTACACTTAGCGTTAGCGATGGAACGAATTTTACAAGGTGAGAACATTTCAATCGATCAAAGCTATCTAGAACAATTGCAAATCACACCTGAATTCAAGATAGCAGAGAAGATTATCACTAAGCTAGAAAGTGTATTCCAGACTGCGATTCCTAAAGCAGAAGTTGGTTATATAACGATGCATCTTCGTGGCGCTAAGTTAAGACACGATAAGGAATATGTGATTGAAGATACGGGCTTTCAAATTGCTCTAAAAGCTAAAAGCCTTATTCACTTTGTTGAGAAAAAAACGGGTATACCGTTAGCGAATAATTACGAACTCTTGCAAGGGTTAGTGGCGCATTTAAGCCCAGCCATTTACCGCATTAAGCAAAATATGGGAATTACAAATCCTCTTCTAGAAAAAATAAAAAGCGACTATGCTGAGTTATTTGAAATTGTAAAAGGTGGAGTGAAAGTAGTCTTAACTGAATTAGAAGTGCCAGAAGAAGAGATAGGTTACTTAGTTCTTCATTTTGGTTCAGTCATTTTAGGTAAGAACGATGATAAGCCGCTAAGAGCGTTAATTGTTTGTTCAAGCGGAATTGGGACATCAAAAATGTTAGCAACAAGGCTTCGAAAAGAAATCCCTGAAATTATAGAGTGTAAAAATGTCTCGATGTTTGAATTGAATCAAATGAATAATACCGATTATGATCTTATTCTATCGACCATTCGACTTCCAGAGTTAGATCGAGATTATATTTTAGTGAATCCGATCTTAACAATGGATGAAGTAGAGAAAATTAAAACCTTTATTCATGAAACAAAAAAAGTAGGCAACCCTTTATTAAGTAAAGAGTTAGAATATCATTCGTTTACGAAAAAGGAACATACGTTAGAACGAATGCAAATGCTAAAGGGATACTCTGATTCGATCATTTCATTATTGCAAGGGTTAACCGTTTCCATTTACAAAGATGAAATCGCTATACCTGAGCTACTAGAAAAGGCATGTACAGACTTAATGGAAGTAGGAGTCGTTTCAGATGTGAGTTCTTTATTAGAGGACTTAGTCCGGCGCGAAGAAATTGGCGGGCTAGGGATTCCAAACACAAGGTTAGCCTTGTACCATGCTAGAAGTGACGCTGTTTTGAAACCATCTTTTACTGTCCATTCAATGAGCACCTCACAACCAATTAGTGCGATGGATCAATCTGAAATGGACGTTGAAACCGTATTGTTGATGCTCTCACCAAAGCAGCTACCAACATCGGCATTAGAAGTATTAAGTCAAATAAGTGCCATCATTATTGAAAATGAATTAAGTATCTTGCGGTTTGAATCAAAAGATGAAAATAAAATTTCGTCCTATTTAGCAACGAAATTAGAAAAGTTTTTTATAGAAAAAACGAATCATTAAAAGGAGTGTTTCATTATGTCATTACCAGTTTTAGCTAAAGAGAACATCTTATTAAACAAAGAGGCTGATACAAAAGAGGGTGCCATCAAAATGACGGGCCAATTATTAGTAGACCGTGGTTATGTTGAACCTTCTTACATTGACAGGATGTTAGAGAGAGAAGAGTTAACATCCACATATATGGGGAATTTCGTTGCAATCCCACATGGAACAGAAGAAGGAAAAGCATCGGTGAAAGAATCGGGAATTGCTATTATTCAAGTACCAAATGGTGTTCAGTTTGGTGAAGGAAATGAAGTGAAGCTGTTAATTGGAATTGCCGGTAAAGGGGATGAGCATTTAGACATCTTATCGCAAATTGCCATTGTCTGTTCAGAAGAAGAAAATGTAGAAAAGATTGTATCGGCAACATCAACGGAGGAAATCCTCGAAATTTTTGAAGAGGTGAACTAATATGATTGCTGTACATTTTGGAGCGGGGAACATTGGTCGTGGGTTTATCGGGTCTTTGTTATATGATTCAGGGTATGAAACGATCTTTGTTGATGTAAATGAAGAAATCGTTGATTTAATTAATGAGCGCAAAGAGTACCAAGTGGTGCTTGCTGATCAATCAAAGGAAACCGTAACGATTAAAAATGTTTCAGCAATAAATAGCATGCAAGATGCGGATCTAGTTAAAAAGGCGATTGCTGAGGCTGATATTGTAACGACAGCAGTAGGGCCAAATATCTTGCCTATCATTGCTAAAAGCATTCAAGAAGGTTTGCGATTGCGATTAGAGCTTAATAACAAAACGCCATTAAATATCATCGCATGTGAAAATTTAATTGGTGGTAGTACGTTATTAAAGGAAAGTGTTTATAAGAGTTTGTCTGATGAGGAAAAAGAAGTGTTTAATCAATATTTTGCCTTTCCTGATGCAGCGGTTGACCGAATCGTTCCAAACCAAGTCAATGAAGATAAACTGCTCGTAATGGTCGAGCCATACTTTGAATGGGTTGTAGAACAATCAAAGATGGTTGGAGATATTCCACAAATTGAGGGCATCACTTATGTAGAAGAATTGAACCCATATATTGAAAGAAAGCTTTTCACGGTCAATACAGGTCATGCTGTTGCGGCATATTTAGGCTATCAAGCGGGAATTCAAACGATTGATCAAGCATTAGCAAATGAGCAGATTAAAGATTTACTTGAAAAGACGTTACAAGAAACAGGCCTATTGCTTTCAAAGAAGCATTCGTTTGATATCTCAGAACACAATAGCTATATTAAAAAGATTATTACTCGCTTTTTAAATGAGAATTTAGCTGACGATGTTACTAGAGTCGGAAGGGGCCCTTTACGCAAGCTTGGACCCAATGATCGTTTAGTAGGACCAGCTAAGCAATTTGTTGAATTGGTGGGCAGTGAGCCGATTTATTTAGCGAAAGCCATTGCAGCAGCATTGAATTATGATGTGAAAACAGATGATGAGGCCGTGCAGATCCAAAATCTTATTCAAGAAAAAGGGATAGAGGCTACTGTAACAGAGGTAACCAAGCTAGAGAAGGATAGTCGTTTATTTACGTTAATTGTTCAACAATATCATGAATTAAAAAATAAACAATAAATTCAAAAAAGTTCAAGCCGAATGAGGTTTGAACTTTTTTTTAGGTCGGTGAAAGGCTTATAATTACTGTAGGAGAAATAGTCCTATCAGGGAGAAAGAAGTGAAATGATGAAGACTGGGTTAAATGGAAGAAAGATCGTACTAGCTGCTTCAAGAAAAACAGATGAGATGAGTACACTGATTGAAAAGCAAAACGGAAAACCGTTAATACGATCTCTTCAGGGGACCGTATTTAAAGCGGACAAGCAAGTGAAAGAAGACTTACAACAAATTGTTCAAGAACATTTTGATTGGATCATTTTTACGACCGGTATTGGGACCAACACCCTTTTGGAGCTCGCTGAAGAATTAAATTTGAAGGAATCCTTTATGAGAGTGGTTAATAAATCCAGCATCGCTTCAAGGGGTTATAAAACATTTGCCGCCCTGAAGAAAATGGGAGTGACACCTGATGTGAAGGATGATGATGGGACAATCAAAGGATTAATTCAATCTCTAGAGGGAATTGACTTTAAGGACAAACGTGTCCTTGTCCAACTTCATGGTGAAAATGCGCCTGCGCTAATTGATTATTTAGAGGAGTCTGGAGCAGATGTAATGAAGGTACTTCCTTATCAGCATGTTGATCCAAATTTTGATACGGTTGAATTGCTTTGTGAGGAATTATTTCGCTCTGACGTTGATGCCGTTTGCTTCACAGCAGCGATTCAAGTACGCTCCTTCTTTAAATATGTAAAAGAAAAAGGATATAAAGACCAAGTGCTAGATGCATTTAGAACGAACGTGTTAGCCGTTGCTGTTGGAAAGGTGACAGCGGAGGCGTTGAATGAAGAGGGGGTTACTAGAGTGGTTGCTCCTGAACTCGAAAGAATGGGGGCAATGATTGTTGAAATGACCCATTACTTTGAAAGAATTTAATACAGCAAAAAGTAAAGGCTATTTTCGCATATTTTGTTGTTTTTATGGGTGTGACTTCACATGTTCGTTCCATTGCGCTCCAGCCACTCGCCTCTACCTCTGCATCCCGCAGGAGTCGAGTGGCTTCCGCTCCATTTCACTACGAGCAAAACTATTTCATAGTAACAATATTTACGAAAACAACCAAAGCAAAAGAGATCTTCTTCTCTTTTGCTTTTTGTTCGTTGTATAAAAAAGATAGGAATTATTTAAAATAGCTACGTGTTTTTTAAATTGCTTTTTTAAAGTCTGATAATTATAATTATTAAAACAGACTATTTTTCGGAATGTATGTTCCGAATATCGGAACAGGAGGGGAGACGTTGGTACAATTAACGAACCAGAATGAGAAAGAAAGAACGATAACGCGGGTAAGTGAAACAGCCGTTGTGGTTTCTTTTGGTAATGAGATTTCTGTTGATATACATGAAAAAGTCAAAGCTTTAACTAAGTACTTAGAGGACCATTCATTTGTTGGTTTAGTCGAGGTCGTTCCGGCATTTACAAGTGTGACGGTGTTTTATGATCCTATTCTCATTTATCAAAACATGAAAGAGACCTCAGCATCGGATTTTGTCTGCACATACCTTGAAGAAGCCATCCCGCTTATAGAAAAGCTTGAAGAAGGGGTGGCCCGAATTGTTGAGATTCCCGTTTGTTATGGTGGGGATTTTGGGCCGGACCTTGACTATGTAGCACAATATAACAACCTTTCTGCTGAGCAAGTAGTAAGGATTCATTCAAGTGGAGAATACTTGGTTTATATGGTTGGCTTTGCGCCAGGGTTTCCTTACTTAGGAGGCATGTCTTTGGAGATTGAAACACCAAGAAGAGAGAAGCCGCGAATGGAAATCGCACAAGGGTCTGTTGGCATAGCCGGAAAACAAACAGGTGTCTATTCACTTTCTACTCCAGGTGGATGGCAAATCATTGGTAGGACTCCATTAGATTTATTTTTAAAAGACAAAACACCACCGAGTTTACTTGAATCGGGGGATATTGTAAGGTTTAAACCAATAACGATCGAGGAGTATAACGATTATAAGGAGGGATCATAATGGCTCTTATGGTAATGAAACCAGGTCTTTTGACAACGATTCAGGATCTTGGTAGAACGGGCTATCAAAAACATGGAGTCATACAAAGTGGTGCGATGGATCCCTATTCCTTAAGGTTAGCTAATCTTTTAGTTGGCAATGAAGAAGGGGAAGCCACAATTGAAATCACATTAGCGGGACCTTCTTTCAAATTTGAAATTGATGCTTTATTTGCTATTACGGGAGGAGACCTGTCCCCAACGATCAACCAAAAGCAAGTTCCGTTAAACCGTCCAATCTATGTAAAGGCAGGGAGTGTCCTTACATTTGGACCGGCGAAATCTGGCTGTCGAAGTTATTTGGCTGTGGCATCAGGGTTGGATGTTCCAAACGTAATGGGAAGTAAGAGTACTTACCTTCGGGCAGGTGTGGGCGGTTTTTATGGAAGAGCACTAGAGACAGGAGATGTGATTTTCTTTCAGCAAAGAAACAAGCCGTTCTCCTTTTTTGAAGCGAATAACCATAAGGCTGAAGCATTTCAAACGACTAATTGGGGGGTGCGATCTTCAGCTATTCAAAATTCTAAACCGGTTGTAAGAATCATTCCAGGTCCACATTTTCAACAATTTACAAAAGTGAGCCAGGAGGATCTTTTTCATTGTACATTTCAAGTAACTCCGCAATCTGACCGGATGGGGTATAGACTTTCTGGTCAGACTTTACAAGTAGAAGACCAACTGGAAATCATATCAGAGGCAGTCACCTTTGGGACAATCCAGGTTCCCCCAGATGGCAACCCGATTATTCTCCTTGCAGATAGACAAACAATCGGAGGGTATCCAAAGATCGGTCAGGTGATTGATGTCGACATCCCTATCATTGCTCAACTAAAGCCAGGAGAAAGAATAAGCTTTAAGCCTGTTTCGATCTATGAAGCCGAACGCCTTTTTCATAAACGAGAAAGGGACCTAAAGGGGTTAAAAGCAGCTATATTATTAAAGTCTATCCCTACTTAGGTTGGTCAGTGAAACCAAGCTCTGTAGATATCGTATGAGCGGTTTGTTTTACCTTTTGAATCATGTCAGCTGTACGGTCCGTTGAAAATCGAAGTTCTGGTCCTGCGACGCTCAGGCCGCCTATGATTTGACCGCTTATGTTGAAGATGGGAGCTGCAATGGAGACGGTGTTATTTTCAAGTTCTGAGTAACTTATAGCAAACCCATTTATACGAGATTGTTTTAGGACATTTTTAAGCTCTGATTGATCTTCAATCGTCTTTTCCGCCAAGCGTTTAAGTTCTGTGTTCCTAATATATGTATCTTGTTCTACTTCATCCATGTAGGCCAGAATAATTCTCGAGCAAGCACCGGTATACAGAGGGGATCGCCGTCCGACTTGAGTAAACAATCTAACTGGATGATCTGTATCCAATTTTTCGATATAAACGGCTTCGTCTCCGTCTTTTAATGTCAAATTAACGGCTTCGTTTACTTCATCTCTAAGGGCTTCCATATGAGGCTTAGCAACCTTCCGAAGATCTATTCGTTGGGAGACAAGGTGACCAAACTCAAGAAAAAGCAAGCCGAGGGAATAGTAACCATCGCTATCTTTAGTAAGTAAGCCCATATCTGTTAAAGAGCCAACCATCCGGTGAGCCGATGTCTTTGGAATTCCTGACAGATGAACGATTTCATGCAAAGTTAGTCTTGAGTGTGTCCGGAAAAGATTTAAAACAGTTAATGATTTAACAACGGTTTTATTTTTGTTTTGCAAGGGTAACACCTCATCCATGTATTAAGCAAAGCAGGCTAGCGCTATCATTTATTTTACAAAACTAGATAATCCATGTCTATAAATGGATGGACATAGTATATTACAGCGAGGAAGAATAGAATGAATAATCAAAGATCATTACAAAATGAACAAATGACACGGAAAGAAAGATTAAGTGCCATGACCGGAGCAGCTTTTTTAATGGCGACTTCAGCTATTGGTCCTGGTTTTTTAACACAAACGGCCGTTTTTACAGAACAGTTATTAGCAAGCTTTGGTTTTGTCATTTTGGCGTCTGTCCTTTTAGATATTGGCGCACAGATTAATATATGGAGAATTATTGCCGTATCAAAAATGCGCGGTCAAGAAATAGCTAATGCAGTTCTGCCTGGGCTAGGATTTGTCGTAGCCTTTTTTATTGTCCTAGGTGGATTAGCCTTTAATATTGGAAATGTAGCCGGAGGAGGCCTTGGAGTTAATGCTCTATTAGGACTTGATACGACAGTTGGTGCCGTGCTGACTGGTGTGATTTGTATTTTTATCTTCTTATTAAAAGAGGCCAATATGGCCATGGATAAAATCGTTCGTTATCTAGGTGCCTTAATGATTTTGTTAACCGCCTATGTTATGTTTGTCAGTGCTCCACCTTACACAGAAGCAGTTATTAGAACATTTACTCCAATCGAAGTAGATTTCTTAGCGATTATTACAATTGTCGGTGGGACAGTAGGTGGTTATATTACCTTTGCTGGTGGACACAGACTGTTAGATGCGGGAATAACAGGGCGAGAAAATTTACGTTATGTTACCAATACAGCGATTTCGGGAATTGTTGTAGCTTCCATCATGAGGGTTATATTATTTTTAGCGATTCTAGGTGTTGTATCTGCAGGGTATGCTTTAAACCCAGATAATCCAACAGCGTCTGTTTTTCAAATTGCCGCAGGGGAGATTGGTTATCGAATTTTTGGTCTGGTTTTATGGTTTGCTGGAATCACATCTGTCATTGGCGCAGCCTATACGTCGGTATCGTTTTTAACGACCTTTCATCCAAGTATTGAACGATATAAAAACTATTGGACGGTTGGGTTTATCGTCTTTTCTACAACGGTCTTTGCGCTCATTGGACGCCCGGTTGCACTGCTCTTATTAGCGGGAGCTTTTAATGGGTTAATACTGCCACTTACATTAGGGTGTATCTTGTTAGCGGCTCATCGGGTAAGCATTGTAGGTGACTACAAGCATCCAGTCTGGATGACGATTTTTGGTGCGATTGTCGTTGTATTAACGGCTTATCTAGGTGTTCGGACGCTAACGGAAATGATTCCACAACTTTTTTAAGGGGGAATTGAGATGAAGAGTGTAGACTTGAATTGCGATTTAGGAGAGAGCTTTGGTGCGTATAAAATTGGCCAAGATGAAGAGGTTCTAAACTTTGTGACTTCAGCTAATGTTGCGTGTGGTTTTCATGCGGGTGACCATAATGTTATGGCGAAAACCGTAAAAATGGCTGCAGCAAAAGGGGTGAAAATTGGTGCTCACCCAGGGTTTCCTGATTTATTAGGATTTGGAAGAAGATTAATTGAGACAAATCCAGAGGATATCTATCATTTTGTTGTTTATCAAATTAGTGCATTAAAAGGTTTTTGTGATATTGAAGGGGTAAGAATGCAGCATGTGAAGCCGCACGGGGCTTTGTTTAATGCAGCGGCTACAGACCAGACTGTTGCTTTTGCGATTGCTAAGGCTGTGTATGATGTTGATCCAAATCTTGTCCTATTCGGTTTATCCCGTAGCGAGTTAACGAAAGCAGGAGTCAATGTTGGGCTAACAGTGGCAAATGAAGTATTTGCTGATCGAACGTATCAGGCAAATGGAACGTTAACACCGCGCGCACATGAGCATGCTCTCATCCATGACGTCCGTCTGGCAATCGAGCAGGTTCTAATGATGATTAAAACCGGTACCGTTAAAGCCGTAGACGGTACCATCGTACCTATTGAAGCAGATACGATCTGTGTTCATGGTGATAGTGAAAAAGCGCTTGAGTTTATTCAAGAGCTTAGAAGAACCTTGAAAGCAGAAGGGATTTTGGCTAGTTCAATTTTATAATTAAGATAAGTATATAACAGGCTTTAGAAAGTGCGATGATTTCTTCGAGAGAGTTTAACTAGGTTTATGAAAACCTTGTTAAACTCTCCTTTTTGTTATGTTTATATAATGATATTTACTCTTTCGGAATAGATAATGAAGCAGAAAACGCTTTAGTTCATAAACGCTTTAAAGGTTAATCGCGGTTATGTGTGTGTTTGCGTCGGGGCTTGGGATGCTCTTATAATTAATTACTAGAGATCGATATATTATTTACTGAAAATATTATTTGTGCAAAAAAGTAATAGTTACATAATTAAAATTGTGAAAGGGGACGCAAATATGAAAATAGTAAATATCATCCTCGGTTGCCTTGTGGTTAGTATTGGTGTGTTCATCTTGCAAAATTCTCAAGTGACAACAGGTGGTACGGCGGGCTTAGCGTTAAGTTTGACTTATGCACTGAACATACCGTTTTCACTCATGTTCTTTTTGATCAATATCCCTTTTTATGTTTTAGCTGTTTTTAAGATGGGTTGGAAATTTACATTATCAACGATGTTTGCCGTTACAACATTGTCTGTGTTAACCGAAATCATTCAAGTTGTACCTAGCTTTTCAATGTCGCCTTGGGTAGGTGCTATTTTAGGAGGAATCATTGCTGGTTTTGGTTTGTCCATCTTGTTTTTAAATGGATCTTCATTAGGTGGAGCCAATATTTTAACATTGTATCTTCAAAAGCGATTCAATTTAAATCCTGGTTTGACTACATTTGTCTTTGATTTTATTGTTATTTTCATAGGTCTATTCTCTATTGGGTTGTTAAGAGGGTTCTATTCCATCTTATCAATTATTATGATTTCCTATATTATCAGTTACTTTAAAGGACGTATTGCAGCTAAAAACACAACGAAAGCACCTGAAATCAGAAGCGCGCAGCCAAGCGTATCTTAAAAGTAAACAAAAAAACCTTAGCAGAAAATCGGCTAAGGTTTTTTGTTCGTTATAAGTGAAATGAAAAGGAAATGGGAGAAGGAGAGGGAATAAATAGTTAGTATATACTCTATCTTGATTCAAAATAGT
Organism: Halalkalibacter okhensis; assembly: GCF_000787375.1. Classification (GTDB taxonomy): domain Bacteria; phylum Bacillota; class Bacilli; order Bacillales; family Bacillaceae_D; genus Halalkalibacter; species Halalkalibacter okhensis. Next base: position 26,980 of record NZ_JRJU01000024.1, on the reverse strand, counting down.
CATCATACTAAGCGTGTTGCAAAGTATGATGATTTATACAATTGATTTTATTTGTGAGAAAGTGGTGGCAAAAGGTATGGATGTATTTTTGCAGCGTTTATCATTAGAGTATGCCGAGCAATTACTAGAATTTGAGGTGGAAAATAGAATATTCTTTGAGAAGATGGTACCTGGACGAGGCGATCAATATTATAAAAAGGATACATTTTTGACTTTTTTAAGTGAATTACTGGGTGAGCAAGATAGGGGAGAGGGACAATACTACCTAATTTTATCAAAAGATAAAACAATACTCGGTCGAATCAATCTCTTCAACGTCAAAGAGAATCCGTATTTCTCAGCTGACATTGGATACCGCATCGGTCAAAAGTACCTAAGAAGCGGGATTGCTTCTAAAAGTGTTGAGATGCTGATGAGGAAATTAAAGGCTAAGTACAATCAATTGAATATTAGTGCGAAGACTACAAGTCACAATTATGGATCGAAAAAAATTTTAGAGAAGAATGGGTTTGTGTTGGATGAAGTTGAAGTGGGTGGAGCGAAACTAGAGGACGAAACGTTTGATTTTCATTTCTATAGTTGGAGGAATGTATAACTAAAGCTTTTGTAGCCTAATATTACTTTATATTTGAATAATGGATAATTCTTCAAGGGGAGCTGACTCCTCTTTTTTTATTTAATAAATTTACAGATCTTTAACTGTTTTTTTGTTGTTTTATCTGGAGAAGTCACAAAATATGCCTAAAATACGTAAGATTTTTGAAATTGGATACAAAAAGGCATAGCTGGAATAATAAGTTTGTTAAATTTTCTGACAGTTATTATTTACAAGGTATTGGGCCTAGTGTATATTAGAAAAATAATTTAGATAATTCTAATAAAGAGAGGTGTCCAACCATTGCAAGCAATTATTGATTTTCTTAATAACTTTTTGTGGACGTATGTTGTTATTGGTGGGTTGTTAGGTGCAGGTTTGTATTTCACATTTAAAATTCGTTTTATGCAGTTTAGAAGTATAGGTGAGATGTTCCGTGTCGTTACTCAAAAGTCAACTGAAGTTGAGGGAATGAAGAGCATTAGTCCTTTTAAATCATTTGCGATTGGTGCAGCAACTCGTATAGGGACGGGTAACTTAGCAGGGGTTACAGTGGCCATTGCATTAGGGGGACCAGGGGCTGTTTTTTGGATGTGGATTGTAGCATTACTTGGTGGTGCCACTAGCTTTATCGAGAGTACTTTAGCTCAAGTATATAAGATTAAAGATAAAGAATCGTACCGGGGAGGACCAGCTTACTACATTGAAAAAGGGTTGGGACAACGCTGGCTAGGAATTGTGTTTGCTATATTAATTGCTATTACTTTTGGTCTTATTTTTAACTCTGTTCAAAGTAACACAATTGCTGGAGCGTTTGATAATGCTTTTGGGATCAGTCCATGGGTGATGGGTGCTGTTATGACGGTATTAGCTGGGGCAATTATTTTTGGTGGGGTACACCGGATTGCGAACTTCTCTAGCGTGATTGTACCGATTATGGCTGTGTTATATATCATTATTGCTCTTGTTGTGGTAGTCATGAATGTAACTGAAATCCCAGCAGTATTAGGGTTAATTGTTCGAAGTGCCTTTGGTTTTGAACAAGCGCTTGGTGGCGGTATTGGTGCTGCTATTATGATGGGGGTTCGTCGAGGTCTTTTCTCAAACGAAGCAGGTATGGGTAGTGCTCCCAACGCAGCGGCAACTGCAAATGTGTCACATCCGGCTAAACAAGGTTTTGTTCAAACGTTAGGAGTCTATGTTGATACACTTGTTGTTTGTTCTGCAACAGCGTTTATCATATTATTAAATACAGATTATCATTTAAGTGAAGCTGAAGGAATTCAATTACTTCAAAACTCGCTTAGTCTACAAATTGGTGGGTGGGCTAGTTACTTTATCGCTGCTGCAATCTTTATGTTTGCATTCAGTTCCATCATTGGTAGTTACTATTATGGTGAGACGAATATTGAATTTATCAAGAACAGCAAGACAGCTGTTAACGTATACCGTTTGGCGACGATGGGCTTTGTTCTATTCGGTTCAGTAGCAAGTCTTGGACTTGTATGGGATCTAGCAGATTTGTTTATGGCTCTAATGACGGTGATTAACGTCATAGGTATTCTATTGTTAGGAAAGATTGCTTTCAAAGTTCTTAAAGACTATGAAGAACAGCGAGCACAAGGGATTGACCCAACTTTCAATCCTAAGAAACTAGGGATTAAAAATACGGAAGCATGGGACGATGAAGGTAAATCTGACAAAATGGTTGGATAACTAGAAAAAGATAGCTCACTGCTATTAAAGTGGTGAGCTATCTTTTTGTTACGATTGTCTCATTCAACAACCAATAGGAGAATAATTGTTAAAATATTACAAATTTTGAATAAAACATGGTAAAATTGATTTGGGTCTCGATTAATTTTAGAGGAGAGGAATGCATGAACGCTGAACAGAAGGAGAATCAGTGGGTTAACCGTCTACTAAATGAAGAACAACGAGCAGGTGGGTGGATACGTTTAGTTGCTGGTTTTTTTGACTTTATTTTCTTATCTCTTATTCTTATTTTAATTAGTGCAATGACAACATTCTGGATGGTTGTACAATCAGAGGCGCCTTCAGACAATATTTTATTTATTCGTCAGTATATGTGGGAAAATGAATTTCATTTGTATGTGATTAATTGGATAGTAATCTTCCTTGTTTTCTTATCTATTCATGTTCTTTATGCTTTCAGAGGAAAACGAACGATTGGAATGAAGATGGTTGATCTTTATGTGTATAATGAGGAAGCTGAAAAACCAAGCGGTATGCAATTTTTTGGACGTGAGATGTTAAAGTATGTATTGTTTCCGTTTTTTCTTATGTCATTTGGCCGAAATAGGCGAACGTTATATGATAGATGGACAAAAACGTATTTAGTAAAGTGAAACGCCTAGATGAAAGGATATCGAAACGGTGAAATTGACTGTTCAACGAGGCCACAGAAAAAGGGGAAAATCGTACTTTTTTCTGTGGCCTTTTTGCGACATCCTTTTCTAAGTCCAATTCTCGCTCCAAGATTGTATGGATTCAATGACTGGTTCAAGTGCAAGTCCTTTTTCTGTTAGGGAGTATTCAATTCGAACAGGTTTCTCTGGAAAGACACTCCTTGCGACAATTGCTTGCTGCTCTAACTCTTTCATTCGTTCCGTCAAGATCCGATCACTCATATCAGGTATTTGTGCTTTTATATCTTTAAAACGTTTTGGTCCATCTAATAGAACTCGAATGATAAGCCCAGTCCATCTTTTTCCTAATAATTCGATGGCGTGCTCGTATTTAGGACACATTTGGCTGTAATCCATATTAATCACCTCGATACGATTAGTTTACCACAACAAAGTGGTAGAAATGAAATATAGTAAATAGAATCTCGGTATGATAAATGGGTTGCTTCTTACGGTTGTAGTAATGAAGCAACCTATTTTTGTGTATGGATAAATAAAAGAGTTATATGGAGGAGGGGGTTCATGTTTACTAAAATGATTGTAGCATTAGATGGGTCTGAACAATCGATTAGAGCAGCGGAAAAAGCAATTGGTTTGGCTAAGATGAGTGGTGCTTATACGTATGTTGTCTATGTTGTCGATGGGACCACTTCAAAAGCGGATGTATTACAAACATGGAACTCCTTAGGAATTGCAAGTAATCGTGTAAAGAAATTTACACAGGTCGAATCAAATGCTAAGAAGGAAGGCATTCCGTATGAAGTAAAGATTCTGCGTGGGGATCCAGCTGCGAAAATAATCTCCTTCTCAATGGAGGTGGATGCAGACTTAATTGTCATTGGGAGCAGAGGACTGAATCAGTTCCAACAAATGATCCTTGGTAGTGTGAGTCATAAAGTCGTAAAGAGGGCAGCGTGTGCAGTGTTGATTATTAAGTAGAAACAAGTAGAGGGAATGCCCAAATTAGGTTTGAAAACCTTAGGGGCACCCTTTTTTGTGACTCCTAAAATAATTGGGCTTTTTTTCTGAAATTTTCGTTGACGTTTTTTTCTCCTCTGTTATATAATACAAATAAGAAAAATAAAATTGTATTACTACAGGAGGCGATTGAAATGAGTAGACAGGAACGGGAAAATATGATCCAATTTTTAACAAAGGTTCAAGGGTTATCGGAAGGGAAATTAATGATGATGACAGATGAGGATGTTGAACATTTATATACAAGAGCCTATATTCTTCATGAAAAAATGTAAGTAATATAATTTCAGTCTTAATCTTTCATTTTTTGTTCATGATCACCTCGAGCTTAACTTGATCAAAATGTAGTATACTAACTAGCAAGAGTGGCTAAAAGGTGGTCGGGTTATGAAGATGTCCAATAAGAAACTGTTTCTACTGATTTCAATTATTGTTGTACTATATGGACTTGGTTATTGGGTAATTGGCGATATGTTAACAAGATAATGATGAAAAAGGGGTGCCCGTAGGTCGGTTTTGACCTTTGGGCACCCCTCTTTTTACATGGCAAAGCTATAACCCTGATAATTGTGTTAAAAATGCTGTCGCTATACCGAAATAAATGATTAACGAAAAGATATCATTTAATGTTGTAATAAGCGGGCCAGAAGCAACAGCTGGGTCGACTCCAAAACGATTTAACGTTAATGGAATGATCGTTCCTGCTAATGTTCCAACAATTAATGTTATTAAAAGTGACGTTCCTACTACAAAGCCTAAAGTTAAACTACCTATCCAGAAGTATGCAATTAAGAAAATAAGTACTCCACATGTCAAACCAATAATGATACCAACACGTAATTCTCGGAAGATTAATTTAATCACGGTCTTTCTGTCTGTGTCATTTGTAATGATACCTCGAACGACAACAGCTAAAGACTGTGTACCTGTATTACCGGTCATACCAGCAATCATCGGCATAAAAAAGATTAAGGCTACCACTTGTTCAAGTGTCTCCTCGAAACCACTAATAATACTTCCGGAAACAAGCCCAATAAATAATAATAAAACTAACCAAGGCAAGCGGCGAACCGAAGCGGTTACTGCTTTCGTATTAAAGTCGATCGCCTTCCCGGTTGCGGATAATTTTTCAATGTCTTCATTAGCCTCCTGGATGACAACATCAATGGCGTCATCGACAGTAATAATGCCTTTCAAAACATTGTGATCGTCGACAACAGGTACAGCAATGAAATCGTACCGTTCAATCATTTGGGCGACTTCTTCTTGGTCATCGTTAACATGAACGGATACGACACGAGTAAACATTAAATCTTCAATAATTTCGTTAATATCAGCAATTAATAAATCACGATAGGAGACAACGCCAACAAGTTTGTCTTCATCATTAATCACATAAAGATAATAAATGTTCTCTGAAAAGCTAGCATATTCTTTCAGTTTATCAACAGCTTGTCTTACGGTTTGATCCGCATGTATCCAAACGAACTGGTTGGTCATAATCCCGCCGGCCGTATCAGCTGGATAGCTCATTAATGATTGAATGGTCTTTGAATCCTCATTTTTCATGATATCTAGAAACTCTTGAATTTTATCCACAGATAGTTCATTTAAAAGGTCAGCTAGATCATCATTATCCATGTAATCCATTACTTTAGAGGAACGTTCAATACCAAGTTTATGTAAAATCTCAATTTGCATCTCGTACTCGAGTTCTTGAATTAATGCAGCAATTTGAGAGGGTGTTAAAAAGGTAAGAAACTTATGATGGTGCTTTTCAGGTAACCCTTTATAAAGTTGGGCAAAATCATACGGATGCAACTCATCAAGCAGTTCCTGTAGTGCGTTTCGCTTTGCTTCTTTCATATATTTAATTACGAGTACTAACAATTGATCTTCTGTCATATTTGCAATCATCATTTCACCTCACTAAGTATACTAATTAACTTTACAAAAAAAGTAGAAGCAAGTACAACTCCTTCCTGAAAAAAAGTTCACTTTTCATTCATTCTTTCCTGATTTACAATTTTTACGATTTTTAAACTTTTAACAACCACCTTGTTCATACTAATATAGTGGGAATAACCGTTGACGCTTTCAAAAAATCTGTGCTACACTTAATTATAAATGATATTCATTCTCAGGTTGGACGATGGTGGGAGGGTACACATGAGCTTTATTCAATTAAAACAACTGACAAAGTTGTATAAGAAAACGGAAACACCAGCTGTTAATACGATTGATTTAGACATTGAAAAAGGCGAGATCATTACACTCCTAGGTCCAAGTGGATGTGGGAAGACAACCACACTTCGAATGATTGCTGGCTTTGAGCAACCAACAAATGGTGCAATAATTATTGATAATAAAGAGGTATATAGTGAAAAAACGTATCTTCCTCCTGAAAAAAGAGGCATTGGTATGGTGTTTCAAGACTATGCATTATTTCCTCACTTAACTATAGAGAAAAATGTTACGTTTGGGTTAAGTAAATGGAGCGGTCGCGCAAAGAAAGATAGAGCGCTAGAGGTTCTTGAATTGGTTGGATTAGCTGAGTATGGCAAGCGTTATCCAAATGAGTTATCCGGTGGACAGCAACAACGTGTAGCGCTAGCTAGGGCACTTGCTCCAAGGCCGCATGTTGTTCTAATGGATGAACCATTTAGCAATTTAGATGCCGGTTTACGTGAGCGTATGCGTTATGACGTGACGGTCATTTTACGCAAGGCCAATACGACAGCTATTATCGTTACTCATGACCAAAAGGACGCGTTTGCAGTGTCAGATCGTGTCGTTGTTATGAATCAAGGGGTCATTCAGCAGGTTGCCTCACCTCGTGAAATGTATCGTTGTCCGAAAAATTGTTTCGTTGCTCAATTCGTAGGGAAAACGAATCTATTAGAAGGGACCCTATGTGCAGATTTAAAACATGTCGATACGTATATCGGTCGTGTGTCCCTTCCGACACAAAGTGAGAAACTATTAGAGGATGTACGTGTATCCATTCGTCCTGAAGGCTGTCGATTAGCAGAAGATGGGCATTTTTCAGGGATGGTAGAGCGTGTTACGTATAGCGGTGAGTACCAAGAGGTTGAAGTTCGTTTAGGTGAACAACATGATGCACCTCAGCCAATGGTTATTTATGCACCAATTGAACAAGATATCGAGATTGGCTCAGTTATCTCTTTTGATATTAAGGCAGAATTAGTAGCATTAGTTGAAGCGTAGTAAGGGCTGATTAACTAAATCTGTTTGATACTCGCCTTGAGCGGAGAAAGGCACTCCGTTCAAGGCTTTTTTAAAGAGTTTATTTCCAAAACATAGTTGACAATGATTATCATTATCATTATACTACGAAATGTGGGTTAGAATTAATACATGCTAACCGAAAAATACATATATTCAGGGGGAGAAAAGATGAGCAAAGCTTTAAAGATGTTCTTGTTTGGTATTCTAGCTCTGTCACTTTTTGTTGTGGCAGCTTGCGGTGGAACGGATGATGCTTCAGAAGAACCAGCAGGAAGTGATACTGAAGAAGCAGAAGAGCAGCCAGCAGATGAAACAGAAGAAGCAGTGGAACTAGATGGACAACTTGTAGTATACTCTGCACGTAATGAAAACTTTGTGCAGCCTTTACTAGATAAGTTTTCTGAAGAAACTGGGATTGAAGTATTAGCATTACATGGGGCGGATCCTCTTCAATTACAAGAGGAAGCAGGAAATGTTCAAGCAGATGTATTCATTTCAAATGACCTTGGAGCTTTGGAGTTCTTAAATCAACAAGGTTTACTTCAAGGATTTGATCCTGAAGGTGTTGAATCAATTGATGAGCAATATCGTGCTGATGATAATGCTTGGATTGCATTATCTGCCAGAGCGCGTGGTTTCATTTATAATAAAGATATGATCACAGAAGAAGAAATGCCAAAAAGCATGGAAGATTTATTTGATGCAAAATGGGCAGATGTTGAAAATGGATATGCCATCACTCGTGGTGGTAACGGTGGGATGATTGGAAACGTATCCGCGCTACGTTATGAGTGGGGCGATGAAAAAACAGCTGAATGGATTGAAGCGATTAAAGAAAATGCTCAAGGTATCTTTGAAGGTCATGGTGATATTCGTCGTGCAGTAGGTGCAGGGGAGCATGCATTTGGCCTAGTAAACAACTATTATTATCACCAACAACTTGAAGAGCCAACGGATAACAATGTAGGTTTTATTTACGCTGATCAAGGGGAAGATCAAATGGGTGCCATTGCAAACGCTGCTGGTGTAGGTCTAGTGAGTGGTGGTCCAAATGAAGAAAATGCAAAAGCTTTTATTGAGTGGGTATTACAGACAGAAAATCAGCTTGCTTTTGTAGGTGAGTCACTAGAACTACCAATTAACCCAGAATTAGATCCACCTTATGAGGCTGCGATTAGCTTTAGTGAGTTAAAGATTCAAGATATGCCTTTAAAGGAATTAGGAAATTATTTTGAAGATACAAAGGCTCTTATTGAAGATTCAGGATTGGATTTGGAGCTTAAATAAAAAAAGCGCTATTCTTTTGGGAGAGGACAGCATGGATAACAATCGTGAACAGGATAAACAATTGAATAATGATTCTAGTGCTAAGGTTGGGGCTAAATATACCCCAACCCTTCTCCGTTTCTTTCGGAAAATATGGTTTAACATTTGGCAAGGAAATCCACCAGGACCAATCCTATTACTGTTTGGTCTTGTCGTAGCGCTGATTATGTCGGTGCCGATTATTTATGTCATTTGGCGCTCGCTTTTTGCAGGAGTGGACCGGTGGATGCGTTTATTGGATGGAAGAATTCCGCAGTTATTATGGAATACATTTTCATTGACGGCCGCTGTTACTGTTTGTGCGATTGCTATTGGAGTGTCCTTAGCGTGGATTGTCATACGTACCGATTTACCCGGTAGGAAAATGTGGCAGTGGGTGCTTGCTTTGCCTCTTGTGATTCCGCCATATGTGGGGGCGGTCACCTATATTATAGTATTTGGTCCAAGTGGGTGGGCGAGAAACATCTGGAGGGATACTCCTTGGTTAGTGAATACGTTTGGCGATTACCCATTGAATATCTATTCCTTTTGGGGCGTGTTCTTCGTTTTAACGATGTTTACGTATCCATATGTCTTTTTAATAGCTAGTGCTTCTTTACGTAAAATGAATCGAAATTTTGAAGAAGTAGCCCGTTCACAAGGAATGAGTACAGCGAGAATATTCTGGAAAGTGAATTTACCTTTTTTACGCCCTGCAATCGGTGCAGGAGCTATTTTAATTTCCTTGTATGTGCTCTCGGATTTCGGAGCGATTGCGATGCTTCGTTACGTAACGTTTACAGCGGCGATCTACTTTCAACGAGCTAGTTTTGATACGGCTTCAGCTTCGGTATTAAGTCTAGTATTAATTCTACTTACGGTTGTTATTCTATGGATTGAAGCAAGAACGCGAAAGAAGAACAAATATTATCAAACAACAAACACATATAGAGAACCTGATATCCTTTCTCTAGGTAAGTGGAAATCACTTGCAGTCTTTTATGTTGGAGTAGTTTTTGTTTTGTCCATAGTCCTGCCGGTTGCTGTTCTTGTGTATTGGTCTATGATTGGAATTGGCATGGGCGCCTTAGATGAACGTTTCTTTGGTTTTGCGTGGAATAGCATTAAAGTGTCTGGGTTTGCCGCCATTTTATGTATGCTGCTTGCCATGCCAATTATTTATTTGAAATCACGCTATCCATCTTTTATATCAAGTGGGATTGATAAATTAAGTTATGCGGGGTATGCACTTCCAGGTGTCATTGTCGGGCTAGGGATGATCTTTATTTTTAATAATCACATTCCGGCTTTGTACAATACATTTTACATGATTGCACTTGCTTTTGTAGTTCGCTTCTTACCACAAGCGATGCAGGCTGGCGAGGCTTCATTAAGCCTTGTTTCTCCAAGAATTGATGAGGCGGCCCGTAGTTTAGGTTATCCTCCGTGGAAAGTGATGTTTAAAGTGATTCTCCCATCGATCATGCCTGGGGTTTTAGCGGGAGGTGCCCTCGTATTTGTAAGTTCCATTAAAGAACTTCCGGCAACTCTAATGCTCAGGCCACCTGGGTTTGATACATTAGCTGTGCGAGTATACTTTGAGGCAACGGAAGCGATCTATCATCTGGCGGCACCTGCTGCATTATTGATAATTCTTGTTTCGATTCTCCCTTTACGATATTTGTTGAAAAAGTATTAATTAAACGGCAACTCTAGGAGTAATGGGTTGGTTTTAGCTGCAAAATTAAAGTTAAACACATAATAATTAACAAGAGAAACACGCTCTGAGTGGAAAACTCAGAGCGTTTTTTAAAATTAAACTGCTGACTTTAGGCAATAGCTATGCTTTACTGTTCTAGCGGATCCTCATTCCGCTATTCTCTTTAAAAGTCTTACTTTGAGTGTGGTTTCGGAACCTGGTTCTGTTATTTTCCTGTTTTGACCTTAAAGTTCCTAGGTTTTGTGACTTTAGCGGAACTAGGATCCTATTCCCCCTTGTTAGCACCGTTTTTTCCCGCTTTAGCGTAATCAGGATCCACTTTGTCTACATACATCCCCCTTTAAAACCCTACTGCTCTCATTGAGTAGCGCCCTCCCTTAATTTGAACTTTAGAAGGTAGGTTCTTTCGTTTTGTGAGCTAGCCTTGTTTAATTTAACTGCATCTTTTTACCAAAAAATATTGACAATGAGAATCAATTTCAATTATTATAATGATAACAATTCTCATTATAAGGGGTGTGTGTGATGTCATCTTTGTTAATCGTAGGAGCGGATCGGTTAGGGTCGATTCCAAAGAAACTAGAAGAGATAGGATTTAGTGAAATTATTCATGTAAGTGGTCGGAAAGTACAAATGGTTAAAAGAGAGATCCCGTCGCATGTTGATTTGGTTCTTGTGTTAACAGATTTCATTAACCACAATTTAACTGGTGTTCTAAAAAAGAAGGCGACAGAACAAGATATTCCGATCTGTTATGCGAAACGTTCATGGTGCTCTATTTATCAGGCGATTGGAAAGTGTGACTATGGCTGTGGAAATGAGAGCTCATGCCAGTTTCGAAGCAATTGATTCTCGTAAATGACTATGAGTATTGAGACATATTTGTTTGAGAACAATCAGTTAAATGAAGCTTTCCTAAATTGCCCTTATGAATATTACGACCATGAATTTCGTAGAGTAGCTGTTGACTTTAATTGGAAACAGGTGGTGCAAAGTACCGTTAATAACATTGTTAGAGCCTATGTTGAAACACCTTTATTAATGAGATCAAATGTAGACACGCTACAACTAATTAGCAAGCATTGGACTAAGATAGATCGGAATCTCTTCTACTCGGTTCAACAATTTCTCTCGATATCGGCCATTGTGATTGATCATTTACTCAGCTTCTTAAGCATGAATAAACAATCGTTTGATTCGAACCATGGTTTTTTGGAGGATGGTGCTTCAGGCATTGTTACAACCTTAAAGGGAAAGGATCGACATGAAGCCATTGTGTTAGAAAAATTGTTGCTAGAGGTAGATGAGCCATTATTGCAAACTTATTACGATGTCGCCAAGCGCTATTATTATGAGAAAAATGGTTCTTTGCCCCATCAAATTGAAGTCATTGATTTACTCAATGCGAAAAGATACGTGCATTTCTCAAACTTAGAAGAGGAACAACAGCATTTTTTAACAACAACATGATTTAGGTTGTTAAAAGGGAGTAGAGAAGTTATTTGAAGCACTGAAAAAGAGAAATAACTTTTTCGGTAACTCGGTAACTTCTTTTTTTATATAGAAATAATCAAATAACGCTGAAGAAATTAGCCCGTTTAGGAACAATAAGTTGCCCTTGTGCATATCTTTGGTAAGGAACCAAATGTATAGGGGAGGAACCAACGTGAAAAAGACATGGATTTTATTTTTTGGAACCATCATGATGACGGTGCTGTTAGCTGCTTGTGGGGGCTCTGAAGAACAAGCAAATGACAAATTACAGGTTGTAACGAGTTTTTCGATTTTGGGTGATTTAGCAGAGCAAGTGGCTGGAGACCGTGCTGATGTTGAATACTTAGTACCAATTGGTGAAGAACCGCATGAGTATGAAGCAGTCCCGAGTGATTTTCAGAAGGTAAGTGATGCGGATGTCTTTTATGTAAATGGATTGGGATTAGAAGAGTGGTTGGAGCGTCTTGTTCAAAATACAGGTGATGTTCCAATTGTTCCTGTTTCAGCTGGAGTGAGTCCTTTGCCTATAGCTGGTGAGGAAGGAGAAGATCCACATGCTTGGTTAGATGTAACCAATGCGATTAAATATGTAGAGAATATTCGAGATGATTTAATAGAACGCGACCCAGAAGGAGCCGATGAATACAAAGCCAATGCTTTAGCCTATATCGAGGAGCTAGAGGAACTCCATACCTGGATTCAAACAGAGGTAGAAGGAGTCGATGAACGTGTGATCGCAGTCAGCGAAAACGCTTTTCAATATTTCGGTGAGCAGTATGGCTTTGAGACATATGGAATTTGGGAATTAAATTCTCATGAAGAAGGAACACCGGGTCAAATTGCTACTCTTGTTGAAATCGTAAAGGAACGTAACCTTCCAGCGGTATTTGTAGAAACGACTGTTGATTCTCGCTATATGGAAACGGTAGCGCGAGACGCGGGGGTAGACATTGCAGGAGAAGTGTATACAGATGCGGTTGGACTAGAAGGAAGCGGAGCAGAGAGCTATATTAAAATGATCGAACATAATGTAAATACATTTGTTGAAGGGTTAAAGAGATAAAGAAATTAGGGGTGTGACCAAAGGTTAGAAGTAGACCTTGGAAACACCCCAAAAGTTTATAGATAGTTTATAACACTCGACTAAGCAATCCGAAAAGGACAAGGATACCAAGGCCGATCCAAAATGCTTGTTTGAGGCGTTTGTTGTTTCGTCTTTTTTTCTGCCACCTGTTTGGGTCGAATACAGGCTCACCATGATCAACGAAGACCCGTTGCTCCGCATAATAAGGCTTTGCACCAATGAGAAAGAGCGGGGCAAGAGCTGCTCCAGCAATAAGACCAAACAAATGAGCAAGTATATTAATATTAGGATTTACAAATGTCATTACTAAACCAATAATGATAATGGTCATAACGAGTTGTGAGTTCATTCGATCAATTAAGTCTTTACGATTAATGACTAAATATACATACATCCCAAGTAAGCCGAATATAGCACCAGAAGCGCCTAGATGCGGTGGGTAAGCCAGACCTCCAAGGTAAAACGTGGCTATATTGGCTATAATACCCGTTATGAGATAGACAAGGATAAATTTAAATTTTCCTAGCATTCTTTCAAGGGCAGGTCCGAAGATAACGAGCGAAAAAGAATTAAAAAGAACATGACCGGCTCCAATATGCATGAAAATTGGAGTGATCAGTCGCCAGTATTCACCATTTGCAACAGCAAGGTTATAACCAATCCCTAAGGCACGGATGTAGTTTCCAAAAGGTAGAAAGTTCATCCAAACAAATAAAATCAGGTGAATGGCTACAAGAATGGTAATAATGGGATATTGTCGTCTAAAAGAATAGAAGCTTTCGTTCCGGATAAACATCATACGTCCTCCTTTGATATTTGCTATTATAACAGAAATAGCAAAAATAGCTTAAATGAAAGGGTTTAGTGGCTAAACGAACATATTGCTAGCCTATGTAAAGTGGACAACGGAAATGCTTAAATAAGGATGGGGTTAATTATGATCATTGGAATAGGAATTGATATTGTGGAGTTAGAGAGAATTGAAGAAGTCATGAACCGTCAACCGCGTTTTGTGGAGAGGGTTTTAACGGTTAACGAAAGAAAGACATTTGAAACATACTCGAAAAAACGAAAAATTGAATTTTTAGCAGGGAGATTTGCAGCGAAAGAGGCTTTTGTAAAAGCAACTGGAACAGGAATTTCAAAAAATTATAGTTGGCACGATATCGAAATTATTAAAGAGGATAGTGGTAAGCCGAACTTAGTTGTGCCAGGGCTTTTGGGTCATACTCACCTTTCTATTTCACATAGTAGAAATTATGCTGTTGCTGAGGTAATTATTGAAAGCTTGTCAAGCTAGTCTGCATATTGCTCAAGGTTGTCTCATATAGTTGTAGTGCGAATAGAAGAGGTAAACATTCAAGTTAGGTCAATGTCCACACGAAGTTCCTCGTTTTCTGCTAGCTCGCTAAGTATACCAGTCGTATTTAGGAGCAACGAAACAGGGCGCACACCATGAAGTAAGCCGTCTCTTGAATGCATTCGCTCTCTTCTTTCAAATGAGACAAAGGGGTGAAAGCATGAAAAAAGCAATCTGGTTCGCTACACTAGGGTTACTACTATCTATGATACTCGTAGGTTGCGGCGAAAAAACACAAGAAGACATTATGACAGATTTAGACGAGAAGCTAGAGGAAATGACTGGGTACAAAGCTAATTCAACGATGACATTGGAAACAGGGCAAGATCAACAAACGTATGAGGTGGAGGTTTGGCATCAATCAAAAAGCTATTATCGCGTAGCTTTAGAAAATCAAAATAGAGACCAAAGTCAAATTATTCTCCGTAACGATGATGGGGTTTTCGTGTTGACACCCGCTTTAAACAAAAGTTTCCGTTTTCAAAGCGATTGGCCGACAAACAGCAGTCAAGTGTATCTATATGAATCCCTTATTCAAGATATTTTGATGGATCCAGAGCGTTCTTTCCAAGCTGATGAGGATTACTATGTGTTTCAAACGAATACTAACTATCAAAATAAGAATTTAAATACTCAAGAAATTAAGTTAAATAAAAAAGATCTATCACCTGCTCAGGTGAAAATTATGAACGCAGATCTTGAAGTTCTTGTTCAACTTGATTTCACAAGCTTTGAATGGAATGCTAGCTTCAATGAAGGTGACTTCGACATGGAGCGCAATATGACAGGTGCTCAAATGACGGAGGAACCAGCGATGGCAGAGCCATTAGAGCCAATGACGGTTTATTATCCAATGTATACACCGGACGGCACTAGTTTCAATGCTTCTCAAAATATTGAATCAGAAAACGGTGAGCGCGTTGTTCTTCAATATAGTGGTGAGCAGCCATTTACGTTGATTCAAGAGCAAAGCCAAGTCGTTCCTGCTTCAACACCAATGAATGTAAGTCAAGGTGAGCCAGTCGATCTTGGATTTACAATTGGGGTTATGACAAGTGAGTCATTGCAGTGGTCTTACAATGGGGTCGATTTCTTCCTCGCATCTGAAAACTTAAGTCAGGAAGAAATGATGTCGATTGCAAGTTCTGTGTATGGAACCGAAGAGAAATAATGTTCAAGGGGTTATCCCATAAGGTCAATAGCAGACCTTTTTGGGGTAGCCCCTTTTCTTTTGCTATTTGCTTTGTGGTAAAATGAAACGAATATTAGAGAGTTTACAGTAGAGGTAGGAGGAGAAGGATGAGTCATACGTATTATCGAGATACTTGGGCAGAGATTGACCTAAGTGCGATCGCTCATAATGTATCTTCGGTTAAGGAGCTTTATAGGGAAAAGGGCGTTCAAGTGATGGCTGTTGTGAAGGCAAATGGGTATGGTCATGGAGCAGTTGAGGTGGCCAAGACAGCCTTACAGTCAGGAGCTACTTATTTAGCTGTAGCTTTATTAGATGAAGCCGTTGTCCTTAGAGAGGCTGGAATAGAAGCTCCGATTCTAGTATTAGGCCGAATTAGACCAGAGGATGTTCATGTAGCAGCAAGGCTTAATGTTATGGTTACCGTATTTCAAATGGAATGGATACAACGTGCATTGTCCTTTCTTTCAGAGGGTGAACGTGTCCAAATACATATAAAGTTTGATACAGGTATGGGAAGGGTCGGCCTTCGAACAAAAGAAGAAGTAGCCCCGCTTTTACAATTGTTGTCAGAGCATAAACAGTTTGAATTAGTCGGGATTTATACTCATTTTGCAACGGCTGATGAATTAGATGACACTTATGTAAATGAACAACATGAGCGTTTTAAGAAAATGCTCGAGTGGGCAGAAGAATTGGGCATTTATGTACCACTTATTCATAGTGGCAACAGTGCAGCGAGTATGCGGTTCCCAGATAAAATGTTCACCTTAGTTCGATTAGGGATTTCGATGTATGGCTTGACTCCTTCTCCAGAGATAACAGATGAGCTTCCTATTAAGCTAAAGCCTGCTTTCGCGTTAAAAAGCCGCCTAGTGCAGGTGAAAGAATTACCGCCCGGGGAGTCGATTAGTTACGGAGCGACCTATACAACTAAAAATCATGAATGGATTGGAACGATTCCTATAGGGTATGCCGATGGTTGGTTAAGGTATCATAGTACAGCAGGTGGGGAAGTATTAGTTAATGGAGAAAGAGTTCCCTTTGTTGGTCGCATTTGTATGGACCAATGTATGGTCAAGTTATCAAAAAAAGTGGAAACGGGAACGATTGTAACATTGATTGGGCAAGATGGAAATGATAAAATAACAATGGATGAAGTTGCCGCTAGGCTTGGAACGATTAACTATGAAATCCCTTGCGTTATTGGACCACGAGTTCCAAGGGTATATGTCAAATAGTGTTCCATTGAATGATAAGCAAAGTTGGATTTAAAAACAAAAAAGAAAGACTACAGGGTCTTTGCAATTTGATCTAGCAAGTGCTATGATTAATGTTAGAGATAAATTAGAGAAGTATCTGTTTTTTTATGTTTAATATAAAAGGTTAATGGTGGATGCTGGGGGTGGATGTTTGTGTCAGAGCAAAACACAAAGCGCATTGTAATCAATTTGCCACAACATTTGTTGAACGAGGTGGACGGTGTGATCAAAAAAGAGAACGTCAATCGTAGTGAATTTATTTCACAAGCTACAAAGATGTATCTTCGCGAACGTAAGAAGCGTCAAATTCGTGAGACGATGCAACAAGGTTACATGGAAATGGCGAAAATCAACCTAAATATTGCATCAGAATCTTTTCTTGCCGAGGAGGAAGCAGAGAATACCCTCGATCGCTTAGTGAGTGGGGTGTAGCCTTTGATTGTAAAACGAGGCGACGTATACTTTGCGGATCTTTCACCTGTTGTTGGTTCAGAACAAGGAGGAGTTCGTCCTGTACTCGTCATACAAAATGATATTGGCAACCGTTTCAGCCCGACCGTAATTGTTGCAGCTATTACAGCGCAAATTCAGAAGGCTAAATTACCGACCCATGTTGAAATCAACGCCAAGCGTTATGGTTTTGATCGAGATTCCGTCATTTTATTAGAGCAAGTACGAACGATTGACAAGCAAAGATTAACGGATAAGATTACACATCTAGATGATGATATGATGAATCGTGTGAACGATGCATTGTTCATTAGTTTAGGACTTATTGATTTTTAAAAGGAAGGCCTCGTATACGTACGAGGTTTTTTTTGTTTAGGTGGGCCTTGTATTTAAGTTGAACGAAATATGAACAAATATGTAATGATTTCTAAACAATTATCTTTGCAACTCGTTTTTTCTCATGGAATAATAAAAGGATAAGGATGTTACAGGAGGCTACGATATGCAACCATATATTATTTCTTTGCTGAATAATAAAAGAGATGCAGTGTTAGAGCACTGGGAAAAAGAATTGGAACTCGTCAGGTCAAATAATTACTTAACGACGATAACCGATGATGTCTATGAAAATATGAATCAAGAATTCATGCGCTTCATCATCAGTCAGGTAACGACAGATCAAGAGGAGGCTAAGGGACATCTTAGTTCTTTCGCCGAAAAATATATTCAAGCAGGCTGGCCGCTATCTTACTTTACACAAGGCCTCCAAGCTTTTCGCCGAGTTCTGCTAGCTTTCCTTTCTGAGAATGAATCAGATGTACAAGCTTTGTTAGCGACGTTTAGTGATCTTGAAGAATGGATTGACGGAATTGTCAATCAACTTGTCCATGATTACACAGGGAACTGGGAAGATATTATTGAAATGCAGAAACTCTCCTTATTAGAGCTATCTGCCCCATTAATTCCTGTACTAGATTCAGTAACGGTAATGCCTCTCATCGGGACCATAGACACAGCGCGGGCAAAACTGATTATGGAAAATTTATTAGAGGGGGTCATTGAACACCGTAGTCAAGTAGTCTTAATTGATATCACCGGTGTACCGGTTGTGGATACAATGGTTGCCCACCATATCATACAGGCTTCTGAAGCTGTGAGATTAGTTGGAGCAACGTGTATTTTAGTTGGGATTAGGCCGGAAATTGCGCAGACAATTGTTAATTTAGGGATCGATTTAAGTAAATTTCCAACGAAGAGTACATTGAAAAAGGGAATTGAGACTGCGTTGGAATTGACGAATAAAAAAATGATTGATTTGTAAGTTGGGGGAAATAAGAATGAGAATTCCTATTTTGAAGTTGCATCAGTATTTGTTAATTAGTATCCAAGTAGAACTTGATGACCAAACGGCGTTGCAATTTCAAGAGGACCTTCTTAATAAAATCCATGCAGAAGGTTCGCTTGGAGTGGTGATTGATTTAACGTCAGTTGACATGATTGATTCATTTATTGCAAAAGTGCTTGGAGATGTTGTAGATATGTCTAGTTTGATGGGAGCGAAAGTTGTGTTAACAGGAATACAGCCTGCTGTTGCGATTACACTTATCGACATGGGCATTAAGCTTGATGATGTTCAAACTGCACTGGATTTAGAACAAGGTTTAACGAAGTTGCAGCAAGAATTGGAGGGGTGAGGATGAAAACCCAGTCCTGTGTTGAAGTGAAAAACGAGTGGGGAATTGTAGCGGCTAGACAAGCGGGGCGTTCCCTATCAAAGGAGATTGGCTTCGGTAGTGTAGACCAAGCTCGAATAACGACGGCTATTTCGGAGCTTTCTCGTAATATCTACCTTTATGCTAAACGTGGAGAAATTTGCTTAGAGGTTGTGGAGATACCTTCAAAAGTAGGTTTGAAAAAAGGGATGAGAATTATCGCTCGAGATCAAGGGCCAGGGATTCCTGATATTAGGCAAGTAATGGTTGATGGATTTACGACATCTGGAGGAATGGGTGCGGGTTTACCAGGGGTGAAACGATTAATGGATGAATTTACGATTGATTCTGAAGCTGGGGAAGGTACAGTGATCAAAGCGGTCAAGTGGTTAAGGTAAATGATTTTTTTGGGGGACTTTTCTGATGCTTAATAGGGGGGGCTTTTGTGAAAGAGACTATTCAAAATCTAGAGGAAACGTATAAACGTATACTGAAAATGTTTTTACATCAAAAGAGTGAGCAAGGGTTATACGAAGCTCAACAATTTAGCAAGGTGCTTCTTGAGCATCAAGTCTCTCCAGAAGAGTTAATTAGTGTTCATCGCGAAGTGCTAGAGGAATTGTTCCCGACGTTAGCAGATGAAGTGGTTGATTCTCTTGATTTGTTGCTTGAAGTGATGATGGGGTATGGGATGGCTTATCGTGAACACCAAAGTTTACGGGATCGGCAGCGAGAACTAGAATCTGAAATAGAAGTTGCGGCAAATATGCAGCAAACATTGCTGCCAAAGGAGATACCGAGTGTAGGTTCACTTGATATTGGAGTTGTTAGTGTTCCGGCCGCACAGATGAGTGGAGACTATTATCACTATATAATGGATGATCATCAATGTGTTGGGGTGGCGATTGCCGATATTATTGGAAAAGGTGTCCCGGCTGCGCTTTGTATGTCTATGATCAAGTATGCGATGGACAGTTTACCTGAGCAACGTCTACAACCCGCTGCGCTTTTAGAAAACTTGAATCGTGTTGTTGAGCAAAATATAGATGATAATATGTTTATTACGATGATGTATGGGTCTTATGATCCTCGTACGCATGAATTTCATTATGCTGGTGCTGGGCATGAACCTGGATTTTTTTATTTTGCAAAGAGTGATCAATTTGAAGAACTTTTTGCCAAAGGGATTGCTCTCGGTGTGTCAAAAGAAGCTAAGTTTAGAGAGTATAGCAGGAAGGTTGAAGTTGGAGATTTTATCGTCTTCCTATCTGATGGAGTGACTGAGAGTCGCATTGGTGAACGCTTTATTGACCGAGAAGAGATCATTGGCTTAATTCGTAACTATATGCATTTATCTGCTCAGGAAGTAGTCGAGAGTGTGTATTACGAATTGGCAAAAATGCAAGATTTTCAGTTGAAAGATGATTTTACATTGATGATTATACGAAGAGACGTTTAAGGATTATGAATTCGTGGTATACACTCTATAACATATTTTTATGGGAAGGGGATTTAATTATGAATTTATCTATTCGTTCGGAAAATAAAGCTGATATCATCGTTTTATATGTAGCAGGAGAAATTGATGCATATACCGCTCCGAAGTTGCGCGAAGCACTGATTCCTTTAGCGGAAAAGGGAACGAACGTGAAGGTGGATCTATCAGACGTCCAATATATTGATAGTACAGGCCTAGGGGTTTTTATAGGGGCGCTAAAAGCCTCGGATGCCAACAATGCAAAATTAACTCTTGTCGGAATGTCTGCCAGGGTGCAACGCTTGTTTACCATTACAGGCTTGGATGAAGTAATGGCTATTGAAGAAGAGGAGGGTTCAAAATGAAACAACATGAGGCAGACCACATCCTTATGAGCGTACCTGCCAAGCCGGAATATGTAGGAGTCATCCGTTTGACTGTTTCTGGAATTGCTAATCGAGCTGGCTTTACCTATGACGATATAGAAGATATGAAGATTGCGGTTGCAGAAGCATGTACCAACGTTGTTAACCACGCTTATGAAGAAAGCGGTATGATGAATGTCTCTTATTTGTTGTATGAGAATCGCATGGAGATTATTGTTGCAGATAGTGGGCAGAGTTTTGATGTAGCCAAAGTGAAAGATCACCTAGGTCCAGTAGACGCTAGTCGTCCAGTTGGAGATTTAAAAGAAGGTGGACTTGGGTTGTTTTTGATTAGTACGCTCATGGACAAAGTAGAAATCAACGATGAATCAGGTATCGTGCTTGTTATGACAAAGTTCCTTCATGGAGATGAGGTGGAACAGGATGTCAGTGAAATCCAGCAGACACAACCAGAACAATGAACAGGTCTATGAGTGGATCGAGCATTATCAACAGTTTGAAGATGAAGAATCTCAGTTAAAACTAGTGCGACATTATGAAGCTCTTGTCCGTTCGCTGTCACGTAAATTTTCAAAAGGACGCGAATATGAGGAAGACATGTTTCAAGTTGGGATGGTTGGATTGCTAGCCGCGCTAAAAAGATATGACTTACAAGTTGGTAAAAGCTTCGAATCGTTTGCGATTCCGACAATCGTAGGAGAAATCAAACGGTTTATTCGTGATAAAACATGGAGTGTTCATGTTCCTAGAAGGATTAAAGAATTAGGGCCAAAAATAAGAAATGCAGTGGAAACACTTACGGCTGAACTACAAAGGTCGCCATTAGTGCAAGAGTTAGCTGATTACTTAGGTGTCACAGAAGAAGAAGTGTTAGAAACGATGGAGATGAGCAAGAGTTACCAAGCGTTATCTGTTGATCGCTCTTTAGAGGCTGATCAAGAGGGTGGCGAGGTTACGTTGCTGGATTTAGTTGGAAATATCGATTCTGGTTATGAAGAAGCTGACCAAAAATTAGTCATTGAAAAGGCATTTCATGTACTCGAAGAAAGAGAAAAGCAAATCTTAATATGCACGTATTTTGAAAATTTAAGTCAAAAAGAAACAGGGGATAAGCTTGGCATGTCGCAAATGCATGTTTCTCGTTTGCAAAGAAGAGCGCTTGAAAAATTACGTGGATCTATTCAAATTGAACCTTCGGAGATTTTGTAATGGTGACGATTTATCGAGATGAAAAGGTTGAAGTAGCAGCATTTGAACAAGCAAAACAAGGAAATGCATGTAGTGGTGATATGCATACAGTCATCCACCAAACAGACTACGCCGTGTGTGCGGTTATTGATGGCTTAGGTAGTGGGGAAGGGGCTAGAAAATCGGCTACAGCGGCCTTAGGAGTAATCGAAGCTCACCATCATAAGTCTGTAGATCAAATGGTAGAATTGTGTAACGGTGCACTAAGTAATAAGCGGGGTGCTGTTTTAACGGTGATTAAGATTGACTATTCTAAGGGAGAAGTTCGATATTGTAACTTTGGAAATGTCGGTTTTATCATGTACATGCCAGATGGAAGGATGATTCAGCCGATTCCAAGCAGAGGCTATCTTTCTGGGAAAAAACAACAACTACGAATGAGTAGCTTTCCGTATGTAAGTGGTAGTTCTTTTTTGCTTTATTCTGATGGTGTGAAAAAAAAACCGACCAAAGAGAAACTGATGAAACTTCCTTCTTTTGATGCTATAACAGATACGTACTTTTCAAGTGATTATTTTGCTTCGGATGATGTGACGATGCTTATAGGAAAACTTCATTAAAAAGAGAGATTCAATATCAATCCGTCCACTATGTAAGAATCATAGAAAGAAATGGCGGCAGGTTGGTAAAAGGCCACTGAAAAAGGTAAAAATCGTACCTTTTTCAGTGGCCTTTAAGCAATGAGCGGAACCGTTGCTTTGTTTTAAGCCTGCTATGAGTGGGTTTCTCGTAGCGGGTGCGCAACGTGTGGAGCCATTGCTGCTTCCTCGAATCTTCTAAAAAGACTTTTTCAGTGGCCTCGTTGGTAAGGGGTCTCTCTTTATTTGGGTTTAGGCCAAAAACTTGAGCATTAAGTCGGCTTTAGGTATGTTCCTAGAAGGATGGAACAAACTTATGCTATCATAAATTAACATATTCTATTTTGATGAGGTGTTCGAATGAATGAGACGAAGCAGAATGAAACAATTCAAATAATGGCTAAAGAACTAAATGTAAAATCATCATACATAGAACAATTAATTAAATTAGTTGAAGAGGGCAATACGGTCCCTTTTATCGCGCGATACCGAAAAGAAATGACTGGTGGGCTAGATGAAGTTCAAATAAGAACGATTGTAGAAAAGTGGGAGTATGCGAACCAATTAGCGAACCGCCAAGAAGAAGTAATCCGCTTAATTGATGAACAAGGGAAGTTAACAGACGAATTAAGAGTTAAAATTCAAGCGTCGAAAAAGTTGCAAGAAGTAGAAGATCTATATCGTCCTTATAAACAAAAGCGGAGAACGAGAGCGACCGTAGCAAAGGAAAAAGGGCTTGAGCCATTTGCGCTTTGGTTACAATCGCTGCCGAAAACGGGTTCAGTAGAAGAAGAGGCAGCTACGTATTTATCGGATGAACACGATTTAACGTCTGTGGAAGATGTAATTTCGGGAGCGAAGGATATCATTGCTGAGTCGGTATCTGATGACGCAGAAATTCGTAAAGCGATTCGGTTGGTCGGATTTAAAGAAGGGAAAATGAAAACGGCACTGAAAGATAAAGAAGCCGATGAAAAGCAAGTATTTGAAATGTATTATGAGTACGAGGAAGCCATTAAATCCATTGTTCCTCACCGTGTTTTAGCGATGAACCGTGGAGAAAAAGAAGGGATTCTACGTGTTTCATTAGTATTCCCGGCTGATCGAATTATCAATGAAACGAAGCGCAAATGGATTAGATACCCTAACTCTCCTACGGCTACTGTAGTGGGAGAAGCAATTGAGGACGGCTATAAACGCTTAATTGAGCCATCAATAGAAAGGGATATTCGCAATGAGTTAACGGAAAAAGCGGAGGAACAGGCCATTCATATTTTTGCAGAGAACTTGCGCCATTTATTGCTCCAGCCACCGATGAAGGATAAAACTGTGTTAGGTGTCGATCCTGCTTACCGGACTGGATGTAAGTTAGCGGTTGTTGATGCAACGGGGAAAGTACTCGACATTTCTGTTATCTATCCAACTCCCCCTCGCAACGAAACAGTGAAAGCGATGGAAGTTGTGAAAAGATTTATTGAAACATATGATGTTGAAATGATTGCGATTGGAAATGGGACGGCGTCTCGTGAGACAGAACAATTTATAGCTGATGTTATGAAGGAATTAACGAAGCCTGTTTATTACTTAATCGTAAATGAAGCTGGGGCTAGTGTGTATTCAGCGTCTGAATTAGGTAGAGAAGAGTTTCCGGACCTTCAAGTAGAAGAGAGAAGTGCGGCGTCGATTGCCCGCAGGCTTCAAGATCCGTTAGCAGAACTAGTGAAAATTGACCCGAAATCAGTAGGTGTTGGTCAATATCAGCACGATGTATCACAAAAGCGTCTGAACGAATCGTTAACATTTGTGGTTGAGACGGTTGTTAACCAAGTAGGTGTAAATGTGAATACAGCATCGGTTTCGTTGTTGCAGTATGTCGCCGGATTGTCAAAAGCGGTTGCGACAAATATTGTGAAGCGAAGAGATGAAGAAGGTCGATTTACAAATCGGAAACAATTGAAGAAAATCCCGCGCCTTGGAGCGAAGACGTATGAACAAGCGATTGGTTTCTTGAGGATACAAGATGGCGATCAGCCTTTAGATTCTACGGCCATTCACCCAGAAAGCTATAAAGAGGCAGAAAAATTATTGAAACATATTGAGGCAATAGCAGACGAGATCGGAACAGAAAAGGTTAAAGAGCAATTGCAAGCGATCGATTTAGACGGATTAGCATCGGAACTTGAAGTTGGGGTTCCGACGTTAAAAGATATTGTTGATAGCTTGATCAGGCCGTCAAGAGATCCTCGTGATGAAGTAGCCAAGCCATTATTGAAGCAAGATGTCTTGAAGATGGAGGACTTACAAGCTGGTATGGAATTACAAGGTACAGTGCGTAATGTAGTGGACTTTGGTGCATTTGTAGATATCGGAGTGAAACAGGATGGGCTTGTTCATATCTCTAAGATGACCAATCGTTTTATTAAGCATCCATTAGAGGTGGTTGCGGTTGGGGAGATTGTCACTGTTTGGGTAGAACAAGTTGATGTTCAAAAAGGAAGAGTATCATTAACGATGAAGCAACCGGAAGTGCAGCACGTATCATAATAAAAGAGGTGACACATGATGAATGATTTTGTCTTGTGTCACCTTTTTCTTGGCTAAAAAATATGAATTAAAATTCAGCTTCTTTCTCTTTGTAATAGAACCAACATTGGTTGAGCACTTTAATTTGATAACGGTCTTTTTCTAGGTATGCACGTTTTAATCGTTGTCTTAGCCATTCGGGCATAAGAACCAACTCCTTAACAACTTACTCTGTTTGGATTATTATATGAAGGAGGGTTTGTCAAAGTTGAGGGATTGGTGAAGATTTATGAATAAAAGACAAATAGTTATGACAGATGAAGAGTTACAGAAACTGGTTGAACGTATTTCTGTAGAGGATTTTGGATGGCCGTTTAAGCATAGGGCGTTGTTTAATAATCGATTAAGGACGACAGGTGGGAGATATCTATTAAGAAGTCATAACATTGAAATTAACCCAAAGCAGCTTGTTCATTTTGGAGAAGAGGCGCTTATTGGGATTATTAAGCATGAATTATGTCATTACCATCTGCATTTACAAGGAAGAGGTTATCAGCATCGTGATCAAGACTTTAAATGGTTAATGGAAAAAGTCGGGGCGCCAAGGTTTTGTGATGTAGTACCAGGAACCATCAGAACATCGAATGCTATTCATCATTATCAATGTGAAAGTTGTAGTCTTGTTTATAAGAGAAAGAGAAAACTTGATATCCGAAAATATGTATGCGGGAAGTGTAAGGGAAAACTAAAAAAATATAAAATATAGTATTGCAAATTATTCTAGTCCTGTGCTATATTATAGAAGTCGCTGAACGAGGCGATGAAAAACAAAGTTGACATTAAAAAGATATTGTATTAAAATATCTAAAGTCGACAACGATATTCCACAGTAGCTCAGTGGTAGAGCTATCGGCTGTTAACCGATCGGTCGTAGGTTCGAGTCCTACCTGTGGAGCCACGGAGAAGTACCCAAGTGGCTGAAGGGGCGCCCCTGCTAAGGGTGTAGGTCGTTTACGCGGCGCGAGGGTTCAAATCCCTCCTTCTCCGCCACTATATATTTGTTGGCCCGTTGGTCAAGCGGTTAAGACACCGCCCTTTCACGGCGGTAACACGGGTTCGAATCCCGTACGGGTCACCATAATTAAGTTCGAGAGTTTGTGTTATAAAATGGAGGATTAGCTCAGCTGGGAGAGCACCTGCCTTACAAGCAGGGGGTCGGCGGTTCGATCCCGTCATCCTCCACCATATTGGTCCGGTAGTTCAGTTGGTTAGAATGCCTGCCTGTCACGCAGGAGGTCGCGGGTTCGAGTCCCGTCCGGACCGCCATTTACCTTTGCGGGTGTGGCGGAATTGGCAGACGCGCTAGACTTAGGATCTAGTGTCTTATGACGTGGGGGTTCGACTCCCTTCACCCGCACTTTTAATTAAATACATCTGGTGTGAACGCGGTTGTGGCGGAATGGCAGACGCGCTAGGTTGAGGGCCTAGTGGGGGTTGACCCCGTGGAGGTTCGAGTCCTCTCAACCGCACCAATGAATATATGAAACTAGCAGTTAACGGGAAGTGGCTCAGCTTGGTAGAGCACCTGGTTTGGGACCAGGGGGTCGCAGGTTCAAATCCTGTCTTCCCGACCATTGTTTTGCGGGTGTAGTTTAGTGGTAAAACCTCAGCCTTCCAAGCTGATGTCGTGAGTTCGATTCTCATCACCCGCTCCAATTTAAATAAAAAATGCTTAAGTGCTTTTTTTATGCCTTTTTTAGGGCCTGTAGCTCAGCTGGTTAGAGCGCACGCCTGATAAGCGTGAGGTCGGTGGTTCGAGTCCACTCAGGCCCACCAAAAAAAGTTCTTGACTTTAGAATGTACACCTAGTAATATAGGTTAGGTCGCTAACGAGCGGCAAAAGAGTTCTTTGAAAACTGAACAAAAGCCAAGCGAAAC
>NZ_JRJU01000023.1 GCF_000787375.1 Halalkalibacter okhensis | reverse complement strand
AGAGAACCATTTCTTTCAATTTTATAGTCTGGTGGCGATAGCGAAGAGGTCACACCCGTTCCCATGCCGAACACGGTCGTTAAGCTCTTTTGCGCCGATGGTAGTTGGGGGCTTCCCCCTGTGAGAGTAGGACGTTGCCAGGCAGATAAAACACAACTCTTTAGGTTGTGTTTTTTTATATGCATACACAGAGTAACTAAGGCAGTGGTTACAACGTAAAAACGCTTCTTCGAGAAAACATCATGTCGCCCTGTGAATTGAAATATCTCTCCCCCGAACAAATAAACTACAAAATCAAGTTCAGACAGAAAAAACAAAAATCTACTAGCATTTATACTTAGTTTGACAGTCAAGTCCCTCACTATAGATGGAACATGGTCACAATTGGTGAGTAAGTCATAATAACTATCCTTGTTTTACATAAAAATGAAAACATAAAACGACGTGAAGTAGCATCTATGGGATATACGTAAATAAAAATAACCAGCTCCGTAAAAGAGAAAAGTCGAGCCAGGCAACGCTTTTAATAGAGATAGTAAGAAAGATCACGATGGTACAGACTAGCCAACCAGTTAGCGTTTGAGTAGCTGATAGGTTTTTGTTTTTTACCAATAGTTTAGTCCCTATGTCCGATAGGAGTTCATTCCAACAATATAGCCTCTACTAAATCACCAGTAGCTTGCAAATAAGCGAGTTTGGATTGAATAATGGACTAATTAGACAGCAAATAAGTAAGTTTCGACAGAATGTCGTTGGAATTGGCCAGAAAGACCATTAGTGAATAGCTTAGGTGACCGACTTCAATCGTGAACACTCTTAATAATGAGAAAGAAAATGCCTACCTTTTTCCTTAAGTAACCAAATTTCGGCGGAAAATCCGAAATTTGTCGTAACTTGTATTTCCCGCGGAATAATGATTATTCAAGCGAAGCATAAATATTGTTATTTCCATACGTTTCTCACACTCAGATAATATATAGTAAAAAAAGTTGTAACCCCATTGTTAATTGACTCGTACAAAAACAAGGATAGTGTTAGCAAAATAGTTGCTAACACTATCCTTTATTTAGTCAGTTATTATTCATTCCCTTGAACTTCAAACTCAACTTCACTAATATCAGCAATCATTCTCGGAATGTCAATATTATTAAGGACTCCATTAAATTCTTCAGCTCCTACACCAACAGCAAAGACAGGAACCAGTTCCCCGGTGTGGCCGCCTGTAGCGCTTTCCTCACGTACTTGGCGATCGATCACGCCGGCGCGGTAATGATGAGCAATAATACTTCCTACTTCCCAACCTATTTCGTGTTCTAGGATAAGGCGTCCTTCAGGGTCGTTATTATCCCACACATTTTCTTGAAAGTCGCTTATTTCTTTATCTGTTAAATCTATGTCTGCATATTCTGCAAACACTTCACGAATGCTTTCAGCTGTGAAATTACCTGTGTCTTCATCTAATTCTAGCTGTTGTGAGATATATTCTGGTGAAACGCCTACTTCTTTTAATGCTTCCATATCCATGACCTCTGTTGCTGCAATTCCCATCGTTTCATGATCTGCAAGTACAACTACTAATGTTTCGCCATCTTCATTTGCCCAATTAACCGCATATTCAACGGCTTTGTCAAACTCAACGGTTTCTTTCCAAATGCCTACAAAATCAGCGGCGTGAGAAGCATGATCAATTCGGGCGCCTTCTAGCATCAAGAAAAACCCATCTTCATTTTGTGATGCTGTCTCAATTGCTTTTTGAGACATTTCAACTAAGGTAGGCTCTTCGCTACCTTTTACCTCTCGATCACTTACGTAGTTCATAAATGATGGATGAAATAAGCCCAATAACTTAGAGTCAGGGGAAGGTTCATAGGTATTCAGCTCATCCTTATTTCTTACAATATCATAGCCTTCCTCTTCAAAGGATGCGACTAAGTCTGTTCCATCTTGGGCTTCAGGTTGGAAAAAACTTTCACCGCCACCTAATGCGATATCGTATCGACCTTCGAAAATGTGCCTGGCAATTTCATCTTGTCCGGCCCGATCAGGTACTTTTGCCACAAACCCCGCAGGAGTGGCATCAGTAACGGTATTAGTGGAAACAATACCAACCGTTTTTCCTTGTTCTTTGAAAATGTCAATCAGACTTGTTAACTCTTCACCATCAGGATTAACTCCAAGCATCCCATTATTCGTTTTGTCCCCGTTTGCTAGTGCTGTTCCGGCAGCTGCTGAGTCGGTGACCATATTGTTTGCAGAGTAAGTTCTAGAGAGAGCTACATTAGGCAGGGTTTCCATGAACAGCTCTCCTTCTTTTCCATGCTCAAATAAGCGGGCAATTTCCATCTGCCCTAATCCCATTCCATCACCAATCATGACAATGACATTTTTTGGGGAATCTTCTTCAGCTTCTGTAGCTTGTTCTCCTTGCTCAGAATCATCAGCTGGTGTTTCTTCCGGTGATGGCTCACCGTTCTGTGGAGCGCATCCTGCAAATACGAGAATTAAGTACGTAATTAAAATGAAACTAACGCTCTTTTTTACCATTTTGCCTCCTCCTTATGTATGTAGCATCGTTAATTAAGGTTGTTGAAAAGGTTGGAGATTATGCATAATTTTTTCACTGATGAGCAATTGAAAAAATAGGCTTGCAAATGAGCAAGTTTGGATTGAAAAATGGTTGGTTTGGACAGCAAAACAAGTAGAATGGACAGAATATCCAATAACTTGGCTAGTAAACCGGTAGTTTGGTTGAATTTACAGAATAAAGATGGACATATTTGTAGCTCTTGTAATGCTTTTTGTGGATTAGTAAGTAATCAGGTAAAAAAGAAACGAGTAGTTGCAAAAAAATAGTGGAAAACCTTCAGTTTATACAGAAGTTCTCCACAACACGTGTGATATCCACAGGTATTGATTAAGATTTTTTATCTTTGGCGTTAGATATTCACAGAAAATTTCCTGAGACTGGGGATCGTTTAGTTCTTGCTTTGCGAATTTTCTTGCGGTCTTTTTGAGAAACACCCAGATAATCATACTGTGCTTATTTATAATAGGGAAAGGGTCAATGGGACGAGGGACCTGTCCCCTTGACCCACCCTTGACCCACATTGACACATCAAAAAAACTGCGACCCTTTTTGATTAGCTACGTCTAAGTTATAAAGGAACATAAATACTAGGGGGAAGAAACGTGTCTGATGAAAAACAGCAAGTGATTACAGACTGGTATTCAGAGTATAGTTACTCGATATACAGTTATATTTTACTCATGATTCATGACCAGCAACTAGCAGAGGACCTGACGCAAGAAACGTTTATAAAAGCTTATAAATATTTTGCTCATTTCAAGGGAGAATCTAGTCCGAAGACATGGTTGTTTAGTATTGCCAGAAATACAACGATGACTATGTCCGAAAACGAAAGCCGGTCAGTTATCTGAAGGATTTATTTAGCCTAAAGAAGGACAAAGGTCCTTTGCCAGATGAGGTTGTTCAAATTAAGGAAAGTTCACGAGAGTTATTTGATGCATTGAGCGAGTTAAAGAAAACGTATCGGGATGTCATTATCCTAAGAAAAATAAAAGAGTTTTCTACGAAAGAAACAGCCATGATTTTAAACTGTTCGGAGAGTAAAGTGAAATCAACGTTAAATAGAGCCATACCAGCTTTAGAGAAACAACTTCTTAAGGAGGGATATTTACATGAAAACTCAATTTGATGAACAGCTGAAAAAATTAGACAGCGATATTCGATGGAACCAACAACGAAATCTTAAAGTGAGGAGAGACATCGAAGCTGAAATCGGTAAGATGCAAACAAAAAATCCCTTTATAAAGAATCTACTTGTTTACTCTTCAACTATTGTAGCCTTTGCATTATTTGCAGTTATGATTGGCTTGAGCCTAACATCAATAAATGATAGTCAGAGTCCTTCTAGTGAAGTCCCAATTGTAGACTCGGAAGAAGAAGGTCCGTTAGATGATGAACAGAACTGGGTAGAGACAGAAGATGAGTCAGACCCTGAAGATGACGTGAAAATGACTGAGAACCGAAATAGTTGGACTGATGAGGAGATGGAAAACGACATATCCGCGGGGATCATCCTCACTCATCGTCAATTAACAAAATTTGTAGAAGGAGAATGGGTACCTGATTATAACACGCTAGAAGGTCAACAGGAGTTTAGTCAGTTGCATTCCTATATAAGTCAGGCATCCACGGCAGCTTTTCACTTATCTGCGGACAATTATCTTTACGTTGATTTAATGAATTTAAATTCCGTACTAGGAGAAGCTTTTCAAAATAAAGACGATGAAGGAGTACTGCTTGCCTATCAAGTGGTGCATGACCTCGATGTTGCGTATAATGGATTTGAGCCGGACCAAGGGCCGTTTGGGGTCACGTTGTATAGAGATGCAACTTATGATGTTGTTAGAAGTTATTTGGGGAGAGAGTAGGACAGGGGGACAGGTACACTGACCCTGGTTAGTTTAAGATTTTGCAGTTTGATAATCGCTTTGCTCCATTAGAAGGCGGAATGCATGTGAATCTTCATAATAATATATGGGGAACCAATTTTCCGATGTGGTATGAGGATGATGCGAAGTTTCGATTTAAGTTGACGTTTGGTTAGAAGTGTCTATTTAATAGTGCCTGATCCCCATTGCAGTATACGTTGAAGTGCTGGGGTTCAGGCACTATTTTCAAGAAAAAAAGGAAAGATTGCTTACTAATTTTATCCACCCCCAAAGGGATAACCATAATGGCACACTCAATAAAATTCCCCAAAATAAACCTACACCCAGATTTTCTTCTTCATAAAACATGATTAACATCCCCTTTGTAATCATTGTCTTTTTTCCGATTGTGTTTCTGCCTTTTTATTGCAGTGTAGGATCGCTGTTTATCTATTATTGACGGGTCTATTTCGGGACTATATTTAGGATAACAAAGATAGGAGAAGAAGTAAGACGAAGTGTGACGGAGAAATGAGGTTTTTTCACGACAATTTACGCAAGCGGTTACAGTGTGGTGGGGTGTTCAAAAATGGCTGTTCGGACAGCAAAAGCCTCCGTTTGGATTGAATATGTCCGAGATTGGATTGAAAAACGAATAGTTTGGACTGAATCACTCGCAAGTTGGACAGCAAAGGTATTTTCGTCGGTATAGACAATGGTAGAGTGCAGCCAAGGAAGAGCTTCCCTTGGCTTTTTAGCAGATTTGGGTTGGGGATAAGCAGTATTTGTCAACAAAGGAGAGGTTTTTGATAAAAGAAGATATACGTTCACTTGAGCAGCCTGCACCCCGCGCGGTGTAGCGTAGACTCATTGGGATCTGACCCCACATCTGGGACGAGGAACCTGTCCCCCTGTCCCTCTGTCAGATTATTTACGGAATAAATTAAGAAAATATCCTAAAATATATTGGATCTTATTCTGAATTGTGCTACTATTCGATTAAGGTAATAATTTAAGAAAATGTCCGAAAAGAAATGAAGGGGATGGTGAACCATGGAGTTGAACAGAAATACGAGCGGTCCGCAGAAGCCGGGATTTTTTATGAGAATGCTTGATGTGGTGGAAAGAGCGGGGAATAAGCTGCCGCATCCTTTTATGTTATTTGTTTATTTGGCCTTATTTATTATTGTTGCTTCTTGGGTGATCAGCTTATTTAACGTGACAGTCGTACATCCTGGAACTGGAGAAGAAGTCGCGATTCAAAACATGATTTCAGAAGACGGGCTCATTTTCATTTTGTCTTCGATGCTGACGAATTTTACTGGCTTTGCACCACTGGGTCTTGTGTTAGTTATGATGTTTGGGATTGGTCTTGCGCAAAAGGTTGGATTAATTGAAACGTTTATGAAAAAGACGATCTTAAATGCACCGAAACGCTTTGTCACATTTGCGATTATTGGGACAGGGGTTATCGGGAACTTAGCGTCTGATGCGGCATTTGTTATTATTCCGCCGCTTGCAGCGATGGTGTTTTATGCATTGGGACGTCATCCGTTAGCGGGGATGTCTGCTGGCTTTGCTGGGGTTGGTGCTGGATTTACGGCAAACTTTTTTATCGCTGGGACAGATGCGCTGTTAGCAGGGATTTCAACTGAAGTGGCACAAACGATAGAGGAAGGGCTTGTTGTTACACCGGTTGATAACTGGTTTTTCATGATTGCATCCGTTGTCATGTTAATGGTTGTTGGTACGATTATTACTGAAAAGGTTATTGAACCAAGATTAGGAAAATACAATCCTCGTTATGGGGAAAAGGGTATTGTCGATCAAAAACTAGAAGATGTGACTGCCCAAGAGACACGTGGGTTACGCAATGCGGGAATAGCTGGTTTGATCTATGCAGCGTTAATTGCGCTATTGGTTGTTCCAACAAACGGAGTGCTACGTGGGGAAGAGGGGACCATTGTTCCATCGCCATTTTTAAGTAATATCATTCCGATCATTTTGTTCTTCTTTATCATCATTGCGATTGCTTATGGCATGACAGTTGGAAAAATTAAATCGACCAAGCATGTTCCAGAATATATGGCTGATGCGATGAAGGATATGTCTGGATACATCGTATTAATTTTTGCAGCGTCACAGTTTATTGCTTATTTTAACTGGTCCAATATCGGTGTTTGGATTGCGGTAAGTGGAGCTGAGTTTTTAACGAATATGAATTTCACAGGGATGGGTGTAATTGTTGGATTCATTATTCTTGCGGCAATCTTAAACCTATTTATCTTTAGTGGCTCCGCTCAGTGGGCTTTAATGGCTCCGATTTTCATTCCAATGTTTATGGTGTTGGAGTATAATCCGGCTTTTGTTCAACTGGCTTACCGAATTGCTGATTCATCGACGAATATTATTACACCGATGAATCCTTATGTGCCAATGGTATTAGCGTTCATGAAGCGTTATGACAACCGTGCTGGGTTTGGTACATTATTTTCAATCATGTTGCCATATGCGCTTATTTTCCTCGGTTTATGGATTCTGATGTTCATCATTTGGACGTTAGTCGGAATTCCAATTGGTCCAGGAGTAGAGATGAAACTATAGAGAACAAGGAAGAGAAGGCGTTGAGTAGTCAACGTCTATCTTCTGTCTAGCAAGAAAGAGAAAAAAGGAGATGGAGAATCGATGGAACTACAATTTAAAGGTAGAGGAATCGAGATTGAGCAGAAGGTAAAAGAGATACGCAGACATTTCCATATGTATCCGGAGTTAAGTCATGAAGAGGAGCAAACGGCAAAGGAAGTTCAGCGTCACCTTAAGGAAGCGGGCATTGAATTTCACACAGGTTTTGCAGGTACAGGCGTGCTTGGGGTCGTGAAAGGAGAAAAGCCGGGAAGAACGGTTGCCTTGCGTGCGGATATGGACGCTCTCCCGATTGAAGAAGAAAATGAAACGGACTATTCTTCAAAACGTAAAGGTGTCATGCATGCATGTGGTCACGACGCACATACTGCGATGCTGCTTGGTACAGGATTACTCCTTCAAAAATATAAAAAGGATTTAGCGGGTACGGTGTTGCTTGTCTTTCAACCAGCAGAAGAAGATGCGCCAATTGGTGGGGCAAAAGCAATGATGGAGGACGGAGTGTTTGACCAATACAAGCCAGATGCCATTTTTGCTCAACATGTTTGGCCTGATTTACCAGTCGGGCAAATTGGTGTGTTGCCAGGTCCAATGATGGGGAATTCAGACAGAGTAACCATTGAGATCCACGGTGCTGGGGGACATGCGAGCATGCCTCATCAAACAACTGATGCGATCATTGTCACAAATCAAGTGATTAATGCGCTGCAAACGATTATAAGTCGCAATGTCGATCCGCTTGAATCAGCGGTTATTACGATTGGACGTATCGAAGGAGGCAGTCGCTACAATGTGATTGCCGATAAAGTGACGATTGAAGGGACAGTTCGTACGTACAAGAATGAAGTGAAAAAGCGTGTTAAAGAGAACTTGTTCAAATTAGTCAATGGTATAGCAGAATCGATGGGAGCAACAGCTAACATTGAATATTTAGATGGCTATTTAGCGACCGTTAACTCACAGGAATGGGCAAATGAAGTGAAGGATGTCGCGCAAGCCTTGATTGGAAACGATGCAACGCCGCATGTGAATCCGAGCTTAGGTGGAGAGGACTTCGGGAGGTTCCTCATCCATTATCCAGGTGCGTATTATTGGCTAGGAACAGCAATTCCGTCAAGAGATGTACAAAAACCGTTGCACGACCCGCAATTTGAAATTGACGAAAGTGCGCTGTCGCTAGGGGTTGAGGTTATGTCACAATTAGCTGTAAATGCATTAGAAAAGCTTAACGAACAACACGGAGGGGACCAATATGTTGTCAGTCGAAAAAACAAATCAAGTAAGCGCGGAGCTAACTCATCCATTGATCAAATGGCGGAGGGAATTGCATCAAATTGCTGAAATAGGCTGGTGTGAGTATCAGACAACTTATTATTTATATGAGCAATTAAAAGACACTTCCTTTAAGCTTTATACCGGAGAAGACGTTGTTGCTAAAGAGGCGCGAATGGGTTTGCCGAAGCAAGAGGTGGATGACCTGTATCTTAATCGAGCTAAAAAAGCGGGGGTTCCTGAAGCTTTTTTAACAAAATTAAAAGGTGGCTTCACCGGTATGGTGGCGGAGCTCGATACGAAACGGGAGGGTCCTCACTTTGCTTTTCGCTTTGATATCGACGCCTTGCCGATTAAAGAAGAAAAAGGAAAGGAGCATAAGCCAGCAAGCGAGGGATTTGTATCAAAGCATGGAGAAGCCATGCATGCGTGCGGTCATGATGGTCATGCGGCGATTGGGCTTGGGCTCGCGCATTTTTTAGATGAATATAAGGACCATTTAAACGGACGTTACACGATTATTTTTCAACCAGCAGAAGAAGGAAGCAGAGGAGCAAAGGCCGTTGTTGAAAAAGGTTGGCTTGATGATGTCGATATCTTTTTAAGCGGACATATTGGCATTCATGATTTGTCAGTTGGAACCGTTGCGGCGACAACGACGGACATTTTAGCAACGACGAAGATGGATGTGACATTTGACGGTGTCTCGTCTCATGCTGGCTTAAAGCCGCACGAAGGCAAGAATGCGCTGTTGGCTGCAGCCGCGTGCACTCTTGAGTTAAACGGAATTACTCGTCACGGTGAAGGTGCAACGAGAATTAATGTGGGGAAAATCGTAGCGGGAGCTGGTCGAAACATTGTCGGCGATCATGCATTTATGGAAATGGAAACACGCGGGAGCACAACAGAGATCAACCGATACATGGTCAAGGAAGCGATCCGAAAAATTGAGGCAACCGCCTTAAGCTATGATGTGAAGCAAACGACCGATATTGTTGGCGAAGGAATTTCAGCTCATTCAGATCAGGAATGGATCGAAGTAGTCAAACAAGTGTCCCAAGGTAGCCGCTTTGTCAACAAAGTACTAGATGAGGCGACCATTGGAGCGTCCGAAGATGTGGCATATATGATCGAGCGAGTGCAGCAAAAGGGGGGATCTGCAAGTTTCTTTTTGTATGGAACACCGCTTGCTAATGGGCATCATCATAAAGCCTTTGATTTTGATGAAGGGGTCCTGCCAGCTGCTGTTAATCTATTAATGAATATCATCGTTGAGAAAGGGTGTTAGGCATGAAAAAATGGCTTGATGAGAACTTGAAGAAGTTGAACTTGACAGACGTGATTCCGCATCCTGAAGGCTTTACTAGACTTAGTTTTACAAAAGAAGAATGGAAGTCTCGTGAAGTATTTAAAGAGATTGCAAGAGCGCTCGGACTTCTTATTCGTGAAGACGAAGCAGGAAATGTGATTGCAAGATGGAACGCCACGAAAGAGCAAGAGCAAGCTCCAGCCATCGCGCTCGGTTCCCATGTTGATACAGTCGCAAGCGGTGGGGGGTATGATGGGGTCGCCGGAGTGCTGTGTGCGTTGGGGGCGATTAAGAAGTTAAAGGATCAAGACTTCAAGCCGGCACATCCTATTGAAGCGATTTGCTTTGTCTCAGAAGAATCAGCGCGCTTTGGTGTCTCGACTATTGGCAGCAAGGCGATGGCAGGTCTGCTTGATTTAGAAGCATTAAAGAGTGTGACGGATAAAAACGGTGTAACGGTTCAAGAGGCGGTCGAATCATATGGTTTGCGTTATGAGGAGATGGAAAAGGCTGCTCGGACAAAAGAGGAGTTGCTTAGTTTTGTTGAACTTCACATTGAACAAGGTGTTCGAGTAGAGGATGCGGGTGCTGATTACGGCGCTGTCACAGCGATCGCTTGCCCGATCCGTCTTGTGGTCGAAATCGAAGGGAAGGCTGGCCACACCGGCACTACCCCGATGGATAAAAGAAAGGATGCCTTCCTCATTGCCTCCAAGCTCGCTTTATTTATTAATGAACGAGCAAATTATTGGAACACACAAGGGGAATATCCGATTGTTGCAACGGCTAGTACGGTAGAGGTAGGGCCTAATGTAATGAATGTCATTCCAGGAAAAGCAACGCTAGGAGTCGATATTCGCAGCGTCGATGATCAGTTAAAAGCCACACTAGCTGAAGAAATTCGGACACAATGTCAGAGCCTGATGGAGCAAGAACATGTTATAATAAGAGTTAATACTCTTGTGAATAATCGGTCGATTCACCTTGATCCGGTTGTTTATCAGGATTTAGCCAACATAGGAGACAAGGTTGGCTTAACATGTTTAACTCTTGAAAGTGGAGCAGGGCATGACGTCATGAATATGCAGACAAAATGGCCTTCAGGGCTCATTTTTATCCGATGTCGTGACGGTCTGAGTCACCACCCAGATGAATACGCCTCATTAGAGGATTTGGAAAAAGGAGTAAACCTGTTAAGTGCATACTTAGATAAAAAAGCAGGTGAGCAGTATGAACATACGCTTAGGGGTAGTGGGACCTCGTGATTCCGTTGAGATCATAAGGCAAGTGGCTGAAACAAGCGAAAATGTGGAACTATTCCTTTTTCACTATGAAACAACTGAAGAAGTGAAAGAGATTATTAAAACGAATCGGGACCTCGTTGATCAGTGGTTGTTTTCAGGGCAGGCGCCTTATGCAGTGGCTGTGGAAAGTGGGGTCATAGATGAAGATGAGGGCAGCTATCCGATTCTTCATGGAACGAGTTTACTAGGAAAGTTTCTCGAAGCTCAATTTGCGCTTGGTGGCAAAATGAAGTCGATTAGCTTAGATACCATTCAGCAAAAGGAAATTGACTGGGTCAAGGCAAACTTTTCCTTAGATGACTTGACGATTCATATGTTTCCGTACGAAGGGTATGTACCGGCACAAGACATTATCCATTTTCATGAAGAGCTTTATGAAAGTGGGGAGGTTGAGGTGGTCTTTACGTGTATTCAGGCTGTCTACAACCAATTGATCGAAAAAAATATCCCATGTTACCGAATTATTCCGCTTGATATTAGCATCCAAGAAACATTGCGCTATTTAAAAACGCGTGCAGAATCGCATTGGTACCGGAAAGCGCAGCTAGCGATGGTCGGAATTGAGATTCTACATACAACGAGCGATTACAATGAACAGCAATTTTCTTATAAAAGAAAGCATCAAGAGCTGGAATTAAAACGAATTTTACTCGATTATGCCGAAGAGCTTCAAGGCTCCTTCGTTCAAAGTGGCGATAGTCATTTTTACATTTATACGACTAGGGGCGAAATTGAAAGTCGCGCCTGGCCGATTCAAGTGTTAGATGATGCCTTGCTCCTCACTAAATTGCCCGTCCGATTAGTTATCGGCTTTGGTGTTACGGCGCTTGATACTGAAAAGCATGTCCGCGTTGCCTTTCAACATGCCAGAAAGCATGACGACTTGGTGATCATTATCGTCAATGAAAACCAAGAAGTGACCGAGGTGTTCGAGTCAAACGAAGTCATCACGTATCAGCAACGCAACTCCTCCTCCTTTTGGAAGGAGCGCCTTCAAGACTCAAACATCAGCCCAGCGGTAGCATCCAAAATCGTATCGATGGCTCGCCATTACAAAAAAGAAATGCTGACAACCCAAGACGTCGCAAGCTGGCTTCACGGCACGGAACGAAATGCAAGGCGAATTTTAACTGAACTCGAGAAGGTCGGTGTCGTTCAGGTGTGCGGAGAAGAGCAGTCTGGTGGCAGAGGACGGCCAAGGAAGGTTTATGAGTTGCAGAATTAAGCGCTAAGCATAAGAGGACACAACCGGTTGGCTTGCAAATGAGCGAGTTTGGATCGAATAATGGTTGGTTTGGACAGCAAATCGAGTTGGTTGGATAGAATAACAAGTAAGTTGGATTGAAAGTAGTGCCTGATCCCCAATGGGGTCAGGCATTATTTAGTGGGAGCTGACTAATCCATTACCTCAATAACCTCATTATACTCTTTTACATAATGAATCCCGCCTATGAACAGTTGATCGGGCTTTTCTGTTGTGTTAAAAACCAATGTACGTTCTTTTAAGAATGATCCGTTCACCTGTGGGATCTCACGTTGGTTTATCGTAGTCAAAAGTTCAATCTTCTCTTGATCGCTTCCGATATACACATCATCTAGGAGAAGGGACTCTTTTGTTACAATGGTCACCTCTGTCGTGTCTGAAGTGTGCTCAACTTGTTTAATCGTCATTTCTTCTCCATCTAATTTTGTCTGGACAGAATCCTCATTCTCTAGCGAAATAACGGCATCAAGTTTGCTATATCCGACAAATTCCTTCACGTGAAGGATTAGGGACTCTAATTCTTCTGGCAAAGCGTCATAACGTATATCAAAGGTTGTACCTGTAAGAGAGGACGAACTGCTGCTCCCTAACAAATCAATA
The DNA here is from genome assembly GCF_000787375.1 of Halalkalibacter okhensis. Classification (GTDB taxonomy): domain Bacteria; phylum Bacillota; class Bacilli; order Bacillales; family Bacillaceae_D; genus Halalkalibacter; species Halalkalibacter okhensis. The sequence goes on along the minus strand of NZ_JRJU01000023.1, from coordinate 57,675 downwards.
GGATGTCCGTTCGCTACTAACTCAATCCCATGTAACCCTAAGTTAACACGATCAAAATTATCCACACGGAGCGAGCCTTCGATCATTGTGGATGATGGTGTGGCTACGATCGAATCAAATGTGATGTGCCCTTTGTCTACTTGTACCGTTTCATTAATTTTTTGCTTGATTATCGTTTGCATCGCTTGATTTGGATCATACGAAAAGGCGTGTGTTTTTTCGACTTGCTCGTCTTGATTCCAAAAGTGGAGGGTTAACGTTTTCGAAAAGGGACTAGGTGATGCAAACTCCATGGTTCCTTTCAATTCGGTTCCCTCTTCATTGACAAGCCATTGGCCACCTTCATAATGTACATTCGTGAATAGTCCCGTAATTTTACGAGGGCGAAACCATTGATCGTGCACGTGATCAACGTTTCCCTCGTCATCGGTTACGGTATAATAGATGATCATTCGATTCGCATCGGTCATCACCGCTTCAATGGTCAGTTCGGCTTGGTTATGAAGCTGGTAGGTTTCATCAATGATTTGACCCATTCCCTCCTCATTTAAGTGCTGTAGCGTACCATTCATCACCTCATCAAACCCGAAAATTTTCTTACCGTAAAAGGCAAATGCATGATAGTGATAGCCAATGGTGAAAAATAAGAACATGGCAATCGCTGCGATGAACCACTTCTTCGGTGAATAGCGACGTTGTTTCGTTTGCGTTAGGGCCGTTCGTAAGCGCTCCTCTAGCTCAGAAGGGGCTTCGAGCTTATCAATGCGCTGTTTCTCTTCTTTTAGCTTCTTTTCAATCTTATTCATCTGCATCCGCTCCATAGAGAGTTTTCATCTTTTTTAAACCCTGAAAGATTCGAGATTTGACGGTACCAATGGATACGCCTGTTATTTTAGAAATAGATTTGTAGTCTAAATCATGAAAATACTTTAAAGCAATCGCCTCTCTTTGATGTTGATTAAGACGCGAGAGTAGATCCTGAAGGTCGAGTTGCTGTTCACGGACGATATACGGATTGGTTATGGCGTCTGGTTGTTTTTTTGAGTCGGTTTCATCTAGAAAAACGAGCTTGAGTCGTTTTTTTACTAACGATTTGCAACAATTCACTAAAATCGTATTGGTCCAACTATAAAAGGACTCTGCTTTTTGTAGTTGGTGTATTTTTTCATAGGCAAGCACAATCATCTCTTCTAACGCATCCATGGCATCGTGCTCGTTGCCTACATACGTAAACGCTAATCGATAATATTGATTTTTTCGCTTCATGATTAGTTGAAGCAAGGCTTCTTTGTCTCCTTTTTTCGCCTTTTTAACGAGCCGGTAATCCTCCATCTCTTCACCCCTTTCCTATTAGAGTCACGAGCATATGAAAAAGTTCATTTTATTTTTGGGTTTGCTGTCTATTGATATTTTATCTTAAGGGAGGTGTAGAAGAGAATCACCATATTCATTTAGCGAGTAAGCAAGTGTTTCGCTTGCAAATGAGTGAGTTTGGATCGAATAATGGTTGGTTTGGACAGCAAATTGAACTGATTGGACAGAATAGTAGAGTTGGACCGAAAGTGGTACCTAATCTCATGGGGAACTGGCAGTATTTCTGGGACAAGGAACCTGTCCCTGCTGTCCCTTGTTATGGTAGAGTATAGCCAAGGGAGAGCCTCTCTTGCGCTGGGACGAGGGACCTGTCCCCGAGTCCCACGTGTCCCAAAAGGAGGAAATGGATGACAATGTTTTTAACCGAAATGCTTGCTCAAGAAATCGTCGATCGAACGATGGCGATTCTTCCATATAATATTAATGTGATGGATCAGGAAGGGAAAATAATTGGTTCGGGTGATAGAAAACGGATTTTGACGAAGCATGAAGTGGCCAGTGAAGTGTTGAGGAGAAAAGAGGCCGTGGAAATTGGACGAGCTGATATGGATAGTTGGAATGGAGTTAAAGAGGGAATCAATTTGCCGATTGTTTTTCAAGGAGAGGTTGTTGGCGTTGTTGGCATTACGGGGGACCCGAATGACACGCGAGGGTATGGGCAATTAGTTAAAATGACGACAGAAATGATCATTGAACAAGCCTTTCTACAAAAGCAGCTGCAGCTTGATGAGCGGATAAAAGAAGAGTTTGTTCATCAGTTAATTAGCGGAAACCACTTAGATGATCATTTGTTTTATGAAAAGGCGAAGTCGTTACAAGTGGATTTAGCTGTTCCGCGAGTGGTGATCGTAGTAAAAAGCAACTCTCATGAAATGGCTCAGAACCGGAAGTTAGAGCTTTATCTATCGAAGTTAATCGAAGACGATGATTTAATAGCCACGATCTATACTGGAGAACTCGTCATTATCAAAAAAGTGTACGAAAAAGACAGGAGATGGGAAAGGGAGCGGACATTACAAACGGTACAAATGTGGATTAGTCAGCTCCATAAAATGGATTCGAGCATCAAAATGGCTGTTGGTCGTGTGGCAGCAGTTGAAAAGCTGCATCAATCCTTTACCGAGGCGAAAGAAACGCTTGGCGTTGGTGAAAAGTTAGTCCCTGAACAAAAGCTACTTTTGTTTGATGACTTTTCCATTTATGTGTTTATAAGCAAATTAGCAAACGAGATTGAAACCAATCCTTTGGCAGAATTGGTTCAGCGGTTAAAGCACGAAGATGAATTAGGGGACTTAAAAAAGACGTTACACGTGTACATAAAGGAAAATGGAAAAGCGAGCAATACAGCAAATGAACTGTTTATTCATCGAAATTCTTTGCAGTATCGATTAGAGAAAATCAAAGAAATCACGGGCAAGGATCCCAGGAATTATAAAGAATTATTCGAATTGTATCTCTCCCTGATGATGGATTTATTTTGTTACAATGAGAATTGAATTGGTCGGATGAACAGAAATGTAATTAATGAATACGGTTTACTCTGTTCAGTTGACCAATGAAATCGTTTTGTAAAACGCTTACAATGAATAATAGATTCAGATTAAGCTAGGAGGGTCAACATTGGATATTGAAGTAAGCGCTTTAGGCGCCATTGTCGGTTTAGTATTAGCAATTGTTCTTATATTTAGGAAAGTACCACCTGTTTATGCGTTAGTAGGAGGAGCGATGCTTGGTGGTTTAGTTGGAGGCGCCTCCGTTGTGCAAACCGTTGACTTAATGATGGGTGGAGCGCAAGGGATTATCCCTGCAGTGTTACGAATTTTAGCAGCGGGTGTGCTTGCAGGGGTGTTAATTGAGTCAGGAGCAGCGGCTTCGATTGCTGAGAGCATCGTAAAGAAAATCGGCGAGAAAAAAGCGTTATTTGCACTAGCAATCGCTACAATGATTTTAACCGCTGTTGGGGTATTTGTTGATGTGGCGGTTATTACTGTAGCTCCTATTGCCCTAGCGATTGCGAGTCGAGCAAATCTATCAAAAACAGCGATATTACTAGCGATGATCGGGGGAGGAAAGGCAGGAAACATCATGTCACCGAATCCGAATACGATCGCGGTGTCAGAGGCTTTTAATGTCCCGTTAACATCTGTGATGGCTGCTGGGATCATCCCAGGACTATGTGGACTGTTTGTCACATATATCATAGCGAAAAGATTAGTCAATAAAGGGACGAAGGTTTCCCTTGATGAAATTACACAAACAGACGAGCAAAAGCTACCAACTTTTGGTCTAGCAATTATTGCACCACTTGTAACGATCGTGTTACTTGCACTGCGCCCATTATTTGATATCGTCATCGACCCAATGCTTGCTCTTCCAGCAGGGGGATTGATTGGTGCACTCGTCATGGGGAAAATTACGTCGATTAATAAGTATATCGTATCAGGATTAAATAAAATGTCTGGTGTTGCCGTATTGCTTTTAGGTACCGGTACCATTGCTGGAATCATCTCAAACTCAGGTCTTCGAAATGTATTAATAGACGGCATTGATGTGTTAGGGTTGCCGTCGTATGTATTAGCGCCAGTATCAGGTATTTTCATGTCGGCAGCGACGGCTTCCACCACGGCTGGAGCGGCGGTTGCAAGTAGTGTCTTTAGTACGACATTGCTTGAGTTAGGTGTAGCAGGTCTTGCTGGTGCGGCGATGATTCATGCTGGATCAACCGTTTTGGACCACCTTCCGCATGGAAGCTTCTTCCACGCAACAGCAGGGAGTGTACTAATGAACTTCCAAGAGCGTCTAAAGCTCATTCCGTATGAATCCCTTGTCGGATTAACGATTGCGATTATCTCAACACTGATCTTTGGTGTGTTTAAGCTATTTTTATAAAGGAGGAAACGCTGATGAAAAAGATTGTCATTGCACCAGATTCGTTTAAGGAGAGTTTGACCGCCTTACAAGCGGCGAATGCGATTGAAGAGGGCTTAAAGGAAGTATTGCCTAATATTGAGTATGTGAAAGTTCCGATGGCAGATGGAGGCGAAGGAACCGTTCAATCGCTTGTCGATGCAACCGGTGGAAAGATTGAGTATGCCACGGTAACCGGTCCATTGGGAGAAAAAGTTGAAGCATTTTATGGTCTGCTAGGAGACGGAAAGACAGCAGCCATTGAAATGGCTGCTGCCTCAGGGCTTGAGCTAGTCCCTGTTGAGAAACGTGATCCAATGGTGGCAACGACATATGGAACAGGGGAATTAATTTCAATTGCGCTAGATCAAGGGGTCGAGCGAATCATCATTGGAATTGGTGGAAGCGCGACAAATGATGGTGGCGCTGGAATGGTGCAAGCATTGGGCGGAAGGTTAGTCGATGAGAATGGTTTGGATATTCCGCTTGGAGGAGCTGGTTTAGCGAAGCTTGCACGTATTGACATATCTCAACTGGATCAACGACTGCAGGATGTAACGGTAGATGTTGCTTGTGATGTGGATAACCCATTAACAGGTCCTAAAGGGGCATCAGCCATTTACGGCCCGCAAAAAGGAGCGACAACAGAACAGATTGAGCTTCTCGATGAAAATTTAGCTCATTATGCTAGCGTGATCAAGCGAGACGTAGGAAAGGAGATTCAAGACGTGCCAGGGTCTGGGGCCGCGGGCGGACTAGGTGCAGGACTGCTTGCCTTTTTACCTTCTGAATTAAAGCGTGGTGGTGACTTAGTGATCGAAGCAACGAAACTTGAAGACGTGGTAAGAGACGCGGATCTCGTCATCACAGGAGAAGGCGGCATTAATCATCAAACGATTCATGGAAAAACGCCGATTTGTGTGGCGAATACAGCGAAAAAACATGGTGTCCCGGTCATTGCGCTTGCAGGGAGTTTAACAAACGATTATACCAATGTGCATGATCACGGCATTGATGCTTTGTTCAGTATTGTTCCAGGAGCGGTAACATTGGAGGAAGCCTTTGAAGCAGGCTATGAAAATATGAAAAATACAGCTCGGAACCTTGCTGCGGTAATACAGATTACGTGTTCCTGAGTTCAGTAGAGAGTAGAGGCTGTAACTATCTATTTTGGGCAGTTGCGGTCTTTTTTATTGCGAGGGGGAGGCACTGAAAAAAGTCCTTTTAGAAGATTGGAGAAAGCGGCAATGGGTCCAGATGTTGATTGCTAAAAGACCACTGAAAAAGGTGAAAATCTTATCTTTTTCAGTGGTCTTTTAACGTAGCGGGGCAGACACTGTTTTTGTTGTCTTTTCCAATAACTTCAATTATAATTGATTATCATTATCAGTTATAAAGAGGTGAATGACTTGTTAGCTCGTTTCTTTTCATATTATAAGCCCTATAAGTTCTTATTTATCCTTGATTTCTCGTGTGCGGTGTTAGTGGGGCTACTGGAGCTGGCTTTTCCATTAGCGGTAAATCAAGTGATCGATCGCTTATTGCCTGAGGGGAATTGGACGGTTATTTTATGGGCTTGTATCGGTTTATTAGCTATTTATCTAGTAAATACAGGATTGCATTATGTGGTTACATACTGGGGGCATATGCTTGGCATTAATATTGAAACCGATATGCGCAGAATGCTGTTTGAGCATATGCAAAAGCTGTCGTTTGGCTATTTCGATAATAATAAAACGGGGCATTCGATTTCTCGGTTAACTAAAGATTTAGAGGAAATTGGTGAGGTGGCGCACCATGGGCCAGAGGATGTTTTTGTTGCGGTAATGACCTTACTTGGTGCTTTTGGCTTAATGCTTACGATTAACTGGAAGCTAGCAATTATTTCTTTTATCGTCATCCCTGTTCTTACTTGTCTAGCGATCTACTTTAATAAAAAGATGACTAGAACGTTTCGGAAAATGTTCAACGATGTTGCTGATATTAACGCTAGAGTAGAAGATAGCATTGGTGGGATCCGTGTTGTGCAAGCATTTGCGAATGAAAAGCATGAACAAAAGCAATTTGCTGTGAACAATCAGCGTTATCGCAAAACGAAATTACAATCCTACAAAATCATGGCTCAAAACGTGACAGCCAATTATATGCTCATGCGTATCATTACCCTTTTTACTTTGCTGTTTGGAACGTTCTTCGTCATTCGTGGCGAATTAACGAATGGTGAATTTGTCGCGTTTATTTTATTAGCCAATATTCTCCTTGGGCCAATTCAGAAAATTAATGCGGTGATTGAGAGTTATCCTAAAGGAATTGCTGGGTTTAAACGTTATTGTGAAATCCTTGATACAGTGCCTGATATAGCCGATTCTCCGCGTGCTAAAGAAGTCAGCGTAAGAGGAGACATAAGGTATAACAATGTTACGTTTGGTTACGAGGGACAAGAAAAGGTTCTAAATAACATCTCCTTATCGATTAAAGCTGGTGAGACGATTGCCTTTGTGGGTCCTTCTGGTGCAGGAAAGACAACCTTATGTAGCCTGTTGCCACGCTTTTACGAGTTGGATCATGGTTCAATTGAAATTGATGGGACGGACATTCAGGATATAACATTAAGCTCTTTACGAAACCAAATTGGGATTGTGCAGCAAGATGTTTTTCTGTTTTCTGGATCGATTCGAGAAAATAATTGCTACGGGAAATTGGATGCAACTGACAATGAAATTATGGAAGCTGCACGCAGAGCACAACTCGATGAATTTGTTCATTCTCAACCGGATGGGCTAGATACCGTCATTGGAGAGCGCGGGGTGAAGCTCTCTGGAGGCCAGAAGCAGAGGTTAGCAATTGCTCGGATGTTCTTGAAAAATCCGCCGATCCTCATTCTTGATGAGGCGACATCGGCACTAGATACAGAAACAGAGGTAGCAATTCAACAATCATTAGCCGAATTATCGAAAGGACGGACGACACTCGTCATCGCCCACCGCTTGGCTACGATCAAAAATGCCGATCGAATCATGGTTGTCACAAAAAAAGGAATTGTCGAGCAAGGAAAGCATGAAGAATTAATTCAATCAGAAGGCATTTATAGCCGCCTTCATTACGCTCAGTTTGGGTAATGGAAAAAGAGTATTGCGAGAGAATCGCGATACTCTTTTTTGCTGCTGTTGTGTGGAGGAGTGGTGGGGCTTTTTTTAAAGTTGGACAGCAAAATGCGATGTTTGGACAGCAAATAGCCAGGTTCCGACAGCAAAAGCCCAAGTTTGGATTGAATATCCTGGAAATTGGACAGCAAGCTTAGAAATTCATGGTCCAAATGATGAGATTTTACTCTTTATAATCCCAGAGTATCCCGGGCTCCTCTTTATCTAAAGAAACATAGGTATATTGGACAAATTGGAAGCGTCCATATTTTCCATTGTAATTTTTTGTGACAATTACTTCATATACTTCAATCGGTTCTGATTCCTCAGTCATTGTCCAATGTTTTATTTTACTTGGCTTTGATGTTGAGTACGTGTAGGTATCGGCTCCAAAGTGATTCATAAAGGTATGAACCCGGTCTTGCATATAGGAAGACTTTGAAAATCTCTCTTTCATTTTTGGATGAAGCAATTCCCATGAAGAAGCGAAATCCGCTTGTTGTTCAGCGTTATAGAATTCGGTCACTAGTTTACTAGCTTGTTTCGATTGGGATGGGATAAGAACGACAAATAATAAAAGAACGATGATTAAGGCAAACGGTACGATCAGGATTAGAGGGGATGTTTGTCTACGCATAGGAGTCACCTGCTTTTTCAAGGGTTGTTTAAGAATTTTATTCGCGAATAGGACAAATTATGAATCGCTTCGTTCGTCAAAGGACCAGAATGAAAACACGTTTTCGACGCGAGCGGCTCCAAACCCCATCTACAAGACAAAATTCAGCTATTGCTGTCGGAATGTAACGATGAAAAGACAAATTCCAGCAAAGGTATAACGTCCTAATATATGGAATTTATTTTCAGGATAGAGGACATGTAGAAGGGGTGTTAAGTTGAAAAACGTATGGTTCATTGGATTGGTTTGTTTAAGTATCTTGGGTGTGATCTTTGGTCACCATCATTATAAAGACAAGCTTGAGACGATTGCAGTAGCTGCCAAGGATGTGAACGTTGAAGTATCAGAGGTGGAACCAGATGAGTTGGATGGTGAGGAAGAGCAATCTTTTTCAATGCCGAAAGAAAGCCTTATTGATGTTGGAGGGGTGGTAGGTTATTGGCTAGGGCAGAAAGGCGGGGAAGAGCCTATTCGTGTAAGCTATTTTGGATCAAAGTCATTAGTATATGAGGCAGACTCTAGTAAAAGTTGGACGAGTCTTGTAACGTCAGAGCTAGAGTCGGAACTTGGAGAGGAGAGCATCACAGCGACGGTGATTGAAGTAGGGGAGGAGCGCTCCATCGATGTGCTGTATTCCGATTATGTAGACGATGTTATCGAAAGTGCCCCGGATATTTTAGTGGTTGAACCGTTACTTCTAAATGATGCGGGAGTGATTGGAATTGAGGATTCGCTAAGCAATATGAAGAAAGTCCTTGCAACAATTAAGGAGGAACTTCCTGATACAAGCATCATTATGACGCCAGCGAACCCACTTCTTGATGCAGGCTACTATGTAAAGAAAACAGAGGTAGACCTAGTAAACTTTGCGAAAAAGGAAGAATACGAGTATGCAAATCATTGGAAAATCTGGCCGTCTCCAGATAATAAAAAGGAGTTACAGAAGTACTTGAATGACAGAAGGCCAAGTGAGGCGGGGCATGAAGTCTGGGGAGAGTTTGTTGTCGGGTATTTGATGGGGAGATGGTAGGTGCTTGCCCCCTCGTGTATGAAACAAACACCTAACTTGCTCTTTTGCATAAAGTATGAAAAGGGGGAGTTTGCATGGATTGGCAGAGGAAAATCAGTCATCTGATGGGGCAGCCTATTGGTGTTTCTTTTACAAACGGTCAAGGAGCCTCGGGTATATTGTGTGATGCGAATGGGGGGCAATTATATTTGATGGAATATATGTACCATTCTCAATTCGCACTAAAACATTATGATTATCAAATGATTCAAGATATTAACGGGTTCCCGCCGTGTCATCAGAACCACCACAATCATCATCACCAGCAGCCACTATATTAATGAATAGGAGATCCACTCGTCATGGGTGGATTTTTTTGTGGAGGGAATGACAATGCCTAGCTGATGTACCATAAGTTTTAGGATAAAAGACTTGATATATGATGAGGAGAGCCATAAGATTAAAGGAACTACCTATCCATTTCCTCGCCACCTTTCCTCACTACTAGTTGACGAACCACAAGTTAACTGTTATCCAATTACCATATGCCGTTTTTGAAAAAAGGAGAGTATACATCATGAAATTATTCGCATCACGTATGAAGCTGATCGTTTGTTTGCTTATTTTGATATCACTTATAGAAATTTTTGCTGTCCATATCCTTATTCATATTACGGCAAGAGGGCTTCTTGTTTGGGAATATATGCTTCATATTGCAGCTTCTATCGCTGAGATTTTATTGGTACTCTGGATTTTCTTCTTAGCAAAGAAAATCATTCAACAAGCGTTGGAAAATGAGCGACATGTGCAGCATCTACTCGATTCATCTCCTGAAGCGATCGTCATTCATAAGAACGGAACGCTTGTTTATACAAACAAAGCCGCTGGTAACTTATTTGGTGCCGAGGATTCAACACAATTTCTGAACAAATCAATATACGATCTTATTCAATTTGAAAATGAATCACTTAAAAACGAGGAATACCAAGCTAAACGGTTAGATGGGACCACGTTTATCGTAGAGACATCCATTTCGCACATTGATTTTAAAGGCGAGCGAGCAGTTGAGATGGTCATAAAAGATATTACCATTCGAAAAAACCAAGAAATAGAGATGAAGCAACTCGTATACGAGGATTCATTAACGAAGTTGCCAAATCGCAGAGCATTTATGGATAAACTCGAGCAAACGATTAAACATGCGAAACAAACAAATAAGAAGTTTGCTGTTATGTTTCTTGATTTAGATGGCTTCAAACAAGTGAATGATTCGTTTGGACATGAATCGGGCGATTATCTTCTTCAACAGGTGAGCCGCTATTTAGAGATGTGCGTACGTAAACAAGATACCGTTTCGCGATTTGCCGGAGATGAATTCCTCATCCTTCTTCCAGAGGTGGATAAAGACGATTGTGCTGACATTGCTAAGAGAATCATTCAACAACTTAGCCACTCGCATTCGATGGATGGAAAGAAGGCACAAGTGACCTCTAGTATCGGAATAGCGATGTATCCTGAGAACGGAGAGTCTAGTAAACAATTAATTGAACAAGCCGATCAGGGGATGTATAAGGCGAAACAAGGTGGGAAAAACCGGTTTACGTTTGTTAGCGGAGGCATGGGAGATGAAGAAGTTAGCTAATATAAAGTTTGAGGCAGCCCCATGCATGGTGCATTGGGGCTGGCTTTGTGCGAGTCCTCCTCCTACATAAAAAAAACGCGCCTCATCGTTCAGAATGAGGCGCGATCTCTACTACTCACAAAGGCAAATCACGTAACCATAACTTCTCAAATTGCGGTAACGGTTGGGGCCGGCTAAACAAGTAGCCTTGGAGTTCGTCGCAGTTCAGCTTTTGTAAAATGGCCAGTTGCTCTTCATGCTCAACCCCTTCAGCTACGACTTTCATTTGAAGTTGGTTGGAAAGGTTGATAATGAACTCGATGATGGCTTTGTTATCTTGAGACGTATGAATGTCGTTAATAAATGATTTATCGAGTTTGATGGTATTAAATTTGTATTTTTTTAGGTAGCTTAAAGATGAAAAGCCTGTCCCAAAGTCATCAATAGCAATATGGATGCCTAACTCTTTTAAGGCTTCTAGCTTATTCACCATTTCGCCATCATTCTCAAGGATGAGGCTCTCTGTAATCTCAATTTCGATCCATTTTCCGTCTACTTGATGTTCGGTTAAAATAGACGCAACCGTTTCAACTAAGCCTTTTTGTAACATTTGTAGGGCTGAGAAGTTAAGAGATACTACGATTGGTGGGAAGCCCTTGCTTTTCCACGTTCTAATCTGCTTGCAAACTTGACGGAATACCCATTCTCCAAGCGAAACGATTAATCCACTCTCTTCCGCTAAAGGGATAAATTCACCTGGTGCTAGGGTGCCCAATGTTGGGTGGTTCCAGCGGATTAGTGCTTCTGTTCCTACGATTTGGCGTGTTTTTGAGCTGACTTTTGGCTGATAGTATAGTTCAAATTCTTTCTGGTAATTCGCTTTTCTTAGTTCATTTTGTAATGAAAAGTTTTTGAACGTTGCTTTTTCCATTACTGGGTTAAATAACGTGTAACTATTTTCTTTTCGCTCTTTTGCTACGTACATAGCTAAGTCGGAGTTTTTCATTAAAACAGAGAGTTCTTCTCCGGAGTCTGGGTAGAGCGAGATGCCGATGCTACCCGTAACAAAAAGCTCGTAGTCATTGATGATAATAGGCTCTTGCATCTTCTTTAAAATGCTAGTAGCAATGTTTTCTGCGTCATCGCTGTCTCTAACAGTAGAAACGTACATCATAAATTCATCGCCAGCCATTCTCGCGACTGTCCCTTTATCGGAAACAAAGCTTTTTAGCATGTCAGCGACTTTGATTAAAACTTGATCACCCATGTCATGTCCAAGCGTATCATTAATAAATTTAAAACGATCAATATCAATGAAAAAGACAGCTACTTTTTGATGATAGGCTTTTGCTTTTTGCAATTCATTTTCAAGCTGTTCTTCAAAGTAGCGGCGGTTTGGCAATCCGGTTAAATAATCATGATAAGCCATGTAGTGGACTTCATGTTGAGCTTCTCTCACGTCTGTCACGTCATGGTAATTGACAATAATCCCGTTAATGTCAGGATCATCTAATAAATTATGGCTTTCAACGTGTACCATTCGCCAATTTCCATTTTTATGACGAAGTCTGACATCGAAAATTTGCGGTTGATCTGGCTCAACAAGGATCTGGTCAAAACAATTTTGAACGTGTTCCATATCATCTGGGTGGATGAATGAAAGAAACGTTTGGGATCCTTCGCTTGGCTTGTATCCTAACACTTTTTCAAGTGATGGGCTCCGGTAAGTGACTTCGCCTTGATCAGAAAGAATGCAACTGACACTATTTGAGTTTTTAAGCAAGGACTTAAATTTATTGTTTTGTTTTTCAATTTGAGATTGGAGTTGAATTTCAACCGTAATGTCTACAGCAATCCCCAATATTCCAAGCGTTTGGCCTTCTTTTCCGATAATGGGCACATTGCTTGTTACAATGGTTCTGATTTCTCCACAACTAGCAAAAATCCTTAACCTTACCTCTTTCAGCGTGATACCTTCGATCGTTTCAATAAAACCTCTTCTGGCTATTTCTTTATCATCAGGGTGAACGATGTCAAGAAAAGGTGTATTCAAAAGCTTTTCACGTGGACCTAATACTTTGGTAAACCCCCGATTAAAATCAAGGAAATGACCTTGTAAGCTAATGACATAAATGGCTTCGGTGAAATTTTCAAGTAACTCTTTATATGGATAATCTTTCGTATCTAAATAATTCATAAGTTCTGATTGTGCCCAATGTAGGTTGCTCATAAACGCTCCTTTCTTGTAGTACCTTTAGGAGTTGGAGATAGATCAAATACTGTCTATTATTAATAGACTATGTCGATGCTTTTATCATACTGTCTAATGGCATGAACGTATAGAGGAAACTTGAGGATGATTGACATTAGAATGATCGTTTGTTTATCACTAAAACATAGCTCATCCCTTATAAAGGAATATTCATCGTTTCCTATCATACATATATGGGGGCGAACCAAAAGGAGAGGTGACGAATGACGATCATGTTCCAAACGCATATTATTCATACGGTTCAACCTGGAGACACCGTCTATCGCTTAGCTATGCAATATGAAAGTACAGTCGATGCCATTGCTTTGGCCAATGCTTTGTACCCGCCTTTTGTTGATCCGTATGTGATCTATCCTAATCAAGAGCTCGTAATCCCAAAGATTATTTCGAATGGAACAGCCACCCTTTATGTCATTCAACAAGGTGACACAATGGGGACGATTGCACAGCGTTTTTATAGTTTTCCAGAGTTAGTCGCAGGCATCAATCCGACGGTACAAAATCCGGATTTCATCTTCCCTTATCAACAAATTGAAATCCTAGCAGTTATCGATGAAGTCCAACCTGGTGATAGCCTCGCATCGATTTCTGAAAGAGTAGGACTTCCCATTCAATCCATCATCGATGCCAATTCCAAGCGAATCACGTTCTCGCCAGATGTTCTGTATGCAGGAATGAGATTAATCATTCCTCTTCCAATGTCCCAAAACATTGTCGTCACGCAGCCTTTTCCAGGATCGATTCTTCGTGAGAACCAACTTATTTCTGGTTATGCACGCGCCTTTGAAGCGAACGTCCTGTACCGAGTGGTTGATGATAATCAAGTTGAAGTGACAGAGGAAACATTTACAACCGCAGAGTATGGAGCGCCTTCTTATAGTCGTTTTCGAGATACGATTCCATTTGACCAGGAGCCAACGGCGAGCGGAGGGACATTACAAGTGTACACAAGGAGCGCGAAGGACGGATCGGTACAAGATCTTGTTCAGGTGAGAGTTTGGTTTGAGTGATCGTGAAATATGAAGGGAGGAGATTGGGTGAGACGATGACTAGTTGCTTGATAAGAGGGGTCCTCTTAATAGTTCAAGCTATTTGGGGTGCTCCCGCAAGGTCTAATATGTACCTTGTGAGAGCGCCTCTTTAACTATGATTTTTTTGAAACGGGAATCCATATTTCACTTTTGAAGTTTGGGGAGGAGAGGTCTTTCTCCTCGTTCCACAGAATTTCTGGACCTTCTTTTTGCTCGTAATGAGAGGATGGAAACCACTCAGAATAAATGCGTCCCCACACTTCCTGAAGAGTATCGGGGAATGGACCAACGGCTTCAAAGACAGCCCATGTTGAAGCGGGAACGTCAAGTTGTGTGAATGTAGCTGGACAATCCTTCATCGTTGCAACGCCAATATAATGATCGAGATCGCCTTTTTCTTCCATTCGTCCTTCTGAGAAATTGGTCGAAGCACTAAGAAGTCCTTTAGGCTCTACATTGGACAGGCTTTTAAGTTGAGTGATAGTGGCATGATCGAGACTTTCCCACATTTCAGCTATGTCTGGATTCACTCCATTAAAAACAATTGGAACTCGCTTTTTGATGCCGATGATACGAAAAGCTTCTTTTTCTACGATTCGGTAATTCATTTCACTTCCTCCTTTTATGGTTAGTTGGAAGGTCATTCGTGGAAAGGCTTTAAGTGATTGTCCGCTATTTCGAGCTTCTGATGGCGTGATGCCATGCAAGTTTTGAAACGCTCGTGAAAAGGAATCGGGTGAAGCATATCCATAGGTCATCGCGATATCGATGACCTTTGCATGGCCATCTTTTAGATCGAATGCTGCAAGAGTAAGGCGCCTTCTGCGGATGTATTCGGATAGTGAGATGCCAGCGATCATTGAAAACATCCGTTTGAAATGAAATTCTGAACAGAATGCTACTTTTGCTATTTCTTGATAGTTAAGCTCGCTCGTAATATTTTCTTCAATATATTGAATAGCTTGATTCATGTTCTTTAGCAAATCCATGTCATGACCTCCTTGATCTATACAATAGCAGGAGCAAACGAGTTCAACCCGACATTTCGTGCTTACATGTGTAGGGTCTTTTTTGTTAGGGTGTTTTCTTATACATTGTTATTTTATGGGGGGAGACGCGTTCTCCAATGTTCGTTCCATTGCGCTTCAGTCACTCGCACCCGCAAGGAGGTGCCGAGCCTCCTCGGCTGCGCCTGTGGGGTCTCGCCCCTACCTCTTCATCCCGCAGGAGTCGAGTGACTTCCGCTCCATTTCACTACGAGAAAAAACGCTTCTTCACAGCAATAATATTTACAAAAACAGCTTATGATTATGAGGAATGTCAAATCAAAGAAAAAGAGCAAGAGACCTTTCTTTCTCAGCTTGCACTTATCCTAGTTGGCGTTTATACCTTAAGGAAGTATACCAATGTTCACGTTTCGCTTGATCAATAACTATCATACTTAAGGCCTCGCTTTACTTAGACAACCACAATCATAGTCTTTGAATTTATATTCGTCGATTAATTGGAATTCGTTCCTTGTATCCAATTCATACAGTTTTACTAATGGAGCCACATCTTGTTTGGCTAACTCTCTTATTTTTTCATCGATTTTTTCAGGAGAATCTATAAAATATTCGTTCATATCTTCATATAGGTCATTGTGTTCACAAACATCATACGTCACGGCTTTATAGGTTTTTGTCATCATAGTCCTCCTGCTATAGTAGAGGAATGATCATGGAAGAAAGGATGATTCCTTTTTTCATAAAACTCCTCCTGTATTTATTTTCCTTTTTAATTATACACGAAATAATAAAAGGATGGTTTCAAGAAGATTGCAAGGGGGGGTGTGGGTTGTTATGCATTAAATATGATCGTAATAATCTAGCAAATGATTAAAAATAAGGTATTCTAATAGGGACTGACTTTTGTTTGTGATTTTTGTCTATAATAGTTCTATAGAAAGGTGATGGTTACGATCAAACAAACTGACGAGTTAGCCTTAAAGCGGTGGCAAGCGATGCCAGCTGATATTAGAAAGCGACTTGAAGACAATGTTTTTTGTTCCAATTGTGGAGTGACGACCATTGTAAATTACCATGTTGATTCTTCAGACTTCGCGATTATTTTAAAAGGGTATTGTCAAAAGTGTAACAAAGAAGTAGCGAGAGTAATTGATTGATGTAGGAGAAGGGACCGACTGTTCTTAAAGGTGAGCGGTGGTTCTTTTTTTCGTCAAAAGATACTAGTAAAATTGGAGGAACATGTTTTACCAATACATGTTACGGGAATCGTGTAGATTCATCAGTGAAATCCTGTTACACTACACAGGTTGAACATTTTAGGGGGGAAGGTGAGACGATGCTTCAAGCACTGATTATTTTCATAGCCCAATTGTTGTTTGTTCCTGTGCTTACATTGAGAACGATCTTAATGGTCAAGGGGATGAAAGAAAAGGCAGCGGCACTTGGGATCCTTGAAGGACTCATTTACGTTGTTGCACTTGGAATTGTCTTTAGTGATCTTTCCAATTATTTAAATATGGTTGCCTACGCGTTAGGTTTTGGTATAGGTGTTTATCTCGGTCAATTGATCGAACAGAAGCTCGCAATCGGTTACGTGTCGATTGAGGTAAACATTATGAATAGAAATGAAACGTTATCAAGTCACCTGCGAGAGGAAGGCTTCAGCGTCTCAATGTCTGAAGTGGAAGGGATGAATCATGCTCGTAGATATCGGCTTGATTGCACCGCTAGACGTGACCGTGAAAAAGAGTTTATGAAGATTGTCAGTTCGCACGAGCCGAATGCATTTATCATCTCTTATGAGCCTCGCAACTTTAAAGGCGGATATATTACGAAGGCGATGAAGAAGAGGAAGGCCTCGTAGAAAGGGATTACTTAAATGAAGAACCACCCTAGTGGACCATTAACGAGTTTACTTGTGAGGTGAAAAAATGGTAAAACACAGACAAATACACACGCTAAATCACGCTTTTTTTGCAACTTAAATCACAGTATAATTCGCATACTAAAAAGGCACGAAGAAGCGATTCTTCGTACCTTTGTTTTCATGTTTGTTTTTTTCACTAACGCTCCCTTTAATAAATAGAATCTAACTGAGGGAGTTTAAGTACGGATTTTTCATTTTTTTGATTTTTGGTATCTTGATAGGCATATATTCGTCACTAAGTCAGATACCCTACCCCTAAAATCAGTGCCAATATACTAAAAATATCTAGTGTATTTCATACGTAATTTAACATCGTCTGAAATAAAATTCGTACCCAGATGCACCGGTTGTATTGGGCTATCGCAACCATGAGTTTACTGTCGTTGGCTTTTATTTTCTTCGCTTTGACGGATGATCTCGTCAACGACTTGATCGATCGGTGCGGTGGCATCGATTATAATCCCGTTTTTGGGAATGCCTTCTTTGGTTTGATGCAAGCGCGAAATGATTTCCCGTTCCTCTGGTCTTCCACCCCAGTCAGTTGGGTCCAGT
The DNA here is from genome assembly GCF_000787375.1 of Halalkalibacter okhensis. Classification (GTDB taxonomy): domain Bacteria; phylum Bacillota; class Bacilli; order Bacillales; family Bacillaceae_D; genus Halalkalibacter; species Halalkalibacter okhensis. Next base: position 40,156 of record NZ_JRJU01000023.1, on the reverse strand, counting down.
GTCACTCGCTCATCAATCCGCCGGAGACAGGTTTCCAGGTCGACCTCAAGGACAAACACGCCGTCGAAGAGATTGATGAATTTGGGGAAATTCCGCGAACCACCGCAGAAAAATGTGACCGCCTCATCCTGGTTGGCGACCAAAGCTTTTACTTTATCTATGTGCCAAATGTGGTTCTCGTGCGTAGCGCTATCCATTGGTGTACCAGTTTCCGGATCGCCTTGATAAGCTAATTCACGGTCACCATGAATGGCATGGTAACCGCGCCGCTGCAATTCGTTGCAGACCGTAGTTTTGCCTGTGCCGGAAACGCCTTCAACCAGATAATTCCTAATACCCATAATTATTAGACCCTCCATTCAATTAGATAAGCACACTATATTAGATATGTCTATCTGTCGCTAAACTGCCCGTTTGTTTAAGTACATTGCTTTCTTTTATTTTAACATAAATATCCATATCCTTCTCTTTCACGTTAGAATTCTCATAGCAAATCACATCAAAATCACAAGAAGGAATATTTATTTCCACCTATGTGAATAGGTGTGCGAATTCCTGTGTAATTTTCTGTATGTTTAACAATAAAACACGCAATTTCACAGCAGAAATCACATGTGATTTCTGCTGTGAAATTGCGTGTGATTCTGCTTGCGAATGGCTTGTTTGCACTTCTGAAGTAAACCCGTTAAGTGGACCATGGGGTGGTTCTTCTTTTGGAATTTACTGAATGAATGATTTCTTTTTTAGGAGCCGCGATTATATCCTGCAAGATTGAATGCCTCCTTTTGCAATTAAAGAATGGGAATATGGTTCACTCCCCATATTGACTATCCTCTAAACGCCCTCCAAAACGCCCCATCCACATCAATGATGGCCATGATTTCCGTAAAAGGAATCATAAATGTTGGGAACCCTACTGCATAGGCGGCAATTTCATAGGGTTCAAAATAAATGAAAAGAGAATCGTTGTCGATATAAAAGGGTTGGTCAGGTTGGATGCCTTTGTATTGGTCAGGAAAGTAGGATTGTGGATCTTTTTGAATTTGTTTCTCGATGGACTCGCTGATTACTTTTACATAGTGGCTGTCTTGTTTAAAAAGGTCTTTGAGCTCGTAGATTGTACCTGTGTTTAAATCAATCGGGACATGGACTTGATAGGGCATTCCGTGAGCAGCACCAAATCGGTAGTCATAGCCTTCTAGTTTGAGGATGAGTAGACTTTTTTGAAAAAAGGAGACGGAGAAATTACCGACATATTCATAGTCTATTTGAGTAGGAGGTACAGGGACGACTTTTGATTTTTGTTGGAGCTCGTCATTTACCTGCTTTTCGGCTTCGGTGTTTGTCATTCCTTCGATTCGCGGATAATAGACGAGATAATCCTTATTTGGTTGATATTTTTCAATATGAATGCGGTATTGGTCATTTAATGGATAGCTCGTATTCGGTTGATAGATGATTTGTCCTGCTCGGTTGTAGTAGGACAAACTGTGATCAACATTCGCTTCGATACGATCGTCGATTAACCTAACCGTTCCGACACCTGAAATAACGGGGAGTGTTTGGGCGCGTCTTCCGCTTAGGTCAATGAAAAACGTGTACTGTCCGGCAGTTACAGGGCTTAATCCGTCTTGGTATTCTCCTACAGAATCATAAAGAAAATCAGTCAAAATCCCCCCGGCTGTTGTAGCAATCCCGTATGTTGAACCAACAAACGGCTGCTTGTCGTCACGAGCCTTTCCAATGGCGACTCGTTGTTCCCCTAATGAAATCATATCGTTATAGATAGGGGAAAGAAGCAAGGTCGCGTTTTTATCAATGAGTCCGTATTGGTTATCGATCCCCTCAGACAGGTTGATGACGGCTCTGCCATCTTTAAATGGTGATGCGTACGTATATTGAGGGGGAATCACGACCTTGCCTTGTTCATCTACATAGCCCCATTTGTCTCCAAAAGCCTGACTGAATGCAATCAGTCCTTCGCTATAGCCCATCATTGAGGCATAAGGGAAGCTGTGAGCGACCTCGCCGCTTAGTTGGATAAGAGCAAATTCATTTTCTTTTATTTTCACGAGTGCTTTGCCGTCTTTAAAATCATAAGCGATTTCAAATTGAGCTGGAATTCGTTCCTTACCAAGCTCGTCTAAATAGCCGTAACGATATTGATTGTTACTAGTATCAGCGAACACAGCACGTTGGTTTACATAAGGCATAATGAGTTCGTATGCTTTTTTTGTTAGGACATGACCTCCTTCGTTTATAACTTTATAGCCTTCATGATCGGTGATGATAGCACGACCATCTGTAAAAGGCAAAATTGAATCATAAATAGGAGGGATAAAAAACTGTCCCGTCTGATCAAGTAAGCCATATTGATTGTTTAGGCTAACGATCGCCAGTCCGTTCATTTGAAACTCATTGGCCTCATCAAATTGAGGTTCGATGATAAATTGACCGTTGATGTTAATATAGCCCCATTTTTTTCCGTCTTTCGTATGGATGTAGGCAGGGAGTAAGCGGGAGGCAGTTGGTGTTGTTCTCATCATTGATTCACTCCGTTGGTTGTTTGTATATCGGTAGTATATGGCTAGTGGGAGGCGGGGGTGCTTGAGCCTAGGAGACGGAGGATTTTGCGCATGATCAGAGAAAAAGAGTGATCCTTTTCCTTAAGTCAGAATATCCTGTAAAAAGGGGGAGGGGTTTGATGGTTCTGTTAACCAATCTAAGATCCTGGTTCATAAACCAAACGAAGTCATCCGAGCTAACGTATTATGAAGTGATGCACTTTAAAACAATCGGATACAAAGAGATGTATCAAAAATACCAACTGCATGAACAACACAGATAGATTAAAAACAAAACGCCTCGAAGCATGAATTGCTTTGAGGCGTCTCTTTTATTTGCTTTTAGTGCGGTGGACGACTTTGTTTCGGTCAAAGTCGACTAGTGATGATTCGGAGGCAACGAGGGCAAATTCATCGTGTTTTTGTTTTCCGGATAGCTTATGTTTGATTTGTGCTTTCTCTAAGGACTCAGGTTTCTCTTCGACTAAAGCGGTCTTTTTCATGCCGGATAGCCATGTTTCGAGCTTATAGGTTCCTCGGTCAATAATGATGCAAAGATCCTCAAGCGTATCCACTAATTCAATTAAACAATCGAGCCCACTTTTTAATTCTGCCACAGCGGTTCCCGTGGCTTTGTCAGATGAGTGCTCCATTTTGTACAAGGTTTCATGATATCGGAATTCAATATAACAACTGGTGCGATCCCAATTGTAATCGAAATAGGCCACATTTAAACGTTTCATTATCCTTACAAGCTTGCGTTCGCACAGATCCTGCTCTTTGCTATAAGAAGTTTTGAAGATTTTGAACATTTTTAGCATATCATTCACCTTCCGTTTTTTAATAGTCCATGTCGATTTTTCCGTTCTTTGATACCTCTCACTTCTACAAAATCAGCCAATCCCCTTTTGTAATCGTTTTACATATATCGACTTTGTTTTACAAGTTGAATGATGGAAGATATTTGAAAATGGTTATCAGGCTGTTTAGCAGTATGACTCAGAGGATTTTTAAGATTGTCTAAATTTGTAGAGAGTTGTTGAAGGTAAATGGAGTTATAACGAAGGAAGGCGATTTAAAATAGGCCAGGGTTTGAACTATATATGTGCTAAGAACGTTCCTCCGAGCTTCCTAAGCAAGTCATCTGTGATAACTGACAGGCTCTGTTATAATAAAACATGGCTTGTTTCAGCAAGCTACTTTACTAATGAAAGGTTCGCTACGTAATGATCTTAGAGTTAGCAATTATATTTTTGATCCTATTGTTTGGGAGTTTTATTCAAGGGGTGAGTGGCTTTGGCTTTGGGTTGATTGCTATGAGCTTTTTGCCTTTGATGTTTACGGTAAAAGAAAGTACGCTTCTGGTTGTGTCGCTCGCGCTTGTGTTGTCAGTGAGTATTGCTTGGCAATTGTTTAAACATATAGAGTGGCGGTCGCTTGTTGTGATTTTGTCGGCTGCGTTAGTTGGGCGTGTTGGTGGCTTTTTTATTTTGCATCATTTTGGGGAGCTTGATATTTTGCAAGTGTTCCTTGGTGTGTTTTTAATTTGTGTTGTTGTGTATTTGTTTAAAAGCAAGCCTCCGAAGCCCGATACGAAAGTAAATGGAACGTGGCTTCCCATCGTTTTAGGATTAGCTGGTGGTCTCATTGGCGGAGTGTTTGCTGTTGGTGGGCCGTTTTTTGTGTTTTATTTTCTTTTGCTTTTTCATCATAACAAGTATTCCTATAGCGCCAATCTTCAGGTGACTTTTGTTGCAACCGCCGTAATGACCGTGACGCTGCATGGGGTGAATGGTGATTTTTCGCTTGGGTTTTTAGGGTATTTCGCTGTTGGTCTTGTGAGTGTATTGATTGGCTCGCGTCTTGGAGTTGCGTTATTCGCCAAGCTTTCTCAGCAAAATATTAAGAAGATCGCCGCTATTGTTGTGGCAATCGCCGCTGCCAATTTGATGGTGACTGCTCTTCTTTAGAGTTTGGACAGAATGAGGCTCAGTTCGGACAGCAAATGTCCAAGTTTGGACAGAATAAGTCTGATTCCCGCCAGCAAATAGCGGAGTTTGGACAGCAAGCTTCAAATAAGCATATGTGCCAGGATAAGAAAGGCACCGAAAAACGGGAAATCACAAGGCCACTGAAAAAGGTGAAATCGTACCTTTTTCAGTGCACATCATTTCCCAGCTTTTTTATTTAATAAATCCAACCCAAACATCAAATGCTTATAACAGTAGTTATTTTGTTCAAAAGGAGTTGTTTTCATGTCAGATGTAGCAGAAAAGCCTGAAATAAATATACAAATTGATGATCGGGTGGAAGTGACAAAAGGGGAATACAAAGGGGAGAAGGCGACGGTGATCAACGTTTATAATAATACGATTGCCGTTAATTTTGATGCGATTACGCAACAGGACGGAAGCAACCTGCGAACGGTCGTGAAACATGATAGTTACAAGAAAATTACAGGGTAATTTTTCTATTCATCAGTTCCGGTAAAAAGATAATCCCCTTATGGTTTCTTCACATAGTCCATCAAACTTAAGCGAGCGTTGGACAATCCGCGCTCGGCCCCACATTTCCCACTTTTCAAAATGCGTTGTGGTCCATTAAGGATTATTAGGCTCTTCTTCCATAAGTTTCACTTTGCTAGTTAGACCTGAAGGAAATATAATAAAAAGAATGAATGCAATTAATATATTTGTATAATGATTTCTATGACTAAAATAATAAGAGGTTTCGAGATGAAAAAAGAAACGATTATTTTTTTGCATGGGATTGTCGGAAATAAGAATACATTTAAGAGGGAAATGGACGTGTTGCAAGAACGCTATCAATGTATCTCTTATGACATCTATGATCTTCGAGGTGTCATGCCTTCCTTAGATGTGTTCATCGAACAGCTTTACCAAATATTTGTTAAATATAGCATTAGACAAGCTCATATTTGCGCCTTAAGTTTCGGTAGTATTATTGCTCAGGCCTTTGCTTGCACATATCCTCAAATGGTTTCTAGTATGACATTTGTCGGGGGATATTGTTGCAGAGTTCGTTCGCCATTTAACGAAAGGCTTACTCGATTGGTTGAGCAGAAAAGTCAGTATGAGCATCAGGTTTGGCTAGCTAAATACGCAAAAATGTTAAATCCAAATTGTTCATTCATACGAGAAGACTCAGAATCTATTTTTTATAAATATGCCCTGCAAGTTGATCCCGATGGGTTAGAGAAATCCATTCGTCTGCAATTGGAATTTGATTCAAAAGCGGCACTGCTTCGATTACACATGCCGGTTCTGTGGGTGATGGGCGAATATGATGAACTTTATAAAAGCACGCTGATTGAGATGAAGAAATGGCTTCCTCATGTGCACTATGAAGAGATAAAAAATGCTGGACATGTGGCACATATTCATGAACATGAACAGTTCATGGCTTTATTTGAGTCATTTCTAACAGGGTATTACTTTCAAACAGGATTGGCGGGGAACAAAGTAAAATACGTGGAAAACCCAACCTCTGCATAGGAGTTCCCGAGTCCACTAAAAAAGTCTATTTTAGTAAATTCGAGGAAGTAAAGGCCACTGAAAAAGGAGAAGAACATGACCTTTTTCAGTGGCCTTGGATCTCCCTTCGTAGAGGCTTTTTTCATCGTAGTCAGAGGAGGCGCATAGGTGTCAATCAAAAAGAAATTACCTTTCATTTTTACGCTATTGGTCTTATGTATTTTAATTGCGCATAGCTCGTTACACTTTATGCGTTCAAAAGAAAAGGTCATTGAGTTCAATGAAAGAGAAATTGAGTTAATTACTCAGGAAATATCACATCAAGTAGAAAATGCAAAAAGTGGCGCGCTATATGTAGAAGATCTTATGGGGAAAGAATTGCGAACCGCTTCGATTGCGATTCGAAATGCGTTGCCTGCCAACTATGAAGATGTAACGAATGAACAGTTGGCTGATTTGGCTGATGAGTTGATGATTTCTCATATTACGTTATTAGCAGAAACGGAAGATGATATCGTTGGTGTGAAATCGTCTGATCCGCATGAGATTGGTTTATCCACAAACCAGTGGTTGTTTTGGTACGATGCGTTCAGGCAGTTATTTGCACTAGAGCCTGTCACTGTGGAAGAAGGGTTAGCTCTTCCAGAGTATTGGACAGGTCCAATTGAAGTAGCGGCTAGTAATCCGGATCATACCGATAAATGGGGCTATTATCATGATGGGTCAACCGACTATATTATTAATCCTTACCTTCGGGATAGTGCCGTCTTAGAGTATGAGAAACGTTTTGGGCCAGATCGTATTATGGAACGGTTTAAGGATAATCTCGATGGTGTGCTTGAATTGTCTGTTTTTAATCCGGAAACTTTCGGGAAAGAGACAGATATGTTGTATCTTGAATTCAACGATTTTATTCGGATCGTGGATCAGCCGATTTGGTACGGAACTTATGAATATCAAAACCAAGCGGTCGATGTAGACCTCGTTCAAGCAGCAAGTGCAACGGGTGATACACAAAATTACGTGGAAGAAATCAATGGGCAACTTGTTTCCAAAACGTTCGTTCCGATTGGTACGGGTGCAAATGATCGATATGTGATCGGTGTAACATATGATCATAGTTTGTTTCAAAATGAGCTAGAAAGTGAGTTTTGGCAGCATTTTCTATTGTCAATCCCGTTTATCATCGTTGTGTTACTAACTAGCTTTTTCTTTTCTCGTTCGATTACAAAACCGATTGGTTATATTGATGAGAAGGTAAATGAGATTGCTCAAGGGAATTTTGGTGGAAATATTGAGTTGAAACGAAAAGATGAACTGGGTAATCTTGCGCAGAATGTAAATGCTCTCTCGAATTCCTTGAAGACCTATGTTCATGATTTAAAACAAAGCCAAGAAGTGATCCAATTTCAAGCATACCATGATCCTCTTACTGGTTTGTTGAACAGAAGGTATTTTCAAGAAGAGCTCACTCAGCGGATTGGAGTTGCGAAAAAAACTGGAGAAACAGTCGCAGTCTTATTTATTGATATTGATCGCTTTAAAAATGTGAATGATACGTTAGGGCATGCCAATGGCGATCAACTCATTCAACTGATTTCAGCTCGAATTCAAAACCATCTCTCTACTGGAAAGAGTGTGCTAACAAGACAAGGTGGAGATGAATTTGTCATTTTACTTAGTAAGCTGGAAAAAGAAGAAGTTCAAGTGGTTGCTGATAACATTGTAGCGGCCATTAATGAACCATATTTGCTAGGTGGAAATGAAGTAATCGTGAGTGCAAGCTGTGGCATTAGTCTTTATCCTGAACATACAAAAAACATTGAAGCTCTATTAATCAATGCCGATGGCGCGATGTACGCAGCGAAGAAAACAGCTGGTAACAAAGCAATTTTATATGATGAACAAATCAGTATTGAAAAAAATGAGCAGCTTCGGATAGAAGCTCGTCTGAAAAAGGCGATTGCCGATGAAGAAATTAACGTCTATTACCAACCGAAAATCGATGCTCGGACCAATCAAATGACAGGAGTAGAGGCTTTACTTAGATGGACAGATGGGGAGCTTGGTTTTGTCCCGCCAGATAAATTTATCAAAGTTGCCGAAGATACTGGGCTGATTCATTCTTTATGGAAGATCGCAATGAAGAAGGCTTGCTATCAGGTCAGCAAATGGAATGAAGGACGAGAGAAACCATTAAGTCTTGCGGTTAACTTTTCGGCGAAACAATTTCAAGATCCGTGCTCCTTGATCAGCCAAGTGAAGGAGATCCTCGCTGAATGTCAGTTGGCACCAGAGCTATTTGAAGTAGAAATTACAGAAAGTACGTTGTTATTTAACACAACAGAAACCATTAAAGCGCTTGAGGACTTGCAACAATACGGAATTGCGATTTCCATTGATGATTTCGGAACGGGGTATTCGTCGTTAAGCTATTTGAAAAAATTACCGATTAACTGCTTGAAAATTGACCGATCGTTTATCTCAGATATACGTGAGGACTTTAGCAATTCAGAAATATCCGAAGCGGTCATTAACCTCGCCCGAAGCTTACGCTTAAAAGTAATCGCAGAAGGCGTAGAGGAAGAATATCAGAAAGAGTTCTTGTTACAACATGGCTGCCATTTCATGCAAGGTTATTTGTATAGCAAGCCAGTTTGTGCAAAAGAGTTGGAGAGTTTGCTGAGGTAAGTGAATGCAAATAAACTCCTGAAAGCGTCTGTTCCCTCATTTAAGGGCAGGCGCTTTTTCACGTTTACTTACAAATAGTGGTATAATGGGCGTGAATTCATAAGAGGTGAGGCTGTTGTTTAAACTACTTTTAATTGAAGATGATGCTACTTTGTTTAACGAGATTCGTGAACGGTTGTCGCAATGGTCATATGAGGTTTATGGAGTGACAGAGTTTAATTCTGTTTTTGAGGAATTCGTACAATGTAAGCCAGATCTTGTCATTATTGATATTCAACTTCCGAAATTTGATGGGTTTCACTGGTGTCGTATGATCCGCAATCATTCCAATGTCCCGATTGTATTCTTGTCTTCGCGCGATCATCCAACAGATATGGTGATGTCGATGCAACTTGGTGCCGATGATTTTATCCAAAAGCCTTTTCACTTTGATGTGCTTGTCGCCAAGGTGCAAGCCATTCTTCGCCGCGTATACAACTACAACACAGAGCGTGTTGAGTTGAAAGCATGGCGCGGTGCAACGGTCGACTATGAAAAGAACACCGTCACATTTAAGGGAAAAACGATTGATTTAACGAAAAATGAATTATTTATCTTGAAGCAGTTAATTGAACAAAAAAATAAAATAGTCAGTCGGGAACAATTGATCCGCAGCTTATGGGATGATAAGCGGTTCATTAGTGACAATACGTTAACCGTGAACGTTAATCGTTTACGGAAAAAATTAGAAGAGCTTGGTTTAGGGAATTTCATCGAAACAAAGGTAGGGCAAGGGTATATCGCTACAGACGAGGTCTCGCTATGAAGAGAATTTACATAAAAGAAAGAAGAAGCTGGATTGTGCTTTTTCTTTGCTTGCAAATCCTGCTTTTATTTATTGCGTATGTTGATCCTGCGATGTCAGTTCAGTCGATGTTGTATGGCAATCTTTTGTCGGTCCTTATCTTTATTGTCTTTTTGCTCGCTCGCTATCAGAAAGAAACGCTTTTTTTTAAAAGCCTTGACGAACGTGATACGGAGTTAGATGTGAGTTCGGTCGCTAGTCCAAACAGCCCGTTTGAGGAAATTGTTGAACATCATATGACCAGACAAATTGAACAGCTGAAGCTGGAGCTCACGCAAAACCAACAACAAGTGGCGGAAGAAAAAGACGAGCTTTTAGCATGGATTCATGAGGTGAAAACCCCATTAACCGCGATGAAGTTAATGATTGATCGAGTGCAGGATGAAGAGTTAAAAGGTCGCCTTACGTACGAGTGGCTGCGCATTCATTTGTTGCTTGATCAACAGCTCCATCAAAAACGCCTGCCCGTGATGGAGAATGACCTCTACATTGAAAAGACGTCTCTAGAACAAATTTTATTTGAGGAAATTAAGACGCTGCAGTCTTGGTGCATTCAAAAGGGGATTGGGTTTGACGTCGAGCTTGAGGTAGATGAAGTGTTAAGTGATGCGAAGTGGCTTGCTTTTTTAATAAGACAGCTGCTCTCAAACGCAGTCAAATACAGTGAGGCATCTGATATAGTCATCACATCGACAAAACGAGAGAATCAAACGTTGGTCACGATTGAAGATTCAGGGTGCGGCATTGATCCGAAAGATCTTCCTCGCATTTTCGAGAAAGGCTTTACTTCAACTTTGAAGCACCGTGACCATGCGGCAACTGGCATGGGGTTATATTTGGTCAAGAAAATCGCCAAGCAGCTGCTGATTAAGATCGATGTGCATTCCACGGTTGGAAAGGGAACGACTGTTACACTGCTTTTTCCTAAATCAAATGCCTTCATTGATCTTTCAAACATGTGACAAAAATGTCACATGTTTTTGTTATTTGTTCGGTGAAACGAAGGAAACAAGGAGGAAATTTGGTTAAGATGAAGTCATCAAAGTGATGAACAGAAGGAGTGATTCGATGGCAATTTTAGAAGCAAGCAAACTTCAAAAGAGTTATGGAAATAAATTTAATAGGCAGGTCGTTTTACAAGGTGTTGATTTATCGATTGAACAAGGAGAATTCGTCGGGATTATGGGGGCATCAGGCTCTGGTAAAACGACGTTGTTGAACGTGCTGTCCTCGATTGACAAAGCGAGTCAAGGGACGATCAAAATTGAAGGCAATGATATTACGAGAATGAAAGAAAAGCAGCTTGCACAATTTCGAAAAAGTCATCTTGGCTTCATCTTTCAAGAGTATAACCTGCTTGACACGTTAACCGTTAAAGAGAACATTCTCTTACCGCTTACGGTGCAGAAGGTTTCTAGAAAGGAAGCCGATCAGCGCTTTAAGGAACTTGCAGCAGAGCTTGGCATTACTGAGGTGAAAGATAAATATCCAAATGAAATATCCGGTGGACAAAAGCAACGAACATCGGCAGCGCGCGCGTTTATCCACGAGCCGAGTATGATCTTTGCTGATGAACCAACAGGAGCTCTTGATTCGAAGTCGGCTGCTGATTTGTTACAAAAATTGAGTCATTTAAATCAAAGTCGAAATGTAACGATTGCTATGGTCACCCATGATCCGTTAGCCGCAAGCTATTGCAGCCGTGTCATTTTTATTAAAGATGGCCAAATTTATACGCAATTGAACAAAGGCGATGAAACAAGAAAGGCATTTTTCCAAGACATTATGAAAACACAGGGCGTCTTAAGTGGGGTGCAGCATGACCATTAAGCAGCTCATTCTTCAAAATTTAAAAAAGAACGTAAAGCATTACTATCTATACGTTTTTGCGCTTGTTTTCACCGTCGCTCTTTACTTTGCGTTTGTGACTTTGCAATATGATCCTGCCATTGAGGAGACGGGAGGCACGATGAGGGGAGCTGCAGCTATAGGTGTAGCCTCTGTCTTGCTTGTTGTGATTGTTGCGGTGTTTCTGTTATATGCCAACAATATTTTTATTAAAAGGCGAAGCAAGGAAATTGCCTTGTTTCAATTGATTGGCATGACAAAGGGGAAAATTGTTCGGATATTAAGTACGGAAAATTTCATTTTATATGTCAGTTCCTTGGTGATCGGAATTTTTGCAGGCTTTGCGTTTTCACGATTGATTATGCTTATTTTCTTGAAAATAACAGGAGTGGAGGCAGAGGCGACTCTCAGATTCTCAGAAGAGGCACTTGGTCAAACATTGCTCGTGTTTGGGGGGATTTATCTACTCATTATAGCAATGAATGCCTTTTATATTAAAAGACAGACGATTCTCTCGCTTTTCCGTGCTACGTCTTCAACGGAAACACAAGCAACAAAAAGAAGGAAGGTTTCGCTACTTCAGATGACAATGGGGGCTGTCGGCATCGGTCTGATTGTATTTGGCTACGTGCTCTCACAGAAGCTGTTTAGTGGAGAGATTCCCAATTTATTTGCGGCGATGCTTCTGATTCTTGCCACTGTTATTGTTGGGACGTATTTGTTTTATCGAAGCTCGATTAGCTTTATTGGAAATCTTATTCGCAAACAAAAAGGTGGGTATTTAACGGTTCAAGAAGTGCTGTCACTATCAAGCATTATGTTTAAAATGAAAACCAATTCCTTGTTGTTAACGATTATTACTACCGTATCCGCTCTGGCTATTGGACTGCTTTCACTAAGTTATATTTCTTATTACTCAGCGGAACAGATGGCAGAAAATAGCGTTCCGTCTCATTTTGCTTTTAGCCATGCTGAGGAGGCCGATACGTTGAAAGCCACCTTAGACCGTCATGGAATTGCATATGACGAAACGGTCTTGGATGTCATTCAAGTTCGAATGGATGTAGAAACGATCGTTGATACGAACATCGAAGCCCTGTATGTCGATCCTAGCGAGATGACGTTACCGGTTGTTCGTGACATAGATGTGGAAGGCGTCGATTTATCAAGCGAGGAAACGGTCTTTTCAGGCTATAGTAATATATTAGAAAGCATCATGCCACTAAAGGATGCGGGAGACATTGAATTGCATGGTTTAACAGAATCCATTCCGCAATCGTATGTAGGGTTAAACGATGAATCGATTTTACCTTGGTTCTTCACCGGCGGCGGATTACCTGTTGCGATTGTCGATCAGTCGGTCTATGATCGTCTTTTGGCTGACCTTGATCCTGAGCTTCAATACGAGATGTCAACCTATGTTGGAATTGACATTACAGAGGCAAGCGAGCATCAGCAAGCCAATGACCTGTACAACGATCTTAATTTCAGTGGAGATTATCGCCACGAATCTCAGCTTGATGAGTTGAACACTCATAAGCAAAACATGGGCTTGCTTATGTTTATTGTTGGTTTCCTTGGTTTAACGTTTCTGATCACATCTGGTTGTATTTTGTATTTCAAACAGATGGATGAGAGCGAGGAGGAAAAGCCGAACTATACCATATTGCGCAAGCTTGGCTTTACTCAGCATGATCTCATGAAGGGCATCCAAATGAAGCAGTTATTTACCTTTGGTATCCCTCTTATTGTCGGTCTTTCCCATAGCTATTTTGCTGTGCAATCAGGCTGGTTCATTTTTGGGATGGAAGTATGGACTCCGATGCTGTTAGTGATGGGTTTTTACACGGCATTGTATTCTGTGTTTGGGATTTTGTCTGTGCTTTATTATAAGAGAGTTATAAAAGAGGCGTTGTAAAGAAGTTGTTTTAAAAAAAAACGAGTGCATCCGGGGAGGACGCTCGTTTTTTTTGTATGAGTCCAAATACAAATAGTGGAAAAAGATTCAGTGGAAAGGTATCCTATTCATATAATAGATGAGTAGAAAGATAAACGTTGTATGGAGGGAATGCGATGATTTGGTTAGCCCTTAGTATCGTAATCGCTGGTTATTTAATTGGCGATGGGTTGAAAAATATGAATAACCCTGGAGCGAAAAACATTTTGGATACGTTAGACGAAGGGGATGAGCATGAATTAATTAAACAAGGTGACGTTCATTATTTTATGGGGATCTCTAAGGATGATGCTAAGAAGTTGATTGAAGAGCATCCGAGTATTCCTCATCTGATGATCAATCATAAGGTGTACTACCCAAAAGCAAAGCTGCGTGAGTGGTTGATGAAGGTTGGGGAGTAAGTTGACAGAAAGCTGGCTGAATGGAACGTTCCATTCAGCCAAAGTTCTATGACTCTAAGTTCTCCAACTTGTCGGCAATGTATTCTTCCAAAACGGGGCCGAGGGTTTGAGAGTATAAAGTCGTTATATGATGCAAGTCACGGTAGACAATCACGTTCCCAATGACAGCATGACAGGTTGTATCATCACAAAAATAATCAGATAAATCAGCAAAGGTCACATTGTCTGGAATTCCATCTGTGTTTTCCCAAGGGATTGCCTCAGATAAGGCCTCCTCCCTAGGGACGGAGCAGGACAGAGGATCCTCTTCTGCTTCTACACAAAATGGCGTGTCTTTTTGCATTCGTGGGTTATCACGAACGGCAAAGACATGGGTAATGCCTTCAAGTTTCTTCCATTGATTAATATAGCCTTGAGGCACCGTATCGCCACGGTTGACATTGGCTGTTGTAAAGACGAGATCTGGTGGATCAGAAGTGAGTGGCTCAATAATGTCTTCATTCCACACCATACATGACTCGTGTAACTTTCCGTTAAAGTCCTCATCTGAAAAACGACATGCGTCTTTATTGTAGACATCAATTTGCAAGTTCAACCGTTCAGACATTTCCTCTAAAGCTGGGAACCAATGTCCAGAATGTGAGCCACCAACTAAGGCAATGGTGTAATCCGGATTCTCTGTCTCCCCTAATGAACATGTCGCCACTTTCGGATCATTAAAATGAGAAAAGCAATCCGAATCCTCGTAAAAAGCAGGCAAGTGATCTTTTGCATGAACAGGCGCTGGGATCGGATCGATGTCCTGAGTTGGTAGGACATTGTCTAATATCGCTCGTGCCCCCGGGTAATCTTCCACTAAATCGGGTTCAAATAAGCTCGCTTGCGTGTGGTTTACATAAAGCCCCCACGAAGCGGTAACGAAAATGACTGGCAGAATTAAAGGAACCAACCGGCTAGCTAAAAGCATTTTTGATTGTCTTACATTAATGGTCCGGATCGGTGCTTCGACAAATTTCACCGATATCACAGATAGAACGAACGTTATTAATAAAATCGCCAGACCTCCTAGAACCGTTACGCTATCCGTCCTAAAGTAGGCGAAATAGAAAATAAGGAGAGGCCAGTGCCATAAATAAAATCCATAAGAAATACTCCCAAAGTATAGAAATGGCTTAGACCCTAACAGTTTTTCTACACCAAAGCGGTTCCCCGTCTCAGCCGCAATGATGACTAAGATCACGCCTGATGTTGGCAAGAGAGCTGCATAACCTGGAAACACAGTTGATACAGGTAAAAGAAGGCCAGTGAAAGAAATGATCGCAAGCCCCACCCAGCCTAATACAAGGCTGACTGATTTCGTAAAGGCTAAATACGGAATCAATAGAGCTAACATTCCACCTAAGCTGAATTCCCAAGCACGGGCAAACGTGTCAAAATAGGCCCAAGGTTGATTCACGGCCGTCATATAAATAGAATAACTGATGGATGCGACGAAAATGACACTCAGCACAGCTAAAAGAGTTTTTCGAATCGGCGTTTTAAATACCTTTATCGCCAGAGCATAAGCTAACAAAATAATAAGCGGCCAAGTTAAATAAAATTGCCCTTGTATCGACAAAGCCCAGAAATGCTGAAAGGGACTCGCTTCATTATTTTGAGCTAAGTAATCGACCGAGCTGAACGCCAGCTGCCAATTTTGAAAATAAGATACAGAAGCAAAGATTTCAGAAATAATTTGCTTCCACTGCGTTTGCGGCATAAGCAGGATTGATAACAAAGTGGAAACGAATAGAACAGCAAAGGCAATCGGAAACAATCTTCGTACAAGCCCTAAGAAATATTCCAATATATTAACCTTTCCTTCTCGCTCCATTTTTGATAACAAAGTAGTGGTAATCAAATATCCAGAAACAATAAAAAACACGTCGACTCCTCCGGAAACAGAGCCTAACCAAATATGATAGATTGCGACCAGAAGCGCAGCAACCGCTCGCACCCCTTCAATCTCGGGGCGGAATCGCTTTTCTGGTGCTCGTAAATCAGTCATCGTATACATCTCCAATGCATTAATCTAAATCTCACCCTACTAGAAATTGTGCCTTGCGGCGTATTTATCTTAATCTCTCATAGGAATACGAGTGTACTTGTCGAGTTTTGACTAATCTATTCTATAATGGCTGAAGTACTTTATCAACTCGGGTTAGTTCTTTCCATATTTTGGCGAAGCGGACCTTGCGACAGCAAATTGATCGGTTTGGACTGAATAATGCGGTTATTGGACAGCAAATGATGTGGTTTAGACAGTAAATAGTGGAGTTTCGACAGAATTCCTAGCTTCTCTTCATCTTCGTTTACATAATATTACTAATTTCGACTAATATTTTTAGGGTTTTCCAATTTACAACAGGATTCTTCTGTATTTATAATAGATAGAGTAGAAGAAAATTTAGGAAATTCTACTAATATTTATTACTAGGAAAAGGGGAATAGAGTATGAAACTAAAAAGTATGGTTTTATCAGGACTTGCGGCAGCGGTAATTTTTACTTTGCCTATGAGTGTTGGGGCTACTGAGAGAATTAGTGGTTCTGATCGCTATTCGACAGCTGTTGAGATTTCAAAGGATGGATGGGAGTCTTCTAATGTTGTTGTACTTGCAAGAGGAGATGAGTTTCCAGATGCATTAGCAGGAGGTCCTTTAGCTTATCATCTTGATGCACCGGTATTATTAACGCGTCAAGAAGTGATTCCTTCTTCAACTTTGTATGAGATTGCTAGATTAGATGCAACAGAAGTTGTTATTCTTGGTGGAGAAGGTGCGATCTCAAACACGGTTACAGAAGAATTAGAGGCTCTTGGTTTAAGTGTAGAGCGTATTGGTGGCGAAACACGTTATGAGACAGCAGCTCTTATTGCAGAGCAACTTCCTGTTTCTGAAACAGTAGTATTAGCAAACGGATTGGATTTCCCAGATGCTCTTGCAGTAGCACCAGAAGCAGCAAAGAACGGATACCCAATCTTATTAACTCGTTCTGATCGTTTATCTGCTGCAGCAGAAGAAGCACTTGAAAGCAGCACAAAGCAATACATTATTGGTGGAACAGCTGCAGTAAACAATGCAATTGAAGAAGCACTAACTGATGCAAGACGTTTAGGTGGCGTTGACCGTTATGAAACGAACAAAGCCATTGTCGACGAGTTCACAACTGAACAAGAAGCAGCTTATGTAGCAACTGGAACAAACTTTGCAGATGCATTAACTGGTTCTGTATTAGCGGCGAAAAACGACGCTTCTATTTTATTAACTCGTAGCGACCGTGTGCCAGCGGTAATTAGCGAATTAGCTGAGCAGTTTACAAGCTTTAACATTCTAGGTGGAACAGTAGCCATTAGCGAAGACGTATTAGCGATTTTTGAAGGTTTCACATCTGAAGAA
Organism: Halalkalibacter okhensis; assembly: GCF_000787375.1. GTDB lineage: Bacteria > Bacillota > Bacilli > Bacillales > Bacillaceae_D > Halalkalibacter > Halalkalibacter okhensis. Next base: position 22,922 of record NZ_JRJU01000023.1, on the reverse strand, counting down.
GAAGCAACTGAAGATGAGAACGCTGAAGAATCAACAGAAGAAGAAAAATACTGAAGAATCAACAGAAGAAGATGTTGAAGAGTCAACGGACGAAGAAGATGATGAATCAACAGAAGAATCTACAGATGAAGAAGAAAACGATGAGGATGAGTCTACTTTAGAAGGTGGCAAATAATTCTTATTACGGCGGCTATTCCTTTCCTTAATGGGGAAGGGATGGCTTTTTTGTGTTTGGTTTGCTTTGGATCCTGAGGAAAGAACGGCAGCCAAAGAGGTGTGATGGATCCCGAAACCGAGAACCGCGAAGAGAACGGTAGCCAAAGAGGTGTGATGGATCCCGAAACCAAGGAATCGCGAAGAGAACGGTAGCCAAAGAGGTGGGATGGATCCCGAAACCAAGGAATCGCGAAGAGAACGGTAGCCAAAGAGGTGTGATGGATCCCGAAACCGAAGAACCCTGAAGAGAACGGTAGCCAAAGAGGTGTGATGGATCGCGAAACCGAGGAATCGCGAAGAGAACGGTAGCCAAAGAGGTGTGATGGATCCCGAAACCAAGGAATCGCGAAGAGAACGGTAGCCAAAGAGGTGTGATGGATCGCGAAACCGAGGAACTGCGAAGAGAACGGTAGCCAAAGAGAGGGGATGGATCCCGAAACCAAGGAACTGCGAAGAGAACGGTAGCCAAAGAGATGTGATGGCCCCCGAAACCGAGGCCCCCCGAAGAGATCGGTAGCCAAAGAGGTGTGATGGAGCCCGAAACCAAGGAACCGCGAAGAGAACGGTTAGCCAAAGAGAGAGGATGGATCCCGAAACCGAGGCCCCCCAGAGAGAACATCCGCCTAAACCAATTCAAAATCCATCCCCCTAGCCTACACCTCTTACTGTTCGTTTAAGTCCGTGACAGAAACGCTTTGCTTGCTTGTTGGGTTATCAAGCGGATGAATGGTTGCTTGTCCAGTCCCTTGATCGACATGCTCAATATATACGGCCTGCCCGTTGTAAGAAACATTAGCCATTTGTGTTGCTGATGAAATTTCTTGCGCGCGCTTTGCGTCCATGAAAAACACTCCTTTTGAATTTGTCACTCATAGCTTCTCCGATAAATAAACCGTTATTCATCTGAGTAACCAAGAACTAACAGTGTAAAGGAGTTCTCACTAAGCCATTTTAATAAAGAGAGGAGGACTCCAAGATGAAAAAAATTACGATGTCAGTTGTAGCAGCAACGATGTTAGTTAGTGGTCTTACTGGCTGTGGAGTTGATAATCAAGCAACACATCCGTACGAAACAGAACATCGACAAGGTACATTAGGAATAAACGATAGCCCGGGAATTGGAACTCGTAATGATTTGGGTGGTCGCGTCGATCATGATGGTGGATTTTTTACCGGACAAAGACATTCACCAGGAGAAGTTGAAGTGGGTGAGGACCGGTCTAGAGGGTTCGGTACAGACTTTGGTCAAGGACGAGCTGGTGGATTCTTTGGTATCGAAGGGCATAGACAAGAGAGAACGCAACAAGGCGGAAGTGGCGTATTGGCAGAAAAAAATCATATAGATGGAGCTTATGATGTCCAGCATAATCAGACATTGCAAACGGCTCGAATTTTAGAAATAGATGGAGTACAAGAGGCGCGAGTACGTGGACAGGTGGTCGAATTAACCGTAGATGAAAAAGTGGGAGAACGAAAAGCAAGGCAGATCAAACAACAGGCCCAGAAATTAGCGAAAAACCATACGATTCGTGTCGTTGATTAAGATGCAGAGAAAGAATAGCCCTAAGCAGAAGAAAACGGTAGCTTAGGGCTTATTTTTTAAGATTTAACAGAATCGAAATCAAATTTTTGGACAAAGTTACAGTGGGAACAAGCTCGGCCCGTTTGTTTGTTGGTAGCAGGATCTTTATAATAAATTTCTTCTAATTCGCAGACGGGACACTCAATAATCGATAACACTTCTCTTTTTCCTAACACAATATCAAGCAAGTTCTCAAAATGCATGCTCATCACCTCAATGTGCTTTTTGTAACTGTATCAAATGTTTGAAGGGAAAGGACTCGAAGTTTGTTGAGGCATTCATAGTTTTTTGCGACAAATTTAGCTCGAAGTAACGACAGCAAGCTGTCAATGAACGGATTCTTTTTTGCATAAAATGGTACAAGTTGGTTTAACTAAGTATGTATAAATAGAAAGAAAAGGTGTGTGTGCAGTGCGGAAACAGAAACGAATGCTTTTGATCATACTTGTGATTATGTTATCGACTAACTTAAGTCATACACAAGTATTTGCAAAAAAAGATCAAACATTACCGATCAACATCGAAGAAGAAACGGGACATGGTATCGAATTGATTGATACAGCTGAAAGTACTTATTACAATTTGGTGAAAGACATCGTGTATACATATGAGATTAAAACAAAACCAGCATCCTACCTTACCGTAACAAAGCGCATGATCGATCGTGATGATCACTTTATTTTTACCACACTGGATAATCAGAGTGATCAAGCGGTTGAACTATCCTTTTCTATTCCTGTCGCTGATACGGGCTATTATTCGTTGCAAAGCCTTGATCAATTTATAACTGGACCAAGGTTTAATGATGCGATTCATGTTGATTTAACAACCCATCCGTTTGGTCTTTTAACAACGTATAAAGAAAATGAGTTTTCCTCAAATGTCATGATCGGCAAACAATACCACTCTCGCAAAATTACGGACAATTATGAGGATGGGCGAAAAAGTGTGATGAGAGAATTTTTATCAGAGAACCAAAACTTTGATATCGATTCTAAGGAAGATGAACTGTTATTTAAGATGGATATGAGGTCAAAGGGAGAGGATATTTTAGATCATTGGCTGGTGTTTTCGAAAGAGCGGTTATTTGATTCAGAGGATTCCTTCACTGAATGGGCTAAGATTTACCATAATAAAAAAAGAAAGCATAACAACTGGTACACAGCAGAGGGGCCATATAAAAAAGTAGGGAAATCGGCAGAGCCGGCACCAGCATCTAAGTTGCAATATGCTAGGAACCTATTGATTGTGAGAGAAGATGAAGCTTTAACAAGGTACAAAGAAACAGAAGAACGGTATTTTCGTAATATCATGTTAAACTCGCTTGCGAATTTAACCATTTTTAAAGACGGGAAGGATTATTGGGAAACGGAATATACGAACCACTGGTTGAATCGGCGGTATGGCATTGAGGCGCCCTATATCGATACAAGGCATAATGAAAAGGTCGCCCTCTATTTAGAAGAAGTAGGAAAAATATTTGATATTCCAGAGTTGCGCACGGCTATCATTGATTATGCTGACTTTTTAGTGAAGCAAATTGAAGCAGAGCAAGTAGTAAAGGTGGCTCCAGATGCCTATTTGATAAGTGATTATTTCACCTATTATCAGGATACAGCGGTCACTCATAGTTCCTTAAATCATGTCCTCGGTGGAATGAACCTGTTACTGCAAACGTACGTTGATACTGATGAAGAAAAATACTTACAAGCTGCCACTTTCATTCAAAATGGCATCGATGAACTTGGGGATCAGTGGTTGAATGATCAAGGAGACACATGGTACCAGATTAATCCCGACCATAGTTTTCAAGGAGAGGATTACCCGATCTTAACCTTGACGGATTTACTGATTTCACTGCAGTTATGGAAAGAAGTTGATGACAGTCGGATTCATACAATAGAAATGCTTGCGCAATCCAAGGCTAATTACTTAGTAAATAAAGGCGTTTCATTGCCAAAAGAAGTAATCAGGTTATTAGATGAACATGAAATTGAATTTGGCAAGTGATAGTACACAAAACAGTATTTTTTAAAGGAAAGAGTATCGAGTAAGCAATCGACAATGATACGCTTGGGTGTATTTCCAAGCGTATTTATTGTGACTTAATGAATAACGTGGGTAAAAAGAACTACTTTGAGGCGAGCTGATATTCCGTTTTGAACTGAGTAAAAAGAACTGTATTTTCCAAAAAATACTTCGGTAGACGAAATTTAAACTTTTATAAACCGTATTAATACCTAAATTAGTGCCTTTATTAATCGTTCGATAGTCCAGAAGGAGATAGCTAAAAACTCTAGTATTTAGAGTATAGTAATATATTTAAAAAATATTCTAACTCTTCTAAACTCAGGAGGTGTACCAATAGGTTAGAAGAATTGTACGGCAAAAAGATGAAGAGAGGGTGTTTGTAGCGTTGTTTAGAAAAAGTTCAAAATTACTAATTAGTTTTTTAGCAATTGTTTTATTATTATCTACTTTTAGCATGGGGGCTTTTGCGAACTCAAAATCAGAGTCAAGAGAGCTTCCGACAGGGGAGTTGTTTGGAGAGATTAACTTAGCATCTCCTGCCCCGACGACTGTTATTGTTGAATTAGAAGAGGAAAGCATTGTTGAAGCGAAGCAAAAAGGCAAAAGCCAATCGAAATCAAAATTAGCTTCTGAGCGTAACAAGGTAGTTGATGCGGTTAAGGATAAAGTGAAAAATGCCAAGGTGAATCGTGAATACGAGCATGTATTTTCTGGGTTTTCTGTGGAGCTTCCAGGAAATCGAGTAGCTGAATTGGCGACGATTCCTGGTGTCAAAGCAGTGTATCCAAATGTGGAATATACGGTTGATTCTGTGGAAGTCGACCCAGAAGTGTTTAATCCGAACATGGTGGAAAGTGCACCTTTTATTGGATCGGATCTCGCATGGGATGCTGGCTACACGGGTGAAGGTATTACGGTAGCGGTGATTGATACAGGTACTGATTATACGCATCCAGATTTAGAACACGCTTTTGGTGAGTACAAAGGCTGGGATTTTGTTGATAATGATGACGATCCGCAAGAAACGCCAACAGGTGACCCACGTGGAGGTTCAACGAATCATGGGACTCATGTAGCGGGAACGGTCGCGGCAAATGGGGAGATTAAAGGGGTAGCTCCGGAGGCAAGTTTATTAGCGTATCGAGTTCTTGGACCGGGTGGAAGCGGAACGACTGAAAATGTTGTCGCTGGAATAGAGCGTGCGGTTCAAGATGGCGCGGATGTGATGAATTTATCTTTAGGGAATACATTGAACTCTCCAGATTTTGCAACGAGTATTGCGTTAGATTGGGCAATGGCTGAGGGAGTGGTTGCGGTCACTTCAAATGGAAATAGCGGGCCGAATAACTGGACAGTTGGTTCACCAGGAACGTCGCGTGAGGCCATTTCTGTCGGAGCAAGTCGCTTGCCGTATAATGTTTTCTCTGCAAAAATCACAACTCCTGGTGGGGTGGACTATCCTTCTGCCAACGTGATGGGCTTTCCGAGTGAAGAAGAGCTGCTTGCGTTAAATGAAGGAGAGTATGAATTTGTTCACGTTGGACTTGGCGCTGAATCTGATTTTGAAGGTGTCGATGTTGACGGGAAAATTGCGTTAATCAGCCGCGGGGAGTACGCATTTGTAGATAAAGCGACGAATGCGAAAAATGCGGGTGCTGTTGGGGCGATAATTTATAATAATGTGAGTGGTGAACAACCAGATGTGCCAGGAATGGCTATTCCGACGATTAAGACGACGCAAGCGGATGGACAAGCGCTTCTAGCTGAATTAGAGGCAGGTAACAATACGGTATCATTTGATATTGAGCTTATCGGTGAAGTCGGAGAGACGATCGCGGACTTTTCATCTCGTGGACCTGTTTTATCAACTTGGATGATTAAGCCGGATGTTTCTGCACCTGGTGTCAACATTACAAGTACAGTTCCAACACATAATCCAGACAGTCCACATGGATATAGCGCGATGCAAGGAACAAGCATGGCTGCACCGCATGTAGCGGGGGCTGCGGCCTTAGTGTTAGAAGCAAATCCGAACTGGAGCGTAGAAGAAATAAAAGCAGCGTTAATGAATACTGCTGAAGACTTAATCAATCCAGCAACAGGCGAAGTGTATCCACACAATACTCAAGGTGCGGGTAGCATTCGTGTATTAGATGCAATTGAAACGAAAACACTTGTTACTTCTGGCAGTCATTCATTTGGTAAGTTTGTCAAAAGCAAAGGCAAACAAGTGGAAGGGACAAGCTTTACGATTAAGAATCTATCAAATGAACGAAAACGTTACAGCTTTGATGTGGAGTTTGCTGGCAATCCACAAGGCATTAAAGTCATGACAAGCAATAACTTAAATGTACAAGCTGGTAAAACTCAAAATGTTAGGTTCAATGTTCAGGTGGATGCATCAAAATTGGATCCTGGATATTATGAAGGAACGATTCAAGTGAGTGATGGAACAGCAACCATCGATGTGCCAACAATTTTGTTTGTCGGTGAGCCTGATTATCCGCGTGTGACGGGGGCGTTCCTTGAAAAAGAGTCTGAAGGCACATATTCTGTCGGTTCTTATTTACCAGGCGGAGCGGAAGTGCTTGCTTATGATTTATACGAGTTCAACTCGGATGGAACGATTGGACTTCCACTAGGCACCATTGGTGAATTTGCAAATGTTTCAGCACCCATTCATGAATTTTCATGGAACGGTGAAGCAAGTGGGACACAATTGCCTGAAGGTGACTATGTTCTCGCTGTGTATGTTGAACAAGATGGAGTGACAAACTACCAAGCTTATTTAGTAACAAAAGAGTAATAGAGGAACACCCTAAGTGGAAGCCCGGACTTACGTGCCTCTTCGCGTAGGGTGTTTTTTCAGTCGATTGCACTATCTTAAGGAGTGCGGCGAGTGATTGGCGTAATTTTAAGCTTCGGACAGAAAAAGTCCTAGTTTGGACTGAATGTGGCATAGTTCGGACAGCAAATGTCTACGTTTGGATTGAATAAAGCTAAGTTTGGAAAGAACCGGCTCAATGGCAGGGAAAACTCGGGGCTAAATAATCATTTTTTCGAAAAATACTAATAATGAAAAGCCAATCCAATAGAAAGATGAACTAGAAAGGAGATTTCTAGTTCATCTTTCTTATTTATTCAGAATCTTTATAGGACAATTGAACGGCATGTGAGGCATCTTTACAAAGGAATAATGAAACCATCATTTTTCGTTCATATTTGTAAGCTATAATTTTAATTGGTGGTAGAAAATAGGATCGGTAGGAGGAGAAGGATGGTTACTAGAAAAGGACCTGTAGTATCGTTGGTTTTAGCCATTATGTTCGTATTTGCTCATTTCTTATCATTTCTGCCAGTACAGGTGGCGGCAGAAGGACAACCTGTCACTCTAGTGGAGTGGGATTTTAATCATGAAAGTGCCGTTGCAACAGGTGGAATTACTGAAAATCGCCAGCAGGAATTTGCATTAGTGGGAGCGAACCAGGCAGCGTATGTAGCGGGCGTTGGCTCGGGATCTAGGGCGATTAATTCAAATGGATGGCACACAGCAGATGAGAGCTACTGGGTGGCTGAGTTTACAACAGAGGGATATGAAGATATTCGACTTTCCTCTAAGCATTATGGATCGAGCACTGGACCAAAAGATTTCGCGCTCGAGTACAGTGTTGATGGAGAAAATTGGACAAGCGTTTCAGGTACGGATATCGAAGTTGCGACGAATTGGACAGCGGGTGTGCTTGCAAATGTAGCCTTGCCAGAAGAGACCGACAATGCGGAGACTGTATATGTAAGATGGCTCAACACATCGAATGTTTCCATTCGTGGTGATGATGTAGCTAGTGGCGGGACGAACAGAATCGATGATGTTGTGATTGAAGGAGTATCACTAGGGGGAGAAGTAGATCCAGGGGAACCGGGTGATCCTGAACATCAATCAATTTCTTTTGCGCGCGGAAACATCGGACAAGAAGTAACCGTCAAAGGTGTGGCGAATGTTGATCAAGGGCTTTTGCAAAGTGGAAGGTTCTCTCTTTATATACAAGATGATGAGGCAGGCATTCAACTATTTAACTATAGTACGGCTGGCTTTCCGGATGTGAAAGAAGGAGATCTTTTAAAAGTGACGGGTATCGTTGGCGAGTACAATGGTGTTACGCAAATTGAAGTATCTGAAGTAGAGGTTTTGGAGCGTAATCAACAAGTAACTGCCAAACAAATTGATTTATCTACTTACATGGATCCAAATGTAGCAGAATTATATGAAGGGACGCTTGTTACCTTTGAAGGGTTTATTCGCAATGTGAATGAGTACTACAACGGCGGGGTTTCGATTTCTATTATTAATGATGAGTTTGATGCGGTGGATCTTCGAATATGGGAAAGCACGGGCATTGACCTTTCTCAAATTGAAGAAAATACATGGTATGAAGTAACGGCCATTTCGAGTCAATACAATACGTCTTACCAAGTGTTGCCTAGAAGCAATGCTGATTTTGTAAAAGCAGCAGAGCAACGCCCGGCACCGACGACATTAAATCGTGAGTATGAAGCGGTGGTCGCTCATGTCACTGACGGAGATACGATACGGTTGGAAACACCTGTATTAGGAGCGACGAATGTACGTTTTTTAAATATGGATACTCCAGAAACGTATCATTCTGTGAACAATGAGTTAGATGAAAATCAAAAAAGACACGGCAATCTAGCAACGGCTCATATGCAAACGATGTTACGTGCTGGTGATACGGTGATTTTACGTTTGGGTGAAGAACCGTTAGATGCGTATGGACGCTTGCTTGCAGAAGTATTTACAGAGGAAGGTGTCAATACGAATTTAGAAATGGTGAGAGATGGGTTTGCCTCAAGCTATTTTATTTATCCGTTTGAAGATGAAAAAGTAGAAGAGTATGCAGAGGCTGCCAAATATGCAAGAGAAAACAATCTCGGAATTTATGACCCAATTGATCCTTTATTAGAAATGCCATTTGTCTTCCGTGCAAGAGAGCGTGGAGATGAAGGGTTATCGCGTTATGTTGGGAATATTAAGACGAAGGAATATGTAGCACCAGATCATTATGCGATGGTCGAACCAGAATATCGTGTGTTTTTTACAAGAGAGCAGGCGGAAGCGTTAGGGTATACTCCGTTTGAAATGACCGATCAAGAAGCGATTGACATGGATAAAAATGCGTTAGGCGTCGGATTCCAAGGATCAGATACAGCAGCGAGTGTTGTACAGGATGTGGTTCTAGCCACAACAGGGTCGTACGGTTCGTCGATTTCGTGGGAGTCTAGCGATGAAGGGGTGATCTCTTCAACTGGTGTAGTAACGAATCCGCAATATGAAAGTGTGGATGTTACCTTAGTAGCGACCCTTCAAAAAGGTGAGTTAGTGGAAACGAAAGAATTCCAGTTAACAGTAAAGCCGGCGATTGTGGAGGTTATCAGCTGGAATTTTGATACAGAAAGTCTAGCTGCAACAGGTGGGATTTCCGAAAATATCGGGAGTGAGATCACTACGGTTGCTTCTGCGGTCACAGGTTATGTTGCTGGTTATGGCAGTGGCTCTAGAGCGGTAAATGCGAATGGCTGGAACACAGATGAGAGCTATTGGCTGATTGAGCTAACGACACTTGGCTATAAAGATCTCACCCTTTCCTCTCGACAGTTCGGTTCGAATACAGGACCGAGAGATTTCGAAATTCAGTACAGTCTAGACGGGGAAAGCTGGACAAGTATGTCTAATAGTACCGTTATTGTCGGAAACAACTGGACTTCAGGTGTGACAGATCAGCTTGAATTGCCAACAGAGTTAGAGAATCAGGAAAACGTCTTGATTCGATGGATCAACACATCGGATGTAGCGATTAATGGCGGTTCGATCGGTTCAGGTGGAACGAGTCGAATTGATGATATCGTAATTTCTGGTCATGAAGGTTTGTTTAATGAGGTTGAGCCGACTGAACCGGAGAAGTCGAAGAAGGAGCAGAAAGAGGAAGAGAAGGCCGCGAAAAAGGCGGAGAAGGAACTGAAGAAAGAGGAGAAAAAGGCTGAGAAGGAAGCGAAGAAAGAAGTGAAGAAGGCCGAGAAGGAAGCGAAGAAAGAGGAGAAGAAGGCCGAGAAGGAAGCGAAGAAAGAGGAGAAAAAGGCCGATAAAGAAGCAAAAAAAGAGCTGAAGAAATAGTGCGAGAATCGTGCTGTTTTGGGTTGAGCCTGCTGTTACTTTTTAAGTAATAGTGGGCTTTTTGGTGTAGTGGGTTTTGTTTCGGACAGAATGTGGCATCGTTTGGACAGAATAAGGCGCAGTTTGGACAGAATATTGCATTGTTCGGATAGTAAATCGTGTAAGTTGGACAGCAAGCCACGCATTAGGCGTCTGTAGGAGTGATGTTTCATTCTATGAATGATAAAAATAGGAATGGAGAAAACTATCTTTTAGTATCTGACGCAGTCATAAGTCGTTTTTAGAAGGGAGAACGTAAGGTGAGAAAAGAAATGGGTGTTTTTTATGTTTCAGTTTCCATCCTTTTAGTCCTGGTTCTTATTGGGGTTATCGACCCTGATGCATTAGAGCGAGTGACAGCTGATATTCAAACGTTTATAACAGGAGCGTTTGGCTGGTATTATCTGATTGTCGTTACGTTGTTTACGATTGTCTGTTTGTTCTTTTTAATTAGTCCTGTGGGGAGAATTCGATTAGGGAAACAGGACAGTAAACCAGAGTTTTCAAGGCCTACTTGGTTTGCGATGTTATTTAGTGCAGGAATGGGGATTGGGCTTGTTTTCTGGGGAGCGGCCGAACCAATTAGTCATTATGCGGTTGATTCTCCAACTGGGCAGCTTGGAACGGACGTGGCGATAAGAGATGCGATGCGCTTTACGTTTTTCCATTGGGGATTGCACGCTTGGGCCATATATGGGATTGTCGCGTTAGTTTTGGCTTATTTTAATTTTAGGCATGGTGAACGCGGGTTAATCAGTGCGACCTTAAAGCCGATCTTTGGAGACAAGGTAAACGGGGGCATTGGAAAAGTGATTGATGTGATTGCCGTTATTGCAACGGTGATTGGGGTAGCGACGACACTTGGATTTGGAGCCGTTCAAATAAACGGAGGATTATCCTATTTGTTTAACGTCCCTGTCAATATTGTTGTTCAATTTTTAATTATTTTAATCGTCACCGTTTTGTTTATGATTTCGGCTTGGACGGGTTTGAGCAAAGGAATTAAAATCCTAAGTAATGTCAACATGGGGCTTGCGGTTGTTATCTTTTTATTGATGTTTATTGTTGGGCCTACTTTGTTTATTTTGGAGCTATTCACTCATTCCATTGGGACCTATATTCAAAATTTGCCCGCAATGAGTTTTCGAATTTCGCCTGCGGATCCAGATTTACGTGCATGGATTGATGGATGGACCGTTTTCTTTTGGGCTTGGTGGATTGCTTGGTCGCCGTTTGTTGGCATATTTATCGCACGTGTTTCAAAAGGACGGTCGATCCGTGAATTTGTTTTTGGGGTATTGTTTGTGCCGTCGGTTGTAGGCTTCTTATGGTTTTCGACATTTGGCGGAACAGCAATTATGCTAGAGCATGACGGGATTGCAGCAATTTCGGAATTTGCAGTTGAGGAGTCCTTGTTTGCAGTATTCTCTTATTTCCCGCTAGGATTTGTAGCATCGATCCTTGCGATGCTTCTGATCGGTACCTTTTTCATTACATCAGCCGATTCAGGTACATATGTATTAGGGATGATGACGACAAATGGCTCTCATTCACCCGGTACTCGGATTAAATTGATCTGGGGTGCTATGCTTTCTGCGATCGCTCTCGTCCTGTTATATACAGGAGGGCTTCAAGCGTTGCAGAATACGATGATTGCCGCCGCCTTGCCATTCTCTGTCATCATGGCATTAATGGTTATTAGCTTTTTGAAAGCAATCTATAAAGAAGCGGCAGAGCTCGGAATAGGGCAGATAAAAAAACAGAGAAGATAATGGAGAAGGGGAGACGTGTCTCTCCTTCTTGTTTTTTTGGGGTGGTTGGTTCGCTCGGACAGCAAGTGGCATCGTTTGGATTGAATATGGAGCATGTTAGACTGAATCTGGACTCGTTCGGACAGAAAATCGTGCAAGTTGGACAGAACGACAAGAAGGAGAACCAAGAATTGGGAAATGAAAGCAGGTTTTCCAAATAAATAGGGCTACTTTAATGCTCCTAACCGCGTTATGATGAGTCTCGTTGAAAGAAAGCAGACAATCTAACCTTTAGGAGTGTGTTGTTCATTGAAAAAATATGTTATCACTACGATGTTTGGATTTATGACTCTTTTTGCAGCAGAGCAAGCATCAGCTAGTGGATTAACTTATAAAGTGCAATCCGGAGATACGCTTTGGAGGATTGCAACAACTAATAACCTCACTGTCGATCAGTTAATGCAATACAATCAATTATCATCAGCAACCATCCAAATTGAGCAAGTGTTGTTTTTAACTGACCAACGAACAACCACTCCTCAAACGACAACCTATACAGTAAAAGCAGGTGACAGTTTGTCTGTCATCGCTAGAAATCATCAAACAACGATCGCGCAACTAAAATCTCTTAATCACTTAACATCGGATTTGATTAGAGTTGGACAAGTGTTGAAGATTCCTAGTGTAACTGCAACATCAGTTCAAGCAACTACCTACACCGTACAACCAGGTGATACGTTATGGGAAATTGCAACGTCAAACAACATAACCGTTCAGCAGCTAAAAACGTTTAATCAATTAACAACGGATACGATACATGTTGGGCAAGTATTGCGTTTAACAGCTAATGGTCAAGTGGTCTCACCAGTACCAACCCCGGCACCAGAATTAAAAACGTTTAACGCGGATGCTTTGATTGCTGAAGCGAGAAAATATATCGGTGTCCCGTATGTTTGGGGAGGAAGCACACCAGCTGGCTTTGATTGTTCAGGATTTTTGAATTACGTTTATATGAAACAAGGAATTGCATTGCCGAGAACAGTTGCTACGATTTGGGGGGCAACGAAGTTAGTTTCGAGTCCTCAAAAAGGTGATATTGTATTCTTTGAAACTATTAGCCCTGGACCTTCTCATGCCGGTATTTATATTGGCAACAACCAATTTATTCATGCAGGTTCTAGTACGGGTGTAACGATTGCAGATAGGAATAATTCGTATTGGAAACCACGTTATTTAGGGGCGAAATCGGTTCGGTAGAGGGCGTGGCTGATGACACCCTAGATTTTCTCATCTAAGAAGAGCCTGCTATTACCTATAGGTAATAGCAGGTTTAATTTTTTCGAGCAAAAATAGTAGGAGGTTAGCTCTTGAATAAAAATAAATTAATTTAATTAAATTGAAAACAATACGTGAAATAAGGATATCACAATGAAAAACTCTGTATATACAAGCCTAAAAAACTAGTTGACAGCGTTTTCAAATAGGTATATTATGATTGTAAATTAAATTAATTAACTAATTTAATTTGATTATAGCTCTTCAAATAAAGGGGGAATAATTGTGAAAAGGTTTTTGAGTGGAAAGTTATTTATCATTCTTTTATTAATGGTGTTAGCTGCTTGTTCCAATGGCAACGAGGCTGGTTCTGATTCAGCTGGTGAAAATACAGAAAGTGCGTCAGGTAGCGAAAAGATTACGTTATGGGTTCCGTTTTCTGGTCCGGATGGTCCGAAAATGCAGGAAATCGTTGATGAGTTTAACTCGTCTCAAGATGAGTTTACGGTAGACTATCAAGTTGTCCCACAGTCTGAGTACTATACAACAGTCGATTTAACGTTAAACGACAATCGCAATGTTCCAGATTTAATGGTTATGCACGGAGATCAGATTCTTACATATGTGGAAAATGATCTTTTGAAAAATTTAGATGACATTACTGGTGATACAGTAAATTTAGAAGATTACAATGAAAATGCTTTAGAAGGTGCAATGGTTGATGGGGAGCTTTATGGCATTCCTTTAGATATTCACCCATTAATGTTCTACTGGAACAAAGACCTCTTTGAAGCTGCAGGTCTTGATCCAGACGTACCACCAACAAATCGTGAAGAGTTCGTTGAGTTTGCACAAAAATTAACAGACGGAAGCGGTCAGTATGGCTATGTTGTACCAACGTTATGGCCACAACAATTTATTATGCCAACGATTGTGTATCAAAATGGTGGTCAATTAATTGAAGATGGCCAAGTTCTTTATGATTCAGAGGAAGTAGTTGAAGCATTAGAGTTCCAACGTTCTTTGATTTCTGAGTACAATGTCTCACCTTCTGATGTTCAGCAAGATGGAGAAGTGACACTTTTCTTACAAGGAAAAAATGCGATGCACATGAATGGTCCGTGGATGTTACAACAATGGGAAGATGCAGGTCTTAATTTTGGTGTAGCACCAGTTCCGATGCTTGGTACGGAGCAAGAGGCAGTATTTGGTAACTCGCATAACTTTGTGGTGCCAGAAGTTGTTGGAGAAGAAAAACATGAAGCGATTAAGCAATTCCTAAGCTTTACAGCAGAAAATGGAATGGCCTGGGCTGAGTCTGGTCAAGCGCCAGCTGCAAAAGCTGTGTATGAAAGTGATGAGTTCCAAGAAATGAAGCAACAGCCTGAGGTGGCAAAGCAGTTTGATTATACGCAATTCTCGCCACAAGTTCGTAACTGGGGCCAATTATCAGACCCATTAATGGAAGCGGTTAATGAAGTTCTACTTGGGCAAAAAGAGCCAAGAGAAGCATTAGAAGAAGCAACAAATCGAGCACAACAACGACTGAACTAAACATAGGAGCAGGGTTACCCTGCTCTTTCCTTTTAAAAAAAAGCATGATTAATGAAAAGGGGGGGATTGGATGAAAAACTCAAAACGATCACAATTGACCTCATTCTTATTTGTTTTACCTTATTTTGTGATGTTTGTTTGCTTTCTCTTAATTCCAATCATCTATGGAATCTACATAAGTTTTCATAGTTGGGATTTACTCTCAAAAGATCGACCTTTCGTAGGGTTACAAAACTATATCGCTATTTTTGATTCGGGTTCACATCTGAACTCTGTCTTCTTTAATGGATTATTTAATACGTTTAAGTTTGTTATTTTTTCTGTTCCTTTATTAGTTGTCATCGGGTTATTGTTAGCACTTCTAGTAACGAAGCTACCGAAAAAAATTCAAGGTTTTTTCAGAACGGTTTACTTTATACCATATGTTGTATCTGTATCCGTTATTGCAATTGTATGGCTATGGTTGCTAGATACAAACTCTGGTTTGATTAACGAATATTTGAGCGTATTAGGTCTCGATCCGATTCCGTGGTTGACTAGAATTCCGTACGCATGGATCTCCATTGTTATTGCTACAATTTGGTGGACGATTGGATTTAATATGATTCTGTTTATAAATGCGTTAAATGAGGTTCCAGAAGAATTATATGAGTCGGCATCGATTGATGGTGCGAGTTCATGGAAGAAACTGATTCATATCACTCTACCAACGATTCGCCCTGTGATGTTGTTTGTGTTTATTACATCAACCATTGCCTCGTTCAATGTGTATGGGCAACCGTACTTAATGACAAGGGGTGGTCCAGGGAATCAAACAGAGGTTTTGCTTATGAGTATTGTGGATGAAGCATTCTCTCAGCGTCAATTAGGATCAGCTTCAGCGATGGCGATCTTAATGGCATTGATTATGATTGGGATTTCAGTCATTCAATTTAGAATCAATCGAGCAAGTGAAGAAGGCAAATTTAAGAGAAAGCGTAAGAAAGGAGTGGGAGTATGAGTAAAAAAGGAAAATCACTCATTGTCGTAAGTATAGCTGTAGTGGTCGCAATCCTTTTCTTAATGCCTTTATTCTGGATGCTTTCCACTTCCTTTAAAACCGATACAGAAGCGTTAACAGGTGGGTTAAATTGGATTCCGCAAAACTTTACGATTGAAAATTATACGTACACGTTATTAGGAGAAGGCTTGAACGTCCCGGTCATTCGCTGGATGTTTAACTCGATTTTTGCTGGGCTTGTTGGAACATTAATTATTGTTTCAATCGATGCGATGGCTGCGTACGGACTTGCGCGCTTAGACGTGCCTTTTAAAAAATACCTTTTTCCGTTATTTGTTAGTACGTTAATGATTCCATTTGTTATTACGTTTTTACCAATGTATATGCAATTTAGTAATTTAGGACTTTTAAATACGTATGCAGCGCTAATTTTGCCATATACTGCGAATGCGTTTGGTGTGTTTTTGCTTTATCAATTTTTTAAAGTGTTTCCAAAAGAGCTTGAAGAGGCAGCGAAATTGGATGGTGCCAACAAATGGCAAATATTCATCCGCATTGTTGTTCCATCGGCTAGGCCGATCTTATGGACGTTATCGATCTTCTCTTTCATGATGATCTACAACGATTTCTTATGGCCGCTTGTGGCAACAAGCTCACCAGAGATGAGAACGATCGCAACAGGGATTGCCGTTATGCAGCAAGGAAGCTTTGTATCTTCATACGGAAAATTAATGGCGTTAACATCGATTGCAACGATTCCAGCAGTGGTCGTATTTATTATCGGACAGCGCTACTTCATTAAAGGTGTCACACAATCTGGGATTAAGTAAGGAGAGATAACATGAGTACAATTCGAAATGAATATCCACGCCCTCAATTTGTTCGCAAGGAGTGGTTGAATCTTAATGGGGAGTGGGATTTTGCTTTTGATGATGAAAATCGAGGCTTGAAAGATAAATGGTATAAAGAGTTCCCACAATCAATGAAAATAATCGTTCCTTTTGCATACCAAACAGTAAAAAGTGGAATTAACGATCATCGCTTTCATGATATCGTTTGGTATCGCAGAACGTTTACTGTCAGTGAGGATTGGTTAGATCAAGAGTTGATCCTCCACTTTGGAGCCGTTGACTATAAGTCATGGGTTTATATCAATGGTGAGCTTGTGACGTATCATGAAGGAGGGAATACTCCTTTTTCGGCAAATATTACCCCGCATTATAACAAAAATGGGGACAATGAAATCGTCGTACGTGTGGAAGATCCGTCTGAGGATGTGACGATTCCAAGAGGAAAGCAATATTGGCATGAGCAATCTGCATCGATTTTTTATACTCGAACGACAGGGATTTGGCAGCCGGTTTGGCTTGAGCCTGTCTCTGAACAAAAGCTTGAAGGGGTGCGCTTTACGCCAGACATCGATCGAGGAGACATTATCATCGAATATGATGTGCCAAAAGATATGGCATTATCGATCAAAACAACGATCTCGTATGGTGACCAAGTTCTTGTCGAAGAAGAGTCTAGAGTACTAGAGTCATATATGAAGCGCAGCTATAATTTACGCAATCGTTTTACGGATCGAAGCAATATTCACGATGATGGCTGGTATTGGACGCCGGAAAATCCGAACCTATTCGATGTCAATATTAAGCTCGTTCGTCAAGGAGATGTACTAGATTCGGTTGATACTTATTTTGGGATGAGAAAGGTTTCTATTGAAAATGGCAAGTTCAAGTTAAATAACAAGCCATATTATCAAAAGCTTGTTCTGGATCAAGGGTATTTCCCTGGAGCGTTACTAACAGCGCCAACCGATGATGATTTGAAACAGGATATTTTGCTATCGAAAGAGATGGGCTTTAACGGTGCGAGAAAACACCAGAAAGTCGAAGATCCACGTTATTTATATTGGGCTGATAAATTAGGCTTTCTAGTTTGGGGCGAGATGGCCAACTGCTCGGAATATAGCGAAGAGGCAGTCCGTCGGATGTTGACAGAATGGGTCAATGTGGTTAAACGTGACTACAACCATCCAAGTGTGATCGTGTGGGTGCCATTAAACGAAAGCTGGGGAATCTCGCGTGTGGCTCATGAGAAACAACAGCAGGACCATGCAACCTCGATGTACTATTTAACCAAGTCGATTGATACGACGCGCCCAGTTCTTTCAAATGAGGGCTGGGAGCACACGATCTCTGATATTTGCGGAATTCATAACTATAAATCTGCTGACCATATTAAAAAATCGTATGAAACCATCGAAAGTGCGATTAAGACGGAGCCAGCAAACCGTATGATCTATGCAGAGGGCTATGAATACCGCGGCGAGCCAATTCTCATTACCGAGTATGGCGGAATTGCTTATCAAGTAGATGAGCAGGATGGTTGGGGATATTCGTCTGTAAAATCGAGCGAGGGGCTTGTTGAAGAATATCGTAAAGTTACAGAGGCAATCTATCAGTCTGATATTTTACAAGGGTTTTGCTATACGCAATTAACCGATGTGGAACAGGAAATCAACGGCCTTCTAACATACAACCGCGAACCGAAGTGCAACTTAGAGGAAATCAAAAAGATTAATGATCAGAAGAAATAGGTACAACCAAAGCACCTTGTAAACTGAGAGGGGACTGAAAAGGAAAACCGCCTTTTTGGTCCCCTCGTAAACTTTTAAGCCCATAATAGAGGAGAGGAGTACTATAATGAAAAGGTGGTTTTTATTATTTGTACTTGGAGGATTACTCATGACAGGTTGCCAATCTAAAGAAGAAAAAACATATCAAAATCCCGTATTTGAACCAGTAATTGCGGACCCTTCGATTGTTCATGCACAAGATGGGTACTTTTATGTGTATGGGACAGAGGATCACTTTGGAGATGAAAGAGGTCAGCCGCTCATTCCTATTATAAGATCGCAGGATTTAGTCGAATGGGAGTTTGTCGGAGAAGCGCTTGAAGAAAAGCCAGAGTGGAAGGAACAGGGGTATTTATGGGCTCCTGACATTGTCCATCTAAATGACAAGTATTACCTATATTATGCGATTTCAACATGGGGAGACCCAGACCCAGGAATTGGTGTGGCGGTGTCTGATCAACCGGAGGGGCCATTTGAGGATCTTGGGAAATTGTTTACGAGCTCTGAAATCGATGTTCGCAACTCCATTGACCCAATGTTTTATGAACATGATGGGAAAAACTATTTATTTTGGGGCAGTTTTCATGGCATATATGGAGTAGAGCTTAGTGAGGACGGGCTTGAGGTTACTGGTGAAAAGTTTCATGTGGCAGGGAATGCCTTTGAAGCTCCGTATATTATTGAGCGTGATGGGTATTTCTACTTTTTTGCATCGCTTGGTTCTTGTTGTGAAGGGTTAAATAGTAAGTATCGAGTGGCTGTTGGTCGAGCAGAATCGATTGAAGGGCCTTATCTTGATCAAGATGGCCATAATCTTCTTGATTCGGAAGGGACGCTTATTTTAAAAGGGGAGCCTGTGGAGGACAGTGAATCTGTATTCGTCGGCCCGGGGCATAATGCGATCATAACTGATGACGAAGGGACAGATTGGATCGTATACCATGCGATTGAGAGAGAACAGCCGTATTTGCCACTAGGAGCAACGAGGCGACCTCTAATGATTGATCCGATTGTGTGGGAAGATGGCTGGCCGACCATTGAAGATTCCATCCCGAGCAGTACGTTAAAAAAGGCACCGGTTTTCAATAAGTAATAAAGTGGAAAAAATGTTGTTTTAGTGTAACAACTTATTGACCAACCTTTAGGAATATATGATACTTAAGTTAATTAAATAATTTAATAAATGAACAACTCAAATGTGAATATTAAATTGAAGGCGGATGGATATGGTTTATAAAACAGGTAGTTTCGAAGGGATGAAGTCACTTAATCAATCAACAATCTTAAATTTAGTCCGTTTAAAAGGACCAATTTCCAGAGCAGAAATTGCAAAAATCACGAAGTTAACCCCGCCTACGGTTGGAGGACTAGTGAATGAGCTAGTAGAAAAAAATCTCATCATTGAACAAGAAGCGAGCAAATCAAACGTAGGTGGAAGAAGACCAATTATGCTTAGCATTAATGCCTCTGCCTATTTTGTCATAGGTGTCTATGCGGCAGCCGAAGTTATTCGGGTTGTGGTTGCTACGCTCGATGGGAAAATCACATTTGATTACGTTCAGAAAATAACAAACTTGCCGACCAAAAGTGAGTTTCTGGCAATGGTCAAAGAGAGCATTCATTATGTTCTCACAGAGCATGAGGTGGACAAGAAATACATTCTTGGCTTAGGTGTAGCGATGCACGGCTTAGTGAACCCAGATAAGGGACTAGCGATCTTCTCGCCTCACTTACAGCTTCGTGATATTCCGTTAAAGGATGAATTAGAAACGGAATTTAACTTCCCCGTGATGATCGAGAATGATGTTCGTGCACTGGTTATCGCTGAAAGCTGGTTTGGCCAAGGGCAAGGCATTTCAGATTTTCTCTGTATAAGTGTAGGCCGCGGGGTTGGTTCAGGAATTTTTATTAATAATGAAGTGTATCGAAGTTCATTTAATACAGCTGGTGAAATTGGTCATACGATTGTGGATGTGAACGGACCTGTTTGCCGTTGTGGAAACAAAGGTTGTTTGGAAGCGTGTGCATCAGAGACCTCCATTTTAGAGCGGGCGCAAGAAGCGATCGATTCAGGCAAGGAAACGATCCTGGCTGAGTGGACAAGCGGTGATCAGTCTGCATTAACCATTGAATTGGTTTTTAAGGCAGCTAAAGAGGGAGATCAGCTAGCGACCTCCATTTTAGAGGTTACAGGAAAATCGTTAGGAATTGCAACAGCAAATATGATCAATATTCTTAAGCCTTCACGAATTATATTAGAAGGTCAAATCTTTGAAGGTGATGACAACATTGTGGTTGATTCACTTCAGCAAATGGTCAATCAATATATGTTAACGAACTTATCAGAAGATATCAAAGTGATCTGTTCAAAGCTAGGCAAAAAAGGAATGGTCCTTGGCGCAGTGGCGCTAATCATAAACAAAGTCTTTATGCCTGGTGGCGTGAACTAGGGTGAAGAAAGCGACTTGTGGGAGCGGAGAAGCAGGTCGCCTTCTTTTTATCTGTTAGTTGGGGAGGGGTTTTAAGATGAAAGTGACAAAAGGATTTTTTGGTACGTTAAATGGAAAAGAGGTAACAGCCTACACCCTCAGTAATAGCAAAGGGATGGAGATGACATGCCTTACCTACGGTGGGATTATTACAAAACTTCTCACACCTGATCGAGAAGGAAAACGTGAGGATGTTGTGCTAGGGTTCGATCGAGTAGAAGATTATGAGCGTAACTCTCCCTACTTTGGCGCGATTGTTGGCCGCTTTGCAGGGAGAATCAGGGGGGCTGCATTCGAATTAGAAGGAAAGAGCTATCAATTACTAAAAAACGATGGCGAAAATCATTTGCATGGCGGTAAAGTTGGGTTCAGCCATGTCATCTGGGAAGCGGAGACTTTTGAAGAGCAAGATCGAGTGGGAGTTGCGCTTCATTATGTAAGTCAAGACGGAGAAGAAGGATACCCTGGCAACTTGAATGTGACAGTGACCTATACGCTAACAGAGGAAAATGAACTTCTAGTCGATTATGCAGCAACAACCGATCAGACGACCATCGTCAATTTAACGAATCATACGTACTTTAATTTAAGTGGTGACTTGAAAGAAGACATACTTGATCACGAGCTTACCATAAAGAGTGATGAGTTCTTACAGTTAAAGTCAGACCTTATGCCAACAGGAGAGAAGATCCGTGTTGATGGTACGCCATTTGATTTTAATAATGGAAAACAAATAAAAGAAGGCGCCACGTCCGTTTACGAACAAAATGTGTTAGCTGGAAGAGGCTATGATCATCCGTTTATGTTAAATACGAACAACGATCGAGAAATCATGTTGAAAGATGAAAAAAGTGGGCGTGTGCTCATGATAGAGACAGATGAACCTTGCGTGGTGTTATATACAGGCACACAGATTGAGGATACCTATAAGGTGAAAGGTGTACAAGCGCGCAAATATTTAGGGCTATGTTTAGAAACGCAAGGAGCACCAGACTCAATCAATCAGCCGCAGTTCCCATCACCAATTCTGCGGGCAGGCGAGAGGTATGAAAGCCGGACGCGTTATGTGTTTGGCGTGGAGTAGATGAAGTTCTTGGACAGAATCATCCGCAGATTGGACAGCAAATTGCGGATTTGGGACTGCAAGTGTCTAGGGTTGGACCGGAATGTTAAAGACCCGTTATTGAAATAATGATTTGGAGAGCTTGCTATTACTATTAGTAATGGCAGGCTTTTTTGTGTGCTGTAAGTGTGCGGACAGCAAGTGTCGGCTTTTGGACAGAAAGTGGCAGGAGTTGGACAGCATATGTCGGCTTTTGGACAGAATAATGCCCAGATTGGACAGCAAGCTTGGTAGTTTTCAAAAAAATGATGTCTGAGTTCATAAAAAGGTCTCATTTCTATCTAATTTAATTCATAGTTTCGTTATATTTCTTCTGTAAAGTGTAGGACAAGCAGTTAAGAAACTGCAAAAACTGACAAAAAGGATGGCGCAGTCCTCTGTATCGACAACTGCAAAGAGGGAGTCGCCATCAAAAAAACAATCTTAAGCTAAAGGGAGGAAGAAACATGGTTAAAAAGAAAGATATGCAGACAAATAGGAGAAATGGTTCCAAAAAGGTCGTTCCGTTGGTATTATCAACAGCGGTGGTTGCAAGTGCATTTGCTGCAGCAGGAGCACCAGTTTCCGCATCAGAATTAGATGCTAACGAAAAAAGCCATGGCGAAATCGTTTCAGAAGTTGCTAAAAGCATTTCTGGATCACCTGAAAAAGGAAAGATCATGCGAGAGATTGCTAAAGGAAATTATGAGGAAATTGATGAATTACTAAAAAAAGAATTAGACTCTGAAAAAGATAAAGAAGATGAGACGGATGAAGAGGGTGCTGTAGATAAACCGTCTGATGATGAAGAAGCAACAGAAGAAGCAGATGTTGACGAAGATGACCAAGAAGAAGCGGATCCTGTAGATGAAGAAGGCCAAGAAGAGGAAACAACAGAAGAAGCGGATGTTGTAGATGAAGAAGGCCAAGAAGAGGAAACAACAGAAGAAGCGGATCCTGTAGATGAAGAAGGCCAAGAAGAGGCAACAACAGAAGAAGCAGATGCTGTAGATGAAGAAAGCCAAGAAGAGGAAACAACAGAAGAAGCGGATGTTGTA
>NZ_JRJU01000022.1 GCF_000787375.1 Halalkalibacter okhensis | reverse complement strand
AAAGGGAGTGAGCACAAGTAAGAAACAAAAGGGCGAACTTCCCTTTTGGTACCGAATCGGCGCGATGAGCGGAGCCGCCGTAGAGGGTTTAAGCCTTTTAAGTGATCTTCTTAAAAGGCGCACGGCGAGAGGAGCCATCGCAAAGGGAGTAAGCACAAGTAAGGAACAAAAGGGCGAACTTCCCTTTTGGTACCGAATCGGCGCGAAGAGCGGAGCCGCCGTAGAGGGTTTAAAAGCGGAGTTTTAGCGACAGACATAATAAAGAGCACTATTATTTCATGACCAAATCGCTTAGGTTTGGTCTTTTGAGTCATGTTGTTATATCAATGTTTACATGTGTTAATACAGGGATTTGCCCTCATGGATAAAGCGGACTATTAGCTATGATCCACTGATTAAAAGATGGTTTTAGCTTATGTTTTAACAAAGGAATTATTGGGATTTTCTGTTAAAATAAAGGTAATTGAGGGAGCGGGTTAGGAAGGTCATTAAAAAAGGAGGAATAAGTAAGTGGATGTATTATTTTGGATAACGGTTAGTTTTATCATTATTGGTTTTGTTGTGATTGCTTCGATGAAGAAAGGTATGGAAAGTAAGCTCGCTTCTATAAAACATAATGCAAGTAAGGACATTTCAACTAGGCCAATCGTTTTGTGGATAGTGGGATCCTCAGCATGGGGGATCGTAAGTATCATTCTAATTGTATGGTGGTTTAATAATAATTTATAGTGGTTGTACTTTAGAGAAGTACAATGGGAAAGGGGTGATCATTTGGGTAAGATAATAGGATTTTTCTTTGTAGTATTTTTGTTAGCAGCCTGTGGGAATGAAACGGTTGAAAATGAACTGAATTTTTTTGCTGCTGCATCTGAAAATTGGAGAGGAGAGATGTCAGTTCTATTGCCTCCGCCTCCTGAAGATAATTTTCAAATAGAAATCACATATGTTTATACTGGGGATGAAAATAATTCAGCTCAAACGGTCCAATACAACCATATCCTTGAATGGCACGATAGCACACATCCATCCATTTCTTCAGAATCGGATGTTTTGCCTGGTGCCGAAAACCCAAAACAGATTACTCTTTTTGATACCCACTTCCTTGGTGCTTATGAGATTGGTCAAAAGTGGATAACTGAGGTTGTTTGGTTTGAAGATGGAGAGGAAATGAAAGAAAAGTTAGTATTTGAAGAAGTAGAAGATCAGTAATCGTTTCATTTGAACGTGAACTACTAGCAGGTAGTGGGCAAAAAAATGATGGAATGCTTGGTTTTAGCGTACGCCGGCGGAGTCGACGCGAAGGGGGAACGTACTTCTGAAACGGAACCTGAGCGATGAGTGGAGAGAATGCCTTCGGTGTGAAAGACATTCTCTTTCGTCATTTCTTCTTTTAGAGGTAGGTGGTATAATGGATTTTGTCGAAACTGCGATTTTATTTATTTAAAGGAAATAGAGGTGTATGCACGTGGGATTACATATCGTGCTTTATCAACCAGAGATCCCTGCCAATACAGGTAATATAGCTAGAACATGTGCAGGAACGAATACGACATTACACTTGATTCGTCCTCTAGGTTTTTCAACGGATGACAAAATGCTTAAGCGTGCGGGTTGTGATTACTGGCCAAGTGTTTCTATCAAGTATTATGATTCAATGGACGAGCTATTTGAAACATACCCAAAGGGTGCGTTTTATTTTATTGAAACGGTTGGAACCAAGAACTATAGTGAATTTGATTATTCTAATATGGAAATGGATCATTTTTTTGTGTTTGGCCGTGAAACGACGGGGTTGCCACAAAGTATCATTGAAAACCATGTTGATCGATGTTTCCGAATTCCTCAAACCGACAAAATTCGTTCGCTCAACTTATCGAACACAGCTGCAATTGTGATATATGAAGCAATTCGTCAGCAAGGATTTCATGATTTGAAATAAAATGGCGGAGTGAAAAATCGACCAATCTCCGGGGAGATTGGTCGATTTCATAAGTGCGTGATTAATTTTTGTGTGGATTGTCTTCATATCCTGCTGTAAAGATAGCAACGAAGAAAACAATACTAACACCAAGGATGAGTAATGTACCCATGTATATTCCTCCTTGTCACAAAGCATATGTCCATTATAAAACAATTTCAGAACAAAAGAAATGAAAGTTACGTGAATGAGACGAAGAGTTTCTCCAATATAGTTGGATTCTCTCTTTTTAATGTGTTCAATCACGAAGTTGTTTAAAAATATTAATTAAATTTAATTGTAAAAAAGAAGGAGACGTCTGACTTGTCAAATCGATACATCACTAGTCACTTCCCACTAATCTCTATTCTATTATTTAGCCTTGCTTTTGCCATTTATGTTCAAGGATTCATTCTTGGTGAACTTGCGAATTTAGGGATTTATAGCGGAATGTTAGAGTTCATTTCCGAAAGTGGTATAAAGTTGACACTCATGTTTTTACTATTATTGTTTTTCTTTATGGTTTTCTCTGCCTTGAAATTAATTGCAGACACAACAATCGAACTTTCGATGCTGTTTTTTTCAAAGGATGAAGAAGGAAACGAATTAAATAAAGTAAGAGCTGGATCTTGGATTTTCTTAGGTGCCAGTGTGATTGCAGTTTTACTTGCACAATTTCTTTTATTTGTTGTGATCTTGTTTATAGTAGCAAGCTTAAGTTACTTTATATTCCTTGTTTATAAAATTAGCAGTACACTGAGTTTCCCAGGACTTATCGGTTTTATCTTTTTTCAAGTGATCTTTTGGAGTGTCTTTGTACTAGCTGTCGTCTTTGCGCTACTTAGGTTATACAATAGTTTTATGGCTAGTTTACCTTTATAAAAAAGAAAGGATCTGTTCTCATGATAGAGGCAGATCCTTTTTGGCTGAGAGGAAAGGAATTTGGTGGAACCTCATTCCGTTATTCATAGTTAAACCGCCTGATTAGAGAGGGTTTCGGAACCTTATTCCGTTATTTTCTTGTTTCGGGCCAATAAACCATTTGTTTTGTGACTTTAACGGAACGAGGATCCGCTTCCCCTTTTTCAGAAGCATTTTTCTTCAATTTAACGGAATGAGGATCCACTTTGTTTATGGTAAGTGCGTTTTATTCTTTAAATGATAATCCTTCTTCTTCTAATGAAGTTCTCAAAGTAGGTAAAGAAGCTGGTCCAATGCCATGGATTTTTAAAATCTCTTTTTCGGTGTACTTTGATAGTTCATTCAAAGTGTCGATCCCTTCGTGAACCAATGCATTCCTTGCTGGTGAACTGAGTTTCGAAAGGAAGCCACTTTGAGGTTTCTTCTCTTTATCACAGGTAGGGCAACTTGGGCAATCACTACTTTTGTAATACTTATGTCCTTTTTCACAAACCCTTAAACTTTTTTCTCCTGTCATAATAATCCCTCCAAACCAATTATGTATTCAGTATGTACATAATATCTATTGTATAATAGTTGTAATCTCGACAAAAATTCTTTTTAAGGACCCTCTCAAAATGGAGGGTCTTCTTTCATAGCATTTCTGCTGTCTTTATCTCATTATTTCACGCCAAATTTGTAGGTGTGGACCTTTGTCATTTAAGTGAGCGATACTTCCTCGTTTGTCTTTTCCGACCCAAACCCCAGTCGTATATTGATCGGTCATACCTACGAACCATAGGTCATGGTAATTGTTTGTCGTTCCTGTTTTTCCACCAGAGTAAGGTGCTGAAACTTGGGCTCTTCTGGCCGTTCCGCTTTTTACTACTTCTGATAGAAGCTTACGCATTTTATCGTTTGTCTCTTTACTCCAGACACGGCTTTCTTCCTCTTCCCAAGCATAAAGGACATTGCCATCTTTATCTGTTACTCTACGAATCCCGTGTGCAGGATGAAAGGTACCGTCATTAGCAAAGCTTGTATAAGCATTTGTTAGCTCAAGTGGTGTCATTCCGTGCGAAAAACCACCTAAAGCAGAAGAAAGATTGTAGTCATTCTCGTTAACGTGTGAAAAAGAGAATGGATCTAAATATGAAAATGCTGTTTCAATCCCAACTCTGTCCAATATTCGAACAGCAGGGGTATTATACGAATTTTTTAGTGCCGTTGTTAAAGGGACCATTCCATACTGGGCACCGCCGTAGTTTTTAGGACAATAATCTTCGCCGCTAACTTTATAACAGACATTATCGGCATTGATCGTGCTTTGAATAGGGACATCAAATTCCTCTATATATGGTGCATATACGAGCAATGGTTTAATAGCGGATCCGGGTTGCCTAGGGTTTTGGTACCCTCTATGAAAATCAAATTTTTGATATTCTTTCCCGCCTGTTATGGCAACAATTTCATTGCTGTGATGATCTAAAACAACAGCAGAAGCTTGTACATCTGAATTTGGTACTTGTCTATGAATCGATTTGATAGCCAGGTTTTGTAAAAATGGATCTAAGGCTGTTTCAATATGAATTCCTTCTTTAAACAATTGTTGAACGCGTTCATTAAGAGAACGTTCGATTTCTTGTCTTGCCTCTTCACTAGATGCTTGTGCAAGCTTTTGGTTAAACCCCTCATTATCAGCCACTAGCTCCGTAAATTCTTGATGGATGTAGGTAACATAATCAGGATGTAAGTCTGTTTTAGGACTGATGTTTAAATCAACTGACTCATCAAGGGCCTCTTCATATTGTTCTTGAGTTACATAAGAGGCTTCAAGCATTTTTTGTAAAACCCAATGCTGTCTTAGCTTTGTTTGCTCACTATTTCTTATTGGGTCATAGTGACTAGGGTTATTCGGTACCGCACTTAAAAAAGCAGCTTCTGCAACAGTCAATCGTTCACTTGGCTTGTTAAAGTAGAACTGACTTGCTGCTTCTATTCCATACACACCGTTACTGAAATAAACGGTATTAATATAAAGTTCTATAATTTCTTCTTTTGTGTAGTTTTTTTCGAGCTCATAAGCATAAAGAAGTTCGCTCATTTTTCGATTGTACGTTTGATCATGAGTTAGAAAAAGGTTTCGAACGAGTTGCTGGGTCAACGTACTCCCGCCTTCTTCTATGCTATCGTGTCTGGCATTTGCCAAAATGGCCCTACCAATCCCAATAGCATCATAGCCTTTATGTTCAAAGAATCGTTGGTCCTCTGTAGCAATAAAAGCATCGATGACTATCGTTGGGATTTCCTCGTACGGTAAATAGACGCGATTTTCATCACGGAAAACCTCGCTAATAACATCCCCATTCCGATCGTATATTAGACTATTATTCGAAAGAACAATCTCTTCTAAATTAACATGTTCATTTATCACATCTGATAATGATTTTACTTCATTTACTTCTGCTGATACTTCAATCATTAAGAATATAAAAGCAATAAAAATTATGCTCGTTATTGTCCAGCCAGTAATGGATTTTAACATAAGTGTACACGCTCATTTCAATGGATTCGACCCTTATTGTACCATCAAATATCATTTTATGGTGATGGAAACAGTAGGGAAGTTCTTCTTCAAAAGAGTATTTTACCATTTTTCTAGATATTAAGGGAGAGGTCTAAATTTTGTAGTTTAAGGAGGCACAATGGCTCCCGAACTCTGAGTGTTACACAAATTTGGGTAGTCAACGAAGGACATTGGCACTCGAACTCTGGGTGTTACACAAATTTGGGTAGTCAACGAAGCCCAATGGCACCAGAACTCTGGGTGTTACACAAATTTGGGTAGTCAACTAGGCACATGGCCTCCCGAACTCCGAGTCCATCACATATTTGGGTAGTCAACGAAGCCCAATGGGTCCCGAACTCTGGGTGTTACACATATTTGGGTAGTCAACGAGGCACATGGCCTCCCGAACTCTGAGTCAATCACGAATTTGAGTAGTCAACGAAGCCCAATGGCACTCGAACTCCGAGTCCATCACATATATGGGTAGTCAACGAGGTGCATTGGCACTCGAACTCTGAGACCATCACAAATTTGAGTAGTCAACGAAGCCCAATGGCACTCGAACTCCGGGTTAATCACATATATGGGTAGGCAACGAAGCACGTTGCCTCTCGAACTCCAAATTCTTGCCTTGCTCATCGCTTAGATCTTCTTCAAAAAGGAAACCCACTTACCTAGTCCAAATCTGTGCGAACATTTTGCAATGGCTCCGCGCGCCGTTCGCCTCTTAGAAGAAACCCACTTCTAAGAGGCTTAAAAGATAACGGCGGCTCCGCTCATCGCTTAGAACTTCACCAAAAAGGAAAAGCACCTTTTTGGTGAAGTTCTAAAATTCTAATGCATGTTCACTTTCTTTTTTGCATATGGTTTATTAATCGCGCTCTTGAACACGAGGATGGAGGTACGATACATGAGTATATTAAAAAAAGTAGAACAGTTCAGAGAAGAAGAGGAACGCTTAAGATGGGAAGGAACATTTGCTGACTATTTGGAGTTATTGAAGGAAAAGCCGTGGATTGCACAAACCGCTCACTCCCGTGTTTATAATATGATTAAAGATGCTGGTGTGGAAGAAGTGAACGGGAAAAAGGAGTATTCCTTTTTTAAGGATCAACTTTATGGCGTAGAAGAATCTCTTGAAAAGCTGGTTGAAGAATATTTTCACTCTGCTGCTAAAAGACTTGATGTTAGGAAAAGAATCCTTCTTTTAATGGGTCCTGTTAGTGGAGGGAAGTCAACACTCGTTACCATGTTAAAGCGTGGGCTAGAGCAATATTCTAAGACTGACAAGGGCGCGGTATTTGCAATAAAAGGTTGTCCAATGCATGAGGATCCACTACATTTAATCCCGACTCATTTACGTAAGGATTTTCAAGATGAATATGGAATAAAGATTGAAGGGAATTTATCACCATTAAATATGATGCGTGTGGAAGAAGAGTATGGTGGTCGGATTGAAGATGTCCTAGTTGAGCGTATTTTCTTCTCTGAAGATAAACGTACAGGTATTGGTACATTTAGTCCGTCAGATCCAAAATCCCAAGATATTGCTGACTTAACAGGAAGCATTGATTTCTCGACCATTGCTGAGTACGGTTCTGAATCCGATCCGCGTGCTTACCGATTTGATGGGGAATTAAACAAGGCGAATCGAGGGATGATGGAGTTTCAGGAGATGTTAAAATGTGATGAAAAATTCTTATGGCATTTACTCTCGCTGACTCAGGAAGGAAATTTTAAAGCTGGTCGATTTGCACTGATTAGTGCCGATGAGCTCATTGTGGCACATACGAATGAATCCGAGTACAAATCGTTTATTTCTAATAAAAAGAACGAAGCCTTGCATTCCCGGATCATTGTCATGAAAGTTCCATACAACTTAAAGGTCAGTGAAGAAGAGAGAATCTATAAAAAAATGATTCAAGATAGTGATCTCGCTCATGTGCATATCGCACCACATGCGTTAAAAGTAGCTGCCATATTTACGATATTAACAAGATTGAAAGAGCCAGCAAAGCAAGGCGTTGACTTGCTGAAGAAAATGCGTTTATATGATGGAGAAAGCGTTGAAGGTTTTAATTCGCAGGATTTAGAGGAATTAAAGCAGGAAGATCCAGATGAAGGCATGAGTGGAATTGATCCTCGTTATGTTATTAACCGTATTTCTTCTGCGATCATTCGCAAGCAATTAACATCTATTAATGCATTAGATGTATTACGCTCAATAAAAGAAGGATTAAGTGAGCATGCATCTATTTCTAAAGAAGATCGTGAGCGTTATATGGACTTCATTGCCGTAGCTAGAAAAGAATATGATGCGATTGCGAAGAAAGAAGTACAAAAGGCATTTGTCTACTCATATGATGAGTCTGCTAAGACGTTAATGGATAACTATTTAGATAATGTTGAGGCATATTGTAATAAAAATAAACTGCGCGATCCTCTTACTGGGGAAGAAATGACGCCGGATGAAAAATTAATGCGTTCCATTGAAGAACAGATTGGCATTTCGGAAAATGCGAAGAAAGCATTTAGAGAAGAAATTTTAATTCGAATTTCTGCCTATGCCCGTAAAGGGAAGAAATTTGACTACAATTCTCATGAACGTTTACGTGAAGCCATTCAAAAGAAATTGTTCGCTGATTTAAAAGACATTGTGAAGATTACGACTTCGACGAAAACGCCAGATGAGTCGCAGCTGAAGAAAGTTAATGAAGTGATTGCTAGATTAATTGATGAGCACGGTTATAATTCGGTCTCAGCAAATGAACTCCTTCGCTATGTAGGAAGTCTCTTAAACCGATGATCAAGAGACTGCTGAAAAAGGTACGATTTTCACCTTTTTCAGTGGTCTTTAAGCAATGATTGGACCCGTTTTAAAAGCTTACTATGAGTGGGTTTATCAGACGCACAACGTGTGGAGCCAATTCTGCTTCATCGAATTTGTTAATAGAGACTTTTACAGGGACCTCGATAATCTAAGTAGAGAAGTCTTCAGATGTTGAAGGCTTCTTTTCTTTAGAATTTACGTTGACTTTCACTTGTAGCCATGGCAAAACTTTGGTAAATTGAAGAAAAGAGCTAGGCGGAGGAAAAAATGTGGAAACTAGAACAAATGAGTGGATGGAATGGGGAAAAGCATTTTTCATCGCAATTATTATTGCAATCGTAGTCCGGACGTTTGTTTTTACAAGCTATGAAGTCCAGGGTGAGTCAATGTCACCAAGCGTCTTTGATGGTGAGAGGTTTATCGTTAATAAAATTGGATATGGTTTTACAGAGCCTGATCGCTTTGACCTTATTGTATTTCATGCAAATGAAAATGAAGATTATATAAAACGAGTGATCGGCTTGCCAGGAGACATCATCTCTTATCAAGACGACGTGCTCTATATAAATTCCGACCCTGTGGATGAGCCGTTTTTAAAGCAAAAAGTAGCGGAACATAAATGGGGTCCATATACAAATGATTTTGATGTTTTAGAAGTGGTTCCTGAAGGTCATGTTTTTGTTCTAGGAGATAATCGGCCTAATAGTTTGGATAGCCGTCGACTCGGCTTTATTGCGACAGATCAAATTGTAGGAAAAGTCGATTGGCGTTTTTGGCCAATTAAAGATTTTGGATTAATGAAATAAATCGTCTGTAATGATGAACTCAGACTTTCTTATGTAACGCATCAATTAAATATACAGTGCACAAAGAGCTCAATTCAGGTGTGAAGGGGCTCTTTTTTCGCATTGGTTAAACACTCATAAGAGCTATGAAGCCCCTAACGCAAAGGAAATCACCAAATTAGGTCGTTCAATAAAAAGATGAACGACCTTTCTTAATTTTTCATCGTAGTTGAAGCAAGGAAGTCGCGACTGCTAAGGTCACCAGTTAGCCGCTGGTTATATACCTATTTTTCGCTTGTCCAATTTCGAAATTAGAAGATTTGTCAGAATTTATTAGCAACTCTCTCCCCTGTCTGCATAGGATAAAGTAAGCCATTTTATTAATGGCTTTGTATCTAATGCGACTCGAGACCATAGTATGCAAAGGTATAGGAAAGTGTGATAACAAAATTTACATGTGAAACAGGAATGAAGTTATAGACTAAAAAGGGAGGGGAATCACATGACGAAAAATAATCAACGTCAATTTGTCGTGTCACAAGAAAACTGGTCTCTTCATCGAAAAGGCTATCAAGACCAAAGACGCCATCAGGAAAAAGTACAAGAAGCAATCAAAAAGAACTTACCTGATCTTGTTAGTGAAGAAAACATTGTCATGTCTAATGGTCGAGATGTGATTCGTATTCCGATCCGTTCTCTCGATGAATACAAAATTCGTTATAACTATGATAAAAATAAACATGTTGGCCAGGGAGAAGGAGATAGTAAGGTTGGCGACGTGGTCGCAAAAGACCCAAATGCCCAAAAACAACAAGGGCCAGGAAAAGGAAGAGGGCCAGGAGACCAAGCGGGTGAAGATTATTCCGAGGCCGAGGTTTCCATAATGGAACTACAGGAGATGCTTTTCTCTGAGCTAGAATTACCTAACTTACAAAAGAAAGAGGAAGATGAGATTCTTATTGAGGATATTGATTTTAATGATATTCGCAAAAAAGGGCTAATGGGTAATATTGATAAACGAAGAACAATTCTTTCGGCAATCAAAAGAAATGCTCTTGAGGGAAGGCCGGGATTAAACCCCATTTATAATGATGACCTTCGTTTTAAAACGTGGAATGAAGTAACAAAACCAGAATCGAAAGCCGTTGTTATTGCGATGATGGATACGAGTGGAAGTATGGGGCGGTGGGAGAAGTATATGGCGCGAAGCTTCTTTTTCTGGATGACTCGTTTCTTAAGGACAAAATATGAGACAGTCGATATTGAATTTATTGCTCACCATACAGAAGCGAAAACTGTTTCTGAAAAAGACTTCTTTTCAAAAGGGGAGAGTGGTGGAACGATTTGTTCATCAGCCTACCGAAAAGCGTTAGAAGTCATTGATAGCAAATATGATCCAAAGCGTTACAATATTTATCCATTCCATTTCTCAGATGGTGACAACCTGACTTCTGACAACGCACGCTGCTTAAAGCTCGTTGAAAAGTTAATGGACGTTTCTAGTATGTTTGGATACGGAGAAGTCAATCAATATAGCCGTCACTCCACTCTCATGAGTGCCTACAAAAACATTGATGATATTCGCTTCCGCCATTATATTCTTAAAGAAAAAGGCGACGTTTATCATGCGATGAAAACTTTCTTCAAGAAAGAAGAAGAAGCAATGGCATAACGGACCTGATAATACGAAAACCATCAAATTAAGGATTCATTCTTAATTTGGTGGTTTTTTTATGCTGTAAAAGAAAGACCATCAATGTATTTCCAAAAGAAGTAAAAAGAAAAGGTGTTAGAAAAAGTTACAATTAAGGAGCAAATTCTCAAGATTCGTAGCAGAATTAAAGAAGAAGAAACAATTGAACATTAGTAAAATGTCTCAAATCCATAGAGGTGTTTTATTATCATTTGAATATTTTTGACTGGTTTATCATTGGGGAGGGGGGTTATAACATTTGAGATGAACGGCTTCTTGTCGATTAGTTTCGTTTGTGGATGAAAAACTTTTAGAGGGGGTTGTTCATGATGAGTAACAAAAACCGATTTTTAAAGTCTCCGGATCTACTGCCAATTACTCACAGCGGTAAGAAAGTAAATTCATTAGGTTTTGCTTTTATATGGGTAGGTATGGCTGTCGTATTGGCTGCATTTGCCATTGGTGGCTCAGGTGTGGAAAGTTTATCACTAGGATGGGTTGTACTAGCTACAATCATAGGGTGTGTAGTGCTAGGAGTACTTATGACGTTAACTGGTGATATCGGAGTCGAGCATGGATTATCGTTTCCTGTTTACATGAGAGCACCATTTGGAACCGTTGGAACTCATATTCCTTCTGTAGTACGAGGAATCGTTGCGTCGTGTTGGTTCGGTGTTAATACGTTTTTTGGTGCAACGGCAATGAATGCGATCTTAGCGACATTAACTACTTTTGATAATTGGTTTGTATGTTTTCTTATCTTTGCTGGCCTTCAAGTACTAAATACGGCTCTTGGTATTAAAGCTGTGGAACGATTTGCGGATTTAGCAGCTCCTGTGATCATCATTATTTCTGGTTGGATGTATATGACGTTATCAGACCAGGCGTTACAAAATGGTCGCGAAGTTTGGGCGTGGGTAGAGAACCCTGTTACAGGCGGAGCGGCGTTTACAGCATTTATGGTTGTCATGATGGCAAATATGGGGTTTTGGGGAACGCTCGCATCGGATATGCCCTCAATTTCAAGGTTTGTAAAAGCACCAAAGCTTGAGAAGAATTGGTTTAAACGTAACAAAGCACAAATTGCTGGTAATTTAATTGCGTATCCTATCGTACAAACTTTCATGGTGATAATTGGTGCTGTGTCCTATATTGCCGTATCAGATTATGATCCTGTCGTTGCTCTCCAGCAATCTGCGGGTGGAGTTGTACTTGGGATTTTATTATTAATGATTGTATTAGCTCAGTGGTCCACAAATATTTCTGCTAATTTAATCCCAGCTGCGGTTGTGTTTTCAAATGTGGGTGGTCCGAAAATTCCATTTTATATTGGTGTTATTGCTGCAGGTGTGATTGGCATCGCTGTTCAGCCATGGAGTCTATTCGGAATTATTATTGATATGTTGCTAATTATTGCCGCGGTTTTATCAGCTATTGTCGGTATTTTAATTTCTGATTACTATTTCCTTCGTAAACGTAGAGTAAATGTTCCTGAATTATATGAAAGTGAAGGGCAATACAAATATATGAACGGTATTAATTTAGCAGGTTACTTAGCTTGGATTATGGGTGGAGGGATGGCCTTGTTCTTTCCAACCTATTCCTTTATTGTCGGCTTTTTCGTTGGAGGCGTAAGCTACTATGTGTTAGCCAAGTTTTGGTGGTTCAAAAAGTATGAACAAGCAGAATTGCTTGATCCTAGTGATGAGAAATATCTAGGTATTTCCGTAGGAAGGGATTGGGAAATTGAGACCGAGGAGAAATCAAGTGCAGAAATTGAAATTGCTGCCGCAAGGGCAAAATAATGCTAATGTTAGAACAACTCGGATTATTACTACGGGGATATCCCAAAAGGTGATAAATATACCTTTTTGGGATATCCCTTTTTTATGCTTGTATAAGTGCTTAATTACAAAAGAAAAAGGCAAGAAATAGTAATAATGCTATAATATGAATAGAAGCAATGAAGGGTAAAAAATAGCTTTTAAGCATCCTTAGTAAAAGAATCTGGAGGTGAATGGATTGCAAATAAATAAAGTAGAACAAAGATCGATGGTCTTAGCAGTTGCTGGCCTATTGTTGTTTCTACTCGTATTCTCTCAGGCAATTCAAACGAATTCGTATCAT
This sequence comes from Halalkalibacter okhensis, assembly GCF_000787375.1. Classification (GTDB taxonomy): domain Bacteria; phylum Bacillota; class Bacilli; order Bacillales; family Bacillaceae_D; genus Halalkalibacter; species Halalkalibacter okhensis. The sequence continues at coordinate 58,061 of NZ_JRJU01000022.1, read as the reverse complement.
TTAAGCAATCATTTATTTGTTCATACGATTCTTGAATTAGCTAGTATTGCTATATCGCTTTCTATCTTTATTTACGGTTGGCTTACGTACCCTTTAATTAAATCAAGATTATTGTTCATCGTCGCTCTTACATTTTTAACAGTCGGGTTATTTGATATTTTACATACATTATCTTATTCTGGCATGCCGTTTTCCATTGCTTCTTATGAACAAACAACGGTTTGGTTTTGGCTCTTGGCCCGCTTTATAGAGGCTGCCATCTTACTAATAGGTGTGTATCTATTAAGTTTAAAATCGCACATCACTACGCCGTATGAAAAGTATCTTTGGTTGGTTGTGTTTGGTGCTTTAATTATTCTTTTACCTATGTTTATTTTTCACAATGTTGTTGATTTGCCGGTACTGATCGATGAAGGTCCAACAGGGTTAAAAGTTGGGGCGGAGTATTTCATCGCTTTCTTACATGGTAGCGCTATGATTTTTCTATGGAAAAAGTATCGTGAAAGCAAAAATGCTTTTTATTTAAATCTAGTAACCGCTTGTTATTTTTTGATTTTATGTGGACTAACCGTAACTTTATTTGCAACAGTTCATGACTTAACAGTGATTGTTGCTCATTTATTTAAAGTGACTGGGTATTTCTTTATTATGAAAGCTTTCTATTACTCTACCATTCAGGTTCCTCTTTTAGATAAAAAGGAAACAGAAGATAAATTAGTAGATATAGAAAATGAGCTCGAACTTCTTTTTAAAAATACAGAAGATGCCATCTTTATTTATAATTTAACGGATAAACGTATTTTACGTAGGAATGCTGCTTTTACAAAGATGTTTGGATATGATAGTACTAAGCCATTATCTGTTAATTGCTTGATCCCTTCTGAACGCCATGAAGAATTTTCGCAAATTATACGGCAATTAGAGCAGGGACAATCTATTGTTAATTTTAAAACGGTTCGCCAACGACAAGATAGAAGCTTATTACATGTTAGTATGACCGTATCTCCGATGATTAGTAAGGGAGAGGACATCATATGTGCAGCTATTTTTCGTGATATGACAGACCAAACAAGAGCTGAGGAGGAACTGAAGCGAACCAAAAAAGAATTACAGGAGATTCTAGAGCAATATCCAGGGTTAATCTTCAAATACAAAAAAGTAGAGGACCATTTCGTTTATACATTGATGGACGGAAAGATTCTTTATGAAAGAGGCATGTCTCCTGAAGATGTTATTGGGAAACCTGTGGAGGAATCATATGAAACGAAACAGGGGAGTATGTTAGATTTAAATAATGAAAGGGCATGGAAAGGAGAAGAAGTTGAGTTTCAGTTTGAGAATACAAGGGGCACCATTTTCCTTGCATCTTTAAAGCCCATTTGCTCCAATGGTAAAGTCATTGAAGTGCTTGGTACTGTGGTAGACATTACGCAATTAATTAAGACAGAAGAGTTGCTTCGAAGAACAGAAAAGCTTTCTGTTGTTGGAGAGCTTGCTGCTGGTTTTGCCCATGAAATTCGCAATCCGCTGACTACCATTAAAGGATTTCTACAATTAATAGGTCTAGAAGCTAAGGAAAAGAACCAAGAGTATATTACAATTATGCTCAATGAAATCGATCGACTCGAAATGATCACAAATGAATTTATGGTTGTAGCGAAGCCTCAAGTGGCTACTTACGAAATGGAAGATTTACAATCGATGACAGAAAGTGTCATCACGTTTTTACAACCACAATCCATCTTACATAACATTGAAATGAAAACGGTCATACATGGTCCATTGGCAGAGATTCACTGTGATAAGCATCAAATAAGACAAGTGCTTATTAACATTTACAAAAATGCAATGGAAGCCATGCCAAGTGGGGGAACGATTACAACAGAAATCATCCGATCTGAAAATGAAATGTTAATTGCGATAACAGACGAAGGAATTGGTATACCAGATGAGTTGATTCCCAAACTAGGTGAGCCGTTTTATTCATTAAAAGAAAAAGGAACAGGACTTGGTTTGATGGTCAGTAAAAAAATCATAGAGTCTCATCAAGGAGAATTACAGATCAAAAGTAGACCTAATATTGGAACAACCATGACCATTGTCATACCGATTATTTCAGCGAAAGAACGAACGATCAAACATCTAGTTTCAAAAGGATAAAGATGTAGGAGGGTGCATTATGGTCCGCTTTGCGGTAATAGGAACCAATTGGATAACAGAACGTTTTATTGAGGCTGCTACGAGCATTGAGGGGTTTAGCTTATCAGCCGTTTATTCTAGAACAGAAGATCGGGCAAAACAGTTTGCCAGAAAGTTTAATGTCGAACATGTGTATACGGATTTACATGAAATGGCTAGTAGTAAAGAATTTGATGCGGTCTATGTAGCAAGTCCTAATTCACTTCATGCTAGCCAAGCTATGCTCATGATGGAGAATGGGAAGCATGTTTTATGCGAAAAGCCACTTGCTTCGAATACGTTAGAGGTAGAGGCGATGATTCAATGTGCCAAAAAGCATTCTGTTGTATTAATGGAGGCGTTGAAAACCACGTTGTTGCCTAACTTCTTAACAATTAAGGAGCACCTCCATAAAATTGGAACCGTTCGAAGATATGTTGCTAGTTACTGTCAGTATTCCTCGCGCTATGATCGTTATAAGCAGGGAGAAATATTAAATGCATTTAAACCTGAGTTTTCAAACGGTTCTCTCATGGATATTGGTGTGTATGCCGTTTACCCGCTTGTTGTGTTATTTGGAGAACCAAAATCGATACATGGTCAGTGTTATATGCTCGATTCAGGTGTAGATGGGCAGGGAAGTCTTATGCTTCAATATGAGGAGATGGATGCACTTATTACATACTCCAAGATTACTAATTCGTATATCCCTTCTGAAATCCAAGGGGAAAAAGGAAGTATCATTATTGACAAAATTAATATACCGGAAAATGTCACCATCAAATACAATGATGGTTCAGAAGAAAATATTACCGTACCACAGGACCAACAGTCGATGTACTATGAAGCAAAGGAATTTATCGAGTTAATTGAACGTAACGCTTTTGAATCGACCGTGAATTCTCACAGACATTCAATAATAACGGCTTCTATTTTAGAAAAGGCAAGAAGACAAATGGGGGTTATTTATCCAGCTGATAAGAAGGATGAATGATTCGATAACAAATGCATAGAAATAGTAGTAACACAGGAGGGCATTGAAAATGGAGTTTTAATGCCCTCCTTCTAAATAGAAAAATATGTTTGTTAATTCGATTCAGAAAGGTTGAATTTACGCAAACGGTATTGTAAGCATTGTCTACTAATCCCTAAAGAGTTTGCTGTTTTTGTAACATTATGTTTATGTTTTAGCAAGGTCTCCTGAATATAGGTAGATTCAACTTCGACGAGCAAGTCTTTTAACTTTTTATTTGACTCAGCAATGGCACCATAATGAATACTAGTTTGGTTCTCTGGAACTTTAATAGGAACATTGGGCTTGTTGATGAAGTGAAAGGGCAAAGACGAAAAATGAATCGATGCAACCCCATCAGTGATTAAATTCATCGCCCCCTCAATGATGTGCTCCAACTCTCTAACATTACCTGGCCAATTATATTGGTAGAATGCACGGAGAACTTCATCATCAATTCCTTGTATATCCATTTGAAACAAGCGATTATACTTCTCGATAAAGGTCGTTACAAGTAAATCAATATCCTCTTTTCGATCTTTTAAAGGAGGGATAAACAATGAAACAACACTTAACCTGTAATAGAGGTCTTTACGTAAATGTTTGTTTGTAATTGCTTCAATAGGGTCTTCATTCATTGTCGCAATAATTCTCACATCTACTTTTTTATCTTTTGTATCACCAACTCGGCGAATCGTCTTTTCTTGTAAGGCGCGAAGGAGTTTAGCTTGTAAGGCGGGATTTAGAGAGTTAATTTCATCAAGGAGTAATGTTCCTCCTTCGGCTTGTTCAAACAAACCGGGAGATTCTATAGCTCCAGTGAAGGCCCCCTTTTTTGTACCAAATAGCAGGCTCTCGAGTAAACTATCAGGAATAGCAGCACAGTTCTGTGTAATAAATGGTCCGTTTGAGCGATCACTTGCATGATGTATACTTTGGGCAAACACTTCTTTCCCTGTCCCTGTTTCGCCAACAATTAAGATAGAGGAGGAGGTTCGGGCTGCTCTTTTCGATAATTCTATGACTTCTTTAATGGCAGGACTAGTGCCAATAATGCTTTCAAACGTGTACCTCGTTCCACCACTTTTCAAAACATTTTCTTTCAGCCGTTCATACTTTGTAATATCATTGGCTAGTTCTACAGCACCGATAATTTCATGATTGGATGTAATGGGAAAGGTATGATTGATTGTTGTAATCTTTTTGCCGTCTTTATTGTAATACGTCTGCTTGGCGTTCTTTACAGTCTTTCCATCCTCTAACGCTTGGAGTAGTCGACTGTCTTGTTCGTTTTCAAATGTAAAAACATCAAGAATGTTTTTGTGTAACACTTCTTTTGAATTCATCCATTCTAACTGCATTTTCTTGTTGTTATAAATAATCGTTTTTCCTTTTGAATCTACAACTTGAATGCCTACGTCAATTTGGTTTAGAAGTTGTTCATAGATCAGGTTAAGCCTTTCTAATTGGGCAAGTCTATCTTCTTTATTCATATAAACTCCTTTCCATGGCGCAAAAATCTTTGGCATTTAGTGCAAAATTTTTTAGCAAGGTGCAAAAAAATTACATGCATTAGAAGTGGAATTCTTAAGAAGTAGGGGGTTATAAGTTAATGAAATTATGGCATATTTCTTGCAATTTAGAAAGTGAAATATAAATTGAAAGAAAAAGGAGTCGATTGACATGACAGTACCTTACAAACACGAACCATTTACGGATTTTTCAATTGAGGAGCATGTTCAACAATTTGAAATAGCATTAAAGCAAGTAAAAAGCGAACTTGGAAAAGATTATGATCTAGTGATAGGTGGAGAGAAGGTAACCACCGATGAGAAAATCGTTTCAGTAAACCCATCTAATAAATCAGAAGTGGTCGGAACCGTATCAAAAGCGAATAAAGAATTAGCAGAAAAAGCGATGCAAGTAGCTGACAAAACGTTTCAAACGTGGAAAAAATGGGACCCGAAAGTGCGGGCAGATATTTTGTTTAAAGCGGCCGCTATCGTAAGACGTCGCAAGCATGAATTCTCTGCCTATCTTGTTTATGAAGCAGGAAAGCCATGGAATGAAGCGGACGCAGATACCGCTGAGGCAATTGATTTTCTAGAATACTATGGTCGTCAAATGATCGAACTGGCAAAAGGGTATCCAATTGAAAGTAGAAAGATTGAGAATAACCGACTCGCCTATATTCCTTTAGGAGTTGGAGTGGTTATTTCTCCTTGGAATTTTGCCTTTGCGATCATGGCCGGAATGACTTCGGCAGCTCTTGTAGCCGGAAACACTGTACTTTTGAAACCAGCTAGTACAACACCTGTGGTCGCAGCGAAATTTATTGAAGTATTAGAAGAGGCTGGCCTTCCTGCTGGAGTGGTTAATTATATCCCTGGGAGTGGGAGTGAAGTGGGAGACTATTTAGTTGACCATCCGAAAACGAGATTTATTAGTTTTACAGGATCTAGAGAAGTCGGTGTACGGATTTACGAGCGAGCAGCTAAAGTGCATGAGGGACAGATTTGGCTTAAACGTGTTGTGGCTGAAATGGGCGGGAAAGATACGATCATCGTTGACGATCAAGCCGACCTTGATTTAGCTGCTGAAGCCATTGTGAAGTCAGCATTCGGTTTTTCCGGTCAAAAATGCTCTGCTTGTTCAAGAGCAGTTATTCATCAAGATGTATACGATGATGTCTTGCACAGGGCGATTTTATTAACGAAAAAGTTGACTGTGGGAGATCCGACAGAAAGGACTTTTATGGGGCCAGTTAATGATCAGGCAGCATACGATAAGGTGATGAGCTATATTGAAATTGGGAAGGAAGAAGGCACGTTGGTAGCTGGAGGAAATGGTGATAACTCAAAAGGCTATTTCATTGAGCCAACGATTTTTGCAGGGGTGGATGAAAACGCTCGTTTAATGAAAGAAGAAATTTTTGGGCCAGTCGTTGCTTTTTGCAAGGCAAAAGATTTCGATCATGCTTTAGCAGTTGCCAACAATACCGATTATGGGTTAACAGGCGCTGTGATTACGAATAATCGGGCACATATTGAGAAAGCAAAAGAAGACTTTCATGTTGGCAATTTATATTTTAACCGTGGGTGCACAGGGGCCATTGTTGGCTACCATCCTTTTGGAGGATTTAACATGTCGGGGACAGATTCTAAGGCAGGAGGTCCAGATTATTTGCTTCTGTTCACTCAAGCGAAATTATTGTCAGAGCAACTTTAACATCTTTTATCTCATGTAATAGAAAGTCAAGCGAAAAAGGGGGTTATTTCATTGGTTGAGAAGCTCTCAAAAAATTTCTTTCTCTATCTTTCAAAAAATAAAGTACTAAATAAAGGTGCGAAAAGATGGGGTCTTAAATTAGGAGCAGCACAGGTAGTAGCTGGCGTAACGGTTGATAGTGTAATGAAAGTGGTTAAAGTGTTAAACAGTAAAGGATTAGTTTGTACGGTCGATCATCTTGGTGAATTTGTCCTTCATAGAGAGGAGGCCAATCACTCTATGAAAGTATGTATTGACACACTAGAAGCCATTTCAGCTACAGGTGTTAATTGCAATCTTTCATTAAAATTAACCCAGCTCGGGCTTGATATAGACCGGCAATTATGTATCGATCATATGCGTGCGATTTTGGATGTTGCTAAAAGAACGAATAATTTCGTTCGAATTGATATGGAAGACTACTCCCATTATCATCAAACTTTAGAGATCTTAGCGGAATTACGTAAGACATATGACAATGTAGGTACCGTTTTACAAGCATACTTGCACAGTGGAAAAAAAGACTTAGAGAGTTTAAGAGGTGTCCCTTTGCGTCTTGTGAAGGGAGCCTATAAGGAGTCTCCTAAAGTCGCTTTTCAAGATAAAGAAAGAATCGATGAAAATTATTTAGAGATGATCAAACAACACTTGTTAACAGGTAGTTACACGGCTATAGCTACTCACGATCATCGAATCATTGAACAGGTTAAGCGGTTTTGTAAGAAGTGGAACATCCCTAAGTCTCAGTTTGAATTTCAAATGCTATATGGTTTCCGTACAGAGCTGCAAGAACAAATTGCTAAGGAAGGGTACAAAATGCGTGTATATGTCCCCTTTGGTCATGACTGGTACGGCTATTTTATGAGAAGGTTAGCCGAAAGACCTCAAAATGTTTCTTTTGCACTCAAGGGCTTTTTTTCTAAAAAATAAGCCTAGACGAAGTAGAGGTTGTGTCAGAGGGAACTGAAAAAGGGCGCTTTTTCCTTTTTCAGTGTTCTCGATTCTAATAAAAAGACTTTTTTAGTTCTACAGATAGTCTTTTTTAGCACAACCAATATGCAACCAAAGAAGAAGTATATATTAATGTAACGTCTTTTGAAAGGGGTTTCATTATGGGGGAGCAGAAGAAAATATCAATCGTTGGTGTTCCAATGGACTTAGGGCAGATTCGTCGTGGTGTCGATATGGGACCGAGTGCGATGAGATATGCTGGTTTAATAGAAGGGTTAAAGAATCAAGGTTTTCAGGTGGTTGATTATGGAGATATCACCATTCATAGGTCGACAAATGGAACCAATCAAGAACAAAAATTAAGAAACTTACAAGAAGTGATTAAAGTAAGTGAGCAATTGTGTAGTGAGTTAGATGAAGCGATACAAAAACGCGGATTCCCACTCGTATTAGGTGGGGATCATAGCATTAGCATTGGGTCAATCGCAGGAATTGCCAAGCATTACAAAAACCTAGGCGTTATTTGGTACGATGCTCATGCAGATTTAAACACGGCTGAAACCTCTCCATCTGGAAATATTCATGGCATGCCACTTGCTATTAATCTAGGATTGGGTCACAAATTATTAACAAATATTGGCGGATATTCACCTAAAGTAAAGCCAGAGAATATTATTATTATTGGTGCTCGTTCGATTGATGATGGGGAACGTAGATTAATTAAAGAAAAAGGAATCACTGTTTTTACCATGCATGAAATTGACCGTCGAGGGATGACGGCGGTAATGGAAGAGGCAATTGATTATTTGGCTAAGCGTACAGATGGAGTCCACTTAAGCTTTGATTTAGATGCGATCGACCCTATCTATGCTCCCGGGGTGGGGACGCCTGTATTTGGAGGCGTGACTTATCGTGAAAGTCACTTGGCAATGGAATTGTTAGCAGAATCAGAGCTGATCACATCAGCAGAATTTGTTGAAGTGAATCCGATCTTAGACGATAAAAATACAACGGCAGATGTTGCAATTGAGTTAGTGGCCTCTTTATTAGGTAAGCAACTTCTTTAAAAATAAAGAAGTGTTACAAGAAGAATGTGAGGGGGGAAAGCGTGAAGAACTCAAAGGATATTATTAAAAAAACAGAGCAATATGGGGCAAAAAATTATCACCCGTTACCAGTCGTTATTTCAGAAGCGAACGGAGTTTGGGTAAAGGACCCTGAAGGAAACACGTATTTGGACATGTTAAGTGCATATTCAGCTGTTAATCAGGGGCACTGTCACCCTAGAATAGTAGCTGCATTACTTGATCAAGCAAATAAAGTGACGTTAACTTCTAGAGCGTTTCATCATGACAAACTCGCTCCATTTTATGAAAAAATAGCTGAATTAACTAAAAAAAATATGGTGCTACCGATGAATACAGGGGCAGAGGCAGTGGAAACAGCAGTAAAAGCTGCGAGACGTTGGGCTTATAATGTAAAAAAAGTAAGTGACAATAAAGCTGAAATTATTGTTTGTGAAAATAACTTTCATGGACGGACGATGACGGCTGTATCCTTGTCTTCAAATGAAGAGTACAAGAGAGGATTTGGGCCAATGCTTTCTGGTATTAAGGTCATTCCTTATGGGGATATAGAGGCATTGAAAGTAGCAATCACTCCAAATACTGCCGCCTTTTTGCTTGAACCAATCCAAGGAGAAGCTGGGATTATCATTCCTCCCAAAGGGTATTTAAAGCAAGCATCTGACATGTGCAAAGAGAACAACGTCCTATTTATAGCAGACGAAATTCAATCTGGATTAGGCCGAACAGGAAAGCGATTTGCTTGTGATTGGGAAGGGGTACAACCAGATGTGTACATTTTAGGAAAAGCATTAGGTGGTGGAGTATTCCCTATTTCAGTTGTGGCAGCGAATCAAGAGATTCTTGGTGTTTTTGAACCTGGTTCCCATGGATCGACCTTTGGAGGAAATCCGCTTGCATGTGCAGTCTCGATAGCAGCCTTAGAGGTGATAGAAGAAGAGCGATTGGTAGAGCGGTCATTAGAACTTGGCAATTATATGTTGAAGCAGTTACGTAATATTAAAAACCCTGTGATAAAAGAAGTAAGAGGGAAGGGGTTATTTATTGGAGTTGAACTACATGTTCCTGCTAGAGACTATTGTGAAAGGTTGAAAAAGGAAGGGTTATTATGTAAAGAGACACATGAAAATGTCATTCGGTTTGCTCCTCCTTTAGTGATTGAGAAAAAGGATTTAGAGTGGGCCATTTCAAAAATTTATAAAGTTTTTCAATGAATGAATAGCCGTTATTAGTTTGCTATTGGCCCATTAGATTCTCAAAATGATAAAAGGAAGCGCTTTCTAGGGTGACTTGCTTAATTCTGCTGAATCCTGTACGATTTTCGTATGACATGATATTAGGGGTAAATGGTATGGGGAAAAGCAATTATATTTTAGCAGAGTCAATCGGGTATAAAATTACGAACACGGCACGTCTTATTACGAATCGTTTAAATAAAAACTTTAAGCAAAATAATTTGCCTGTAACAAATGAACAATGGGCCATTATGATTAGGCTATGGGAAGAAGATGGATTAACTCAGAACAACTTAGCAGAATTAACAAAGAAAGATTCACCAAGTATTTCAAGGCTAATTAACAATATGGTAAAAAGAGATCTTGTTACAAGAGTCCCACATCCTGTAGATAAACGGACGAACCTAATATTCTTAACCGCAACAGGAAAGAAAATGCAAATGAGTATGATTGAACAGGCTCAAAATACAGTGGATCAAATCTCAAACGGTATAGATAAAGAAGAGATGGATGTCTTCTTAAAAGTTTTAAATAAAATTGATCAGAATTTAACTGATTAAGTGTACACCCCTATTCTCTAAATGAGAATAGGGGTGTTTTTTATTAGTTTCCAATCATCCCCTTTAGAATTCTATATAGTTGTTTAGACAATTAATTCATAGTTTAATTTTTGGATGTTTTCGAAAAGATTATTGCTATTAAATAGTTTTTCTCTCAGTGAAATGGAGCGGAAGTCACTCGACTCCTGCGGGTGTTGAGGTTGGGGCGAGACCCCACAGGCGCAGCCGAGGAGGCTCGCCACCTCCTTGCGGGTGCGAGTGACTGGAGCGCAATGAAACGAACAGGTGAAGGACACATAAGCGATAAAAACAACAAAATATGCTAAAAAAGCCTAATTTCTTTATAACGTGAATGAAATCATATTGAGTACATATATTGTAGCGTTTGTAAGGAAAAAAATTACTTGTTTAAACAAGTAATGTTAAAAACACTGTTGACAATCGTTATCGATTAGGATTAAAATCGGTATAACGATAATCATTATCAATGAAAAGGTACTTCTTTTTTTTGTTTCTAGTTGATTATGATTCTCATTTGTTGAACGATAGGGGGCTTGTACGGTTTTCTTTACTAGTAGAACAAATTTTCTTAAATAGAAAGAGCTGTCTTCATTATGCATAAACGTTACTTAGTACTAATCCTAATCATCTTATCGATAGCATCATTGTTTATAGGAGTTAGAGACATTTCTCCGCTTGATGTGTTTCGTCTATCAGAAGATCAACTTCAAACCATGTTGCTTGTCAGGTTCCCAAGGTTAGTCAGTATTATCATTGCGGGTGTCGGGATGAGTATCTGTGGATTGATCATGCAGCAGTTAACAAGAAATAAATTTGTTTCTCCTACTACGGCAGGGACTTTGGATTCTGCGAGACTTGGAATCTTGGTATCTTTAATTCTATTTACTTCTGCTAGTCCCATCCAAAAAATGCTTGTTGCGTTTGCGTTTGCGTTAGCAGGTACATTCATCTTTATGAAAATATTAGAGCGTATCAAGTTTAAGGATACGATTTTTATTCCGCTTGTTGGGCTGATGTTTGGGAACATTGTTAGCTCTGTAACAACTTTTTTTGCCTATCGTTACGATCTAATCCAAAACATGTCCGCTTGGCTACAAGGGAATTTTGCCGTCGTAATAAAAGGGCAATACGAACTTCTTTACATAAGTATTCCAGTTCTAATCCTTGCCTATATCTTTGCAAATAAATTTACGGTAGCAGGCATGGGGGAAGAGTTCGCCGTTAATCTAGGATTGAATTATAAACATGTCATGAACATTGGTTTAATTATTGTTGCATTAATCACTTCGGTCGTGGTCTTAACCGTTGGGATGATTCCTTTTTTAGGCCTTATTATTCCGAATATTGTTACGATTTATAAAGGTGATAATCTACGCGAAAACTTACCGTATACGGCACTACTTGGAGCTATATTTGTACTTTTCTGTGACATTTTAGGGCGCATTTTAATCTACCCATATGAGATAGCGATTGGTCTTACTGTTGGGGTAATTGGTAGCGGTATTTTTCTTTATTTATTGTTAAGGAGAAAGACATATGGGCTATAAAGGGAAGTTAACAACATTATTTGTCATCGCAGTCGGTCTTATTATTCTTTACTTAACAATTGGAGCTAATGGCAACTGGGAATATGTCCTGCCAAGAAGAGGCTACAAAATAGCTGCTATTATCTTAACGGGTGCCACAATCGCATTTTCAACAATGGTGTTTCAGACAATTACAAATAACCGAATTTTGACTCCGAGTATTATTGGATTAGACTCACTTTACTTATTGGTTCAAACCTTTATCATTTTTACCTTTGGTTCTTTAAGTGTGGTTATGATTAACAAACATTTAAATTTTGCCGTTTCGATTGGTCTTATGGTTGTATTTGCTAGTCTTCTCTTTAAATTGTTGTTTAAAAGAGAAGGACAAAATATTTACTTTCTTTTATTAGTTGGACTTGTGTTTGGTACGTTATTTGGTAGTTTAACGACGTTTATGCAAGTACTAATTGACCCAAATGAATTTCTGATGGTACAAAATCGGATGTTTGCTAGCTTTAATAATGTAAACACAGATATTTTATGGATATCTATTGTTCTGATCGTAATCATCTTTTTATACTCGTACCGTTATATCAAATACTTGGATATTTTGTCTTTAGGGAAAGAGCATGCTGTGAATTTGGGCGTCGATTATGATCATGTCGTAAAAAGATTGCTTATTATTGTAGCTGTCCTAGTGGCAATTGCTACGGCTTTAGTCGGACCTATTACGTTTTTAGGATTATTAGTAGCAAATGTTGCTCATGAGTTTATGAAAACATATCAACATAAGCATTTAATTGCTGGAGCCGTACTGATTAGTGTAGTTGCTTTAGTTGGTGGTCAATTAATTGTTGAAAGGATTTTTACTTTTTCAACGCCACTAAGTGTCATTATTAACTTTGTTGGTGGAGTGTATTTCCTATATCTTTTATTAAAGGAGACAAAAAAATGGTAGAAGTGATGAATGTTTCAAAACAGTATCAATCTAAAAAAGTGGTAGATAGTGTCTCAGTTAAGATAAGAAAAGGGACAATTACTTCATTTATCGGCCCTAACGGTGCGGGAAAAAGTACATTGCTTTCCATTGTGAGCCGTTTAATCGCAAAAGATGAAGGGGAAGTAAAGATTGATGATGTTGATATTAGCCAAACAAAGAGCAATGAATTAGCGAAAAAAGTCTCTATCTTAAAGCAATCAAATAATATTTCTATACGATTAACGATTCGTGATTTAGTCTCTTTTGGAAGGTTTCCATATTCTCAAGGAAGATTAACAAAAGAAGACAAAAGACATGTAGATGAAGCGATTCGCTACATGGAATTAGAGGATATTGAAGATAAGTACTTAGATCAGTTAAGTGGAGGGCAGAGACAACGTGCACATATTGCAATGGTTATTGCCCAAGATACAGAATATATTTTACTCGATGAACCACTGAACAATTTAGACATGAAACATTCTGTTCAAATTATGAAAGTGTTAAGAAGAATGGTTGATGAATTAGGAAAAACCATTGTTATCGTTTTACATGACATTAACTTCGCATCCTGTTATTCGGATTTCATCGTCGCATTAAAAGATGGAAAAATTGTCAGAGAAGGCCCTGCACAAGAAATCATTAATAATGCAGTCCTAAAAGAAATATACGACATGGACATCCCGATTAACTGCGTAGGAGATAAAAAGATTTGTGTTTATTTTAGATAGATTACGTAGCAAAAGGGCGAACTTCCCTTTTGCTACGTAATCGAATGAACCTCAAGGAGATATTTCCTTGAGGTACTAATTAAAACACGGATGATAATGATTATTATTATCTGTGATGAAATCATTGTTAATTAATGATATTGGTGGTTGTCGCAAGTCCTCGGCCAAGGTAAGCAATTGCTCTTGCACTAATGACTACCAATCTCTTTAATTATAGATATTATATAGAAACTAGGAGTGAGTAGGATGAGAAAGTCATTAATGTTGTTCCTTGTGACATTATTATTAACATTATTTGTTGCAGCTTGCGGGTCAAGTACTGAAACAGAAGGTGAAACAGTAGAACCAGCTGAAGAGGAAGTAGAAGAAGAAGAGGCTGAAGAAAGCGAAGAAGCTGCTGATGAAGCAGAAATTACAGTTACGCACCAATTAGGTGAAACGGTTGTACCTAAAAATCCTGAAAGTGTTGTTGTTTTTGACTTAGGTGTGCTGGATGCTTTAGATACATTAGGGGTGGATGCGATTACAGCCGTTCCTACGGATAGTGTTCCAGAATATTTATCGAAATACCAAGGTTCAGAGTATGAGAATGCAGGTACATTATTTGAGCCAGATTTCGAAAAGATCTATGATCTTCAACCAGATTTAATTATTATTTCTGGAAGAGCGCAAGAGGCATATGACGAGCTAAGTGAGATAGCCCCTACTTTGTTTGTACAAATTGATGCAGCTAATTATATGGAGTCATTTGAAAATAACATTCATCTTTATGCTGAAATCTTTGGAAAAGAAGATGTAGCTGAACAAGAGCTTGCTGCGATAGAAGAATCACTAGTTTCACTACAAGAAACATCATCAGCTAATGAATCTGCTGGTTTATTGATTATGGCAAATGATGGAGCGATTAGTGCTTATGGTCCGGGATCTCGTTTTGGAATCCTTCATAATGAATTTGGAATTACTCCTGTTGATGAAACCATTGAAGTTTCAAATCATGGACAAAACATCTCTTTTGAGTACATTGCTGAAAAAGATCCAGAATTCTTATTTGTTGTTGACCGTGGTGCAATTGTTGGTGGAGAATCTTCTGGACAACAAACAGTTGAAAATGATTTAGTTAAGGGGACACAAGCATACCAAAATGGCAACATTGTTTATTTGGATCCTGTGTACTGGTATATCACTGGTGGTGGTATTACAGCAACATCAGGAATGATTGATGAAGTGAGTGCCGCAATTAATGAATAATTAGATGAGAAAGAATGGCAACGATGAAGATATGGTTGCCATTCTTTTCTTTGTTTAGCGAAATATTGATTGAGAAAAACTACGTAAACTATGATTCATGAGCAAAATTTAGTGTAATATGGATAAAGGATTCCTTTTTCGAGGTATCAAGTAAGTTTGAAGATGAGTTATCTTCTAGTAAGGAGAAGATAACCCGTTTGTAAGGATGGTTGACAGTGACTTTTTTAGATTTTTTACATAAACGCAATCAGCTTTTACTCATTATCATTTGGGTATGTTGTTTTTTCTTTCTTCTTTTAGACGGAGTGTTCTTCCCTGATTATGTTTGGCCGCCAGTAGGAATCATTACTTGCCTAAGTTTGCATCTCTTCTATTTGTTTATTAAAAATCCGGTTGTGATGATGTATGTCATGATTTCAGGGATTTATGTATATACGTTTGTTGTAAATTGGATTTATCCAGAAGTCGGATATTTTATGTTTATCTTTTTTGGTGTCATGCTAGCTTCGGTTTATCAACGTCTGGATGCCTTAATTTATGCTGGGATATTAGCTACTTCTATGATTGTTTTTTTCTTTCATTATTCTTTTGAAGACATTTTCGTCCATGTTGAGCAAGACGAGGTATTAACGTTTGTCGTGTTTTCTTTTTTAACTATTATTTACTTTGTCTTTCATATTCGATTTACGAGGGAGTTGTGGATGAGAGCTCAAGAGAATGAACAGATTGCCAAACAAGAGCTACAAACGACGCAAGCTCATTTGGAATCATTATTCTCAAATGTAAAAGAAGGCATTATTATGTTTAATGAAGGTGGGGAAATTCTTTCCTTTAATGAAGCTTTCGAACAGTTATATGGCTATTCGAAACAAGATCTTGCCCAGGCAAGTATTACTAGAATTTTTGGTGAAGAATGGAGAACGATTCTGCAAGACTGTCACCCTTTTTTAGAGCAGAAACATAATACAAAAGATAACCGCGTAATTTTTGTGAATGTATCTGTGTCAGAAATTGCTACAACTTCCAATTCAAAAGTGTATTCAGCCTTTGTTCAAGATGTAACAGAGATGAGAAAAACAGAGGAACAAGTGATTCAAGCTGAGAAATTATCTTCGGTCGGTCGTTTAGCAGCGGGAGTAGCTCATGAATTGCGAAACCCTTTAACTGTTTTAATTGGATTTGTTGAACTACTTGATGAACGATCTGAGCGGAAGAAAATATTGATGATTACTGAATTACAGCGAATGAATTTGATTATTGACGAATTGCTCATGCTAGCAAAGCCTCAAGCAGTGGAGAAAGCGGTCATCGATATCGAACAGGTGCTAGATGATGTTTTATTTTTGTATCAAGGCTTTTTTAGTCAGCATGAAATAGTCGTATCTAAAGTTAGAAAAGGAAAGGTTCCTTCTATTTATGCTGAGCCGAATCAAGTGAAACAGGTCTTTGTGAATGTATTAAAAAATGCAGTAGAAGCGATTGGATATAATGGAAAAATTCAAGTTGTGTTGGAGCAAGAACAAAATGAAGAAGTCACCATTATGATTGATGATAATGGTACGGGACTTGACCTAGTCGCATTATCTAAGTTAGGTGAGCCTTTTTTTACAACGAAAAAAGATGGAACAGGTTTAGGGACGATGATCGTAAAAAAAATAATGAACGATCATGGCGGTAGCGTGAACTATCAGAACCTTCCCGAAAAAGGAGCAAGAGTTACCTTAACGTTTCCAGGAACACCTGTAAAGCTTTTAAATCATTGAAAAACAGCTGTAAAACAAAGGCTATTTGTATGAAAAAAGCAAAATTTAAGTATTGCAAAACTTACAAGTATGAACAAAATGAGTTGAAGCTATTTATTACTAGCGATTAACTTTACTTTTTCTTGATAGACGGTGGTGGCGTGAAGCGCCGCCATGGGAGTTATTCGTAAAGATTGTTGCTGTGAAGAAACGGTTTTTCTCGTAGTGAAATGGAGTGGAAGTCACTCGACTCCTGCGGGATGCAGAGGGAGGCCACTGAAACAGTGCTCATTTTTTTCGGGCAATAAATGGAATGTTTGATATCATCAAACCTTCAACCTGTCGACCAAATCTCGCAAAGCGAAACGGTCGACAGGCTATTGCCATTTAAAGAGAGGGGCCTTGAAAAGTCGCTTCGAATCCGCTCCCGGGATGGGGGGACACGCACCTGCAGGCGGGCGTTGAACTAAACCGGCTGCGCCGGTGGATTTCAACCTGCCCTTCCCTCCTGCAGGAGTCGGCCCTCCCATCCCGTCCGCTTTGTTGAGAGGAAATAGGAGAAATAGCTTAAAAAGGCTTTTGAAAAATTAAACTCCAAGGCTTTTTGTCTACAGTCTGAAGTTTAATTTTCATCAAACATTTAACGGTCATTTTATTTTATAATTTAGGTATTACACAGATGTAGATGAATCTAAGGATATCAACTGAAGAAACAATAACACTCATTGGAGATACAGCCTATTCTGAAAAAGATAACATTCAATTTGCGAAAACAAATAACATGAATCTTGTGTCCAAACTACATCCTATCGTTACACACGGTACACGAAAAAATGATGAATTCGAATTCAATAAAGATGCCAGGATGTATGTTTGTAAAGCTGGACATATGGCTACTCACAAAAAATATGATGAACGAAAAGGGAAAGATACCAATCCTCGAATCCGATACCTATTTGATGTTAAAAAATGCAAAATCTGTCCATTTCAAGAAGGGTGTTATAAAAAGGAGCAAAACCTAAGTCGTTTTATGTGACCATTAAATCAGAGGAACATTCTGATCAAGAAGCCTTTCAACAAACAGAAGAGTTTAAAGAAATGGAGAAGTCACGTTATAAAATAGAAGCAAAAAATAGCGAGTTAAAACATCGACACGGGTTAAAAATTGCATCATCCTCGGGTCTGTTTGGTATGCAAATTCAAGTAGCTACCACGATATTTGCGGTAAATCTCAAGAGAATAATAAATCTTTTAAATGAAACAAGTATGCGAAAACACCCAAAACAAAAGAAGTCACTTAAAAGGTCAAAGGCCTTCTAAGTGACTTCTTTATTACTTGTCACGTCTGATTTTTGGAATAGAAAGGTAGGTTCCCCATCTCCAGAACCATTCAAATGGACCGATATAAAAACGGTTCAGCCACCATTTACTAGCTAAGAGTTGCAATGTGAAGAATAAAAAGACAAGCAACAATCCCATAAAGGTACCGATACTAGAATATAAACCAAGTCCATAACCGTAAAATAATGTAGTAAAAATAATGGATTGTAATAAATAGTTCGTTAATGATAATCTTCCTACATTCGATAAAGGCTCGAGAAGTTTTCGGCCACGTTCATTTGTAGCAAGCAGTGCAATGCTTGAAGCATAAAACATCGCAACAAGAGGCCCTCCAACGGTCGTATGCAGCATTTCATAGGCATAGTTATCAATGAATAAATAAGCTATTTTACATGGAAACCCAATAAGCAATGTTATCCACCAGACGCGTTTGAAAAGAGGGCGGTTGGAAGCAACATCTAACAGCCATTTCTTTCTAGCGACAAAAGCTCCTAGTAAAAACATTCCTAATACACTCACCATCGCTGTTGCATTGATAATCATATCTCCGGCCCAGCCTAGCCCTAGTGGATCACTAGTGAAGCGGAAATGGACGACTTCTGAGTAGCTACCTGACATCAATACTTCCTTTTCTTCTATTGAATATTGTAGGAGTTGATCATCTAAACTAAATGAATCATCTTCAGGGCTAGCAATGGATAAGGCCATAAGAAACAATAGCAAGAAAGACCAAATTAATAGACCTCTTTCTTTTAGTTTTAAAAAGAAAAATAAGATAAATGCAGTAAGAGCATATACAAAGAGGATATCTCCATCCCAAATGAATACCCCATGTATAAAACCGACAATGAGTAAAATGAACGTACGCCTAAAATAGACCACTCCAAATCGTAAATCTCTCTGCTCAAGCCGTTCTTTTAAAAAGGCCATCCCATAACCAAATAAAAACGAGAAAAGGGTATAAAAGCTAGCTTGTGCAAAAACAAGAATAAATCCTTCTGCTATGTGGTCAACGATTCCAAGGGGATATAGTTGATGTATATCAGAGACGAATAGGCCATATTGAAAGTGTAGGCTGTTGGCAATTAGAATACCTAAGAGGGCCAGGCCTCTCATCATATCTAACGTGACAATCCGCTCACCTTCTTGTAAAGGACGGGAATGACTATTCATGAATAGCTCCTTTCATTAGTTGTTTTCCTTTAATTGTAAATTAACATTGGTCAAAAGAACAAGACGAATGTATGATCTTTAAGTAAGATTTCTTTTAAGAACGCATCACATTGATATAAAATAATAATAGAATCTAAATAAAGGAGTGAATCACATTGCAAAGCAATTCTGTTGTTTCATTAATTCAAAGCCATCGTTCCATTCGTCAATTCACTGACGATCAATTATCCAAAGAACAAATTGAACAAATCATTGAGTCAGGACGTTGGGCTCCAACTTCTCATCATGTTCAAGCATATAGCATCATCGTTGTTCAAGATGAAAAAAAGAAAAGAAAACTAGCGACGCTATGTGGAAACCAAGCTTATGTTGAAACGTGTCCTGTGTTTTTTGTGATCTGTGCGGACTTCTATCGATTAAAACAGGCAAGTGAAATTCATCAGCAAGCCTTTGAAGCAGGAGAACAGGAACAAGTACTTGTTGGAGCTGTGGATGCCGCTTTAGTTGCTCAAAACATGCTCTTAGCAGCAAGATCATTTGAACTTGGCGGTGTCATGATTGGTGGGATCAGAAATGATCAGGAGGCAGTTGCACAATTGCTCAACTTACCATCGCATACGTTTCCTGTCATGGGTCTTTGTGTTGGCTACCCAGATCAGAATCCTGAGCAGAAGCCACGTTTGCCCCAACAAGCCGTCGTTTTCGCTGAGGAGTATAACAAGGAAGATTTAGTTGAACAGATCAATGAGTATGACGATGTTATGAAGAAGTATTATTATGAACGAACCAATGGGAAACGTTTAGACACATGGTCCAAACAAATGGCCACGTTTTTCTCTACTCCAAAGCGGCCACAAGTTGGTGAATTTTTAACGAAGCAAGGGTTTACTAAAGGATAACCGACATGCTCGATAATTATTGGGAAAGATAATGAACGATCTTAATGATAGAGTCATCTTTGTAAAGTTAGGACTCTTCTTGAATTTAGAGAGGTGTGAAAATATTGAAAGAATTCCCACAATCAGAAGCGTTGCAACGATTGCCTGAACAGTTTTTTGCAAAGCTTGTCAATAAGGTAATGAAAGTGAAAGAACAACATGATGATGTCATTAATTTAGGACAGGGGAATCCAGATCAACCAACACCACAGCCCATTGTTGAACAATTAAAAAAAGCAGCAGATAACCCCGTTAATCACAAGTATCCTCCATTTGCTGGATACCCTTATTTAAAAGAGGCTGTTGCAGACTATTACAAAAGGGAATATAACGTGGAGATTGATCCTAAAACGGAAGTTGCGGTACTTGCTGGTGCGAAAACAGGTTTAGTAGAGATCAGTCAGTGCTTACTTAATGCTGGAGACACTGTTTTAGTCCCTGACCCGGGATACCCCGATTACTGGTCTGGAATTGCCCTAGCAGGAGCTAACATGCATGAAATGCCTTTAAAACAAGAGAATGATTTTCATCCTGACTTTTCTGAATTGAATGATAACACATTACATAATGCCAAGCTTATGTTTTTAAATTATCCAAATAACCCAACAGGGGCAGTTGCTACCCCTACATTATTTGAAGAGGCGATTAGCTTAGGCGATAAGCATGATATATGTATTGTACATGATTTTGCCTATGGGGCTATTGGCTTTGATGGTAAGAAGCCAATCAGTTTCCTCCAACTACCTGGGGCAAAAAATGTCGGGGTAGAAATGCTAACCTTATCTAAAACATATAATATGGCTGGTTGGCGTGTCGGCTTTGTTGTCGGGAATCGAAGCATCATTAAAGCAATAGAACTTATACAAGACCATTACTATTGCAGCATATTTGGAGGGATACAAGAAGCGGCTGCATTTGCTTTGAAGTCCGATCAATCAAGTGTTACACAATTAGTTAAGATGTACGAAAGTCGTAGAAAGGCACTGGTTGACGCCGCTCATAAAATTGGATGGAATGTACAAGCACCTAAAGGTTCCTTTTTTGCTTGGTTTCCTGTTCCGAAAGGATATACATCTGAGAGTTTTGCTGAGGTCGTTTTAGAAAAAGCTAGAGTCGTTGTTGCACCGGGTGTTGGTTTTGGGAAGCATGGAGAGGGATATGTTCGAATTGGGTTGTTAAGTGATGAAGAGGTACTTCAAGAAGCGATGGAGAGAATCGGCAAGCTTCAGTTGTTTTCGCAATTAGTGAAATAAATAGGGCATAGGACATCCGTTTTCTTTCATATGAACATAGTGAATGTTAATTTGTTCAAATGGAGGGACGGCTTGTGATAAAACGTCTAGACAAATTGTTAATTGATCTACCAAAGCCGGAGCATCCGGATGCTAATGCTGCTGCAGCCGTACAAGAATTGCTCGGTGGGAAATTTGGAGAAATGTCGACGTTAAATAATTATATGTATCAATCCTTTAATTTTCGGAGTAAGAAGAAACTTAAACCATTTTATGATTTAGTCGCAAGTATTACGGCTGAGGAATTTGGTCATGTTGAACTCGTCGCGAACACGATTAATAACATGATTGAAGGCACCACCTTTACGGCAGATCCTGATATGCAACCAATGCAAAATGCAAAAGATAAGCGTAATACGTATCACTTTATTGACACGGCTCAAACGTCTCGTCCCATGGATTCTATGGGGGCTCCCTGGAAAGGAGAGTATGTCTTTAACAGTGGCAATCTGATTTTAGATTTATTGCATAACTTCTTTTTGGAGTGCGGGGCAAGAACACATAAGATGCGAGTATATGAAATGACAGAAAACCCAGTCGCTCGTGAAATGATTGGTTATCTCCTTGTTCGTGGTGGCGTCCATGTTGTTGCTTATGCAAAAGCACTTGAAATTGCAACAGGTGTGGATATGACAAAAATGGTCCCGATCCCGAATTTATCGAACAAAGCTTTTGACTATGCTAGAAAATATGAAGACCAAGGAATTCATCGCAAGCTGTATACGTTTAGCGATACAGACTACCAAGATATTGATAAGATTTGGAAAGGGACTCATCCAGAGGATGGAAAGCCAGTGGAAGTGATTCGAGGCGCTCCACAGGGCGCGCCGATTCCAGATTATCCTGAAATACCTGAAGAATTTGCTCCAGGTATTTCTCATGAAGATTTCTTGGAAATTGCTAAACGCCTTCAACGGTCTGCTGGAATTTAATTTAATGAATCGAAGTGTTCCAATAGGGAGAGCCTGTTGGAACACTTTTTTGTTGGTACAAATTGGTACGAAACGTTTGTTAAACGCTATCATTCTTTCTAGTGTTTCAGTACAATTAGTAATGTATGAATGCAATGATTAACGAAAGGGTGATATCGTTTGAATATTTATTGTATAGGTCGTAACTACGCAAAACATGCTGAAGAATTAGGAAATGCCATTCCAGAACAGCCTTTGCTCTTTTCAAAACCTAGTCATTCGTTAACACGAGCAAATGGTCAGTCTATTGTCTTGCCAAAAGGGCTAGGGGAGATCCACTATGAATTAGAAATCGTATTAAAAATCAATAAGCCTGTTCAAAAGGGAGACAAGGTCACGGATGTGGTTAGCGAGATGGCACTTGGCCTTGATCTAACCTTAAGAGATGTTCAGTCTGAATTGAAGAAAAAGGGACAGCCTTGGCTTCGAGCAAAAGGATTTAAACATTCAGCGATCATTACGAACTTTTGGACGTTTGATCAAGAGGAGTGTGCAACGACAAGCTTTGCTTTTGAGTTAAATGGGGAACGTGTTCAAATTGGCAATAGCCGTGATATGATCTTTCCATTTCAAGACATCATAGATGAATGTGCAGAATGGTTTGGACTGGATGAAGGGGATCTTATTTTTACTGGAACACCTGAGGGAGTTGGTCCGATTAACTCGAAGGATGTCGGGAAAATGTTTTGGGGAAAAGAAGAAAAAGGTCATTTTCTAGTAGATTAGTATTCTTTAATGGAAAGGGGAGTGGAAATCGTGAATCAAACTAAGATTTTCGCACATCGTGGGTTCTCGAGTCAATACCCTGAAAACACAATGGCAGCCTTTAAGGCTGCTGTAGCAGCAAATGCTGATGGAATTGAGCTTGATGTTCAGTTAACAAAAGATGAAGTCCCCATTGTCATTCATGATGAAACATTAGATCGGACCACTTCAGGTACTGGGCTCGTACAAAGCCATACATTAAAAGAAATTAAAACATTAAGCTCAGGTGCATGGTTTAGTGAAAGATTTCAAGACGAACAAGTTCCCACACTTGAAGAAGTCTTCGTTTGGTCAAAGAATCAACAGATCGTTTTAAATATTGAACTAAAAGGGCGGACGTGCGATAGACAAAAGGTTTCGTCGATTATTTTTCCGTTAATTGAAAAACATCGTCTAGAAGATCAAGTGATTATCTCGTCTTTTGATCATAAAGTGATTGCATTATGTAAAGAGCAAGCGCCTATGCTCGAAACGGCCATTATAGCTTTTGCCGTACTGCATGAACCTGTAACGTATTTAAGGAATGTGCAAACGTTAGGTTATCACTTTTATTATAAAAGTTTGTTAGATGAAGAAATTGCAGCACTTATAAAAAGTGGGATTCGTCTAAGACCATATACAGTGAATGATGTCGATCAAATCAAACGGTTTATTACGCTGGGGTGTGAAGCAATTATTACAGATCAACCAAAAAAGGCCGTCGACATCAGAAGTTGTTCCTTTAATAAGTCAATCAAATAGTTTAGGAGGCTGTCCCAAAAGATCTGAATTTGGACCTTTGAGACAGCCTCGAATTTTTATTGAAGTTGGGCCTTTTATAAAATAGGATGGGTCGGGACAGTAGTAGGTTGGATTTTCCAAATCTCTTCGGCATATTCTCGAATCGTGCGATCACTTGAAAATGCACCAGAATGTCCAATGTTAACGATGCTTTTTTGGAGCCAATCTCTTTGATTTTGATAGCATTGATCCACTCGCTGTTGAGAAGAGAGGTAACTATCAAAGTCTCGTAAGACAAAATATTCATCATTGTTATAAAGGAGCGAGTAGAAGATATCCTTAAAATCAACGTCATCGCCAGAGAAGTGTTGATTAACAAGGAGGTCCATTACATTACGTAACCTTCGATCATCGTTGTAATAATCCCTTGCACGATAGTCACCGCGCATCTGATATTGAAATACCTCTTCAGAAGTAATACCGAAAGTGAAAATATTGTCATTGCCAACATACTCACCAATCTCAACATTAGCCCCGTCTTGCGTTCCGATTGTTAATGCACCGTTCATCATCAGCTTCATGTTCCCCGTGCCAGATGCTTCTTTACTAGCTGTAGAGATTTGCTCACTGACATCTGCAGCAGGTATAATTTTTTCTGCTAACGTCACTTGGTAATTTTCTAAAAATAGGACTTTCAAATGCTTGCTAACAGTCGGGTGGTGGTTAATCTTTTCTGCAACGGCATTAGTTAGCTTGATGACTTGTTTGGCAAATGTATAACCAGGTGCAGCCTTTGCTCCAAAAATGAAGATACGTGGAGTCATTTTGATACTAGGGTTTTCCAAACAAGTATTATAAAGGTGAATAATATGAAATAGATTTAATAGCTGACGTTTATATCCATGTAGGCGTTTAATATGAACATCCACAATAGCCTCATCATCAATGGTGAGATTGTAATGCTGTTTGATATACGTAGCTAGGTTTTGTTTGTTTTCATGTTTTACCCGAGCGACTAAATCTTGAAAAGCTGGATCTGTCGCATATGGTAGTATTGAAACAAGTTGTTCTGGTTTCTTGATCCAATCGGTACCAATCGCTTCGGTAATAATATGAGCAAGCCCAGGATTGGCATTTAGTAGCCAACGTCTATGAGTAATTCCATTGGTCTTATTATTAAAGCGGTCAGGGTATACAATATGAAATGGCTTCATTACACGATCTTTTAAGATGCTCGTATGTAACTTGGCAACGCCATTAATACTGAAGCTGCCTACCATTGCTAGATGTGCCATATGAATTTGTCCATAAGCTAAAATGGCCATCTCCGGAATTTTCTCACGTAATTCAGGATAGTCAAACCAAAGCATTTTGCAAAAACGTTCATTGATTTCATAAATAATCTGGTACAATCTTGGAAATAGTGTCTCAATCATATCTTCTGGCCATTTCTCTAAAGCTTCACTTAAGGTTGTGTGATTTGTGTATGCAACGGTTTCTTGAGTGATGGCCCAAGCCTCATCCCAACCAAGCCTTTCATCATCAAGCAAGATACGCATTAGTTCTGGTACTACTAAACTTGGGTGAGTATCGTTTATTTGGATAACAACATGTTTAGAAAGCTCTTGAAGTGGTTTGTTTCGTTTTTTGTATTTTTGCATGATGCTTTGTAAGCCAGCGGATACGAGAAAATATTGTTGTTTTAGGCGCAATATTTTTCCTTCATAATAGGAATCATCTGGATAAAGAAATTCTGATATTTTTTCAATGGAGCGTTTATAGTCAAGATAGTGATAGTAATCATGGCCGCGGCTTGAATGAAAGTGGAAGTGATTCGTCGTTGATTCAGCGCTCCATAAGCGAAGGGTATTTACTGTACTATTGTCATAACCTACTATAGGTACATCATATGGGATTGCGAGAACACGTTCATAATCGTGATGTTGAAAATGGAGTTCCCCATTAATCGTCGTTGTTTCAACGGTCCCACCAAAGCGTACTTCAATGGCTTTGTCATTTCTCTTTGTTTCCCACATGTATTCATCTTCTAGCCAATAATCTGGCAGCTCAACCTGATAGCCATTTACAACCTTTTGTTGAAATAATCCGTATTTGTAACGAATGCCCATCCCGTATCCGGGGAGTTGAAGGGAGGCAAGAGAATCTAAAAAGCAAGCTGCTAACCGGCCAAGACCTCCGTTTCCAAGCCCCGCATCATGTTCTTCCTTAAATACTTCCTCCGGGTTGAATTCTAGGGAGGTCAACGTCTCTTTGTAGACATCTAATAAACCCATATTTAGTAGATTTGTCTCAATCATTCTTCCGAGCAGAAACTCCATCGAAAAGTAATACACTTGTTTGCTTTCATTTTCATCATAAGTTTGCTGCGTCATTTGCCAATTCGGATGTATGGAATCTTTCATGATCAAACAAATGGATTGAAACACTTCTTTAGTCGTAGCTTCCTCGAGGCTTTTACCGAATGATGAGGTGAGCTTCTCTTTCAGTAACTGACTTAGATTGTCGACGGTCATGGTCATAGTTTTCCTCCTCATTCACCTGCAGTAGCATGTTATATAAGTCTTCATAGCATGATGCAGAATGTTCCCAGTTTAATTTGGATTTGTAAACGTTCTTTAGGAGTCGGTTCCAATGGGTTGGCTGATAGTATAAATGGATAGCATAACGAATGGTGTTTAAAAAGTCATAGGCATTATAATTCGTGAAAGAAAAGCCATTTCCTTCTCCATTAAATTCATTATACGGTTTTATTGTATCTTTTAACCCTCCTGTTTCTCTCACAATTGGAATACTTTCATAGCGAAGGGCAATTAATTGGCCTAAACCACAAGGCTCAAACCTCGACGGCATAAGAAAGAAATCAGAAGCGGCATATAATCTATGAGCGAGGCCTTCATGGAATACATTTATGAACCTGCATGAGTCAGGATACCTATTTGAAATTGAATGAAAGGCTTCTTCAAAGCATGCTTCTCCCGTCCCCATAATGATGATTTGAATCGTTTCAGTGCTAAGTAGTTCATCGAGAATGTGAGTAAGAAGGGGGAGACCTTTTTCTTCTACTAAACGACTAATTAGCACAAACATAGGAACGTCTTTTGAAATATTTAAATCTAATTCTTGTTGCATAACCCTCTTATTCTCTTTTTTGCCCGCATAATTTCTAGAGTATGGGACCGATACATTAAGGTCGGATTGAGGGTTATAAATGTCTTCGTCGATTCCATTTACAATTCCTGTGATACTTGAGATGCGATTAGTCAAATAATTTTCTAACCCCTCGCCATAATAAGGATCTAGTATTTCTTGTGCGTAAGATGGACTAACGGTTGTGATCCAGTCTGCGTGGATAAGTGCACCTTTCATAAAATTAATCATTCCATCTAGCTCAAGCCCACCCATATGAACAGGATCTAAATGCAATAATTCATGGAAAATGGATAGGGGGAAGACCCCTTGATATTTTAAATTATGAATCGTAAAGACTGTTTTTACAGGGTGTTGATAGACTCGAGCCTTAGTATAAAGAGGGATCAAGCCTGTTTGCCAATCATGACAATGGATGATGTCTGGGATTAATTGTAACGTTTGTAGAGTTTCAAAAAATGCATGAGAAAAAAAGACGAACCGCTCGGCATCATCTGGCTCGTCGTATAGGTGAGCTCTGTTAAAATAATATTCGTTATCAATAAAATAGTACTTCACCTTATCTTGCTTATAAGAAAACAAGCCACAATATTGTTTTCTCCATTTGACCCAAACATCAAATGAGCCTTCAAATTGTAATTGTTTTTGGATTTCTGAAGGCATGGAACGATATTTAGGTAAGATGACCGTTAGATTATGTTTTTTACTGGCAAGTGCTTTTGGAAGGGATGCAATAACATCAGCTAAACCTCCTGTCTTAAAAAAAGGTGCGCATTCAGATGCAGCCATTACAATATTCATCAGCTTGACTCCTTTCAAATGTTTATAAGACTTTTCGCTTTGCAACAATATATGGGTTCTCGGGTGCGCCAATAAAGGTTCTATCAGGTGAAATAAAAATATCTTTATCTAGGATGACATTCTGCAATAAAGAGCCTTGAAGAATTTCGCACCGTTGCATAACAATTGAATTTCGTACAATGGCGTCTTTATGTATATGAACGCCGCGGAAAAGGATGCTATTTTCAACTGTCCCTTCAATGACACAACCATTTGCTATTAATGAGCCCTTTGCAACAGCACTTTTCGTATACTTCGTAGGAGGTTCATCTTTTGGTTTTGTATAAATAGGTTTTCTATTTAAAAACAATTGAGCATACACATCGATATCTAAAAGGGACATACTGTGTTTATAATAGCTTTCAATCGAATTAATAACGGCTAGATAACCATTGTATTCATATGAAAGCACAGAAAGACGATGTAGATTAGCTATTATTCCATCAAGTAATAAGTTTTCTTTTTTTCTAGCAATGCAGTAATCTACTAGCTCTAGTAAGAGAGACTTCTTGATAATATACATATCCATAAATACGTTTTTATTATTCGTATCAGTTGTTATATTTAAGACCTTTCCAGAAGGATCTAACTCTAGTTTCTTTTCAGTGAAATGCTCGGATTGTAAATGGGAAACAGGTTGATAAATAACCGTTACATCTGCACCAGTATTAAGGTGATGTTGAAATACTTTTCGATAATCAATATTGCAAATATGGTGACTTCCAGTAATAAGAACATATTCTCCTAATCCACGAGTAAAAAAGTCTCTATTGTTATGAAAATGCTGCAAGTCTCCTCGAGATAAATCGGTAGGATCGTTCCAGTCAGGTGGAAGAATAAATAATCCACCTCGTTTTCGGTCTAAATCCCATGGTTTCCCCGTTCCTAAATGGTCCATGAGTGAGCGGTATTTTTGTCTAGTGAAAACAGCTATGTCTTGAAGGTGAGAATTAACCATATTTGAAAGGACAAAATCAATCATGCGGTACCGACTACCAAATGGAACAGCAGCTCCGCACCGAAAATACGTGAGTTCTTTTAATAAATCTATTTCCCCATCTATTTGAATGACACCGATAAGTTTTTCCATTCATGTCGTCCTCTCAAGTGAATTTTATCTAGGTATAGTTGCGTAGTTTTCTATAGGGGTTTCTTTGTCTATTACGATAATTTCATGATCGGGTGATTGAATCTCTGTGTCATCAGGAATCGTCACCCCTTCAGCTAAGATGACCTTTTTTAACTTAACATTTTGCCCAATCTTTACATGAGGCATGACGACACATTGGTCTAGTTGACTATGGTAGCCAACTCCCACTTGATGAAATAATATAGAATTGGAAATATGTCCATATATGACACAGCCTTCATTTACTAAAGAGTCTGTGACTTGAGCTTGAGGTGATATATATTGCGGTGATTGACATTCGTTAACAGAATAGATGCGCCAGTTGTATTCGTTTAGTTTTAATGAAGGCTGATTGTTTAATAAATCCATATTCGCTTCCCAATAACTTTGGACCGTACCTACATCTTTCCAATATCCCGAAAACGGGTAAGCATAGAGCTTTCGATTATCTTTTAGCATAGCTGGAATAATATCTTTTCCAAAGTCGTGACTAGATTCAATGGACTTTGCATCCTGATTTAAATACGATCTTAAAACAGACCAATTGAAGATGTATATCCCCATAGAAGCCAAGTTACTCTTAGGATTTGCTGGCTTTTCTTCAAACTCAAGAATATCTCCATTTTCCGTTGCATTCATAATTCCGAACCGACTAGCCTCTTCCCAAGGAACTTCTATAACAGAGATCGATGCCTCGGCACCCTGCTCCTTATGGTATTCAAGCATGAGGCTGTAATCCATTTTGTATATGTGGTCACCGGATAAGATCAATACATATTCAGGATCATATTGTTCAATGAAACAACGGTTTTGAAAGATGGCATCTGCGGTACCTAAATACCATGAACCTCCTCGCTTTTCTACAAAAGGAGGAAGGGTCGTTAAGCCGCCGTTTCGTCGATCTAAATCCCAAGGTGTCCCAATGCCAAGGTGGTGATTAAGAGCAAGGGGTTCATATTGGGTTAAGACTCCAACTGTTTCGATTCCTGAGTTAATACAATTACTTAATGGAAAATCAATAATTCGGTATTTTCCTCCGAAGTATACAGCGGGCTTGGCTAATTTTTTTGTTAAATTTCCTAGACGTTTGCCTTCGCCGCCTGCTAGTAGCATTGCAACGCATTCTTGACTTCTATTCATCTTTACCGCCCCAGTCTAAAGTGATTTTAAACATAAGATTTGTGGGGATACGAACTTGTTTCATTAGAGAGGTATCCATTTATTGAGAGTGCATGACCACAATGTTGTTTTAAAGTGTATGCGGGTAGAAGCGCTTAACATTCCAAACAAATAAAAAAAATAAATTCTAATGTACGAAAGTGCAGTAGAGAAACTTAACAAAAGAACTAGTCAAACGCATTACTTTTGAACTATCATATATGTATAACTTTTAAACTAGGGTGAGTTAGAAAATGAATGATATGAACGCATTTTATGATAAAAAAGTCACTTGTCTGTTTTGTTTGGATTCATTCCAAACGAAACGAATTCGAACGCGGTACGTTAGAGTAAAAAATGTACATAGTGATTTTTACACAGAATATGCGGATAACCTAATCAATCCACATTTATATGATGTAGATGTTTGTCCAAAATGTGGTTTCGCCTCGAACGAATCGTTTACGAATCACTTTTCAGACGCAGCGAAACAGGCAGTGAAAGAAGGCTTTAAGGGATGGCGAAACCAGGACTTTGGTGGGGAACGTACGGAGAGTGAGGCCATTCAAACGAAAAAGCTTGCTCTCTATTCAGCTATGTTAAAGCAGGAAAAACATATTGTGATAGCGGGTATCTGTGTACGTTTGGCATGGATTTATCGTCTCGTAAAAAATGGTGAACAAGAACTACGTTTTTTAGAGAGGGCGTTGCAACAGTATAAGTTGTCTTTTGAAAAAGGGGATTATGAAGGGACACAAATGTCTGAGGTGAAGCTTCTTTACATGATCGGAGAGGTTGCCAGAAGAGCGGGAGATAAGGAAGAAGCGACGTCGTCCTTTTCCAGGGTCATACAACATAAATATAGACAATTGGAACCGAAAACGGTCGAGATGGCTAGGGAACAATGGTATATCATTCGAAACAGTGACCAAGTGAGCTAATGTTGAATAGTAAAATGGTCGTAGGTGTGATAAACTAAAGAAAATGTAAAAGTCGACAAAAAGCTACATTAACCAAGTAGCATTGGGGGGAATCACAGTGAATGTTAACCATGTAAATGCTATTTGCAGAGCTACGCAAGAAATATTAACGAATCATCTTGGGTTAGAAGTTTCTCATCAAGCTCCAAGTTCTGGGATTGGTTCGATTCCTTCAAATGAAATAGCTGTTATTTTAGGTGTTAAAGGGGAGTTGTTAGGACAAATTGTTTGTTCGTTCTCTGCTAATACGGCAAAAGAAATAGTTGGAGCCATGATGGGCGGGATACAAATTGATCATTTAGATGAAATGTGCTGGAGCGCCGTTCAAGAGTTTGGGAATTGGATCGCTGGAAGAACGGCAACAGAACTATCGAAAGAATCGTGTATCATTGATGTAACGACCCCCATTATTAATGAAGGAGAATCGAAGTTACACTCAAGTTACCCTTTTATAACCGTGCCAATGGATAGCCGAATTGGACGAATTTATGTACATATTTCTGTTAAGGAAGAAGAGCTAAAAAAAGAAGCTGTGAATGTTTG
This sequence comes from Halalkalibacter okhensis, assembly GCF_000787375.1. GTDB lineage: Bacteria > Bacillota > Bacilli > Bacillales > Bacillaceae_D > Halalkalibacter > Halalkalibacter okhensis. The sequence continues at coordinate 26,505 of NZ_JRJU01000022.1, read as the reverse complement.
AGCTGAAGGAATCGCTATACAGCTCACTCTAGTAAAGACATTGAAGTGGATACTAGGAAAGGGGAACGTCGCCTTTTTAGTGCCCTCATCTATGTCTTTTTTTATGTATAGCTCTTTAATTAGGCAATTTTCGTAAAGATTGTTGCTGTGAAGAAATTTGTATTCTCGTAGTGAAATGGAGCGGAAGTCACTCGACTCCTGCGGGATGCAGAGGTAAGGGCGAGACCCCACAGGCGCAGCCGAGGAGGCTCGGCACCTCCTTGCGGGTGCGAGTGACTGAAGCGCAATGGAACGAACATGTGAATGACACGTAACCCATAAATACAACAAAATATGCGAAAACTGCCTTTAATTAAAAACTATGTTAGAGTGAAATTCAAAAGAGTGTTCATTCTAAAGAAAAAAGGGTAAACTTCATGAATGAATGGAAGGAGTGGGTGTTATGTCTAAAAAAATAGATGTTTCTAAATTTGAAAAAAAGATGATCATCCGAAATATTGTACCAGATGACTTTGATGACATTATTGAAATGTCTAAGGTATGTTTCCCAAATATGGAGCCTTGGGAGCGCAAACATTTGCAAAGTCATGTTGATATTTTCCCGGAAGGTCAATTTTGTGTAGAGTATGACGGAGAAATAATCGGGTCTTGTTCTAGTCTCATTATTAACTTTGATGAATACGATGACCAACACACTTGGGATGAAATAACGGATAATGGATATATAACGAACCATGATTATGAAGGATATAATTTATATGGAATTGAGGTTATGGTTCACCCTGAATACAGAAGGATGAAAATTGGTCATAGGTTATATGAGGCAAGGAAGGACCTAGCGAGGGAATTAAACTTAAAAAGTATTATTATTGGTGGTCGTATCCCTAATTACTTTAAACATGCAAAAGAAATGACGCCTAGGCAATATGTTGAAGAAGTGACCATGCATAACATTTATGACCCTGTCCTTACGTTCCAAGTAATGAATGGATTTACAATGAAGCGTATTAACCCGAATTATTTGGAAGATGACCGGGCGTCCCTTCGATATGCCACATTAATGGAATGGAATAATATTGATTATCGGCCTACCGTACCAAAACGACAATTTAAAACATCGTTTCCTGTACGAATTACAACGATTCAGTATGCGATGAAGAAAATTTCCTCGTTTGAAGATTTTGCTATTCAGTGTGAGTACTATACAGATGTAGCAGCAAGTTATCATTCTGATTTTGCTGTGTTTCCGGAAATTTTTACACTTCAACTGTTATCGTTCTTACCTGAAAAAAGCCCAAGTCTTGCGATAAGAAGGTTAACGGAATTTACAGAGGATTATATTGAATTATTTACGAACCTTGCTGTGAAATACAATGTAAATATTATCGGTGGCTCACACTTTGTTGAAGAAGAAGGAAAGATTTTTAATATTGCTTATTTGTTTAGAAGAGACGGGACAATTGAGAAGCAGTACAAACTTCATATCACTCCTAATGAGCGAAAGTTCTGGGGGATCTCTGGTGGAAATCAAGTCAATGTTTTTGATACCGATTGCGGAAAGATTGCGATTCAAATTTGTTACGATATTGAGTTTCCAGAGTTAGCACGTATCGCAGTTGATAAAGGCGCAAATATTATTTTCACACCGTTTTGTACGGATGATCGTCAAGGCTACTTACGTGTAAGATATTGCTCTCAAGCACGTGCAATTGAAAATCAGGTATACACGGTCCTTTCTGGAACGGTAGGTAATTTAACTGATGTTGAAAACATGGATATTCAATATGCACAATCAGGTATCTTTAGTCCTTCCGATTTTACCTTTGCACGAGATGGCGTTGTCGGGGAGTGTCAAGCAAATATAGAAACCGTCGTGGTGGGTGATGTGGATTTGGAAATCCTTAGACGGAACCGGCGCGCTGGTAGTGTGAATCAATTGCGTGATCGTAGGCATGATATTTATTCGATCAATTATAAACAAACTTAATTTCTATGTTTACCTCCTCTCTAGTTTGGAAAGGCTGATGTGTGACTTATAAGGGAGGTCAGCCTGATGAGACTAGAGAGGGAACCATTAGAAAAAAGCCCAATACTACTGCTGAGTCTACTATGTATTTTAGTTCTTTCTTCTTATTTAATTATTACATTCCTTAACAAGGAGAATATGGCAACGAATTGGACCTTATCATTTGCAGGTGCAGATGAGTTTTATCAAACAGGACAAGCCATTGACTTTCAAATTTTTCTGGAGGATAAATTTGGAAGTTCTATTGAAAATGCTACCGTGACAGCTGTATTTGATCGACCAGATACCGTTCATCAAATTGAAAAAGTGTTTAGTCGGGTGGAAGGTGGACTTTATGAAACAGAAATCGTATTCTCCGTACCCGGAACTTGGATAGCGATGGTTGAAGCGAAACAAGGCGACCAAGTTTACAAGAATCAAATCTTATTTACTGTGGATGGCTCCGTCGTCTCAGAAGGAAACAGAGACCCGAACGATCACTTTCACCTAGAACAGCCCCTTCCATCAGAAATCGAGAGAAGTTTGAGCAATATTCCAGCTTTTAATAAGTAAAAGAGAAGAGTAAATATGTTTCAACAAAGATTGAAGATTCGAGGAAACCGCAATGGCTCCACAGGTTGCGCGTCTGCTAGGAGAAACATGAGCCTCCTAAAGTCGGCTGCCGGTGCAAAGCAAGTTTGTACCTATGAAACCCACTCATAGTTGGTTCAAAACAAAGCAACCGTTCCCCTCATTGCTTAAAGGCCACTGAAAAAGGTGAAAATCGTCCCTTTTTCAGTGGCCTTTTACTTTTATTTTTGGAATTTTAAAGGATAATTTGGTCCTAGGATCGAATTGAAATGCTATAATAGACGACATACTGCATGAATTAGGAGGAAGAAAATGACTTGGAAAGATCAGTATCAAAAATGGATGAATTTTTCAGCTTTAGAATCAGAATGGAAAGAAGCATTAGATGAGAAGAAAGAAAATGAAGTCGAGCTTGAAGATTGCTTTTATAAAGATTTAGAGTTTGGAACTGGGGGCATGAGAGGCGAAATTGGCCCAGGTCCAAATCGAATGAATACATATACGATTCGTAGAGCGGCTGAAGGTCTAGCACGCTTCATTGAAAAGGCAGGTACAAAAGCAAAAGAACGTGGAGTAGCTATTGCATTTGACTCTAGACATAAATCTAGACAGTTTGCTTTAGAATCTGCTTTGACATTAGGGAAGCACGGAATTCAGTCGTATTTATTTCATGAGCTGCGTCCGACACCTGAGCTTTCTTTTGCTGTTCGTCATTTAAATGCATACGCAGGAATTGTGATTACGGCAAGCCATAATCCTCCAGAATATAATGGTTTTAAAGTATATGGAGAGGATGGAGGGCAATTGCCACCTGGGCCGGCAGATGAACTTGTTCGCTATGTAAATGAAATTGAGGACGAGCTTCAAATTGAAGTGGCTGATGAGTTAGAACTAAAAGGAAGCCGTCTTCTTCAAATTATTTCAGATGATATTGATAGCGCTTATAACGAGAAGCTCCAGTCGATTATTGTTCAAAAAGAAATCATTGAACAATTTGGTGATGAGGTGAAAATTGTGTTCACACCTCTACATGGAGCGGCTAACCTACCTGTTCGTCGCGTTCTTGAAAGCAGTGGCTTTTCTCAAGTAACCGTTGTTCCTGAGCAAGAACTGCCTGATCCGAATTTCTCAACGGTGAAATCCCCCAACCCAGAGGAGCATGCTGCTTTTGAATTAGCTATTGAGCACGGGAAGAAGCTTGATGCTGATGTGTTAATCGCAACGGATCCAGACGGTGACCGTGTTGGTGTAGCGGTTAAAAACCAAGAAGGAGATTATGTCGTTCTAACAGGAAACCAAACAGGTGCTTTAATGTTAGACTACATCTTGTCACAAAAACAAGCTCAACAAACGTTGCCTGCAAATGGCGTTGTCTTAAAAACGATTGTGACATCTGAAATTGGGAGAGCTGTCGCGGATGAATATCAGTTAACAACCGTTGACACATTAACAGGATTTAAGTTTATTGGTGAGAAAATTAAACAGTATGAACAAACAGGTGAACATTCTTTCTTGTTTGGATATGAAGAAAGTTATGGCTACTTAATTGGTGACTTTGTTCGAGACAAGGACGCTGTACAAGCTTGCTTGCTCGCTGCTGAATTAGCAGCCTATTATAAATCACGTAACATGAATTTGTTTGATGGGCTAATGGAAGTTTTTGATAAATACGGTTACTATCAAGAAGGATTAGAGTCTTTGACTTTAAAAGGGAAAGCCGGCATTGAGCAAATTAATCAAATCCTTGCATCGTTTAGAGAAGCTCCCCCAAAAGAATTAAATGGAAGTAAGATTGTAACCATCGAAGACTACAAGTTCGGTGAGTCAAAGAATGCGTTAACAGGGGAAGAAAGCAAAATCGAGTTGCCATCATCCAATGTATTAAAATATATTTTAGAGGACGGCTCTTGGTTCTGCATTCGCCCATCTGGAACTGAACCGAAGATTAAATTTTACTTTGGAGTCAATAAAGAAACATTAGCAGAGAGTCAAACATCGCTCGAACAGCTTAAACAAGCAGTTATGGGCTTAGTTCAAAAGTTAATCTAACCAGTGAAAAAGCTACCAGTTTCGGTAGCTTTTTGCTATTTTTAAAAGAAATCAAAGCAGTTGTACTCATGAATTGATTGAACTCATCATAACTTGAAAGAAAGCACGTTCAAGGAGGGATTCGAATGACGTCGGAAAATTGGAAGCAGCTTGAACATTCTATTGCTGAGATTACGGAGATTGCCGATGGATTTGGGCTCGATTTTTACGAGATGAGATATGAGATTTGTCCTGCTGAAATTATTTATACATTCGGTGCTTACGGGATGCCAACTAGGTATAGTCATTGGTCCTTTGGAAAGCAATTTCATAAAATGAAACTGCAATATGATTTAGGACTGAGTAAGATCTATGAGCTTGTCATTAACTCTGATCCTTGTTATGCCTTTTTATTAGATAGCAACTCTCTTATCCAAAATAAATTGATTGTTGCTCATGTCCTTGCCCATTGCGATTTCTTTAAAAATAACGTCAGGTTCTCCAATACTCGCCGAGACATGGTGGAAAGTATGAGTGCCACTGCTGAACGAATTGCTCATTATGAGCATGTACATGGAAAAGAAGAGGTCGAGAACTTTCTAGATGCTGTGTTAGCTATACAGGAACATATTGATCCAAGTATTCTTCGTCCAAAGCTTAATTGGAGTATGGAGGATGATGAGCTAGAACCAAGGAAAAAACAAACAGAATATGATGACTTATGGTCTCTTGACGAAAAAAAGAAAACGGAAAAACCTAAGCCGAGAAAGAAACATTTCCCTCCCAATCCTGAAAAAGATATCTTGCTATTCATTGAGGAGTATAGTAGAGAACTCGAACCATGGCAGCGTGATGTTTTAACAATGATGCGTGAAGAAATGTTATATTTCTGGCCGCAACTAGAAACGAAAATCATGAATGAAGGCTGGGCGTCCTATTGGCATCAACGGATCCTTAGAGAAATGGATTTGACTAGTGAAGAAACGATTGAATTTGCCAAACTTAATGCAGGTGTCGTACAGCCATCAAAGACATCGATTAATCCATACTATTTAGGACTTAAAATATTTGAAGATATTGAAGAACGATACAACAACCCGACAAAAGACATGCAAGAACGCCAAGGGGTAACTCCAGGGAGCGGACGAGAGAAAATGTTTGAAGTACGAGAGATTGAATCAGATATTTCTTTTATTCGGAATTATTTAACGAAAGATCTCGTTACAAGGGAAGATATGTATTTGTTCCAAAAACAAGGCGCAGATTACAAAATCATTGATAAACAATGGGAACAAGTCAGAGATCAACTAGCTCAATCTCGAGTCAATGGAGGGTTTCCATATTTAGTCATTACAGACGGAGATTATTTAAAAAATGGTGAGCTCTATATTAAGCACAATTACGAAGGAACTGAATTAGATGTTGGCTATTTAGAAAAAGTACTCCCCTATTTACATCAACTGTGGGGCCGCCCCGTTCATATCGAAACACTCATTAACGAAAAAGAAATCGCCTTCGTCTACGACGGAAAAAAAGTCCACCGAAAATACCTGTAGATTTAATGAAAAAAGGCGCCCTTTCCTTTTTTCATTAAATCGAAGCGATGAGCGGAGCCGCCGTAATGTCTTAAGCCTAAAGGAGCGGGTTTCTCCTTTAGGCGCACGGCGAGAGAAGCCATCGCAAGCGGGTTCGCTCTGTTAAAGTAAAGGCGCCCTTTCCTTTTTTCATTAAATCGATATTATGGTAAGCTCTATCTCCGAGCTTACCTGTTTTCATGCAAATAATTAAAGTTATTGAAATTACAGAAAATTGCTAATTGAATGTTGACGGATTCTTGGCTACCGGAGTACTATTAATGATAGTCAATTTATTATTCGAGTAGCTAAATATTAGATTTCGGAAAGATTTTAAGGCGGGAGAGTGACTATGGAGACATTTAAACGGTTGAAGCAATTTTATTGGCCTTACAAAGGGTATTTTATTTGGTCGCTATTGGCATTATTTATTGTTACTGGTATGACGGTTCTTTATCCGATGATCTTACAGTTTACGATTGACCATGCTGTTAGAGCAGAGAACTATGGATTAATCCCTTATTTAGCCTTAGCCATTGTTGTGGTGATGGCGCTAAAAGGAGGAGCCGTATACATTCATCAATATTATGGTGATTTATTTGGAATTACAACGGTCTACAAATTACGGAATACGTTGTATAGAAAACTTCAATTTCTTCCTTTTCGCTATTATGACAATGCGAAAACAGGGGACTTAATGTCTCGACTAACAGGTGATGTGGAAACGTTTCGATTTTTTCTATCATTTGGCTGTGCTCAAGTAGTGAACTTTGTCTTACTTGTTGGCTTTAGTATGGTGGTCATGTTCTACTATTCAATCCCTCTTACTCTTGTCACGTTAGCTGTACTTCCGTTTTTGGCCATCACGGTAAAGAAATTTGACAAGCGAGTCCACCCAGGATTTCGCGGGATTCGAAAGTCTTTAGCAAGGTTAAATACGAAAGTACAAGAGAATGTAAGTGGGATGCATACAGTAAAGGCATTATCTCAAGAAGATCAAGAGATCAATCGTTTTGAAAAGTCGAATGAAGATTATCGGCAGAAGCATCTAGATATTTCAAAAATATGGGGCAACTATTTCCCGTTTATGGAGTTTTTAGGGAATTTGTCAGCTGTTTTTCTTTTGGCATTTGGTGGATATTTAACGATTCAAGGAAGCATACAGCCTGGTGAACTTGTTGCCTTTTTTAGTTTGGTTTGGTATATCATCGGTCCGATTATGAATTTAGGGTTCATTATTAACATGTTCTCGCAATCTAAAGCATCAGGAGAACGTTTATTAGAGATTTTAGATGAAGTAGAAAGAAAAGACGAGGCATTGCCTAATGTGCAAACAAGGAAGGATTTTGTGGGGGAGGTCGTATTTAATGAAGTCTCACTTACTTATGGAGATAAGTATACTCCTGCCTTAAAAGGAATTTCTTTTGAAGCGACAAGAGGAAAAACAATTGGTTTAATTGGAGCAACGGGTTCTGGTAAATCAAGTATTATCCAATTGATAACAAGGTTTTACGAACGTTCTTCTGGAGATATACTCATTGATGGAAAATCGATAGATGAGTTCTCTTTAAGTGATTTGAGAGAACAAATAGGTGTTGTGTTGCAAGAAACATTTTTATTCTCTTCGACGATCCGTGATAATCTGTCATATGGAAGGCCTGATATATCTATGGATCAAATTATTGAAGCAGCAAAACGGGCGGATGCTCATGAATTTATCAATGCATTACCGGATGGATATGAGACTGTACTTGGAGAGCGAGGGCTTGGATTATCAGGTGGTCAAAAACAGCGGATTGCCATCGCAAGAGCGATCATTATGGATCCAAAGATTTTGATCTTAGATGATGCAACTAGTGCAGTCGATATGCAAACAGAAGTGAAGATTCAGAAGGCCTTTCGTGAAGTGATGAAAGGACGTACGACATTTATTATTGCTCATCGTATTTCATCTGTAAAACATGCCGATGAAATCATGGTTCTTAACGACGGGGAAATTTGTGAGCGTGGAACCCATGATGAGTTGCTTCATTCACAAGGGGTTTATCGCAGAATTTATGACATTCAAAACCAAGACCAAGAATACGTTCTTCAACAGGCGTAAGGGGGAGACCATGGAACAAACAACAAAGCGATCGAGATTTCATTATACGACAGAACAGATCATTGAAAAGCCATTTAATTGGTCACAAATGGTCCGCCTATTAAGTTATATGAAGCCTTATGCTTGGACACTTTTGCCCAAAACAATCATTGCCATGTTAATTGTTACAGCCGTTAGGATAGCGGTTCCGATATTTATCGGCGTATTAGCGATTGATTATGCCATTATTCCAGGAGATGTCAACCTCCTTTATTTATTTGCGGTAAGCGTACTAGGGCTTTATTTATTTTCATGGATTGCTAATGTATTTCGGATTAGATGGATGAATGAAATCGGTCAGCATATGATTTTTGATATTCGAACGGCGTTGTTTAATCATATACAGCGCCTATCACACCGTTTCTTTGATCAACGCTCGGGGGGATCAATTCTTGTTCGGGTAATTAATGACGTTAATTCCATGCAGGACCTTTTTACGAATGGTGTAGTCAATTTATTAATGGATATTGTTATGCTAGTTGGGATTATCATTATCTTATTTACGTTAAGTCCTGAGCTTGCGATGTTAATATTAATCGTTCTGCCTATTATGTTTTTTATATCTACAAAGCTTAGAAGAAAAATTCGCCGATCTTGGCAGACGGTGCGTGTGAGACAATCTAAAATGAATTCACATCTAAATGAAAGTATTCAAGGGATTCGTGTGACCCAAGCATATGCACAGGAAAAAGAAAACATGGATTTTTTCGATGGAGTAAACACCGATAATTATGAAAGTTGGAAACACGCAACGAGAATGAATGCTATATTTCGACCGTTTGTTGAAATGTCAAGTGCTATTGGAGCAGTTGTATTAATTTGGTACGGTGCTTCTTTAATTGAATCAAATACGATTTCCATTGGGGTATTTGTATCGTTTGCTTTTTATTTAGGTATGTTTTGGGAACCGATTTCTAGATTAGGGCAAGTGTATAATCAATTGCTCGTTGGAATGGCCTCATCTGAGCGAATCTTCGAATTTCTCGATGAAAAACCATCTGTACCTGAAAAGAAGGACGCTATTTCTCTTTCAGAGGTGAAAGGTGAGATTGTTTTTCGGGATGTTGAATTTGCTTATGATGAATCAAGGAAAGCTCTTCAAGACATTAACTTAACCTTTCAAGCGGGGCAAACCATTGCGCTTGTTGGTCATACGGGCTCAGGAAAATCAACGATTGTGAACTTAATGAGTCGTTTTTATGATCCGACAAAAGGGCAAGTTCTTCTTGATGGAACGGATTTACGTGATTTGCGTTTAGATGAGCTTCGTTCTAATGTAAGCTATGTGCTGCAAGATACGTTTATCTTTGCTGGAACGATAATGGATAATATTCGTTTTGGGAGACCGGATGCAACAGATCAAGAAGTAAAAGATGCGGCCAAAGCAATTGGAGCCCATGAATTTATTGTGAAATTAGAGGATGGGTATGATACCGAAGTCGAAGAGAAAGGAAATGTTCTGTCGGTAGGTGAACGTCAATTGCTATCCTTTGCACGTGCATTGCTTGCGAACCCGCGCATTCTTATTTTGGATGAAGCAACAGCAAGCATTGATACAGAGACGGAGCTGAAGATTCAAGAAGGATTAAAACGCTTATTAGCTAATCGTACAGCAGTGATGATTGCACACCGTTTGTCTACGATACGAGATGCCAATAAAATTATTGTATTAGAGCAGGGGAAAGTATTAGAAGAAGGAACCCATGATGAGCTCATGGAAAGTAGAAGGGCTTACTATAATCTTGTAAAATCGCAGTATGCTGCCATGATGGATAAAAATTAATAAAGTGACGTGGACTTATAAGAGCTGCCATTGAAACACATTGTGTGCACTATTTCGCTCATGTGTTCTTGCTAAGCCTCATTATGAGTCCTTTTTTTTGACATAATCTCCGTTAGACCATTTATCTTCTACATTATTTCTAATAAATCGACACATTTTTCTTGTTTCTAAAGTCTCTAGATAGTATCCTAATAAGGGCAAATAAAGGAAGGTCAGAATATTTCCTCAGGTGGTGGAGAAAGTAATCATTAGGTTCTTTTTGTAAAGTGAGTTAGATTGATTGACATTTCGCGAATTCAGAGTAATATAGATGTAATATTCAAAATTTTATAAAAATAGAGGTGCTAGAAATGAAGTATGCCTTTGCAGATCGAGTTCGTTATTTGCAATCTTCTGCGGTTAGAGATATTTTGAAAATTGTAGGGAAAGGAAATGTAATCTCATTCGCGGGTGGACTTCCAGATGATGATTTGTTTCCTCTTGATGGACTTGAAGATGCATTCTCAAGGGTTTTTCAAACAGGAAAAAAATCGTTGCAGTATATGGAGACAGAAGGGTATCGCCCATTAAGAGAAGTTATCTTAGAACGGATGAGCAAAAAAGGGATCACTGGATTTACATCAGATGAAGTCTTGGTCACAACAGGTTCACAACAAGCGATTGATTTGTTCTCGCGCATCATGCTAAGTCCTGGTGATGTCGTCTTAACAGAAGACCCAACGTATTTAGCTGCACTTCAAGTGTTTAAATCGTATGAAGCATCAGTTGTTGCAGTCGACTCTGATGATGATGGAATGCTTCCAGACGACTTAGAGAGGAAATTAAAACAACATAATCCAAAATGTATCTATGTAGTTCCGACATTTTCAAATCCTGCTGGTCGGGTTTGGTCACTTGAGAGACGAAAGCAACTAATTAATCTTGTACATAAGTACAAAGTGGTCGTGTTTGAGGATGATCCGTATGGGGAGCTCCAGTTTACAGAGGATGAAGTCTATCAACCATTAGCCTCTTTAGATGATGGCACACATGTCATGTATACGAGTACGTTTTCTAAGACAGCTGTACCTGCACTGCGTACGGGCTGGATTGTTGGACCGTATCAAGTCATTCGAATGATGGCTCAGGCAAAGCAAGCAAATGACTTACATTCGAACTCTTTGTCCCAGCAAGCCCTATATCAATTATGTACGCATTATGATCTAGATGCACATATTAACCATTTAATTAAAGTATATAAAAGTCGGATGGAAGTCATGGTACAGTGTTTGGAGGAAGCAAACTTGCCAGAGGTTCATTTTGTTAAGCCAAAAGGTGGAATGTTTCTTTGGCTAGAAGTAGAAAAGTCGTTGAATATGACCTCGCTTTTAAATGATGCGGTTGATCGCGGTGTCGCCTACGTACCTGGTGAACCGTTCTACGCAGGAACACCAAAGACAAATACATTGCGATTAAACTTTACCCATGCGACTCCAGAGAAAATTCAACAAGGGATGAAATTATTTGTTCCTATGATTCAAGAAGAAATGGAAAAAAGGTTAGTGAATGTCAAATAAAAAAACGAGACTTAGTTGGTTCAATAACCGACTAAGTCTCATTTTTATCATTTAAAATTCTCTAATTGAGCTAATAAAGACAGCAATAATGGCTACTGGTACGATATAGCGTAATAAAAATAACCAAATATGCCCTAGAGTTGTATTGCCAAAATCAGAATCACGCAAGGCATCAGCTTTCTTCCAGCCCCAGCCCATAAAGAGGGCAATGATTAATCCACCAAGTGGAAGGAAGATATTTGAAGCGATAAAATCAATTGAATCTAAAATGTCACGTCCTCCAATAATACTAATATGTGATAATACTCCTTGACCTAGAGAGGACGGGATACCTAGTAAAAAGATTAAAGAACCAACAATAATCGCAGCTTGCTTACGAGACCAAGCAAATTTTCTCATAAAGTAGGCTACGGCTACTTCTAATAATGAGACAGCTGATGTAAGAGCAGCTGCAGCAAGTAAGAAGAAAAATAAAAGTCCAAAAATGCCACCAAGAGCAAAGCTATCAAAGACATCAGGCATAACAACAAACACAAGTCCAGGACCTGAGCCAGGCTCAATTCCAAAAGCAAACACAGCAGGGAAGATCATAATACCAGCAATAATAGCAAATGCTGTATCTAAACCAGCAACACTTGCAGCAGCACCAGGAAGCTTCTCCTTGTTTGATAAATAACTTCCGTACGTTATTAAGGCGCCCATCCCTAAACTAAGAGAGAAGAATGCTTGCCCTAATGCAGCTAAATAAATGCTAGGATTGGTTAAGGCAGACCAATCAGGAGAGAATAAAAAGGCTAGACCTTCTTGTGCTCCACCAAGAGTTAATCCATAAATAGAAAGAACAATAAGTAAAATTCCAAGTAATGGCATTAAGATTTTGTTTGAACGTTCGATCCCTTTTTTTACACCAACAAAGACAATTCCAATTGTTAAAGCCATAAATAAAAACTGCCACATAAGTGGTTGCGTAGGGCTAGTAATAAAGCCTCCGAAGAAATCACCATATCCACCTGCAGGAGCACTCCAAAGGTTACCTGTTAAGTAATTAACGAAATAATAAACAATCCATCCAGCGATAACACCATAAAATGAAAGAATCATAAATGCAGCGGCAACACCCATGATACCTGCTGCTTTCCATGGTTCACCTGGAGCTAATCGCTCTCCTCCTGGTGACAATTTTTCAAATGCACCCACGGCGTCACTTTGTGCTTTACGTCCGATTGTAAATTCAGACATCACAATGGGAACACCAATTAAAACAATCATAACTAGATATACCAAGATAAATGCTGCACCACCATTTTCTCCTGCTACATAAGAAAATCTCCAAATATTACCTAATCCAACAGCTGAGCCCATCGCAGCTAAAATAAATCCTAGCCTTGTGGCCCATTGCTCACGTCCTGGTTCTTGCTTTCTTGACACGACGTATTCCTCCTTTAAATTGTTAAAATGTTTTGTGAATATACTATATCACACTAAAGAAAAAATGAATAGTAAATTTTCTGACAATGTTAATAAGGAGAAAATGACTAGATGAATGAGGAGTGTCTATATGAAAAAGGGACTATTCTAAAAAGGGATGTTAAGAACCCTTTAAAATAGTCCGTCTAATGAGGATTACATGTTTGAGAGCCGGCGAATTCGTTCTCTTGGGTCTGGGTGCGTGGAGAACATTTGGGCTGCTCTTTTCTTTAGAGGATCAGCAAAATATAAAGGAGCAGACGTACTCGATGCCTCTTGTACAGGCGTATCAACTCCTGTTATTTTTTCCAAGGCTGATGCGAGCGCGTATGGATTTCTGGTCAGTTCTGCTGCACTTGCATCAGCTAGATATTCACGATTGCGTGAAATAGCCAAGCGGATTAACGTTGCGATAAATGGCGCAAGAATTAATAATAAAAGGGCGACAATTAAGATGGCCGGGTGCTGCTTTTGGTTTCGATTTCTTCTGGAAAAAAACATCATTCGTGAACCAAGGTCGCTTAAGATAGCGACAGCTGACACAAGAGCAACGGCTATTGTAGCTAAGCGAATATCAAAATTACGAATGTGAGCGACTTCATGTGCTAAAACCCCTTCGATTTCTTCACGGTTCAACCGATTCATCAGTCCAGTCGTTACAGCAACAGCACCCTTTTTAGGTGAAGTGCCTGTTGCAAAAGCATTTGGACTTTGATCTTGGATGATATAAATTTTAGGCATTGGAATTCTTGCTGCCATAGCTAAGTTCTCCACAGTATGCCATAAAAATGGATCGTCATCTTTAGAGGTGACTTGTTTTGCATGATTCATTCTCATAACGACATTTGTGCTAGATACTAGCATCACAATCGTATAACCTCCACCAATCAAAGTGGCAAGCAACATTCCAGAATAATAATTACCAGAGGTAATATAGGTGAACGAGGCTCCAATCGCTAAAACAAAAACAATAAACCCTGCTACGATGAACACTGTATTCCGCTTATTTCGTTCAATTTGTTTATAGAGAATCATTGCTTTTTCTCCAATCTAAAACTGTACTTTTACATTTTCACGTTCTTCAGCCGGAATTTCGAGCATATCTCGTCTTGAAAAATTATGCATTGAAGCAACTAAGTTTGTTGGGATTGATTGAATCTTGGTGTTGTACTCCATGACTGTTTTGTTGTAGAGCTGTCTTGCATAAGCAATTTTGTTTTCTGTTCCTGATAGCTCCTCCTGAAGCATATTAAAATTGTTGCTTGCCTTTAAATCTGGATAGGCCTCTCGTAACGCAAAAAGCTGCCTTAGTGCACCAGATAATTCATTGTTTGCTTCAATCTGTTCTTGACGACTACTTCCAGGGGCAGTTATTTGGTTTCGAAGCTCCACTACTTTTGCTAACGTTTCCTGTTCGTGTTTTGCATAGCCTTTTACTGTTTCAACAAGGTTAGGAATTAAGTCAAACCTTCTTTTTAACTGAACATCAATTTGAGCCCAAGACTCCTCCACCCAATTCCGGTATTTCACTAAACGGTTGTAACTAGAAATCCAAAATAAAACTAAAACAATTATTAAGCCAACGGCAATAAGAAATCCCATTTTTTTTATCTCCTTTCAAACACATATATATGATATACGTAGAATATTAAATGTTGGTTTCATTTCTTATTAGTATTTGCGAAGTGGTTATCAAATATTGTTTTTTATCTCCGAATTTCAAGCAAACGAAACTTTGTTATACTAAAAATCATACAGATTTTCCAAACGAGGATGGAGTGACATAGATGTTAATGTTGATCAAACAAGGTGAGGTGTATTCACCTGTCTATAAAGGAAAAAAAGATTTGTTAGTGGCCGGAGGAAAAATCATCGCAATGGAAGATTCGATTGATGGAACAAGCTTACCTATAGACGTTCAAGTAATAAATGGAGAAGGTCATTATATTGCTCCGGGGTTCATTGACAGTCATGTTCACATTATTGGTGGAGGAGGCGAAGGAGGATTTAAAACGCGCACACCGGAATTGATGCTAAGCCAAGCGACGACAGCAGGAGTTACAACGATTGTTGGCGTGATTGGAACAGATGGAACGAGTCGAACCATGCCTGACTTAATTGCCAAAGCAAAAGGTCTAGTAGAAGAAGGCATTTCTTGTTACGTTCATACTGGCTCATATCAAGTTCCTATTAAGCCTTTAACAGGATCGATTCAAAGTGATTTAATGCTTATTGACCAAATTATTGGAGTAGGAGAGGTTGCAATATCTGATCATCGTTCTTCACAGCCAACGGTGGATGAGCTCAAAAGAATTGCGGCAGAAGCCAGAGTGGGAGGAATGTTAGCTGGAAAAGGCGGGAAGGTAAATGTGCATGTTGGCGATAGCGAGCAAACTCTTTCCATATTGGAGGAAGTCATTGCTCAATCTGACCTTCCTATTACACAATTTCTCCCCACTCATATAAATCGAAATGCGAACTTATTTAAAGCAGGAGTAGAATATGCCAAAAAAGGCGGGTATGTTGACTTTACGACAAGTACAGTGCCGACATTCTTGGAGGAAGGTGAAGTGAAATGTAGCCGGGCATTGAAATTACTTTTGGATGAGGAAGTTCCGCTAGAGCAAATTACTTTTACTTCTGATGCACAAGGAAGTTTACCTGCTTTTGATGGTCAAGGCAAGTTGGTAGGCTTACAAATTGGTGAAATCAAATCCCTTTTTGCAGAGGTGAGAGATGCAGTATTGGATGAAGATGTACCATTAGAGAAAGCATTGCAAGTAATTACGAAAAACCCTGCTCAGGCATTGAAGTTAAAAGGCAAGGGCGAACTTGTAGTAGGAAATGATGCAGATCTTGTTTTATTAACGAAAGATTTTCATATTCAAACTGTAATTGCTCAAGGACAAGTTATGGTTAGAGATGGTGTTGTTCAAGTGAAAGGAACATTTGAATAGCATAGATGCCATACATAGAATAACTAGATAGAGTATTTTGTGAAGGTAGGGTTATTCATTCGATAACCCTATCTTTTCTTGTAAATGAGTAGTTATTATGTTAACGCTTACATATTTGTCATGCGATGAGTATAACCGACGTATAGTTAAATTAGGTACTTTGAAATGAGCGGGCGCTCAACTTATTTAAGGAGGATGACGAATGGATTTCGAGTTAACAAAAGAACAACGCATCGTTCAAGATATGGTACGTCATTTTGCTCGATCTGAAATAGTCCCCAATGCTGAAAATTGGGATAAGAATGCGACATTTCCGAAAGAAGTATTTAAAAAGATGGGCGAACTAGGCCTATTAGGTTTGCCTTTTCCGGAAGAGTACGGCGGAGCAGGAGCCGATACCATTACGTATGCACTTGCTGTTGAAGAAATTGGCCGTGCTTGTGGCGGAACGGGCTTAAGTTATGCTGCTGCAGTCTCTCTTGGAGCGAGTCCAATTTATTATTTTGGGACAGAGGAGCAGAAACAAACATATCTTATCCCACTAGCAAAAGGGGAAGCCCTTGGTTCATTTGGGTTAACAGAACCGAATGCGGGTTCCGATGCAGGCGGTACAAGAACAACGGCTGTGCTGGATGGGGATGAATTCGTTATTAATGGAGAAAAATGTTGGATTACCAACGCAGGTTATGCGAAATGCGTGATCGTTACAGCGGTGACCGGAGTAGATTCGAATGGGAAAAAAATCATCTCTGCCTTCATTGTTCCAACAGGAATGGAAGGCTTTCATATTCGATGCGACTACGACAAAATGGGCGTTCGAGCTTCAAATACGTGTGAACTAGTTTTAGAAAATGTGAGAGTACCAAAAGACCACTTATTAGGTGATCCCTCTAAAGGATTTAAACAATTTCTCTATACTTTGGATGGGGGAAGAATTTCGATTGCTGCCTTAGCGGTTGGAATTGCTCAAGCAGCTTTTGATAAGGCTCTGACTTATGCAAAAGAACGGAAGCAGTTTGGGAGGACACTGTCTCATTTTCAAGCGATTCAATTTAAGCTTGCTGATATGGCCATGGAGATTGAGCTAGCTAGAAATATGGTTCAAAAAGCAGCCTGGCTTAAAGATAAAAATAAGCCGTTTTCAAAAGAGGCCGCATTTGCTAAGTTGTTCGCATCTGAAACCGCGACAAGAGTGTGTAATGAAGCGTTACAAATTCATGGAGGCTATGGCTATATGCGTGAATATGGCATTGAGCGGATGCTGCGAGATGCCAAACTTATGGAAATTGGTGAAGGCACCTCTGAGATCCAACGTCTTGTCATCGCAAGGCAATTAGGGTGTTTTTGAGATTGGAGGAGTTCGATGTTTACTCGAGTACTAATTGCTAATAGAGGAGAAATAGCTCTCCGTATTATCCGAACATGCAAAAGACTGGGGATAGAGACGGTTGCTATCTATTCAGAAGCAGACGAAAATGCGCTATTTGTACAGAGGGCAGATCAAGCGTATCTAGTAGGTCCTTCTAAAGTACAAGAAAGCTATTTAAACATGAATAAGATTATCGAGGTAGCCAAGGAAAGTCAGGCAGATGCTATTCATCCTGGCTATGGATTGTTATCTGAAAATGCTGACTTTGCAAGAAGGTGTCAAAATGAGAACTTGGCGTTTATCGGACCGAAACCTGAAATGATTGAATTGATGGGAGAAAAAGTAAAAGCACGAAATGCCATGAAACAGGTTGGGTTTCCAGTGATTCCAGGAACGGAACTGGCAACAGAAGAGGAAGACGAGTTCGTGCAAGCGATCAGTCATCTCGGTTATCCGCTTATGATGAAAGCCTCTGCTGGAGGTGGCGGAATTGGGATGCAAAAAGTCGAAAATGAAGAACAAGTAAGAAGGGCTTTTGCTTCAAATCAAAAAAGAGCGAAGATGTTTTTTGGTAACGGTGAAATGTTTGCTGAAAAAGCAATTGAACAAGCACGGCATATAGAGATTCAAATTTTAGCAGATCAATTTGGAAATGCGATTCACTTATGGGAAAGAGACTGTTCCATACAGCGAAGGAATCAAAAAGTCGTTGAAGAATCTCCTTCCCCGTTTCTAGATGATGGGCTTCGCAGTAAGATGGGAAAATTGGCAACAGATGCTGTTAAAAAGTTAGGCTACACAAATGCAGGGACAATTGAGTGTTTAGTGGATGAAAACAAACAAGTCTATTTTCTAGAAATGAACACGAGGTTACAAGTGGAACATCCAGTAACCGAGGAAATAACGGGGATTGATTTAGTAGAGTGGCAACTTCGAATTGCTGCTGGTGAACGTTTGCCTTTTGCACAAAAGGACATTCAAAGAAATGGGCATGCCATTGAGGTAAGAATTTATGCAGAGGATCCTAAAACGTTTTACCCCTCTCCAGGTACCATTTCAAAATGGTCTTTGCCAACATTAGAGGGAATTCGTTATGAGTGTGCTGTAGAAAAAGGGACAGTTGTAACTCCTTACTATGATCCATTAATTGCCAAACTTATAGCAAAAGGGGATAACCGAAAAGAGACGATTGCTAAGATGTCCAATGTGCTAGAACAATGCAGCATTGAAGGAATAAAAACAAATATCCCTATGCTGAGGCAAGTGTTGTCTCATTCTGTTTTTCAAGCAGGAGATGCAACAACAGGATTTGTTTCTGATTATTACAAAAAAGGGTGAGTGATCACATTGAAAAAAGTAACAACCGCTATGGCGGGGAATGTTTGGAAAATGCTTGTGACAGTTGGAGATACCGTAAATGTTGGGCAAGAAATTGCGATATTAGAGTCCATGAAAATGGAAATTCCGATTGAATCCACAGACAAAGGAACAGTTAGCGCAGTGTTAAAAGAGGAAGGAATGTTTGTTGATGAAGGGGATGTATTAATCGAGCTTGATGACTAAGGACGAATCATTTTGGAGGAAGTGAGTCGGTGAACCAAATGGAAGTGAAGATTCGCGAAGTAGGGCCAAGAGATGGATTACAAAATGAAAAGGAAATTGTCAGCACGGAAGCAAAAATTGAGTGGATTAATCAATTAGTCAATACAGGGCTGCCCTACATTGAATTAACCTCTTTTGTCCACGCAAAGTGGATCCCAGCACTAGCAGATGCAAGTGAGGTTGTAAAAGGGGTCAAACGAAGTCCCCATGTTACTTTCGGAGCGCTTGTTCCTAATGAATATGGGCTAGAACGAGCACTAGAGGCAGGAATTGATGAGGTAGCGGTATTTCTGTCAACAAGCGAGACACATAACCAAAAGAATATTAATAAAACAATTGATAAAACACTCCCTGTTATAAAAAATGTCGTTACGCAAGCAAAGGCAGCTAAAAAAACAGTACGGGGTTATGTCTCAACCGTGTTTGGATGTCCATATGAAGGAACAGTAAATGTCGATAAAGTGCTATCTATTTCTACTGCGCTGATGGAAATGGGAGTGGATGAAATTTCGTTAGGAGACACGATTGGGATCGCCACACCAAACCAAATTGAAAATACAATTAGAAAGGTTGCCACTTACATTCCGCTATCTCGCATTGCCCTCCATCCACATGATACGAGTGGAACGGCGTTAGCCAATGTTTATGCAGCTTACAAGCTTGGAGTACGTGCGTTTGACGGCTCTGTTGGAGGCCTGGGTGGATGTCCATATGCAAAAGGAGCATCAGGAAATGTGGCGACAGAGGATATGATTTATATGTTTAACGGGATGAATATCGACACACAAGTTGACTTAGAGAAGATGACAGAGTGTGCTGTTTGGATTCAAAAAAAATTAAAACGACCGCTCCCTAGTCACCGTCTTCAAGTAGCACTCGCCGAAAAGAAGTGAGGAGGTTGTCAAATGAAGTCGCTTTTAATTGAAGAACGTGATCAAGGCGTTATTTTGGCAACTCTGAATCGACCAATGAAAGCAAATTCGCTTTCTATTCAATTGTTACGTGAGCTAAATGACTTTTTAACAAGTATAGAAACGTCAAAGAAGGCAAGAGTAATTATCTTTACAAGTGAGAAGACAAACGTATTTTGTGCAGGAGCTGATCTGAAAGAACGTAGTGAAATGGATGAAAAAGAAGTTAGGTTTGCTGTGCAAAAGATAGGAATGACGATAAATCGAATTGCGTCGTTAAAGCAACCGACCATTGCTGCTATGAACGGGAGTGCCTTCGGTGGGGGATTAGAGCTTGCATTAGCATGTGATCTACGCATTGGTTGCGAAGCGTCTTCGTATGGCTTAACAGAGACCTCCCTGGCTATTATCCCTGGTGCGGGTGGAACACAAAGGCTCTCTCGATTAGTAGGAATAGGGAAGGCGAAAGAATTGATTTTTACAGCTACAAGAGTTTCTGGGATAGAAGCGAAGGAAATAGGTTTAGTCGAACACGTTGAAAAACAAGAAGATGTGTTACCAAAAGCATGTGAAATTGCCCAAAAAATTGCAAGTAATGGACCAGTTGCCATTAGGCAAGCAAAGCAAGCTATTGATTTAGGCGCAGAGGTTGATTTGCAGACGGCATTAACAATCGAGAGAAATGCTTATGAAAAATTAATATCGACAAAGGATCGTCGTGAAGGCTTGCTTGCATTCCAAGAGAAAAGAAAACCAAATTATCAGGGGGAGTAAGGAGGGGTTGAATTGTCTTCTCGGAAAAAGTGGCAAGATGAGGTTGATAAAATTAAAGAAGGTGGTTCACCAAAATATCACAAGCTGAATGAGGCAAAGGGCAAGTTATTTGCCAGAGACAGATTGAAACTCCTTCTTGATGAAGGAACAGAGCTTGAGGATGGTTTGTTTGCTAATTGCGAGACAGAGGGCTTACCGGCAGATGGAGTCATTACAGGAATGGGGCAAATTCATGGTCAGACGGTTTGTGTGATGGCGAACGATTCAACGGTTAAAGCTGGTTCGTGGGGGAAAAGGACAGTAGAAAAGATTATTCGAATTCAAGAAACAGCCCAAAAGCTTCATGTACCGATGTTGTACTTAGTTGATTCAGCAGGAGCTCGAATTACGGATCAAGTCGAAATGTTTCCTGGTAGAAGGGGAGCAGGTCGGATTTTTTACAACCAGGTGAAATTGTCTGGAAGAGTACCACAGTTATGTTTGTTATTTGGCCCCTCGGCAGCTGGAGGAGCATATATTCCAGCGTTTTGTGATACGGTGATCATGGTCGATGGCAATGCTTCTATGTATTTGGGCTCGCCACGTATGGCTGAAATGGTCATTGGGGAACGAGTTTCACTTGAGGAAATGGGCGGAGCGAAAATGCACTGTTCTGTTTCAGGATGCGGAGATATCCTAGCTGATTCAGAGCAAGAAGCCATTGCGCAAGCAAGAAACTATTTGAGTTATTTTCCACCAAGCTATAAAGAAGCTTCTCATCTCAAAGAATCAAAAGAGGCGAAAACGTTTGAGAAAAGCATTGATGATCTCATTCCAACGAATCAAAATGCTCCTTTTAATATGTATGACTTAATTGACCGCATCATTGATGAGGATACGTTTTTTGAAATAAAAAAATTATTTGCTCCTGAGCTCATTACAGGATTTGCAAGATTAGATGGTCGAGCGATTGGAATCATCGCCAACCAGCCAAAGGTTAAGGGCGGTGTATTATTCCATGACTCAGCGGATAAAGCGGCAAAATTTATTTCCTTATGTGATGCCTATCATATTCCGTTATTATTTTTAGCTGATATCCCTGGATTTATGATTGGGACGAAAGTAGAAAGAGCTGGTATTATTCGTCATGGAGCTAAAATGATTGCAGCAATGTCAGAAGTGACAGTTCCTAAAATCTCAATCATTGTTCGAAAGGCGTATGGAGCTGGATTGTATGCCATGGCGGGGCCGGCTTTTGAGCCTGACTGTTGCTTAGCCCTTCCACAAGCGCAAATTGCTGTTATGGGACCAGAGGCAGCGGTGAATGCTGTGTATGCAAATAAAATAAAAGAGCTGTCAGAGAAAGAGCGAGAATTATTTATTAAAGAGAAACGAGAAGAATATAAAGCAGATATTGACGTTTATAGGTTAGCTTCAGAGCTAATTATTGATGGAATTGTACAAGGGAATGACCTGCGTGAGGAATTAGTGAAACGGTTTAATGCGTACTCCTCAAAACAGGTCCAATTCAGTGAGCGCAAACATCCTGTCTATCCAGTTTGAGAAATACATGCATTTAGAGAAGGGAAGGGGATTGAAATATCAAGGGACTACAAGGGTTATACCTTTGTTAAGAGCCCTTGATATTTTAGTCTTTTTATTGTGATGTCATGTTGAATTTCCATAAATTATCAATGTTTTTTTTACATATCAAACTCAAAAATAACCACACTATAAGTACACAAGGAGGTGAGACACAATGGCAAGTAACAACAACAGCAATTCAAACCAATTGCTTGTACCTGGTGTACAACAAGCACTTGACCAAATGAAGTATGAAATTGCTTCTGAATTCGGTGTTAACCTTGGAGCAGACTCTACATCTCGTGCAAACGGGTCTGTAGGTGGAGAGATTACAAAACGCCTAGTTCAAATGGCTGAACAACAAATGGGCGGAACACAACAATAATAAGATATGGATTAGAAGGGGTGAGTTCGCTCACCTCTTCTTTAAGTACAGGGAGATTATCAATGGGTATGTGTCCAGTTTGTAATGGAATGACAACGTTAGAGGTTCAATGTACGCAATGCAACGAGTTGCAAGTTGATTACGGTCGTATTATGGATTATTACGAAAAATACGACGCCTATTTGCCAATTGATTTAACCAAAAGAAATAATGGCATTTCTAATGATTTAAAAGACGAACAATGCCCGCATTATTTAGAATGCACTCAATGTGGAAGGACAACTGTCCAACTTGTTAATGAATTATAACTTTCGAATTAACGAAATGCGCAAGGTGAAATCAAAAAGGCGGAAGTGTCTAGTAAGTATAAAGACACTTCCGCTATATTAGGTTAGGATTTTGCTGGAGGATCTTCTTGTTCTAAGTCCCCACGAGACTCTTCAATGATTCCAGATTGGCGACCGTGTGTCGTCCCTCCGCCAAGACCTTCATTTATCATTCGGTCAACATCGACAAACTTTCTATCACGGCCTTCATAATTGGATCCTTTGTTTTTTTCCATATTGACCACTCCTTTCTTAGTAGCATGTATAAGTGGCCATATTTTTATTCATTAATGTTGCTCATATACATGATAAAGCATTAAGTCATGGACAAAAGGTTCAAGTTTTGCTTTTTGCTCAGAAGAAAGACTAGAATCCCCCCATTTAATTGACCCATCCTTATGATACACGCCTGTCATATATTGTCCTTCATGAAAAAATGAAAATGCCCATTCGCGACGTAACAAGTTATTGCGTAATTCCTTCCACTGAAAATGAGCTAACATAGTGAACCTCCCTCTAATTAAGTAAACGCTTACTTTTATTATACCATTAGAAGGTTAAATGGTGGGACGTTCGAATGCCCTGAAAAAGGAAAAGTGTCTTTTTCAGGGCTTTATAAAAGGTAATGGCTGCGCCCACTGCAATCCAGCTCAGAGAAACCCACTCAGAGCTCTATTTGGGAAAAAGCAGTGGCTTCGCACATTGCATAGAGTGTCCTGAAAAAGGAAAAGCACCTTTTCAGGGCTTAATTAAAAGGCAATGGCTGCGCTCACTGCAATCCAGCTCAGAGAAACCCACTCAGAGCTGGATTTGGAAAAAAGCAGTGGCTTCACACATTGCATAGAGTGTCCTGAAAAAGGAAAAGCACCTTTTTCAGGGCACTCTATTATGCTTCTTTTTCGGTGATGTCATCTGTGTGCCAATGTCCTCCTCCGAACCAAAGGTAAATTTGATCATTTTCTCCTCGTAAATAAGCGAAACAAACAAGTCCAGCTTGAAGAGCATATTTAATTTTCTGCTTGTTATCATAACGAATTTTTGTATAACAGACTCCAAGATCGCTAATTAAAGCAGTGAAAAGGTTAATTTGAATTTCAGTTTGCGAGTAATTTGGAGCAATGATGAAGGCAGAATGTGTTGTCCCATAATCTGAAACGGCAGCAACGGCAATTATTTTTCCGTCCCAAAGAGCTAACTTAATACTAGTGCCAGGCTGGTGTAAATGGTGTTTCTTTAGCTTGAAAAGCCAAGAATAACAAGACTTTGCTGCGTCTTTATCATGACGTTTAACAAAGTTCAAGATCGGTCTGCGATATTGCTCCCATTGGCGACTCTTTAGTGAAATAATCTTCATTTGAAGGACCTCCTTTGAATAGTGTTGCTACATAAGAAAAGGGAAAGCGAACCTTTTTGTCTGCCTTGATTTAGTAGCAGTTGCATTCGGGCACTAAAAAGGTGGATTTGTCCCTTTTTATGCCCTCTGTTAAGTAAAAGAGAGCTTGATTATATTTAGGGGTTCACAGTGAATAACTAGCGGGGGAGTATTGTCGTATCGTATACTATGTGATAGGTGCCTAAATGGTGAATGGAAAAAGGAGTGTTATCAATTTGCAAACAATATTTTTAATTGCTTTTATGGTTATCATTGGTGCCATTATTGGAGGCTTAACTAATTCACTTGCTATAAAAATGTTATTTCGCCCATATAAAGAAGTGAGAATCGGATCTTGGCGTGTCCCGTTTACTCCTGGATTGATTCCAAAAAGACACGATGAATTAGCTAGGCAGCTTGGAAAAATGGTCGTTGATTATTTACTAACGGCAGAAGGTCTTGGGAAAAAGTTAAAAAGTAAGGCTTTTTCGACCGGAATGATAAGTTGGTTACAACAAGAAGCACAAAAAGTAATGAGTAGTAATGAAAGCATTACGACGGTCGTCGAACAACGCTTTGGTGTGACAGATTTAAAAGATCTTCTAGTAAACAAAACAGAAGATATTGTCAAGCGGGGGTATTCTCAGTTCATAGAGCAAAATCGCCATGATACGCTGGATGAATTAATTCCAGTTTCAGTACAACATAAATTGGATGAACAAATTCCAACTGTAACTAACTATATTCTTGAAAGGGGACAATCATTCCTGCAAAGTCCAGAGGGCAAAGAAAGGTTAAGTGTAATGATTGACCGCTTTTTAGTTCAAAAAGGAACTCTTGGAAATATGATTTCGATGTTCCTTGGCAATGATCGGTTAGTGGATAAGGTTCAACCAGAGTTATTGAAATTTCTAAAAGATGATGGTACACAGGACCTCTTGCAGCAGTTATTAATGCAGGAGTGGGTGAAAGTGAAGCAGAAAAAGCTAGCAGATGTGGAAAGCTTCTTAAATGAAAAAGAAATCGTCGCGTTCATTACTCGTACGATAGAAACACAAGTACCGCTTTTCTCTACAATTGAAAAACCAATGAATGAGTGGACAGGTCCATATGAGGAGTTCGTCGAAACGACCGTGATACCAAAAGGGGTAGAAGTGATTTTGGATTTGCTCAGTACACATCTAGAAACATTACTGGAACGCTTCCATCTTGATGATATTGTACGAGAGCAGGTACAAACTTTTTCGGTTGAGCGTTTGGAAGAGCTTGTATTATCGATTTCCAAGCGTGAATTTAAGATGATTACGTATCTTGGAGCCGTTCTAGGAGGTTTGATCGGCTTCATACAAGGTTTTATTATTATGCTTTTAGGGTAGTAAAGTGAGAGATTAAGTAAATACCTACATTGATCGACATTTTTTGTACAAAATTAGCTCGATGGGATGAAATGCTATAGCGGACATGTTATAGTCGGTAGGACTATATTTTTAGGAGGACATACATAATGTCAAATGTTTATGATAAGGCCCACGAATTAAAGAGTACGCTTGCAGAAAGCGAAGAGTTTACATCGCTAAAATCATTACACGAGCAAATTGCAGCTGATGATATTGCAAAAAGAATGTTAGATAACTTCCGTAAGCTTCAACTTGAACTTCAACAAAAGCAAATGCAAGGAGTTCAAATTACAGAAGAAGAGGCTCAACAAGCACAACAACAGTTTGAACTTGTTCAACAACATGAATTAATTTCAAAGTTAATGGAAGCAGAGCAACGTTTAAGTGTAATTATTGGAGATGTAAACAAAATTATCACAGAACCATTAGAGGAAATCTACGGAAGCCCTGAGCAACAATAATTTTTATTTGCTTATGTGGTTTATATATTAAAAAAACAAGCGCATTGGACGTCCAATGCGCTTGTTTGCGTTGGACTGACGCCTGAAAAAGAGGGAGCCGTAAAAAGGGTAGGCAACGAGATGTATTGCCTACCGAAAAAGAGCAAGAGTCGCAATTAGAGTAGACAACAAGATGTATTGCCTACCGAAAAAGAGCAAGAGCCGCAATAAGGGTAGACAACGAGATGTATTGCCTACCGAA
>NZ_JRJU01000021.1 GCF_000787375.1 Halalkalibacter okhensis | reverse complement strand
TTTTTTTGAGAAAATATCATAAAAATGCCATAATAAAAGTGATAGTTGTTCATATAGTTACATCGTCACTTTAGAAAGAGCTGAGGAGGAATAATTCTTGGGAACGCTGTGGTACAATGGAACATTTTTTACAATGATGGCTGAAGGAGAATCGGTTTCTGCCGTATATGTTCAAGATGGACAAATACATGACTTAGGCACTAAAGAAGACTTAGAAAATCGCTATGCTCACGTTATTGAGGAAGAACATGATTTGTTGGGAGCTTATGTCTATCCGGGATTTGTAGATAGCCATTTACATATAATTGGTCATGGGGAAAAGTTGATTCGCCTTGATTTATCTGAAGTGAAGCAAGCCGAAGAAATGAGAAATTTGCTAGTGAGAAAGTACAAAAATTCAACCAACGACCGTTGGATTTTCGGGGAAGGGTGGAATGAAAATAACTTTCCGGATCGGAAAATATTTCATCGTGCTGAACTAGATGAAATAGCACCAAATAAGCCGATGTTCTTAACGAGAGTGTGTCGCCATGCTGCTCTTGTAAATACAAAAGCATTAGAGCTAGCAGGAATTACAAGAGAAACAAAAGATCCAATCGGCGGAGTGATTGTTCGTGATAACAACGGAGAACCGACAGGATACCTTCTTGATACAGCTTGTGATTTAGTGAAAGAGAAAATTCCAGATGTAACAGTTAATTATATTAAACATGCTCTTTCAGTGGCTGTTGACGATTTATTACGAGTAGGACTAGTTGGTGGTCATACAGAGGATTTGCATTACTATGGAGGATTTAAACAAACGTTTGATCAATTTTTACAGGTTATAGATGGGAAACAAATGAAATTTCGTGCGCATCTTCTTGTTCATCATGAAGCAATTGCTGAAATGGAAGAAGAAAATTATGATCAAGGCACGATCACGCCATTTATTGAACTAGGGGCTGTAAAAATATTTTCCGATGGGGCACTTGGAGGCAGAACGGCTTATTTACGTAGTCCTTACACCGATGATCCCTCAACATCGGGTGTAGCCATTCACTCAGAAGAAAGCTTGCAGAACCTTGTGAAAGAGGCCAGAGAGAAGAACCGCGCTGTTGCCATTCATACGATTGGAGACGCGGCCCTTGATATGGCATTAACAGCGATAGAACGATATCCCGTTACAAA
Source organism: Halalkalibacter okhensis (assembly GCF_000787375.1). Lineage (GTDB taxonomy): Bacteria > Bacillota > Bacilli > Bacillales > Bacillaceae_D > Halalkalibacter > Halalkalibacter okhensis. The sequence continues at coordinate 78,411 of NZ_JRJU01000021.1, read as the reverse complement.
AGGGAGAGACCGATTAATCCATGTTCAAGTAGTGGATGAAACATTAATTGAACGAATGAAGAACTTGTCGGTCATTCTCGATATTCAACCTAGATTTGTCGCTTCTGATTTTCCATGGGTGATGGAGAGATTAGGAGAGGAGAGGATTAAGCAATCGTTTGCTTGGAAGACCTTGCTTGAAAGTGGGTTGCATTGTGCTGGTGGTTCAGATGCACCCATTGAACCGGTTGATCCACTCCTTGGAATTCATGCTGCAGTGACAAGGACAAGTGTTGGACAACAACATGATGGATATATGCCAGAGCAAAAATTATCACCATACGAGGCAGTGCAACTTTTTACAACAGGGAGCGCTTATGCCATTGAAAAGGAAGACGAACGTGGAAAAATAGCCAAAGGGTATGTGGCTGATTTCACCATTCTCGATCAAAATCTGTTTACAATCGCCCCTGAGGATATCTTAACGACGAACGTCGTTAAGACTATTGTAGACAATACCGTTATGTATGAAAAATAAAAAAAGGCCTGTCCGAGATTTTAACGTTCGGACAGGCTTATTCGTGTTCATGAATTTGGTTTGCTTAAAAAGTTTCGTTGTACTTTTTCCCAAAAAGAATTGTTTTTTAATTTTAAGACTTTAATGGATTCATCTGCAAGACGAAGTTTCAATTGCTTGGCATGTCGGATGCTAAGAGCTTCATTATCAACACCGATAATAGGATGATCATTTCCATCTTGAACAACTTTTAACGTGAGTGTACGATTTGGCCCAAGTAAAAAGGACGTACCGAGCGTACGATATTGGTTATTGTTTAATGAAGCAATTTCACTTACTTGTAAAGAAGGAAGGGTTGGGTCCACAACTGCACCGTTAACAGACATATTATAAGCGGTGCTTCCAGTAGGTGTCGATACAATCATCCCATCTCCTCGAAAGGTTTCAAAGTGTAAGTCGTCAATGAAGACATCAATGACAAATGTTTTAATCACGTTTGAGCGAATAGAGCACTCATTTAAACAATAAAAAGGTTTCTCATTGTCTACGGTGACTTCAAGAATTGGGTAACGGCGTACTTCAACTTCCGCATTTTTCATTGCATGAATCATCTTCTTCAAGTCTTGAACGGAGAAATCAGTATAAAATCCTAATGAATCTGTACTAACTCCGACATAGAGACAATTTTGCTGAAAGCCGGTTTTTCGTGTCGCTTGTAAAAAGGCATTGTCTCCACCAATGCTTGCGATAATATTTGCATCTTCAACAGATGGAACGATGGTAAAATCATTTTCCTCTGCTAGTGACTGCAATTGCTTTACGATTTTTTCCATTTCATCTGTGCGTTTATAGGATAAATACAGGTTCGTTCTAGATGTCACAAGACTCATCCTCTCTAATATGTCCTTTTGTCAATTTTATGTTATCATATCCAATGATTAGGAAAAAGAAACAAAAAAGTGAAATTAGAGGAGTGAGGGAATGAGTCGTAAACGTTGGTTGGCTTTAATTGCAGTTGCTATGTTGTTGGTCGTTTCACTCGTAGTAAATATGGCCACATCAGTCATTTTTTCAAATACGAGTTCGTTTATGGATTCGATGGGTCAGGAATGGTCAGAACAGATTATTGAAACGGGCGATGATTTCGGAGGTCAGATTGTGGTACTAGAATTAAATGGAGTGATACAAGACGTTGGGGATGGAGGTATTTTTGCACCAACAGGCTATAGACACCAGATGTTCTTATCACAGATTGATCAAGCCGGGAAAAATCCAAATGTTGAAGGAATTATTATTCGTGTCAATACTCCTGGTGGTGGTGTAGTAGAAAGCGCTGAAATTCATGAGAAAATTGTAGATGTCCAAGAGACGTACGATAAGCCAGTCTATGTTTCAATGGGCAATATGGCAGCTTCGGGAGGATATTACATTGCTGCGCCAGCTGACAAAATTATAGCGAGCCCTCAAACCATCACTGGATCAATTGGGGTCATTATGGAATCGATTAATGTAACAGAGCTTGCTGAAAATTATGGTGTAAGAGTGAATACAATTAAGAGTGGTCCATATAAAGATATTATGTCAGCGACAAGAGAAATGACAGATGAAGACAGAGCCATCCTTCAGTCGTTGATTGATGAATCTTATGATGAGTTTGTTCGTATCATTGCTGAAGGAAGAAATATGACAGAGTCTGAAGTTCGGACAATAGGGGATGGACGAATTTATAGTGGCAGTCAAGCAATGGAGTTAGACCTAGTTGATGAGTTGGGAAGTTTAGATGATACAATTTCTATGATGCAAGAACAGGTTGGTAACTTTGATGTCATTAAATACGAACCACATATTGGTTTTCCAGGCTTTCTTTCCATGTCGTTAAAGCAATTACTCGGCCATGATACTGGTGAATTGGCAACACTTGAGCGCATTTTAGCTACACACCGTTCACCTAGTTTACAATACATTTATACAGAGTAAGGAGGGATAACATTGAGTCAGTTATTATTGCAGCCAAAACGAAGACGTGTAGTTAACGGTCGATTACGCAATCGAATGATTCAAGAACGTTACTCTCCCTCTGAACCGAGCGAAACGAGTGAATTGGAGAACGAGGCCATCTCACTGAATTATGCAGGATTTTGGATGCGGCTCTGGGCCTTTCTTCTTGATTTAATTACCGTTATGGCGCTAAACGGATTGATTGTATCACCATTTCTTCGATTCACGAATGTAAGTGGTCTATTATCAATAGGTCCTTTCAATCTTGAAACGGTTTTGAGTGCCATTGTGTTCTTTCTTTATTTTGCGATCATGACTAAAGTGTATGGGCAAACCATTGGGAAGATGGTGATGGGTCTCCGCGTTGTTTCATCCAAAAACGATGAATTAACTTGGACACAAGTTGTATTTAGAGAAGGAGTTGGACGTTTTATCCAACAATCGTTCTTCCTGCTTTATGCTATTTACGTTATGGTTGCTTTTACAGCAAAAAAACAAGGACTTCATGACGTAATCGCAGATACTTTTGTTATCCATGAGCAAGACAACAATTCTGATGTGAATTAATAAGAATAAACCTGCCAAAACTGGCAGGTTTATTCTGTATAAAAAAGGAGAAACTAGAACAATCGAACTTTATAAAAGGGGTATTGTATGGTTTGGACGATAATTATAGCAGCACTAATAATCTTGTTTATCATCATGATCTTTTCAAAGGTAAAAATTTATTTAGATTATCGACATAATCAAGATAATGATTTACTTGAAGCAAAAGTAACGTTTTGGGGAATGAGAATTTATACGTTTTCAGCACCAGTCATTAAAATTGACGAAGATTCCGCTTCATTAATTGTAGAGGAAGAGCAAAAGATTGCCGGTATTGAATCAGAAAAAGCACTACCTATCACTCCACAATTACTTCATGATTATTTTCGGTGGTTGAAAGATTTTTTAGACCATGTAGTCGGACTACATAAGATCGTTAAAAAGTTTCTAAAAAAGGTAAGTGTAAATTCCTTTACTTGGCATACTGATATTGGAGTTGGGGATGCTGCTCATACAGCTCAACTTGCTGGAGCGATATGGGGGGTAAAAGGGAATATTATTGGATTAGTTGGTAACTATATGAGAATGAAGTTCATGCCAAAGCTAACAATAGACCCACATTTTCAAGCTATGGTATCTCATACGTATCTTTCATGCATGTTTTCGTTCAGAATCGGACATGCTATCGTTGCAGGTCTAATGCTGATCAAGCATTGGAGAAGAAGACCGAACTTGTCTAAACCACAATCGGTTGAAAAAAATATGTAATTGACGAAGGAGGAAACGATCATGACAGACCATCCTATTCAAGGTTTAATGAAGACGGCTATGGAAAATTTAAAAGAAATGGTCGATGTAAACACAATTGTAGGTGACCCAGTTGAAACTCCTGATGGCAGTGTCATTATGCCAGTATCAAAGGTAGGTTTTGGTTTTGCAGCTGGTGGTAGTGAATTTGTTATCGAAGAGCGAGGGCCAAAAGAAGAACATAAGCACCCTTTTGGTGGAGGTAGTGGTGGTGGAGTATCCATTACTCCGATCGCATTCTTGGTTGTAAATAGTGAAGGTGTGAAAATGGTGCATCTAGATAGCAACACTCATTTATATGAGAAACTGCTTGATTTTGCTCCACAAGTGGTTGAGAAAATTCAACAAATGGTTGGGAACAATAGCAATAACAGCTCTGGAAATAGTGGCAATAGCACTACTACTTTTACAAGTACAACAACAACAGATCCCAATAACCAGCCACCAGTTTAAGAATGGGGAAACCCCCATTCTTTTTTTTCATTCCTTGCAAACTTCTATAAGCGATTTTTTCTTTTTCATGCATATAACTGGCATATTTTCCAAGCCTCATGTAAGATGGACTTGTACATATTGAATAGGAGGGGTAACAATGGCTGAAATCACGTTTAAGAATAATCCGGTTACACTATTGGGTACTGAAGTAAAGGTTGGAGAAAAAGCACCAGATTTTACGGTTCTAGCGAATGACTTATCAGAGGTTACTTTAGCTGATTCAAAAGGCAAGGTACGTTTAATCAGCGTCGTTCCTTCAATTGATACAGGAGTTTGTGATCAGCAAACAAGACGCTTTAATGAAGAAGCGGCAAGTCTTGAAAATACACAAGTGTTGACGGTGAGTGTCGATTTACCATTTGCTCAAAAGCGCTGGTGTGCAGCTGCTGGGATTGAAAATGTTCAGACGGTTTCGGACCATCGTGATCTTTCCTTTGGAGAAGCATTTGGTGTTGCCATTCAAGAGTTGCGTCTGTTAGCTCGTGCAGTGTTTGTTATCGACTCTAACGATGTTGTTACGTATGCTGAGTACGTATCAGAAGCAACAAATCACCCTGATTACGAAGCCGCTATTGAAGCTTGTAAATCAGCAAAATAAGAATATAAAGAGGGTCTACTTTTCTTAGCCTACGCTAAGAAAGGTGACCCTTTTCTATTTCATCTAATTGTATGAAAAAGTTCCTATGTGTTAAAGATGGATGTAACAATTCAAAAGTAGTATTGCTAGGCTGAATTTGCTAAAATAGTGGGAGTTTGAGTGGAAAAAGGGGAGAAGAACTTGACTAGTACAAAGATGGAAGAACTATATACATACTTAGATGATGCCGCAACATATTTAGAAAACATAGGACAAGTAACCTATTTAGAAGGGCTTGCCGAAGCTGGAGAGAATCTTTTTAGAGGAGAAGTATGTCAACCTGTTTCGCTGGAACAAAAGGAATGGCTTCTTGATAAGTTGAGCAGTATCCATATAGAGACTTCTTCAAAAGAGGACGTAAGAAAAGCATTTCAACTTGCTGTTCTAAAAGGCATGAAAGGGGCGGTTCAGCCTCATCACTCGATGACGCCTGATGCTGTATGCTTGTTTATAAGTTATTTAGTAAATAAAGTACTTGAAAAAAGAGAAGAGCCTGCCTTGCTCTTAGATTTAGCTGCTGGTTCAGGTAATTTAGTAAATGCAATCTTAAATCAAGCTAATATTCAACTTTCAGCCGGTGCTTTTGAGGTAGATGAGACGTTATTAAAATTAGCATTTGTTAGTGCCAACTTACAAAAACACGAGCTTCAGTTGTTTCATCAAGATAGCGTAGAGCCGATTGCATTTGAAGAAGTCGATTTAGTCGTAACCGATTTACCTGTAGGGTATTATCCAAAAGATCAGATTGCAAAGTCGTACGAACTTCAATCAAAGGAAGGTCATTCGTTTATACATCATCTTATGATCGAACAAGCCATCAACAAAACAAAGGCTAATGGGTTTTTGTTCTTTCTTGTTCCTAATTTTCTATTCCAGAGCGAGCAAGCTAAACAATTGCATGAATATGTGAAGAAAGAAGCCAACATTTTAGGGTTACTTCAACTGCCAAAGAGTATGTTCCAATCAGAACAGTTTGGAAAAAGCATTTTTATGCTGCAGAAAAAAGGCGAAGAAGCGAGACAGCCAAAGCAGGCACTTCTTGCAGAGCTTCCTTCTTTTTCTAAAAAAGATGCGCTTGCTGATATGATGAATCAAATTAATAAGTGGTTCCAAGAAGAGCTACGTATATAAAATGAAGAAGAGTGTGACCTTAAAGTAAGGGACACTCTTTTTTTGATCAATAATAAAAAAGCGATTTCATTTCTGAAAATAAAGAATACGGGCGAAAAACGCAGAAAAAAGGCGAATAAACTTGAAATGATGAATCGCTGGTGCTTAAATGGAAGAGGATATAAGAAGTTAAGAGGAAAAAAGGAGCGACAAAGCGAATGGCAAAAATTATTGCAATAAATGCAGGTAGTTCTTCATTAAAATTTCAACTTTTAAATATGCCTGAAGAAACAGTTGTTACAAAAGGATTAGTAGAACGTATCGGCTTGGAAGATGGAGTTTTTACGATTGAAGTGGATGGAGAAAAGAATACAGATACATTAGACATTCCAGATCATGCAGTCGCTGTAAAGATATTGCTTGATAAATTAACTGGACTTGGTATTATTCAATCACTTGATGAAATTGAAGGAATTGGTCACCGTGTTGTGCATGGTGGAGAGAAATTTAATGATTCTGTTTTGATCACTGATGAGGTGTTAGCAGGAATTGAGGAAGTATCTGAACTAGCACCTTTACATAACCCTGCTAATGTAGTTGGAATTAAAGCTTTTAAAGAAGTTTTACCAAATGTCCCAGCTGTAGCGGTATTTGACACAGCGTTTCACCAAACGATGCCAGAAGCTTCTTTCTTATACAGCTTGCCGTATGAGTACTATAAAGAGTTTGGTATTCGTAAATATGGATTCCATGGCACTTCACATAAATATGTATCAGAACGTGCAGCGGAATTATTAGGTCGTCCAATTGAGCAGCTTCGTTTACTTTCGTGCCACTTAGGAAATGGGGCTAGTATTGCAGCGATTGAAGGCGGAAAATCAATTGATACATCCATGGGCTTTACACCACTTGCAGGTGTAACGATGGGGACACGTTCAGGGAATATTGATCCGGCGTTAATTCCATATATAATGGAGAAAACAGGACAAGACGCCAATGGTGTTTTAGATACCCTTAACAAGCGTAGTGGGCTTTTAGGTGTATCTGGTTTCTCAAGTGACCTACGTGATATCGAAGGTCAAGCAAAGGAAGGCAACAAGCGTGCTGAACTTGCTCTTGAAGTATTTACTTCACGTATTCACAAATATATCGGTTCTTACGCAGCTCGTATGAGTGGTGTAGATGCGATTATTTTCACGGCAGGAATTGGTGAGAACAGTGATGTTATTCGTGAACGTGTCTTAAAAGGCCTAGAGTTCATGGGCGTTTATTGGGATCCTTCTCTAAATAAAGTACGTGGGAAAGAAGCTTTTATTAACTATCCTCATTCTCCAGTAAAAGTAATCATTATTCCAACAAATGAAGAAGTAATGATTGCAAGAGATACGGTTCGTTTATCAAAATAATAGCGTTTTAGGGTGCCCTCAATGGTCAAAAGCAGACCTTTGGGCACCCTTTTATCTTAAGGATAGGCTACTATTAGAGGATCTCGTAGCAGGCGCGCTGAGCCATTGCTACTACTCAAAATTGCCAAAAGAGACCTTTTCAGCAGCTTCATTTTTTGCTTTAATCATGTAACAACGCTATCATTATACTGAAATCTTTCTCTGGCGCATAGAATAGAGAGTAAGCGATAGGGGGGATGGCAATTGGTAAAGTTGCAAGAAGGAGAAACCATTACAACTTTTTTTCTAATTAAAGAGAGAGAAATTAAGCAAGCTTCTAATGGAAGCGATTATGCGAATTTTAAGCTAGAGCGAAATTTAGACGTGATCTCAGCAAGACTGTGGGATATAACTGCTGATCAAATAGAACAATTACAACGTAAAGCCATCGTAAAAGTAGAGGGGACTGTCGTTAACTACCGTGAGAAATTGCATTTGACGATTCAAAGGATTCGCCTTGCCACAGAATCAGATCAAGTCAATATCTCAGAATTAATTTCAAAAAAAGGCATCCAACGAGAAGCGCTTTGGCATGAGCTTAGGTTAATGATGGAAGAAGTTGAGTCAGAGACGATGCGTCAGCTTATTAAGCAATTATTTAGCCGAAAAACATTGAGAGAGCGACTAACAACGATTCCAGCATCCAAATCCTATCATCATACATATTATGCTGGTTTGCTCGATCATATCGTTCATGTTACACAGTCTGCCCTTCAGCTTTTGCCTCTTTATCCGAAAATTAATAAAAATATTGTGATCGCAACTTGTCTCATTCATGATCTAGGGAAAACTGAGGTGTTCACAGAGGCAGTCGCACCAGAGTATTCAACAGCAGGAGAGTTTTTAGGACATATAGCCTTAAGCCTCGAACTTGTCCAAGATGCAGCGAAAGAGGCAGGAATTCCAAGGGGAAATGACGAATTATTAGCTTTGAAGCACTGTATAGCCAGTCAATATGGGGAAGTTAGTCAAGGGTTTGGAAGTACGGCCTCTCCGAAAACAGCAGAGGCGATCTTTTTCCAGTATATTAAGCAAATGAACGCAACGCTACAAGCATTTGAAATGGAGCAGGAACGGGCAAATGAACAATGGGTGTATTCCCCGTTGTTAAAAAGAAAATTGTATACGAATATGTATGAGTAGCAAAGAGGGATAAAAAATGAGAAAAACGGACCAATTACAAATTCGATTACATGAAATAAACGAATGGGAAGAATCCTTCTTTTCATTTGAAGAAGCAGATGTGAAAACGACATATAGTAGGTGGAGCGAGCAAGTTTTTGATCAACTCGGGGAGAAGAGGAAACAAAAATGGCTTACGGCAATAGATACATGTTTATTGCATCTACAAGCATGGCTGCATCATTCAAGATCATATGAGGAAACGAAACGAAGAGTGATCTCACATGCACGTACATTCGACCCTGCCATTTCAAGCATTGATGATTTGCAAAATCTCCCTTTAGAGCAACTAGACTATTTAGCAGATCAGCTGATGGCAAAACAGCGGCTACTAGCATTAGGTCAAGGCGGGTTAAGTGGGATGGGAGGAGCCTTCCTTTTGCTTTCTGACCTACCCGCTTTGGCTGTTATCCAGCTCCGTTCCTTGCAGCACTTAGCATTAGTGTATGGATATGATGTGAGACGTCCTGTTGAATTAATGAATTTGCTGAAGCTATTTTATGTAGCAACGATTCCAAAATCTTATCAAGCAAATGAATGGGACAAGCTAATTAATGAAGTGGAAGAGCAAGACCGTGATCATGTCTTCTATAGTGGCGATGATGCCATTATGCAGGACGCTATTTTTGAACAATTGACAAAACAACTAGTCAAAGCCTTTGTCATTACCATGTTTAAAAAGAAGCTCATACAAGGGGTTCCGTTAGTTGGAATGGCCGTAGGAGCTGGCATGAACTATCGCTTCTCCCAACAAGTCATTGAGGTTGGACAACATTTTTATCAAAAGCGTCGCTTACTAGAAGAATTGTAATAGATGCATAAGAGCAGCAAAAAGGAAAACCACTTTTTGCTGCTCTTTATGTTTACATTTTTCGGAAAAACAGGCAACATCTCTAAAGATTTTACTATGATGTTACTAGGCAGCTGTTGATGAAAGTGCCGGTGTGATACGGAACCAAATCCACAGATCATTAATGATGGAAGCGAGCTCAGCCATTTCTAAATTTAGTTCACAAGAACGCTCAAAATCTTCTTCCGACGTCAATTGGTCGTGGACCAACTCGATTTGATGCTCAATGTCTTTAACACGGTCTGGAATGGTTCCTCTAATGGTTTCCCACTTTGATAAAGCCTGCTCTTGGTTGCCTTTATCTAGTTCATCCCAGGACCCATGAATTGTTGGTAAGGGCAACCCGAGTCGTGAATCATATTTGAATAGTACACTCATGTCATCACCTCAATCTCAATATTAAAAGAGAAAGACGAAAATTGGAAACAAAAACGAAAAAAAAAGCAAAAAATATACTTGCCAAAACCAATCACCCCTGTTAAAGTTATGAATATTAATAAGAATTGTGTTTGGTTTTATGCAAAAGGTGCAAGCGAGTATAGCACTCATTTTTTTGAATGAGGATGTATAAAAATAATATTTTAAGTATTAATATTCATTGGAGGTTTTGAGAAATGAGCAAAGAGAAAGTAGTTTTAGCATATTCAGGCGGGTTAGATACATCAGTTGCAATCAAATGGTTAGCAGATAAAGGATACGACGTTATTGCAGTAGGTCTAGATGTAGGTGAAGGAAAAGATTTAGATTTTGTAAAACAAAAAGCATTAAATGTGGGAGCGATTGAATCTTATTCCATTGATGCAAAAAAAGAATTTGCTGAGGATTTTGTTTTACCGACATTACAAGCACACACGATGTATGAAGAGAAATACCCACTCGTATCGGCTCTTTCTCGTCCGCTTATTTCTAAAAAGCTTGTAGAAATTGCTGAGCAAACAGGTGCTTCAGCTGTTGCGCATGGTTGTACGGGAAAAGGAAATGACCAAGTTCGTTTTGAAGTGTCAATTCAAGCGTTAAACCCTAATTTGAAAGTATTAGCCCCAGTACGTGAGTGGGGTTGGTCACGTGATGAGGAAATTGCTTATGCAAAAGAAAATAACATTCCAATTCCAATTGACTTGGATAATCCTTACTCAGTTGACCAAAACTTATGGGGACGTGCAAATGAGTGTGGAATTCTAGAAGATCCATGGGCGACTCCGCCAGAAGGTGCTTATGAATTAACAGCAGCGATTGAAAACACACCAGACCAAGCTGAAATTGTTGAGATCGGTTTTGAGAAGGGTGTTCCTGTTACACTAAACGGTAAATCTTATCAGCTAGATCAATTAATTCTTGAGTTAAACCAAGTAGCTGGTAAGCATGGTGTTGGTCGTATTGACCATGTAGAAAACCGTCTAGTTGGAATCAAGTCTCGTGAAGTGTATGAGTGCCCAGGTGCAATGACATTGATTAAGGCACATAAGGAGCTAGAAGATATTACACTTACAAAAGAAGTAGCTCACTTTAAACCAGTTATTTCTAAGAAACTATCTGAAGTGATCTACGATGGTCTTTGGTTCTCACCAATTACCAAAGCATTGCAAGCTTTCTTAGAAGAAACGCAAAAAACCGTTACAGGTGTGGTGCGTGTGAAACTATTCAAAGGTCATGCGATCGTAGAAGGACGTAAATCACCGTATTCTTTATACAATGAAAAACTTGCTACGTATTCAACAGATGATGAGTTTGATCACAGTGCTGCCGTTGGTTTCATTTCTTTATGGGGTTTATCTACAAAAGTGAACAGCATGGTGAACAAAGAGAAGAAGGAGGTCACTCAGTAGTGGCTAAGCTTTGGGGTGGACGTTTTACAAAAACAGCTGAAGAGTGGGTCGATGCATTCGGTGCATCGATCGGCTTTGATCAGGCACTAGTAGATGAAGATATTGAAGGAAGTCTTGCTCATGTTACCATGTTAGGCAAATGTGGCATTCTTCCATCAGAAGAAGTTGAACAAATTAAAGCAGGGTTGAACATTCTACGTGAAAAAGCAAAGAATGGGGAACTTGAATTTTCTGTTTCTGAAGAGGATATTCATTTAAACCTTGAAAAAATGCTTATAGATGAAATTGGCCCAGTAGGTGGGAAGTTGCATACAGGCCGCAGTCGAAATGACCAGGTTGCAACAGATATGCATCTTTACTTGCGAAACAATACGAAAGAAATCATGGGAGCCATCAAGAAACTACAAGAGGCGTTGTATAATCAAGCAACTCAACATGTGGAAACATTAATTCCTGGCTATACGCACTTACAACGTGCACAACCTGTTTCATTTGCGCATCACCTTCTCGCTTATTTTTGGATGCTTGAGCGCGATTATGGCCGTTTAGAGGACAGTATGAAACGCCTGAACATCTCTCCACTTGGAGCAGGAGCGTTAGCGGGTACAACATTTCCAATTGATCGTGCGTATTCGGCCGAGCTACTAGGTTTTGATGATATTTATCATAATAGTCTAGATGCGGTGAGTGATCGAGATTTTATCGTTGAGTTTCTAAGTGCCTCTTCGGTTTTAATGATGCATTTATCTCGCCTTTGTGAGGAGTTAATTCTTTGGTCAACACAGGAATTTCAGTTTATTGAAATGGATGATTCCTTTGCAACAGGCAGCAGCATTATGCCGCAAAAGAAGAACCCAGACATGGCTGAGTTAATCCGTGGTAAAACAGGACGGGTCTATGGAAATCTTTTTTCATTGTTAACAACGTTAAAAGGATTGCCTTTAGCTTATAACAAAGATATGCAAGAAGATAAGGAAGGAATGTTTGACACTGTTGAAACCGTCAAAGGTTCTCTTAATATCTTTGCAGGCATGATTGAGACAATGACAGTGAATACCGATACGATGGAAAAAGCTGTGCATCAAGACTTCTCAAATGCTACAGAGCTTGCTGATTATTTAGCAACAAAGGGAATGCCTTTTAGAGAAGCGCATGAAGTAGTTGGAAAGCTCGTTCTTGTTGCCATTCAAAAAGGTGTGTTTTTGCTAGATCTACCGTTCTCTGATTACAAAGAAGCAAGCAGCTTATTTGAAGAGGATATCTTTGATGTGCTGCATCCCAAAACAGTAGTTGCACGCCGAAATAGTGCAGGGGGAACTGGTTTTGATCAAGTGAAGCTTGCTCTAGAGAAAGCTGAAAAATGTTTAAAGGCTTAACCTAATCAATAATTTGTGAACACATAAAACTAGTTGGTCTGTTCCATACTAAGTAGGCGATTGAATACTTAGAAGGGGGGACATCAACATGAAAGAACACAAATTATCAAACCATGTTTATGATGCTGAAGGAGAAATGTCTGTGCATCAGCAAGTGATGGATTCTTATAGTCAAGGAACGCATGAACAGCGTCATCAAGACGAAATGCAGCACCAATACGATAAAACAAAGTATTAGGCAGCCGTAATCGAAGAAGAGACTGTATTCATAGTCTATACAATACCCCTTTTTACTGGTGGTTATAGTATAGCGCTATGGAACAGTCTCTTTTTTTACTATCCGCTTAAAACATAGTATCATTTACTTATAGACGATATGGGTGAGGAGGAATAGACATGCGTCATGCCTTCATTACGGCTGGAACGAAGGGATTAGGTGTTCAAGTAACTGAGTCTCTACTTGCTAAAGGATATACTGTGACCGTCACCTTTCGAAGTGATCAAAACGTTGTAAGATCATTGGAGGAAAAATGGGCAAAGTATGCTGATCAGCTGCAATTTGTTCAAGCAGATGTGACAAAAAAAGAAGATATCCAACGGGCTGTTGATCTAGCTATGGATCGATTTAAACGGATTGACATCTTAATTAACAATGCCGGTCCTTATGTATTTGAGCGGAAGAAGCTTATTGATTACGATGAATCTGAGTGGTACGAGATGATTGAAGGGAACTTAAGTGCTGTCTATCATTTACTACGGAAAGTGGTTCCGATAATGAGAAACCAGAAATTTGGACGGATTGTTACATATGGTTTTCAAGGAGCAAATAGTGCACCTGGCTGGATCTATCGCTCAGCTTATGCAGCCGCGAAAGTCGGACTCGTTTCGTTAATGAAGACCGTATCAATTGAAGAAGCTGAATACGGTATTACAGCGAATATGGTATGCCCTGGTAACATTTTAGGAAGCATGAAAGAGGCGACGATTGAAGAAGCAAGACTACAACCAGATAGCGACACACCAATTGGACGGTCTGGAACAGGGGAGGATATAGCAAGGTCTATTCTATTCCTTTGTGACGAAAATGCTGATATGGTTACAGGAACGGTACTTGAAGTAACAGGCGGAGTCGATGTGATCCATCGATATCGATGATTGTGATTTGGTATACAAGAATGATGGGGTTCGATTCTATTGGTAGATAGCAGATATGTAATGAAGAAAGATCTTCAATTTGTATTTCAATTTGGGGTCTTTTTTTATTGGTATAATTCTGTTTTTGTCCAGTGACGAAACTTATTTATTAGTTCATACTGACTGATGTATGCTTGACCATTTTAGTTGCTAATTCGTATGCAAATGGCTGTGAATAAAATGGTTAGGTAAAGTGGATCCTGATTCCGTTAAATTGGAGAAAAACGGCTTTAACGGGGGTGAAGTGGATCCTGGTTCCGTTAAAGTCACAAAATCAATGATTTTCAAGGTCAAACAGGAAAATAACGGAACGAGGATCCGAAACTCTACTCAAAACAAGGAAATTTAATAGAATAGCGGAATGAGGGACCGCTTAGGCAATGGCTGCGCTCGTCGGACGCCATTTGAGAACCCCACTCAAAAGGCTAACCCCAAACCGCCGGCTTCGCACATTGCTAAGAGCACAAACAAAAAAAAGGAAGCCCGTCTTTTTTAGAAGAGGAATCGGGGAAGGGCAATGGCTGCGCTCGTCGGACGCCATTTGAGAACCCCACTCAAAAGGCTAACCCCAAACCGCCGGCTTCGCACATTGCTAAGAGCACAAACAAAAAAAGGAAGCCCATCTTTTTTTGTTTGTGCTCTTGTATAACATTCCATTATTTAACACACTTTAATGTTGAGGTGATGTTTATGATGAAGTGGTATGTTGTACCTTTTTTGATGGTGGCTTTAATTGGGGTATGTTTGCCGGTTCAGGCTGCGGGGACGGAGCTGATGACGGCTTTTTCTCTTCGGGTTACGGTTGTTGAAAATGATGTGATTTATGAATGGGAGTATGATAGTCCAAATCATTATGAATATGAGCAAGGAGAGCACGTCGTAAAGGGCGCAGAGGCAAAGAAGAAAGTGGAAGAACTCGTCGAGGAATTAAAGCTAGACGAACATGCTGAAGTAGACGATTTGGTAAAACGGTTAAAAAACTCATCACACCCGGACATTGAGCGTCTAGATATACGTTATATGAATCAAGATAGCAAGTTGTTCACTTGGGTTTGGAAAGCGTAGCATTTTGAGAGAAAAAGAATACTCCTGTGGGCACTGAAATAGGGAATACACCTTTTCAGTGTCCTTTTGTCAAGCCTCTCTATTTTTATGGTAAAATTAGGATGATGGAAATTTACGATAGGAGAGGTTAGTTTGAAAGAATTAGTAATGGAGATCAACTATGATCGGTCACGTTTACTCTACTTAGTATTGTCTATAGTAGCAGCTCTTTTATTTATGTTTGGAGAAGGAGCTTTTCTTTTTTTTCTGTTGTCTTTGGTACTTCTCGCTAAATCAAAAGTGGAAAAAGCTGATAATCAATGGCTCAGAATTTCTGGAGTGATTACATATCTTTTATATTTTTCATATATAGCGTATCAAGTTGCAGCATGGTTTTACGAGAATTTTTTAGGTTAGTCACGTAGCGCTGATCCTGATTTTAGGACAGCGCTTTTATGTATAGGAGAGGTTGCTTCAGAAAGAGAAAATCGATACCCAAGGAAGTGCTTACATATGCTATCGTAAGTTAGGGTTAAGATAGAGGAACTTAATTTGAGGTGATATGACTATTATTTTCATTGCTTGTATGTGGGAATTTGCCAAATTACGAAAGCAAAATGATAAAATAATCGAACAAAATTATCTTATTATTAGCCTTTTAGATGAAATCAAGAAACAACATAGAGGTGATTGAGTTCATTAGGAGTAAAAAGGCAGATATCATTAAAATATTGTTGAGTAATTAATTCATCAAGCAACATAATACATATTTCTTGGACATACCCTTTCTTAGGAGGTGTGTCCGATAAAGTTATTAATACTAAACCTAAAATCTAAATGGAAAGCTACCGTTTTATTTATAGCATATTTTTCTTTTATATCATTTCTTAGTTTTGTTGGGATAAGTATATTCTTCAAAGAACGACTTCACGGAAATTATATTGAGGCATCGCATAATTTCATCCCTTTTTCTACTATTGGGATGTATTTCCTTAACTTTGGCAGCTATAATTTTTATACTTGGTTTTATAATACATTAGGGAATATATTGTTATTTATACCATTCGGGATGTTTCTTGCACTCTTCTTTCCTAAGGTTACGAGGGTTTGGGCGATTATAATTATTTTATTATTTAGTTTTTTAATTGAGGCAATGCAATTAATAAGTCATCTTGGGGTATTTGATGTCGATGATATTATCTTAAAAACAGTTGGTGGGTTTTTAGGTTTCTTAATTTTTAATTTATTAAACAGGACTAAAATTAACGAATAGCGTTTGGATCCTATATTGGAAGGCATTTCACTACAAGTTCAATAAATATAACCAAACCCATTTTTATGGTAATATATAACTAATATACTTGTATTAGTAAAAGTTAAGGTGCGATGCTTAAAAAGGTGTCGCATTTTTTTTGATACATTATAGTCGCTTCTTGTTATAAAGAGATTGTTTTGCATTAATGCAAGCTGCTACTAAATTTTTTATAGGAGTGAAGAAAAGTTGAGATATCGCAAAGCGACGATAGATGACATTGAAACATTGGTTTACCTTAGAAAAAGGCAATTGGTCGATGAAGGGATTGAACCTAGTATAGATATTGATAATGAACTATCTCACTTCTTTAACCAGAAACTAAGTGATGGGACATTATTTCAATTATTAGTAGAAGATCATGAGGAAATTATCGCTTCGGGTGCAGTAATTTTTTATGAGTTTCCACCTAGTTATACTAATATGAGTGGAAAGAAGGCTTATATTACAAATATGTACACGAAAGAAAGTTATCGTGGACAAGGAATCGCTACTATTTTGTTAGGGAAATTAGTAGATGAAACGAAAAATATAGGTATTAAAAAAATATGGCTTGGCGCATCAGAATTAGGTAGACCGGTATATAAGAAGTTTGGTTTTCAAGAAACGGATGAGTGGTTGGAGTTAAATATTTAGTATTGAAGGTCAAACATTGTGATAAACATTAAGTTTAATAGATGATTATATGGGTGGAGGAAGAGTCATATATGTGTAAAACAGACTATATAAAATTAAAGCATTTCTCAAATGAATACTTAGATGAATTAAATTCTTTTAAGCTGCCTAAAGAGCAAATACAATTCACATCTTTGCCAAATCGATATCATGAAGAAACAGAAGGTCAGTATCGAATTGTCATAATGAATGATACGGAACCAGTGGGCTTTTTTTTATTGCACTCAACTGAAAGGGTAAGGGAATATTCGGATAATGCACAGGCGATGTTGCTCACCTCATTATCGATCAACCAAGCTGATCAGGGGAAAGGTTATGCAAAGCAAGCTATGTTGTTACTAAACGATTTTGTTGCAGCTGAATTCCCTTATTGTAATGAAATCGTTTTAGCTGTTAACCATAAAAATACAGCTGCTCAAAAACTATACGCAAAAGTTGGATTTGAAGATACAGGCAAAAGAAAAGATGGACCAATTGGTGAGCAATTTATTATGAAGTTATTGATATAAAACAAATTTATTTAATTAAAGGCAAGTAGTCCGTAAAAAACATCAAGCTTTTTTGGAGGAATGTATGAACTTAGAATTATGGATTGTTATTTCAATACCAATGATCATTGGGGCTATTGTTGGTGGCGTTGTCATTCACCGCGTGAAAAACGTAAAGAGATTTCTTTTAATCTATTCTCTTAGTGGATTGATGTATATAGGAATATATGTAGCTTACCTTAACTTTATTAAAATGGTGTAGTGTTGAAAGTGGCAGAAGGACTTCCCACGTCCTACAGGAATCTAAAAAGGAAATATAAAAAGTGGAAGTAATAATTACTAATAAGGCTATACTTTTCTGAAAGTCAAACGATAGACGATGTGACAAAAAATGTAAGGTTAATTGATATCTACTAGATACATTGAAGTTACCCGTCTATTTATCTGGGATATAGTTATACCAGAGCGGAGGTTATAAGAGTGAATATCATACACGTTGATAAAGTAAGTAAAACGTATGGGATGAAAAAGAGTGATAAAGAGTACCAGATATTAAACGAGATTAGTTTTGAAGTGAAGGAAGGCGAATTCATTGGTGTGATGGGAGCATCAGGTTCTGGAAAAACAACGTTGCTAAATATATTAGGAAGTCTTGATAAACCAACATCTGGCAGGATTATAATGAATGGGCATGATATCGCTACTCTCAGTAAGAAAAAATTGGCTGTGCACCGTACTGAAAATATCGGATTTATTTTTCAGGATTACAATCTACTTGAAACGATGACATTGAAGGAAAACATCATTTTACCTCTTGCCTTGAAGGGGATCGATGTTAATGCAATTGAGACAAAGCTTCTTCCTCTAATCAATGATCTAGGGATCGAAAAAGTTATTGATAAATATCCTTATGAAGTTTCCGGTGGAGAGCAGCAACGAGCAGCTGCTTGCCGAGCATTAATTACTAAGCCTAGGCTAATTCTTGCAGATGAACCAACAGGAAATCTTGACTCGAAATCAAGTAAGGGTTTGCTTAATCTATTAACCTATATTAACAAAGAATACAAAGCGACTATCTTAATGGTAACCCACGATGTTTTTGCAGCGAGCTATTGTCAAAAAATCATGTTTATTCATGACGGAGAAATCTACAACGAATTGTTTGCAGGGACCGATAAAAAGCAGTTTTTTGATAAAATTATTCAAGTTATGAGTGTCCTTGGAGGAGAGAGACAATGAATTTGTTTTCGCTAGCTTTCCGTAACATTAAATTGAATTCTAATAAGTATATGATGTATTTTTTCTGCTTGAGTTTTAGTGTGTTTACTGTTTATACGTTTCTTGCTCTTATCTTAAATGAATCGGTAATAAGTGCTTTTACATACAGTGATCGCTATAGGGCATTGTTGATGAGCTTTTGCATTATTATTATGGTGTTTGTCTTATTCTTTTTAATTAGTTCCAATTACAGCTTTATCAAAGCTAGAAAAAAGGAAATTTCTACGTATGCTTTGTTAGGTATGACAAACATGAAGATCGGGAAGCTTCTTTTTATTGAAACGATGATTGTTGGAGTGGCCACTTTAGGGATTGGTATCGGGACGGGGATCTTCTTCTCAAAGGTAATCGCCATGATTTTAATTAACGTATCTCTAGCAGCGTTTGTCGGAAATGTGGCCTTTACGTTTGACCCAATGGCTGTGTTTCTAACCGTAGTTCTTTTTTTTATTATTTTTCTCATAATGGGGTTAACAGGGTTACAAGTAATTAATAAATTTGAACTAGTAGACTTATTTAAAGCCGAAAAATTGCCTGAAGTTGAATCAAAAGGTTCGTATATCTTATTGGTATTCTCGATTGCCTTAATAGCTATCGGTTACTATCACGCTACATTAAAAGAAGCGGATTTAGTTGCTGAATATAATCTTCTTATTATCCTTTCTGTCACATTGGGAACGTACTTCTTTTTTTGGGGAGGACTTCCTAAGGTGGTCAGCTGGATTCAGAAAAATAAAGCAATGTATTACAAAGGCGAGAACCTCATTTCAACCTCAGCTCTTTCTCATAGAATGGGATCTATTTCAACACTCATGGGTACAATTGCTATCTTAACAGCAGTAGCTACCACTGCGATTGCGACTGGCTATACGTTATATAACAATGTCGAAGAAAATACGAATAACACGATTGGTTATGATCTATACTTTTATGGCGAAGAGGAAGGATTGCTAGATCAAGTTTACGAGACGTTTGAAAAGTACAATACGGCTGTGTCCGAATCGTACTCCGTAGACCTTTATCGTACAGCGCCAGCGATGAGAAATGTTTATAGTGATGGTAGAACTTATATTACAGCTGTAGATCATTATTTTCGAGTATATAGCCAAACAGAATTTAACAACCTCACTGCAATTTCAAAAACAGTTGTAGACCCTGTGCTGATAGAAAAAGGTGAAATTGTTTACACAACTCCTAATATTCAATATGATCTAGAGAAGGCCATTACCGGGCATGAACTGAATTTTTCAACACAAACAATGGAGATTACGTCGGTTGTAGAGACTAATCTTGGCATGTTTGGTGGGGTTCATTCGATCATTCTTCATGATCATGACTTTGCTAACCTTTTTGAGGCTGGAGACATTTACGAAACAAACAGTATGGCTCATGTCATAAATTTTCCTAAGGCTTTATCACAACGCGCACTAAATACTGAACTAAATGAAGTGTTAAATGGCAACGTAGCCAGCTATCGAACGGCTTTTAATCATTACAATGAATTAATGGAAACATTCGGACTCGTTTGTTTCATTGGCTTCTTTATGAGTGTAATTGTCATCCTGATGACTGCTAGCCTCTTGTATTTTAAGCAAATCATGGCTGCACAAGCGGAAAGGCATCAATTTAGAATGCTGCGAAAAATTGGTATGGACGATCAAGTGAAAAAAAAGGTAATCACGAAGAGGTTGTTGCCCGTTTTCCTCATTCCAATGTTAGTCGGAATTCTCCATAGTGTTTTTGCCATGAAAGCTGCTAATACGATGGTCTTCACGAAACTGATTCCAGTTGAAAATACCTATATTATGGTACTTGGCTTCTCATCTATCATGTATATGGTATATGCGGTTATTTATGGAATCTTTTACTATATTACAAAAGTTCAGTATTCAAGGATTGTTGGGTAAAGTGACTCAACAAGAAAAAACAGTTTCATATAGCTAAATAATGTGATTTTAAGGAGGGGTCATATGAAAGATATTCAAGATGAAAGCACATGGCCAGTTTGGGCAAATGAAAAAATAGAAATTGTGGATTCAGATCCTAATTGGGTACTAAAGGGTGCACAAGAAAAAGCTCGCCTTCTTGCTCTCTTATCAAGCTTCGGTATCAATGAAATTCAACACTATGGAAGCACGTCTATTCCTAATTTGCCAGCAAAACCAATTATTGATTTAATGACTAAAGTTGATACATTTAAACAGATAGAAGAACTAGCCTCAATTTTAGAGAGCGATGGTTGGAATTATGTACCGCCTCATTTAGATGGGCGTACATGGCAACGATTCTTTGTAAAAGTGGTAAACAATAAAAGAGTAGCACACTTACATATTTTAATAGAGGGAGATGAACGCTGGGATAAACACATCCTCTTTCGCGACCTGTTGCGAAATAATCAACAGTTTATCGAAGATTATGCGATTCTTAAAAGAAGTTTAGCAAAGAAATATAACAATGATAGGGAAGCGTATACGAAGGCAAAAAATGAATTTATTACATATGTCCTAGACACGAATTAAATTTTTGAAGTGTAAACAAAATAATACTCTGTTCAAATGGGGTTATTTTCTTTTCTGTTGAACTAAAGAGTCAATTCTTCAAGAAGGTATTATAGGTAAAACCGCATAGGTGCAATATCTATGCGGCTTCGTGCCCGAATTGTATTGTTTATATGTTTGGAGCCGGGAAGTTAAATTCACTTTTATTAGCTTATGAATTTACATTTTCCTTCCCAAATTGAACCAGCTTTAAAAATAAATAGCTCTTTATACACGAAACAATAAGGTTACTTGATCGATAGCCCCAAAGAAACAGCCCATTACAAGCTGTTTTGGTTTACCTTATTTACATCGCTTAACCCACTTAAATCAAAAGCTACCTCTTTATTGTCCATCCTAGCTAAAAAAGTTACCTTTCTATTAACTACTCTAAATACCGTAAATACAATTGCTTGTCCTTTAATAGTGCCATCATCATTTAGCCATGTGCCTTGCTGTTCAAATATAGTAAAGCTATTTTTGGCATATTGGTGGATGGTGGTAAATTTTAAATTTGCTCGTTTCATCCATTCTCCCAGTGCCTTTATGACGAACTAATTCTAATGAATCGTCTGTCACTTGTTTTTCTTTTTAAAAAGAAAAGTTCTCTACATTTAAGAAACCATTAATAAATAGGAAAGAGTTATTTTAGATTTCCTCTGTATTCTAGGTTTACGTCAGATCACACAGATTCGATGTAGTAGAACAAGAGGAGGAAGATTATGTTTTTAGCATGGAATGAATTTAGGAGGAATAAGATTCGATACTCTTTACTTAGTTTAATTATGATTGCAGTATTATTTTTAGTCTTTTTTATCACGGCATTATCTAATGGGCTGGGGTATGCTGACAGCGCGGCAATGAGTAATTTGAACACGGAATATGTCATTTTAAGTGAAGAAGCAGAAGGGGTCTTAATAAAATCAGAATTAAATAATGAAGATTTAGATGAACTTTTTGATCTGTTAGGTGAACCATATTCCCCGTTAGCGATAACTGTATCTGGATTAGAAAAAGCAAATGAGCGGACTGTAGATGTGGCTTATTTTACGGTTGATACGAAACGGTATGGCGATGTAACCATAACAGAAGGAAAGAATTTAGGGGAATTAAAAGATCAAGAAGTAGTAGTTGATGAAAGTATAAAGCGGTTTGGCTATGAATTACATGACACGATTAAAGATTCTAGAACAGAGGTTGAAATGACGATTGCTGGATTTACAAGAGACCATGTCTACTCCCATATGCCTGTTATTTTTACAGATGAATCGTTTGGGTTTCAGACCTTCTATCGAATGGAAGATACGTATAATGCGGTGCTCTATCATGGTTCAGAGATTGAACTTGAGCATTACAACGTGCAAACATTGGAGGAGACCATAAAGACCATTCCTGGTTATTCAGAAACACAAGGTTCTTTTATGATGATGAAGACATTTTTGTTTATCATTTCTGTTTTTGTGTCTAGTGTTTTCTTTTACGTCATTACTCTTCAAAAGACACATCAGTTTGGAATTTTAAAGGCAATCGGGGCACAAACATGGTACATTGCGAAGTCAATTTTATTGCAGGTTGCCTTCATTACATTAATAGGCTTGCTGTTGAGTAGTCTTGCTTTTTATGGAATTGTTCAAGTAATGCCAGAGGAAATGCCAGTCGTATTATCTTGGCAGTTAGTCGTTGGAACTGGTGGGCTGTTTTTAATCCTAAATATGTTCGGAGCTATGCTTTCTATTTGGAAAGTAGCAAAAGTTGATGCATTAGAAGCAATTGGGAGGATGGAATGATGGGTAAATCAATATTGGAAATTAAAGATGTATCAAAGGACTTTGGGGATGGGAGTAGTACCATTCGTGTTTTGAAAAATATTAATTTAACCGTAAAACAGGGAGAGTTTATAGCTATTGTTGGACCATCTGGTTCAGGAAAAAGTACACTTCTCTCTGTGATAGGTGCTTTGTTGTCGCCGACAGAAGGGGAAATTATGATTGACCATGAGGTTATTCAGCTACAATCAAAAAAACGATTAAGCCAACTCCGCGCGAAAAAAATTGGCTTTATTTTTCAGGCGGCTAACCTAATT
The DNA here is from genome assembly GCF_000787375.1 of Halalkalibacter okhensis. Classification (GTDB taxonomy): domain Bacteria; phylum Bacillota; class Bacilli; order Bacillales; family Bacillaceae_D; genus Halalkalibacter; species Halalkalibacter okhensis. The sequence goes on along the minus strand of NZ_JRJU01000021.1, from coordinate 55,032 downwards.
CCTTATTTAAATGTTTCAAGTCAATTGAAACTCGTTAATCAAATTGCCAATAACTCTAAAGGTACAGGAGAGAAACGAGCACAGGAGCTTCTTAGCCGTTTAGATCTCCATCAAAGAGTAAACAATTTCCCATCTGAATTATCAGGTGGGGAAAAACAACGAGTCGCCATCGCTAGGGCCTTTATGAATGACCCTTCTATTATTCTTGCAGATGAACCTACAGCTAGCTTGGATTCTGTCCGGGGACGCAAGGTTGTAGAGATGATCTCGCAGGAGGTGAAATCAAGAAACAAAGCGGCTATTATGGTTACCCATGATGAACGAATGTTAGATTTATGTGATAAAGTATATGTGATGAAAGATGGATGTTTGTCTCAGGGATAGAATATATAGGCGGAAGTTGATGAAATGCAGTTGGAAAACAACTGCATTTTTCAGTATGATTACATACATACTGAAAATGGCTAAGAGTGTTAAATTTGTATAAAGGTAGTGATTGAATGACTATCAAGAAGCGGTTATTGCTATCAAATATCGGGATGATCATTATTCCGATATTGGGGTTTCTCGTAATTGAGATTGCATTAGGTTATATTCTGTTTTTTCTATTGAGAGGGAACATAGAAGATGAACTTCAGTTATTTATGACTCTAAGGTTAATCGGAATGCTGTTAGTCATTATCATAACGAATGGACTACTTACTTATTTTGTTTCTAAGAGCATTATACATCCAATAAAAAAGCTGATGAATGCTGCTGAAGAAATCAGTAATGGCAATTTGAATTATCAATTAGATGTAACAAATAAAAGAGATGAACTTGATCAACTGGCAGAGACGTTTGAGTCGATGCGTAAGAAGTTATTGCAGGCCAAAAAGCTCCAAGAAACGTATGAGGAAAATCAGAAGGAATTAATAGCAAGTATCTCACATGACTTAAAGACGCCAATCACTTCGATAAGAGGATATGTAAAAGGGATACAGGATGGAGTAGCCAATACCCCTGATAAGCTGCATCGTTATATGGAAACAATCGATCGGAAAGCTCTAGGGATGAACCAATTAATAGAAGAGTTATTTCTTTACTCGAAACTGGATCTTGAAAGTGTGCCATTTGAGATGGAAGAGGTTGATCTGAATGCCTATATGGAAGACTATATAGAGGAGTTACAATTTGAACTAGAACAAGAAGGATGCACGGTTTTTTATGAAAAGGAGCAAGGTAAGTCATATATCGTTGAAGCTGATCGGGAGAAGGTAAAGCGTGTCGTTGATAATATTATTCAAAATAGCTTAAGGTATCTGAACAAAGATATCAAAAAAATTGAGATTTATTTAAAAGCAAAGGCTGATAATGTCACAGTAGAAATAAAGGATAATGGAATGGGAATACCAGAAGAATCAATAGCATCAATTTTTGACCGCTTTTACCGTATCGATGCGTCGCGAAGTTTAACTACTGGTGGCAGTGGTTTAGGATTAGCCATTGTAAAAAAAATCATACAAGGCCATGGAGGGACGGTTTGGGCGAGTAGTAAATTTGGGGAAGGGACCAGTATTTTCTTTACGTTACCGACACCATATCAAAGGAGGGGAACGAATGGGGAAAATCCTAATCATAGAAGATGAAGAGAGCATTGCAGAATTGGAGAAAGATTATTTAGAAGTGAGTGGATTTGAAAGTGATATAGCGACAACTGGTGAAGAAGGCCTTGAAATGGCATTGAAGCATGATTATCAGCTGATCATTCTAGATTTAATGTTACCAGGAATAGATGGATTTGAACTTTGTAAGAGAATTAGGGAAAAGTTAAACATTCCAATTCTCATGGTAACCGCGAGAAAGGAAGACATTGATATTATTCGAGGATTTGACCGAGGGGCCGATGACTATATCGAAAAGCCATTTAATCCAAATGAGTTAGTAGTAAGAGTGAAAGCACATATATCAAGATACAACCGGCTTATTAATAGTGAAGCATCTCAAAATGAGATCCAAATTCGAGGGCTGGTTATCGATAAAAGCGCGCGTACGGTTTTTGTAAATGAGGATGAAAAGGTTCTTAGGGGAAAAGAGTTTGATTTACTGTTATTTTTAGCGACAAACCCAAACCAAGTATTTAGCAAGGATCATTTATTTGAAAAGGTATGGGGGTATGATTCCATGGGAGATATCTCCACTATTACTGTACACGTCCGAAGAATTAGAGAAAAAATAGAGATAGACCCATCTAAACCAGAGTTCATTGAAACGATTTGGGGAGTAGGCTATCGTTTTAAAAAGTAAATGCAGCAGTTTAAAGAGGAAGAACAAAAGGAAGTAAGTGACCTTTTGTCCTTCCTCTTTTTTTGCTAATCCTAATGGGATTCTAATAGTTAAGAAATATTTAATAATCTAATAATAGTCCGTTTAGAAGTTGTCAGTATACTAACAATTGTATTGATCATGTAAGGAAAAAGGAGTGGTACAGTTGAGTTCAGGTCGATTACGAATCAAGGTTAGTAGATATATGTTTCTACTTTTTATTAGTTTATTTATTTTGTGTGTATTGTTTCAGTTTTTATCAGTAGGTCTTGCGATGTTTGTGGATTCTGGCAATTGGGTTTATCATCGAAACGTTGTTCATTTGTTTGGATGGAATATCCCTTTGCTTTTACTTTTGTTTGCCTACCTTGGATCTCTTCCTAGGTTAATGTACGGGCATATTTTTGGACTGTTTTTTTTCATTTTTGCAATGTATTTCACAGCCAATATGAGATTTCAAATACCATGGATCGGAGCATTGCATCCCTTATTCGGTTTATTGCTATTAGCAATCTCCTGTCGCAGTTTAAAAAGCATTATCAAGATGATCTTTAGTAAAAATGAGCAGCAAGAAGGGGTGTAGCCATATGAAAATGTTTATAGCGGTGATTGTCGGGTTAATTGGAGGATTTATTCTAGGAATCGCCTTATCAAGCTTAATTGGTATCATCGGCATAACCGTTTTTAACCAGGCTATGGGAATTAAGTTTTTACCTTATTATACAGCAGTAGTATGTTCAGTTATCGTTCCTATTATTGAATATAAAAAAGGCAGATAGGTATAGCGAATCATTATATTTAAAGATACGGTGCGTTCCTGTAAATCTAATCAGGAGCGTTTTTTTTTGATGAATAAGAGGTAAAAAATGTTAAAATGAAACAAGCAGTAATTCAAACGTTAATAGAAGGTGGATGAAGGCATTTTTTAATCATTTAGATAAAAGTTTTTTTTGAGTGAACATGTAGGAGGTACAGTTGTATGAAGACTAGCATTTTAAATAAAAGTGAATATGAGGAAATGAAAGATTTGTTTTTAGATGTTTTTTCAAATGACCCTTGGTTTGATAAGTGGGAAGATGAAAAACAAGTAGACTTGTATTTAAAAGACCTGACAGACAATCAAAATTCGTTGTCATTAGCCTTTTATGATGAAAATCAAAAGTTAGTTGGCGGATCATTAGGCTATGTTTTTAACTGGTGGGAAGGTCGGGAATATTTTATTAAGGAATTCTTTATTTCAAGAGAAAAACAAAATCAAGGGCTAGGCAGTATGTTTTTTGAACAAATAAGTGACCTTTTGAAAGCTGAAGAAATCAAGCATATATGGTTAGCCACAGAAAAAACGGTGCCGGCATATCATTTTTATCATAAAAATGGATTTTCTGAATTGAAAGATTCAGCTTTTCTTATGAAAAAAGTATTCGAAAGGAGGTAATTGGAAATTGGATGTTACATGGGGGTCAATTCTTTATCAACTCGTTTCATTTGGACTAATCGCTTTAATGATTATTTCGTTAGCACTTTTTATAAGAAGGTTACTTGCAAATTCGACTGAAAAACATAATCAACAAAAAGAACTTGGAAAGAAACTAGATAGGATAATAGAAATAATGGAAAAGGATAAAAGATAAGATAGTTTTTTATTAAGTATCAATAAAATTATATACTTTTTCCTAGGTTTGGGAATTCTGGGGGCGACATAGGTGTGGGTTTAACTTTATCTTTATTGTATTTATTTATCATAGGTTTGATAGTTGCCTATTTCGCTAAAATACTTAGACGAAAACTAAATATACGAAAAATAAAATATGAAAAAAAGCCAAAGTTGCAGACATTAGGGGAATCTTTACTTATCTTTTTATTTGTGTTCTCAGTTGAATTTATAGAGACTACTTCATATCTGATAACGTGGAAAACGTTTGTATTTTTAATAGCATTTATTGGTTTTGTTGCATTCATGCAGTGGAAGCACCATCCGAATAGACAGGAATATGTTATTACGATTGTTGTAGGTTTCGTATTTTTGTTCATCTTTTCATTTAATTTGGTTTTTCAATTCCCTAATTTTATTTTTAGATAAAAGGGATTCTGAATTAAGAATTTGTTTTTCTGAGGAGTATGGACGTACTGTGTATTACTGGGAGGGTTTAAAAAACGTTTATGGGTGGGGAAAAACAAATGGCAATAATTTACACATCTCCTTTTTGGTTTTCGTTGATAATTGTATTCATTATTATGTTTGTAATAAACTACATAACTCAAATGTTAATAAAGAAGAAAAACGAACAAATTCTAAGCTGGGGTTTTACTCTGATCGTTCTTATCCAAAGTTTAGTCATTACAATCATATTTGAAATCTTATAAGTCTATTATTCTACTAGTCATTAGCGTTGATTAGTGCACGTTCTTATGAGTAAGCATAATAAAGAAACAAAAAATGCAAAGGAGTTTGTTAGACATGATTGATTATAGCTGGCTTAATGTTGGCAGTCTCGTACTTGGGCTAATTGCTTGGATCCTTCCTGTAGTTAATCTGATGAGAGACAAAAAAGATGTCCATAGGAATAATTGGGTCGCTCTTTCTATTATTAGCATCAGCGCTTGTGCTATTTCACTATGTTTTCAAATTTTCTATAATTATCATCTCGTCATGATTGAGGATTGGTCTGCTATTATGGATACAATAGGTGCCGTGGCGTTCGTCTCAGCAGTGCTTCTCATTGTCACCATCATTTTAAATGCAATTACCCTGATTGTCTATCGAAGCAGTCACGGTTTCGGCAAGGCTTAGAATTTTTACTAAGCCTTTTTGAATGTAAATTTCTTTTCAACTAATGAAAAGTATAATCAGGATCCAAGTAAGTCCATTCAGTTTCTGTAATAACCTTATTCCGAGGAGTGGATGAATATGATCAGAGCTGTTATTTTTGATTTAGATGGAACTTTGTTAGATCGAGATGCGTCAGTAAAGGTTTTTATCGAAAAGCAATACAAGCGATTGAATAAATGGGTAAATCATGTATCAATAGAAAAATACAAAACACGATTTATAGAACTTGATAATAGGGGATATGTTTGGAAGGATAAGGTCTATCAACAGTTAGTGGATGAATTTGATATAACTGGTTTGACTTGGGAAGAATTACTCCAAGATTATGTTAGTCAATTTCATGATAGCTGTATTCCATTCCCTAACCTCAATAGTACGTTAGAAAAATTGAAGGATGATAATCTTGTTCTTGGAATGATTACTAATGGCAAAGGGCCATTCCAATTGGCTAATATTAAGGCTTTAGGTATTGAAAAATATTTTGAAACAATTCTTATATCTGAAAGGGAAGGCATGAAAAAGCCTGAACCTCTAATATTTCAAAAAGCCTTAAACAATCTAAATGTTTTACCGTCAGAAAGCATATTTATCGGCGACCATCCAGAAAATGATGTGCAAGCTTCTAAAAATGTAGGCATGAAAAGTGTCTGGAAAAGAGACGATCAATGGGATAACGTGAAAGCAGATTTCGTAGTGGAGGATTTGAAAGAACTACCTTTAATTGTAGAAAACTTAAGAAAGTAATTTATAAAAAAGGGGAACAGATATGGTATTATTCTTATCTCTACTATACATTGGTATATTGGGAATTATTTGTGGTCTTATTGGTAGATACCTACGAGCTAAACTTAACATAAAACCAATAAAATATGAGGAAACCACTTCACTACACAGATTTGTTCCACCCTTCCTGATTTTCATTTACCTTGCTTCAGGACATCTATTTGAACGAACTGGCTATTTAAGTTGGCGAACTTTTTTATTTGTTGGCCTTTTATTTGGAGTAACTGCATTTCTTTATTGGAAAAATCACAGAAAATCTAAAGAGTATCTTATTCAACTGTTCTACGGTGTCTTTATTTTAGTTATTTTTACATTGAGTTTATGGTTTGGTTTTCCATCTTTCATTAACTCTGATTAACACCAAACCTGTTAACCACGTTGCCTTGTTCCGCTATCAAAGCTGATTAAATTAAGATGAAATAAGACTGATGTGTGTTTTCGAGTTATCTATAAACGCTTATTTTTAGAAATAAATAATAAAAGTTGAGTAATGATAGCTAGAATAGGCAATTCCAGTAATGGACCTATCACTAATGTTATAGCAATTAAGGGTTGGTCAGGAAATGCGGTCATAGCAATGGCTAAAGCGATTGGTGAATTTCTTGCTAGCGTAGTTAAGCTTAAACTTATTCTGTCGGAGTTCGGGAACTTCATAAGCTGTCCAACCTTTTGACCTATAAAGAAATTCACAATGAAGAATAGAAGAATAGGAATAGTCAATTGCCACATTAAGTCTAAATGATCAAGCAATAATTGCCCTTGTGAAGCAAACATGGCAACAATTGCAAGGCTTAGAAATATAATCGGTAACACACTGAGATTAGATATGAAGTGTTCTCTTAAATGATGCTTGTTCAGAAAGAACATTTTTGTTAAAAAAGCTAAAACCAATGGTATCAATAAGACAATGATGATACTTTCTACTAGAAATGTAAGCTCTATAACCCCTGTTGTACCACCAAAAATAAGAAGGTAAATAGGGAGCATAATAATTTGTAAGATTAAGTTTAAAGGTAAGATTGCTGTAGATAATGCAACATTTCCTTTAGCTATCCCTGTAAAGATTAAATACCAATCGGTACATGGTGTAACCATAAGCATAATAAATCCAATATACAACGCTGGGTTATCACCTAAAAAGACCATTGCTAGTAGCCATGCTAGGATAGGTGTCCAGAGAAAATTTATAAGGACTGAAGTGTATGTAAACTTGAAGTTTTTAAAAGCTATCTTTATTTCATCGATAGGGATTTGTAAGAAAGTAATATAGAGCATCGCTACTAATAAAGGAACAATAAAGCTTTCGGCATTTTCTCTTATCAGTTCTACTTTTCCTATACCTATCCCAATAACGACGGCTAAGAAAATAATAAGAGTATATAGTCTTTCGAATAAGTTCATTGTATGTCACAACCTGCAAAATTAATTTAATTGCATATGTCATTTTACCTAGCCAGCGCATAGATAACAAGCTCTTATGCTTGTTCCAATTTAAGCTTTTATAGGAGTTGGGTTTATTATGGTTGAATTTGGTATACTTTAATTGAGAAACTGGGGAAAATGGTGAGGTAAAGAAAGAATATATTAACTTGTAAAAGGAGTGTTCATTTTGGTTGGAGTAGAAATTGATATTGTTGTGAAAGATAGCTTAAAAGCATTGGAATTATACGAAGATCTATTTGATATTAAGCGTGTGGAGGTTTCAAACTTTCCTCGTGGTGAAAATGAGGTTGTTTTTACCCTATATGGCGTTCACTTTCATATGCTAGATGAAAATCCAGATTTCCATTTGATCGCACCAAAACCTGACGATCCTAAAACGAGTTGGGTAAATGTTACGGTCCCAGACATTAAGGAAACCTATGCCAAGGCAATGGATTTAGGTTGTACAGAAGTTCAACCAGTGACTGAGCTTTCTGATCATGGAGTATCGAATGCCATATTTATGGATCCCTTTGGTTATATATGGATGCTGCATCAAGTACATAAAGAGGTTAGTCATGAAGAGCGTATACAGCTTTGGGAGGAAAAAAGGGAGAAGAAATAATAGGGTTACTATAAGAACTATAACCTAACCATTATTAATGGAGCGATACTTCAACAGTAACGCTCCTTCTTTATTGTAGACAAGTGACTTTTGGTTCGGTTAATGTCAATATACTTATTAATAGACTAGATGGGGGTGTTTACATTGATTAGTTTTTTTGAATACAACTGGCAGGTCAGAGACGAATGGTTTGACTGGTGTAATCAACTATCAAATCATGAGTTAGTCAAAAGCAGAACGGGAGGAGTAGGAAGTATTTTATATACTCTTTTTCATATAATTGATGTTGAGTATAGCTGGATTCGTGGGATTCAAGGAAAAGAAGATGTAGTGATTAACTATGCTGATTATAATACAGTAGAGAAGGTTAGGTCTCTTTCAGATGGATTTCGAAATGAGATAGTTGAATTTCTAAAAAACAACTTAGAGGATAAAAAAGTGAAAGCTGTGAGTGTCCCTTGGGATGAAGGTAAATATACTGTTGAGGAAATATTACATCATATAATTGCTCATGAGATTCATCACATCGGTCAACTCTCAATTTGGTCAAGAGAGTTAGAACTCAATCCCGTACCTGCTCACTTTATTGGTAGAGAGTATAAATCCATGCATTCTTTTTAAACAAAATGGTGCGCTTTTTACTAATAATGTGGAGAAAGAGTTGAAGAAGAAGCAACTAAAAAAATCTTAGGAGACAATAACTCTAATGAAAATACGCTGGTTTATCTATATAATTATTGGAATTTGGAGTATTTGATTTTTTCTTCCATAACTATATTTCTAATGTACTTGGTCAAGGTGGGACTCTTTGGAGATATTTAACTTACGGTATATGGTTGCTACCGCTTATTCCTATCGCTTTATTTGAAGTAAGAATTTCTAAATCAAAATTGTTTACTGCTTTGGCTTGTAGTTTAACTTGGATCTTCTCCATTATTTCTTATTATCTATATATGGCCGTTCAATTTGCTTTTATAGGTGTTTCAACGAGACCAGAGTTACATATATCCAGCTTAGGTGAACACCCTTACTTTTGGAGCAATTGGAAAAGTCTATTTTGGAAGGATATTGTAGGTAATATAGTTGAATGGAGTGGTGTTGCACTATTAGGTGGGTTTATTATTGGTGTGTTCATTAGCATTATTTATATTTACTTAGGAAAGTTTTTTAAGTCGAGAAAACCCCGAGATGAAAATCTTTAATCAAATGAGTTTGTTATTTGCCATTATTGAATTAAGCGTGCGTTTTTTTATGAACTTAAAGTAAATGCTTGTTGGGTTGAGGAATGGTCAATGGTGGAGAGCGACTATGGGGTAATAAAAAAGCCTAATCTCTTTCTAATAAAAATAGAGAGTAGGCTTTTTAAGTAATCTATATCGAAATAAACTACAAAACTCCTGATGCTTCTCTTAATAAAAGAGATTATTACTATTATGCCTTACCGGTTTATTTTTTTTACAGGAATATAAATATCTATCTCCTTGTTCTCTGATCCGTAGCATCGTTCGTCATACAGCTCAAATTCAATTGAGCCGTGATGTTCATATCCCGATTGTGGAAACCATGTTGTAAAGATATAATTCCAGGTGGACTGAATAGAAGAGACAAATGCTTTCTCTGTTGATGGAGGCGTTGTGAATACGGCATATTCAAGTTCAGGGAAACTTTTGTACACCATTCCTTCAGGAGCTTGAGTCCCTTTTTCTACTTCCATTCCAATAACATATACGAACTCACCAGATTCAGGAAAAAATTCTGTGCATATGCCGAGTTCTTCATTTTTACGTATAGGGTTTGGAATGGTAGCTCCCAATTTATTTTGGATATACTGCTGCCAAAATTCAGGAATGTCTATATTGTTCTGGCCGTCCTTATTCTTTGTTATCAGCTCATATCCAATAACATGAAAAGCGGGTTTAATAAGTATTTTCGGTTCCAATCTAATTCCTCCTTGAGAAAGGTTTGTATTTAGGTAGGCTTTTCCGCGTAAAGGTCCAGATATTCTAGTTGCGTTGCGGTATTTCATGGGTGAGGCGCCATACGACTTTTTGAATGCACGGGTGAATGACTCGTGGGATTGAAACCCAACATCAATAGCAATATTGATCACTTTTTCCTCTGTATAGAATAACCTTTCTGCAGCAAGCGTCAGCCTTCTTTTTCTTACATAATCCATCACAGATTCTCCCACCATCGCCTGGAATACACGATGGTAATGAAAAGGGGAAAAACAAGCAACTTCTGCTAATTTCACTAATGAAATAGGTTCGTGTAAGTTCTCTTCAATATAATCAAGTGTTCTTTGTATACATGCTGAATAATCCATTCCCTTTCACCTACCCTACCTCCACTATAACAACAAACTCTCATTTGCTCTTAACAATTTTTGCTAAATCTATTTTACTTTTATTAATCAAAATAGCCAACTGTGATGTTGCAAGAGGATATTGGATGGGATTGTAGAACAAGTAAGAAAGCAAATGACATAAGGAGGTCATATATGATTAAGGATTTATGGTTTACTGTGCAGCAGATTGATCCTATTACATATGCAATTAGTGAATATGGACATTGGGAGAAGGTTCATTCATTTTTATTAATGGGAGAAGAAAAAGCGATATTAATTGATACCGGTCTTGGTATTGACAATATAAAAAGAATAACTGATCAATTGACTTCATTACCGATTGAAGTCATTACAACTCATGTTCATACGGATCATATAGGAAGTCATGGGCAATTTGAAAAGATCTATGTTCACGAAGCAGATAAAGACTGGTTAGTGAACGGAATTAAAGGTTTATCCATTGAACAAATCAGAAAAGATGTCAGTAGAGATATAACGTTACCTACACCACAAACATTTAACCCTGATACATATCAACCATTTCAAGGAAAGCCAACAGGTTTATTAAATGATGGAGATGCCATTGAGTTGGGGAACAGAAGACTAATGATCTATCATACACCGGGGCATTCTCCAGGACATATAGCTGTTTTGGATAAGACAAACGGATATTTGTTTACCGGAGATTTGCTTTATGATGAGACTCCAATCTATGCGTTTTACCCTTCAACAAACCCAGTTGATTTAGTGAATTCTCTAGAAAAAATTTCCGAGATTCCAAACATCTCAATGATCTACGGTTCTCATAACACTTTAGGGCTTGAACCAAACATTTTGGAAGAAGTGAAAATGGCTGTTAATTTTTTAAGAGAAAAAGAGCTTACGAAATTCGGCACTGGAATTCATTACTTTAAGGGATTTAGTGTCCAGTTTTAAAATGTTCAAATTGACTTAATTAAAGATGACATTGTTGAGTGTTAGTGAGTGTTTTGATGAGTTGCCATTGCAGCTCATTTTTTACGTCGACAACTTGGTAAATAATGTTAAAATAAAGAGGTGGACGTAGTAAGGAGGCAGGCTTCATTCATGAAGCATGTCAAGTTGATTTGGCATAAAGGAGGATCTTTTTGAAAGACTTGAATGTTATTACACTAATTTTATATTTTTCAGCAATAGTTGCAATCAGTACTGGAATACTAATACAAATACAGTTTGATATGAGTGATGGAACTGTAATACTAATAAGTATAGGTAGTTTGTTTGGTGGTTTTCTTTTAATAGGGATAGCTGAGCTTATTAGAGTATTAACAAAAATAAGTCGGCAGCTAGTAGAAAATAAGTAATCAATTCCTCAAGCGGATCCTGATTTCTTTAATATGGATGGAATCGACTATTACGGAAGTGAAATGGATCCTGGTTCCGCTAAAGTCACAAAAATAATGATTTTCAAGGTCAAACAAGAAAATAACGGAACGAGGATCCGTAACCCTGCTCATATTAGCATTTTTTAATAGAATAGCGGAATGAGGCTCCACTCAAACTGCAAAATGAAAAAATAAGTCTTGCCTAAACGGAGATGACTAATGGAGATAGTAGATTTTATATTAGAAAACATCATATTCCTATAAACAATACTCGTATTAGGAGTATTTATCGCGTTGAGAATAAAAGGGAATAACTGAGGTATCACATAAAAATGGATATGGGAGATGAACGCTATGCAATTTCGAAAGGCGAAAAAAGAAGACTTAAAAGATATTGTTCGTATGCTAGCTGATGATGAACTAGGTTCCAAACGTGAAAGATTTGAAGAACCACTACCAGATATATACGATCAATCTTTTAGTGAAATCGAAAAGCAAGCGGGAAACCAAATTCTCTTAGCTATTGAAGGGGGAGCGGTAGTTGGATGTCTGCAACTAACAATTATTCCTGGGTTAGCAAGAATGGGGATGAAACGAGCTCAAATTGAGGGTGTCCGAGTCGATAAAAAGGTTCGAGGGAAAAAGATAGGTGAAAAGTTATTTGAAGAAGCAATGGCTATAGCGAAATCTGAGGGGTGTGGATTGGTACAATTAACGACGGACAAGAACAGAAAAGATGCACATCGATTTTATGAAAAGCTAGGATTTAAAGCGAGTCACGATGGGATGAAATTATCTCTTTAACGAGTCAATTAGTCATTAACGTAGACTAAGAAACAATTATAAGGGGGAAATGATATGGGGGAGAAACGACCAAGATTATCTTTACCAGGTGCCTTAGTCATTTTAAGTATTTGTATTTTATTTTCTGCTTTTAACATTTCAAGTGCGATAAGAGAATCATCAAGGAATCAAATGAACAATGGAATGGTTGAATATGAATTAAGCAGGTTTAATGATAATATTGAAGACTTAATTAAGACACTTCAAGAAAACAATGAAGGAGAATAGTAAGTATTTGATGTTGAAGTATAGAAGTTTCCTTTTTTTCAGCTAGAACTAAGATGACTAGCGGTTGTTGAATTGTAAAGGTGGTACAAAATAAGTTTTCAACGAACTTATAGGAGATGACTTTTTTGAAAAAATTTTGGATGATTTTTGTATTAATTGGCCTATCATTTATGGCAATTGCTTGTAGTTCTAATGAGACAGTAGAATCAACTATTCTTTTGCCAGAAAATATTCCTGGGTTTGTTCAAGAGAGTGATTTTTCCGTAATTGATTGGGAAAAGAAAGCTGTTGAATTTGGTGATAGAGGCATCATTGGAAATGAAAAAAAATCCGGAGTCATCGGTGCTGATATGCCCGTGCTAAATGGTCAAAAATGGATGTGGCATCTATGGGGTGTTGAGAATGTGGAGTTAACCGTTGTTGGCTTTCACAAAGAAACACAAACCGTGCATCAAGTTCTATACAATGGACCAGGTGGAGATTCTATTTGGACAAATCAAGCCGGGGGGAGAAAATAATGGTGCCGATTCACATATGCCTTCTAATATAAAATTACCAGTAACAGGCGAATGGGCATTTTTACTGTACTCAAATGATGACTTATTTGATATTTTGGTTTTTGATATTAATGAATAAATGAGAGAGGTCATTGTTATTGATGCTCTTTAACGTTAGCAGGTAAAAAGGCGTTCTTTTCTAAATAGGGCGCTTTTTTCTTTTTATACCAAAAGAAAAAGAAATTAATGTTAAAATTAAAACAAACATGGGCTTTCCAAGTAACGAAATAAGGAAATGGAGCAGCGTCTCTACGTATTAAAAGGTGATTGGATTGGAGAGATTAAGTGAAAATGGATATTAAAAGTGGAGACCCAAGAGATCATTTGAAAAGCATTCTTGACGATTATAAACTAACTCCTCACACTTTTGGCTTAATTAGTGGACTGGATGAAAAAGAAGTGTTGGATTTTGCTAATTATGAAACGGACTTAGCCCATTTACCTCACGAAAAGGTAGGGCATATGGTATCAATGATTGGTTTATTATCAGACGGAATGACGCTAGTGACGTCGGATGAAAGAGTAAAAGCAATCACCGAAATACTGAATCAACAATTCCAGGTTTCTTTTGAGACACTGGCCCTATATGCAAAGCTAGAAGAAAAAGAAATAAATGCATTTATGAGTGACTGCGATTCTTTAACATATGAAAAACGGTACCAGTTAGCAGTTGTAGTAATGTTTCTGTTTAAGCTGTTTTCTGATAACAATCAAAAATCCTGAAGAGGTTTTTTTAGAACAGCTAAATTAGTGGTTTGAGAAGAGTGTATTTTTTAAACTAATTTTATCTAACAAGAAGACAGGGGGATGAGCAATGCCCACTTGTCAAATGTGCAATAAAAAATGGAGCTGGAAAGAAACAATCAAACGAGGATTCACGTTGGATATAGGGATGAAATGTCCGCATTGTGAAGGGAAGCAGTACCATTCTGAGAAATCGAGGGTACGCATTTTCATATCTTCCCTTATTGTTTTAAGTCCCATGCTTCTTCCAATAGTTTTTAATATGAATTCTTTATTGGTGTTAATTATTTTCTTTGTTTTAGCATGTTTAGTGTTTTTACTACAACCTTTTTTAATTGAGTTGGCTAATCATGAAGAGCAGATAAGAATAAAATAATTTATGCTAATTCGATAATGAAAAAAGTGATGAAGTGTATAAAGCACTATCCTTCAACAAGCATGATCATGACTTTGTTGAAATTGTTTATCCTAAAATAGAAGCGATTGAAGATACGTTCTTATATATGTATAACATCATGGTCTTGGATGAGTTGGTTGTGGAAGTAGATTTAAAATAATATATAACAAATTGGGTGAATGCGCTCTTGTTGCAACAGGAGCGCATTCTTTGTAGCTAATATGAAGAATAGGTTAATAGATCATTACATTTTATGGTAAAATAAGGTAGTTTACAAAGGATCAATATATAACTAAAGGTGTGTGATTTCAATACTTTCATCTACGAATATTTTTTTAAGACCTTTTCATGTAACGGATGCCAACGATCTACTTCAACTGCAATTGCAAAATAAGGAATTCTTTGAACCATTTGCAATGGTTCGTTCTGATACATATTACACGCTTATTCAACAACAAAAATATATCCAAAAATGGAAAGAAAATATGGAAAATGATTTAGAGTACCAGTTTGGAATCTACCATCATGCACATACATTGATAGGCACAATAAGTCTTTTTCAAATCATGCGTGGCTCACTTCAGAGTGCGTTTATCGGATATTTCTTAGGTAGGGAATATAATGGAAGAGGATATGGAACAGAAGCTGTAAAATTAATGGTAGATTATGCTTTTAATCAGCTTGAGCTACATAGAATTGAAGCAGGTGTGATGCCACATAATATTGGTTCCATTCGTGTTCTAGAAAAGGCTGGATTTCATAAAGAAGGAGTAGCCATACAAAACGTAAAAATTAATGGCACATGGGAAGATCATCAAGTGTTAGCAATTATTAACCCTAAAGATTTCCAGTAAAAAATGACCTTAAGAGTGGTGAAATCAGTGGATTTACATTATCAAGAGTATGGGAATAAAGATGGGTCGTTATTGGTATTTTTACATGGTGGTGGAGTAAGCAGTTGGATGTGGGATAAACAAATTCAATACTTCAGTGATTATCATTGTGTTGCAATAGATTTACCAGAACAAGGGAAAAGTAAGGATGTTACTCCTTTTTCTATTAAAATCAGCGCTGAAAAAGTGATTGATTGTATTAAATATTTAGCAAAAGAAACGAAGGTCATTGTTGTTGGATTTTCATTAGGAGCACAAGTAATTGTTCAAATGTTAAGTATGAAACCCAATTTAATTGACTACGCAATCATAAATAGCGCGCTAGTTAGGCCTAATTGGTTAGCTAGTAAACTTATTAGTCCTATAGTTGAACTAACCTTTCCACTAATTAAAAATAAATCATTCTCAAAGCTTCAAGCCAAAACATTGTATGTCGAAAAAGATCATTTTGAAATCTATTATAAAGAAAGCTCGAATATGAAATCAGAGACCCTTATAACAATATTGCAAGAAAATATGGCGTTTAAAATCCCCGAAGACTTTAACAAAGCCAACAGCAGAATATTAGTAACTGTCGGTGAAAGAGAGAAAGCAATCATGAAAAGCTCAGCAAAAGATCTCGTTTTAAACAATCCGAATTGTACAGGGATAATAATTCCTAAAGTCGGTCATGGAATCTCTATGAATAATCCTGAGTTCTTTAATCAGATGATAAAACATTGGATAGAAAAGAGTGTTTTACCACGAAATGTCGTAGCGATAAAATGAAATGAGGGGAAACAATGGAGTATTTGAGGGTTTATGATTTGTTAGTCGTACTACTAACTATTTTATTTTTAATTGCACTTACGCTTTTTATAAGAAGGATCAGTTTAAGTCGTATGGTAAAAGGTTTAATCATTGCGGCAGGGATGTTTGCAGCGCTTAGTGTAGTCTTTCCTTATTTTGGTTATCAGTTTTATTTCATTGTAGGATTCATTGAATGGTCGACCAAATTCATTTTCCCATGGATCGTGTTATATTGGGTTATTAGAGGAATAAAAGCATTAGAGAAAAAAGTTTAATACATCGTATTTGAAAGTGCGTTCCTGAAGGAGACAGGGACGTATTTTTTGTTCAAATTTGCTATAACATCACGAATTTTAAAAAAAGGTGAGTAACGGCTGTAACTTTTTCTTTCTGCATCCGTGGTTATAGTGAAAGGAGGCTTCGATGGAGAAGGATATTAGTTTAGAACAGATATACTCCCTTTATATGAAGGATCTCTATCAGTATATTTTTTCGCTTTGTAAAAATAAATCCTTGGCTGAGGACATTGTTCAAGAAACGTTTTATCGAGCCTACTTTTATATAGATAGTTATCAAGAGGAGAAAATCAAGCCTTGGTTGTTCAAAGTAGCTAATCATACGTTCATTGATGTAATTCGGAAGGAGAAACGAATCACATATTACGAAGATCTTGATCATTTAATCGAGAGACAAGTGAAAAGTGCAGAACAAGAGTATTTGCTTAAGGATAGGCTTGATCATTGGTTTAAAGCTCTTGCTAGTTTATCTGTTTCTAAGAGGAATGTCGTTTTATTAAGAGATTATTATCGATTTTCTTATCAAGAAATTGCCGACATCTTTGATATCTCGATTGCAAAGGTTAAGGTCAGTATCTACCGAGGAAGAAAGGAAGTAGAAAAGAAAATGGCTGAAGAATATGAATATAAAGGGGATGAGGAACTTGGATTGTAATGAGGTCAAATCTAAATGGAAGTCGTACATGAATGGAGAGTGCCGAGAAAAGGATGAAAAAGAAATTGAAGAACATTTGCAAGGCTGTTCTCAATGTGAGCTCTTGCTAAATCAAGATATTGAAAAACAGGAAGAGAATCATCTTCATGTAGGAGATAGGTTAAATGATCAAGAAAGATTGCTCGACGATATTCCAATAAAAAAACAAAAGAAATGGTTACGTAAGGCCAAGTGGAAAAATCGGTTGATGAATGCGTTGACTATTTTTATGTTATTCATTGGTGTTAGTATCATATCTGGAATTCTTACGGCTTTCTTTTTTGGTTTTGGAACGGATGAAGGAAGAGGGGAAAAAGCAATTCAAGTCATTCGAACAGCGACACAAATGACCATGCCTAACGTCTACCTTGCCGGTGGAGGAATGAACACAAACTTTTATTATACAATGGATATCGATTTTCAAATTCAAAAACAGCTAGGAAGAGAGCATAAGTCCATAGGTCAACTTCATGGGAAGATGTTTTTTAATCTCCTTAATGTAAATAGAGAGTGGACAGACGGACAATATGATGTAAAGTTATATTTTATGCATCCTCAATTTGTAGAAAATCAACCAGAAACTGAGCAGACTTTTTATCAAGAGACGTTACAGGATACATGGAATACGCTTGATTTGCTTCCAAAAGGGACGGTTTCTGAACTGGCGATAACATTTGATCAATTATACGACATAGACGATGTGTATGCTTTATTACATGACTATGACTTGGATATAGTATGGTATGCCATTGATACAGGTACAGAAGGGAAAGGGGACACTTACCACTCACCATACTTAAGTGCCAATAGCGATATCTGGGGTTTCCATGAACATGCAATATTTGATTTTTCACGAGATGGGGGATCGATTCGAATAAGAGGAGATGGCCATAAACGCGCTGAAGCATTTAAAACAGGGCTACAGTTTCTAGCTGAAAACAAAAAGCTAGTCGAGCGATATATTTGGTACTTCAATAATGAAACGAGTATTGAAGATCGGTATAACTATGTTGAAGAAAATGGTGTGAAAACGTATGGAGTGGTGGTTACTGGTCCAACAAAAGAGCTACTCACACTTCAGGAAAATAACTCAATCATCTTTGCAACATTAGGAGAAGTCGATTTTTGGAATTGGTATGACCGTCCTGCTGGTGGTACGATTTATAATTAAGTCGTCATGAATGGGGGCCACGGTTAAAGATAGTGAGAAGTTAATCACTGTTGAAGCATGTTTTTAGTAAATAATAAATCATGTTCCATCAAGCATTTCTTATAATGAGGAATGCTTTTTTGTATGGAATATATATATAACAGTAAAAATATAATAAAAAAAGATATTTTTTTATCGTAAAACAATAAAAAGTGTATTATAATCAATTTTATAAATGAAGTGAGGTGTTTTTTATGAAACAAGGTTCAACACTCTTTTTAAAAATAGCTGTTTTTCTAATTGGGGCTCCCGTTCTTGCCCTATGTCTATTGGGTTTACCTTGGTTGATTAATAATCCAGTGAATCCAGATTATGCCCATATGCTATATCCAATTGTAATCATCATGTATGTTACAGCGATTCCGTATTTTATTGCCTTGTATCAGGCGTTTCGACTTTTAAGCTACATTGATAAGAACATAGCATTCTCCCAAATTTCTGTAAGAGCTTTAAAAATAATAAAATACTGTGCAATCACAATCGGTAGCTTTTATTTAATAGCTCAGCCATTTCTATATCTCATCGCAGAGGTGGACGACGCGCCAGGTATCATAGTCATCGGGTTAGTAGTTGTTTTTGGTTCAGCGGTAATCGCCGTCTTTGCTGCTGTTCTCCAGAAACTTTTACAAGAAGCGATCAAGATAAAATCAGAAAATGATTTAACGGTTTGAGGTGAATATGATGGCAATTATAATTAATATTGATGTGATGCTCGCTAAAAGGAAAATGAGTGTAACGGAACTTTCAGAGAGGGTTGGAATAACTATGGCTAACCTCTCTATCTTGAAAAACGGAAAGGCAAAGGCGATTCGCTTTTCCACTTTAGAGGCGATTTGTAAGGCTTTAGATTGTCAACCGGGAGATATTTTAGAATATCGAAGTGATGATGAAGCCAAAGAGTAAATGGAGGTAAAACATATGAGAGCAGTAAGTCAACTTGTTCATTTTGGCTGGGAGCAGGCTCTATCATGCTTGTTTCCTGTCGTTATCTTTGCCTCTTTGGCTTTAACGCAAGTCATCCCACTCCCCTTTTTGCCACGGTATGACTGGTTACTAATCATCTGTCTTCTCATGCAGTGGTGGATGGTTCGTTCAGGACTCGAAACACGAGATGAGCTAAAGGTTATTACACTGTTCCACGTTATCGGTCTTGCTCTTGAGATTTTTAAGGTACATATGGGGTCTTGGTCTTATCCAGAGGAAGGCTATTTCAAAATTTTTGGTGTGCCTTTGTATAGTGGATTCATGTACGCAAGTGTAGCGAGTTATCTTTGCCAAGCATGGCGGAGGTTGAAGGTTGAACTAATTAAGTGGCCACCGTTTTTAGTCGTCGTTACACTCGCAGCTGCGATTTATTTGAATTTTTTCACTCATCATTATTGGATTGACATCCGTTGGTGGCTATCTGGATTGGTTATTATCGTCTTTTGGAAATCATGGGTCACATACGAGGTGAATGGAACTCGTTACCGTATGCCAATTTCCCTATCCTTTGTGCTGATTGGATTTTTTATATGGATAGCCGAAAATATTGCCACCTTCTTTGGCGCGTGGGAATATCCAAACCAAACCGATGCGTGGAGTCTCGTTCATTTAGGAAAGGTTAGTTCATGGCTCTTATTAGTAATCGTTAGCTTTCTTATAGTTGCAACGTTAAAGCAGGTTAAAGGTAGAAAAGCTACTAGAGTAGAAACAAGTCAATCTTTATAACTGGTAAACTTCGGAGCATTAAAGGGCTAATATTGAGATGGTAGAGTAGAGACAAAGTGGATCCTGATTCCGTTAAATTGAGAAAAATGGCTCTCCCAGGAGTTAAGAGGATCCTAGTTCCGCTAATGTCACAAAACTAATGAACTTTAAGGACAAAATAGGAAAATAACGGAACCAGGATCCGAAACCACACTTAAAACAAGGTTTTTAATTAGAATAGCGGAATGAGGATCCGCCAAATCAGCAAAGCGAGAATATACGTAAAAATTGAAGATAAAAGCTTTAACTAGTGGAGACCGTTTTCTTAATAAGAGTAAACAAGGCAAACTGATTTTTCAGTTTGCCCTATTTACTATTATAACATTAAAAATGAAGAATTTTCAGTCTTGTTCTTCTTTCATTTCTTGTTAGTCTTAATAGATATGGGGCGGGAGGAGAATAAACATGGATTTTAGAATCAAACAAAGAGATGGTTATGATGGGAGAATGGGAGAGCTTGTTTCCATGTTAGAGTATTCACGAAAAGTATTACTGGATGATATTAAAGATTTAGGTCAGGATGATTTAGATTACTACGCATATGACGGTGCTAATTCAATCGGTGCGCTTTTAATGCATATCTCTGCGATTGAGTTTGTCCATCAGGTTATTTCATTTGAAGAAAGAGATTTAAATGAAACGGAGTATACCTTTTGGGAATCAGCTTTATTTCTTGGAGAGAAAGCAGGTAATGAGATCAAAAATCAACCACTTGATTATTACTTAAAGGTATTATTTGAAACGAGAGAGAAAACTTTATCTCAGTTAAGTTCCAAAAAAGAAGAATGGTTGTTTCAGGAGAACAATTGGGAAAATGGTGTTGCTCATAATAACTACTGGCTCTGGTATCATGTTATGGAAGATGAAATAAATCACCGCGGGCAGATTAGATTAATTAAGCGAATGCTCTTAAAGAATAGATAAACGTTTTATGGATCAAGGAAAGAAGGTGATTAAATGGAAAATCCTATATTTGTTGATGAAATGCTACCAAAAGATTGGGGACGGGTTAGAGAAATTTACCGTGAAGGAATTGCTACTGGAAATGCAACTTTTCAAAAAGAAGCTCCTTCTTGGGAGGATTGGGATAACAGTCATACTGAAAAAAGTAGATTAGTTGTACGATCAGAAGGTGAAATTTTAGGGTGGGCTGCATTAAGTCCTGTCTCAAATAGATGTGTCTACGCAGGGGTTGCAGAAGTTAGTATTTACGTTAGTCAATTTAGTAAGGGGAAAGGAATAGGAAGTTTCCTGTTAAAGTCCCTAATTGAAAAAAGTGAAGAACATGGATTCTGGATGCTACAATCGGGAATTTTCCCTGAAAATGTACCAAGTCTTAAAATACATTATAAAAACGGTTTCCGAGAAGTGGGCCGACGAGAACGAATAGGTAAAATGGATGGGAGATGGCGTGATACGATATTGTTAGAAAGAAGAAGTACTAGTGTAGGCGTACATTAAAAACGGGTCTAATTTCATTTTGTTTCCTAGCAAAAAAAGCGTCTTCTATCGAGAAATCAGCAATGGTTCCACAAGTTGCACGCCAGCTACTAGAAACCCACTTATAAATTGCTTAAGCAAGGCAACGGTTCGGCTCATTGATTAAAGACCATTGAAAAAGGTGAAAATCGTGCCTTTTTCAGTGACCTTTAACGAGAACGATTTTTTTATTTAACAATCATAAAAAAGGGTGATCGCAATGTAATGGGTTCATTTTTGGGAGGGGAAATGTGAATTTGAAAGCTAAATAACAGCCCATTTAGCATTTCTTTCTCAACCAAATTAACAGTAAAATCAGCATACAAAAAAGCACAGATATTTAATCTGTGCTCTTACTCATATTCTAGTCCCTTCTTCAACTAACGCCTCCGTTCGTATTTGAGAGCTATCACTATCTAATTGAGGGAGTTGAGGAAACTTCTCTCTTTAACTACTTTCATCCTTTTTTATTTTAAATTTTGAAGTTACTAAATATACGGCAATGAATGTTAATATTAAATCAGTATAGGGACTACTAGAACCACCTAGAAGAGTTGCACCAATCATAAAAACGATAAATGTCAAAACAATTAAAGCTAATACATACATACCAAAATTCCCCATCATACCCCCCCATTAAGTTCTAAACAAAATTTTCGGTTTTCATTAATGCCCCCGTTCAAGAAATACAATTATAATGTTCTATTCTTTATTAATTTTTTAACTTTGATATAATCAGAAATACCTATGGCAATAGCAGATAGGAAACTAGCCATAATAAACGCCGTTTCAGAAAATGCAATGTAAATAATAAAATAAACTAAACCTAATGCGATTAGCACCAAATCCGTTTTCAAAACTAAATCTAAATAATTCTCACCTTGCTTCGATAATATAAACCCCGTTACTAATATTGATATACATAGGTTAATAAAATAAGCTATGGAGAATAGCGAGGCTCCTAAATATGCTGTGTAAATTATATCCCCATCTTCTGCTAGAAGAGACAATAAATAAATAGATAAGGGTCCAATAATTAATAATATAATAATTTTTTTTCTTCGCTCAGGGGTAGCCAATGAATTATAAAAGTATTTATTGATATCTTCTATCTTATCTTTATTGATACGACGGACCAAAACAATTGAAATTTGCTGAAGTAGGAACACTAGAAAAAATATTATTGCAGCTAATAAACCATTACTCGTAATTATTTCTGACAAAGAACCACTCCTTTTGATTTTATAAGCCTTTCACAAACCCCATTTTACTAGATGGGAAAATGAGTTGTTTAACCAAACGCCCGTTGAATATGATAAGTAACAACAACTTGGAACTAATTTTATTTTTACTATAAAAATATAGATAAGAACATGATAGATATATACCAAGGTATTAAAAGAATAAGTGGAACAAGATACGCTTTAGAGTGATTAAGGTATATACGTTTCATTAATGCTTCAAAACCATACACAATTGTAACAATTATAAAGACAGATAACCATCCATTAAAATAGTCCGACCACCAATTTAATATAATGAAAAAATAAACAATTGCCAGTATTGCAATGGTCCAATTACCATACACGTATATCTCATAACCACTATTGGTTTCTGAAATCTTATCGTCCTCCATTTGAAACTTTCTCTTTACGACTTTCTCAAATAGGAACCACATTCCTAAAACTGCAAGTAATAATATAAAATTGAACATTAGGCACTCCCCCGTACATACTATTCAACTTTTCTGCCCGTTGAATAAGCCTCGTTATCACTTTAACATAAAATCCCAAAAAGCCTTTAGTGAAACATACGTTAAATAACATCTAACATAACAGGCGTTTTAACATAGTTTTTCTCCAGTGAATAATAGCGAATAGTCTAGCATGTTAATGGCTGCTAATTCCCGTGTCAAAAAAGCGTATCCATTGCTATAACTATGAAATTAAACTAACCCAAATCTAATGTGATTTGGGTCTGAATATTAGTGTTATTTATCGTTTTCTCTCCCTAAACTGAACCCTTTAATCGCAATGACCACGCTTTTTGCTCTATTGAACTTCTCCTTTATAATTCTACATTCACAGTTTTGTCCTTCCCTGTTATCCCTACATTTTCATTAGAAAGCTCGGGATGGGCCTTACGAAGCATGGATGGTCTTGCAAGGAAAAGAACAACAATAATTAGGGAAGCCGCAGACAGAAGGAGGATCCATTGACCAGGAAAGATATCGTATAGAAAGCCGTACATGACCATTCCCAGTGGAATGAGTGCCATCGACATCGTTTCGATGATTGAAAATACCCGTCCTTTATAAGCATCATCAATTGTCTTTTGTAGCATGACTTGTAATGGTGTGTTAATAACAATAATGATGGAGCCGAAACAGAACATGAGTATTAAATAATAAACAAATACAAGATTATTGGGTAAGGTGCTTATCAACGGTAAGGAAATGGCTCCCATAATCACACCCAATGCTAGAATTCCCCGTTTGGAAATAAGAAGTGGAAACTTTACTTCTTTTCTAATTGAAAAATACAGTGACATCAATAACATGCCAACGGAAAAAGCCCCTTGTGTAAAACCAAAATGCTGTGATTCCATTTTCAGTTTTTCAATAAGAATATACGAATATCCAACTTCAAAGGCTCCAAACAAAAAGTTTACCATTAACCCAATCCACAACATAAGAACAATAACAGGCTGCAATTTCAAATAGCCAATGCCTAGCTTTATACTCTTTAGGATCGATTCTTTCTGTTCTCCCTCTTTCTCTTCTTTCGGTTGACTGAAAAGCCGGAAGTTCATTGTTGACTCAAGAATTACAGCAAGGATAGATGCGGTCATATAGACCAAAAGAAAGATCGGCATCGATACCGTTCCATATAGTAAGCCACCAATGGCAGGACTCCCAACGGCAGCAAAGGAAATCGACATTTGATTTAGAGACATGGCTTTTTGGATACGTTCCTTATTGATTAATCCAGTTATAGAAGAAGTAAAGGCAATTCCTGAAAACGTTGAGGTCAGAGACAGTATAATGGTCGTGACATAAATGGAAAGCAAAGAAAGTCCAGAAGTTAACGTGACAATGAGAAGGCCAACAATGGTGAGGGTAGTGGCAATTTGAGCGCAAATAACAATCGTTTTTTTCGAGTATCTATCGGTAATCGCTCCAGCAAAAGGGGCAAGAATGGTCCTCGGAAGAATATTGCAGATTAAGTTCGTTGCAAAACTTGTTGCAGAACCTGTCATTTGTAGAATGTAGAAACTGATGGCGAATGTATAAATTTGAGCCCCAAATGTAGAAATAAGCTTACTAATCATAAACGTATACAGGTGATAGGTTGCCTTTTTCACTTTCCATTTATCGTCCATGTTCGCACCTCTTCTTCAAAAGTTTAATTAAATTAAACAAATCATACCATGCACTGCTCTTCCTTTTCAACAAAAAGTTTAATATAATTAAACAAATGGGCGGTTTAGGGAGGACGTACAATGCTTGGAGAGCGTATTAAGAAATTACGAAAGCAAAAAAAGCTAACACTTGAAGCACTTGCTGGCAACGAATTATCAAAAGGAATGCTCAGCTTAATCGAAAATAATAAAGCAAATCCATCTATGGAGAGCTTAACCTATATAGCTAAACAATTAGGTGTCGATGTCGGCGATTTGTTGGATACGGTCAGCTCAGAGGAACTTCGAGGAATATTAGAAAAAGCGGAAAAGATATATAATGATGATGACCCAAAAATGACTGATAAGAATAATCAGCTCATAAAACTAATCGAGCCTTTATCGGATGTTTTACCCCAAGGTTATGAGGCAGCTCGGTTGTTAGAAATTTATAGCTATTCTCTTTGGAAAGAGAAGAAAGCAAACTGGTTAGAGGCTTCCGAATCGGCAGCAAAAATGTTTGAGCAATTGAATATCTCGTCAAATCGGGCTTCCATCGCTATCTTCTGGGTGAATCTGAGGTTTCTTGAACATCAATACGAGGAGTCTTTAACGATCTTTTTACAAGAACGAAAGATCATCGAAACAACTTTTGGTTATATTGATCCTTTAACAAGGCTTGATCTTGATTATCGTGAATCCATTTTGCATTTTGCCGTGGGCAATTCCCAGTCGGCCATAAGGATTATGGAGAATGCAATTCAGTTCTCAAAGGAAAAGAAGATTTTTTATCGAATTGATGATTTATATCGACTTGCTGCTTGCGAGGGAATGATTTCTAGGGACGAGAAGAAGAAAGACTTTTATTTAGAAAAACTAAGGCAATACGGAGAATTCGCGGATAATACATTCTCTATCCATTTCTATAAACTATTCCATATTATGGGCCTCATTTCAGAAGAACAGGAATATGAAAAAGCATTAGAAGAGATTGATCAGTTGCTTACAGACTCGGATACAGACGGGTTTTATAATACATGGTTTATATTGGAAAAGGGAAAGGCATGTTATTATTTAGGGCGTTATGAAGAAGCCTTACTTTTGTTAAATAAGGTTGTGATTCCAGACGTACATCACCCCTTTGATTTATCAATATTTTATGTCATGGATACATTTAAAGCTCTATGTCAACTAAAGTTAGGAGATAAGAAAGCTGCTCTTAATTCAGTGAAACAGGCATATGGTAATTTCAACTTATTACCTTCGACACCTTTTAAGGAATTTACGTTGAAAATATATAAGGAGATTCAAAGCTGATTTTCCGTTACTTTGGCAGACCGTTGATCCATGCAGCTTTGTTTCTTAATTAGGGGGACGAAAAAATGAAAATGATTAGAGATAAGAGGAGAAGTTTTGATTTAGATACATTTCTAAAGAAGCCTTTATTTGCACATTTATCTACAGCAGTGAGTGACTCCCCAAGGGATTCGCCTGTTTGGTTTCAATGGGAGAATAATGAAATTTGGATCATTGGTACCTCTTCAGATACATTTCCAGATCGAATAAAAAGAAACCCAAAGTGTGCAATTGGAATCATTGATTTTGACTATAGAAAGGGATTGGTTTTACACGCGGGTTTCAGAGGGAGAGGAACCGTTGAACCGTTTAATAAAGCAATCGCTAATCGGTTACTGTCGAAGTATTTGGGAGAAGATGAGTTGAAGTGGGACCCACGTTTTAGGGACTTAGATGATCGTAATGTTCTTATTCGTTTTGTGCCTGAAACAGTAGTTGTTCGAGACCAATCTTATTTAGCACCTAAGTAGAGCGTTGCACGTGGCACTACTTAGGGAAAAGGAGTTACTAAGATAATCACAAGATAATTGAGGAGGATACTGCTTAAATATGGGGAAATGGAAATGGCTCTTTTATTTGGTTGCCATCCTTTTAATTGGCATTCCAATATCTATCGTTCTAATGTCTGACGAAGTGACATTCAGTTCAACTTTTAGTCATACTGTAATCAGTACGGCAATGGTACTAGTAATACTTGGGAAGATGATTACCGTATTTGAAAAGAGAAATAAGAAGAAAAGTTTTGCTTCAGATATTGGAATGATTATAGGGATATCTATTGTGTTAGTTTTAAGGTTTTTCTAATGAAACTCTTACGAATAATATTAACAGCAGTGCTTGTATTAATGTGGTGAATTATTACTTATTTGTTTTTTTGTTAACGAAAACTGTAATGAAAAAGGGGTTCATATGGGCAAATATAAAGTGATTTTATTTGATCTAGACGGAACACTTTCAGATCCGAAAGTAGGAATAACTAAATCGGTTCAATATGCGCTACACAAAATGGACATCATTGAGTCTGATATTGATAAATTAGAATGTTTTATTGGACCACCGTTACACGTCTCATTTGCTGAATATTACCATCTTGATACGAAAAATACAAAAAAAGCAATCGATTTATATCGAGAAAGGTTTAAGGAAAAAGGGATGTTTGAGAATGAGTTATATTCAAATATTCCCATGCTCTTAAAATCATTAACAGAACGAGGATATATTTTAGTCGTGGCAACTTCAAAGCCTACTGTTTTTGCAGAGAAAATACTAGAGTATTTTAATATAAACAAGTATTTTGAACGTATTGTTGGAAGTAATCTTGATGGGACAAGGGCATCAAAAACTGAAATCATTCAATACATACTAGATAAATATACTGATTATACAATTGGAGATTTTATTATGATTGGCGACAGAAAGCACGATATGATCGGGGCAATAAATACGGGAATCGATTCTATTGGAGTAACTTACGGATATGGTTCATCTGAGGAATTAAGTTGCGTTAACCCTACTTATATTGTAGATAATGTTGACCAGTTAAATGATATTTTTCTGGATAGTGAAGAGATTAAATCATAAAATAATGCAGCCGAGACATGATTAAACCAAGTATGACTGAAACCGTAGGACTTCATTTTGATCAATTTTTCCTGAAATGAAGTCTTATTTATTTAATCTAATTTCCCTTTCAATAAAAATGTCATTATCCTTGTAATTTGTCAAAAGCAAGTTTATACTGAATTACAGACATAAAAGGTCTTTAATATATCTATAAGGAGAACATGAATGAAATATTCAAAAGCTACAAATTACGCCCTACACACAATGGTTTATTTAACTTTAGCACATAAGGGACAATCAGTTGGAGTAGATCAATTAGCTAAAACTCAAAACCTATCTCCAACCTATCTTTCGAAGATACTAACTAAGCTTGTAAAAGCAGGATTAATCGAATCCACTCCTGGTGTTAAGGGAGGATACAGTATCGTGAAACATTCTACGGATATTACGTTTTTGGATGTAATACATGCAATTGAAGGGAAAACAACGTTATTTAGTTGTTCGCTAGAGCATGGTGAGTCTAAAAATGGAGAATGTTTGATTGAAAATGTGATGATAGAAGCTGAAAAAAAGATGACAAATGATTTAGGAAGCAAATCTATTATGGAGATTGCAAAAAAGATTGAAGCAACAAGGGATCATAAAAAATAATCCTCATTTTTCTTATTTTTTTGTGTTAATTATAGATATTAAGAGTCTTTTATGTCTTGGATGATGAAAAGGAGAGTTGATTTAAATGGCTTACGAGAACTTTAATTCTATTGAAAAGAAACAACTGTTTGAAAGGAAAGTTGCCTATTTAGAGAGTCCAAATAAAAGAGGAGGAGTGACGCCAGAAAGTCTACAAGAAATTCTCCAGATTAAAGGGAATGAAAATATCTTAGATTTGGGAGCAGGAACAGGATATTTATCCATTCCCATCGCTCAAAAAACAAACGGAACCGTTTATGCCTTAGATTACGATAGCAACATGTTAAGCTTTATGAAAAAGAGGATTGCCGAAAATAAAATCGTAAATGTCCATCCTCTTAAAGGGAATATCGAAAGTATTCCGTTGCCTTATGAATCTGTTGATATAGTCATAGCCTCCTTAGTTTTGCATGAAACAAAGCACTTGAATTTAGTATTGAACGAGATTAAACATGTACTAAAACCAGGCGGGATTCTTGTATGCATTGAGTTAGAGAAACAAGAAAAGGATCATCATAACCATCCTAGGATTGATATATTGGATATGAAAAAGGAAATAAAAAATACAGATTTAATAGTAACGGATGTGTTAAATCCAACAAATGAAACATACATTATTATGGCGGAAAAGATGAATCAAAAGAAGAGTCTATAAGACAATAAGAGGGCGATTGCTACAAGGTAATCGCCTTTTCTTTTTTTAATGAAAAGTCTAAAACAATAATATATGCTTTTAGCTTTAGATATTTAGTGTGGTATTGTAAATTACATACTTCCCAGAGCATGACCGACTTAATGAAGAAGCGATGTCCTTGATAAAAGATTATTCAGTAGTGACTCTAATTAATAGCTTTGTTTCCACACGAAAAGAACTTAATGACAGAATATCAAGACTTGATAAAGATGTTAGGTTTACAATTGGTGGTGGTAAAAGAAAATTCTCGGGAGAAAATTTTATAAAGATATTCGTTAAGCATGATGCGCACCATTTAGAAAAAATTAATGGAAAATTACAAAACTAGTAACTATTTCATTTTAAATTTGTTCGTTAATGGGAAGTGCGCTAAAACAGTTTAGTAAAACAATAGGAAACTTTTTTTTATTTGCTACGTATAAATACCGTAATTAGTGTGAGATGAGAGGATGTTGACTGTGTTAAGCTCAAAAAACCTTCGATTACGAAAAATGGGAAACGAAGATATTGAAAAATATCATACTTGGAGAAATGATATAGATGTCATGATAACTACCAGTCCAACGTTAGATGTTTATTCTATCGATGAAACGAAGAAATTCGTCGAGGAAGTTATACTAAATTCCCATTCATCTAAGAGTTATATAATTGAATTGAAAAAGGATCATTCTCCAATTGGCGTAACATCTCTTATTAATATCGATTCAAAAAATAGAAATGCTGAGTGTATTATTGATATTGGTGAAAAAGAATATTGGGGCAAGGGGTATGGTTCTGAAGCTTTAAAGGTATTGCTTGATTATGCTTTTTTAGAATTAAATCTTCATCGTGTTTCACTAAGGGTATTCTCGCTTAATGAACGAGCTATACATATTTATAATAAACTTGGATTTGAGAAAGAGGGAGTCATTCGAGAGAGTCTATATAGAAATGGTAGATGGCATGACATAATTACTATGGGCATTTTAAAAAAAGAATATATGAGAGAGTAATATTTGGTTGATTAATTGCGAAGGGGATTAGGGAATATCTAGGAGGAGGTACAATTTGAGTAAGGGAAATTCTTCAAAATTAGAGAAATGGCGAGCGAAATATGGGGCAATTGCTATTGCTTTAAGCTGCTTATCTAGTACAGTCGTGACCTGGGGAAATAATTGGATTCTTACAGGTGTACTAGCATTAGGAGTATTAACTTGTGGAATGATTGGGATCTTTGATATAAAGAGAGCTAAATCCGGGGAACAAGGAGCTGGGAACAATTGAAAAAAATTTATATTATATCTGGCCCAGCAGGAGTAGGTAAATCTACAACTTCCAAAAGGCTTGCTGAACTATTTGAACAGAGTGCTTATATTGAAGGTGACTTAATAAATCATATGGTTATTGGTGGATACCTTCCTCCGTGGGAAAGTGAAGAATCTCTATTGCTAGTCTGGGAAAATATAGCGGATTTAAGTATTAATTTTGTTCAGGCGAATAAAAATGTAATCATTGATTATGTTGCTTTTCCAGAAGAAGTAGAAAAGTTAGTACAGAAGATTCATGCCAAAGTCAGTGATGTAGAAGTTATCTATGTTGTATTGTGGGTCGATCAGGATGAACTATTAAAAAGAGATGCTTTACGGAATAAAGAACATCAGATGGGTGAAAGGTGTTTAGAATTAGTGAAGGAATTTGAAAGTAAAGATGTAAAAGAACGCTTTGTATTGAACACAACTCATTTAAGCCCAACCGATTTAGATGAAATTCTTCTGAATATAAAAGAGAATCCTGCCTTTATCTATTAGTTTATCTACAATAAAAGGCTAGCTTGGATTTGAAAAGTAAGTGTTACGACAGCTTCTTGTTGTACGAGAGAAGCAGAAGAGTTCCAGGAGAATTTGATTATTCATTCTTGTCATAGAAAAAGTGGATCCTGATTCCGTTATAATGGAGAAAATCGGTGCTACCATGAGTGAAATGGATCCTGGTTCCGCTAAAGTCACAATTTGAATGGAACTTAAGGTCGATATTGGAAAATAACGGAATGAGGATCCGCAACTACACTCAAATCAAGGTTATTAAGTAGAATAGCGGAATGAGGATCCGCTAAAACAGCAGAGTGTTATTCTTCTATTTCTATAGTTTATTCTGACAATGTTCATATTACTGTTTAGTCATTCTGTTATTTTTTATTATCTCTTTATTGGTATTTAGTTCAATGAGCTTTTTAAAGTAAGTAAGCAGAATTGAAAGTCAAGCTAAATAAGCATCATACAAAATAACTAAGATCCCTTCATATAATTTGAAGGGGTTTTTCATGTTAGTATATGCTCTTTGAAAATTGAGGTAATTTTTGAAACTTTTTTCCTCTTTAATTGTCTAAATAGTATGAGCTCATAGAAAATAAGAGA
Source organism: Halalkalibacter okhensis (assembly GCF_000787375.1). Taxonomy (GTDB): domain Bacteria; phylum Bacillota; class Bacilli; order Bacillales; family Bacillaceae_D; genus Halalkalibacter; species Halalkalibacter okhensis. The sequence goes on along the minus strand of NZ_JRJU01000021.1, from coordinate 23,383 downwards.
AGGGGATTTGAAATGGAGATCATTAGCAGGTTCGTCTTGCATATTGAAAACTTCTTTTTATTAAGTCATTTTAGCAAAATCATAATTCAATGGACGTTAACTTTATTAGCCGTTTATGGGTTAGTGACTTTTTTGATAAGAAATGGGGATAAGACGAGAGCATCAATTTATGTTGGCTTTACAGTACGTTTCGTGTTACTTATCGGTTTATCGATTGAAATGTTACATCAAGTTAATATTACGGAGATTACGACTGTTTTTTACGATAGGCAGCCGTCTTTACGGCAGTTTCTACACTTTTTATTTTTCGGATATATTATTGTCGTTGGCTTTTACTATATTTGTACCATTAAGCAAAAAAAGAACAAAGGGACCTTTTATACTTTTGATATTGCCGTAATGACGTTGCCAGCTTTACAGTTAATCACTAGTTTTTTTGTTTTTGCAATAAAAGGCGAAGTTGCTGTTGGGGATGTGGTTGCCTTTTCCATCATCGCTGTGATTATAGTATCAAGCCTATATTTGTTTTTCCTTAATTACTGGGAATTTCGTTGGATAACAGTCATTCCATTTTATTTAATTGTAGGCATATGCATAACTCTATTTTATATGGTTAGGCGTGAAACTGGTATAGTAGATTTAATGGAAGTGTCTAATCTTATTGTTTTCTTGGGTTTATTATTAACGTATCATTTTATAAATAGAAGTCAAACTCAATTACTAGAAAAGGTGAAACAGCCATTTGTGTTAATGATCGCTATTTTGTTCCTAGTATTATGTAATCCACTCTATAATGCAGCGGATGCGTCGCTTTCTTCTACTGAGGCCGAACTGAGATTGAGATATTTCGAATCAACGAATTTAATACAAGTTGAAGAGGCGAAAGAATTGGCGATGAGGATTACAAATGATGAGCAATTCTCATTCCGTCAGCCTGAAACACAAGATTTTCACAATCGATATTGGCTAAAGTCAAAAAATTATTCCGTTGATATCGACGGGGTTTCGGGAGTTGTGATGAATGTTCATCGTCAAACTGAACCAGAAGGCGAGATTCTTTCTGCTGATGAATATGTCGCTCGTTCAAAGCAAGTTTTGGAACAAATGGGTAGAACATTGCTAGATGATGATCAAATTGATACGACCATTACTAAAGAAGATGATCGCGTTCATGTTGAAATGATGCCAAAGTATTCCAGTGGGGTTGTCTTAGATTTATGGATGAACACTTCTTTTACGTGGGAAAAAGAATCTCTAATAGAATTTCACGAACGTTTAAATCTTTATCCTATTGAATCTTTAAAAGATGTTTTAATTACGACTGAAGACATTGAATTAATTCTACAACAGTGGTATGAAATGTTAGGAGAAGAGGTGCCTACCTACGTTGTTGATAATGTTTGGTATGGATATAGTAATAAAACAATTGATATCAATCTTTCTACTTTAAATGATCATAGTATTCATATTGATGGTCGCTCAGGAGAAATTCTATATTTTGGTGGAGAACTTACGAATGATGAAAAAATTGATTTTCAAGAATTAGAAACTAACATATTAAATAGTAAAAATGTTCAAATCGAAGACTGGGAGAGAACACGTAGCTCAAATTTTTGGGAGTGGAGAAAAAGCGCTACGAATCCAGAAGAAATGAAGCTTTCCTATGTTCATCAATTCGGTTATACAAAGGGGGATCCTCTTTTTACCTACTCAAAGAATATCGATTATTATAACCAACCACAGACAAAGGTGACGGTTGCATCTAGCAAAGAAGCATATGAGGTTGTCGCAAATTCACTAGATTATACACCTTATGCCTCGAGGTCAAGATTAACTTATGTCATTGATGAAAACGATGACATTAGAGTAGCTTGGTTACTCGTAATTCAGCCATATAAAAAAGCAGAGCATCGCCTCTATTTGGTAGACATTGAAACGAAAGAGTGGGTTTCCCTCTATGAATAAGAAAGTTGAGTGTACAGTATTTCTAGATTTATATGAATTGTATTTAGAGGATGAAGTTGAGGATGAAACGAAACAATGGATGATGAAGCACGAGGAAACATGTAGGTATTGTCAAAACAGCGGAAAGGATCATGAGGGGAATCCAGCTCTTCATGAGGATAGAGAGAAAATTTGGGGGATTCGTGTGTTAACGATGTCGTTATACAGTATTTTCCTTTTACTTACGATTTGGATGTCTATCTGGTACTTATGGTAAATGAGTAATTGGAGTACGTTAGAAGAATTATATTCCCTTTATTATGAAGAGATCTTTACCTATTTATTTCAACGAACGAGACAAAAGGAGCTAGCTCAAGACCTTGCTCAGGATACATTTTTAAAAGCATTTAATGGATTAGCTTCCTTTAAAGGGAAATCTAGTGTTAAAACATGGCTGTATACAATAGCTCATAATACATTTATTACCTGGTATCGTCGTGAAACAAAATATAGTAAGCATCCGATAGAAAAAACGTCCTCACTAGAACAAAGAACATACAAAAACCCGGAAGAAGTGGTAGCTCAAAAGGCGGAACAAGCTCAAATTTTGAGAGCGATTGATTTATTAAAAGAAGATTATAAAACCGTTCTGATCTTACGAGAGTATCAAGAGCTTTCCTATGATGAAATTGCTCAAATAGTAGGGTGGAAGCTTTCAAAGGTGAAAACAAATTTGCACCGAGCCAAGCTTGAACTTAGAAAGCACTTATGTAAAACAGAGGATGATACAAATGAAGTGTAGCTTAATTCGAGATTTGTTGCCACTTTATGTAGAAAATGACTGCTCAGAAATGACAAATCAAATGGTTAAGGAACACCTAGAAAGTTGTTCTGACTGCCGCGAGTTATATGAACTGATGAAATCGCCAATTGATGTAAAAGGAATGGATCCAATCGTAGCTACAGATGCCCCAAACAACAATAATCAATTTTGGAAAAAATACTATGGTCGCGTTATTTTGAAAGGTGCTGGATTGTTTTTCGGTGTATATATAACAATTGTCACACTAATGATCCTGTTAAAATGATAAAAACGGTAGAACAAGGGCATTGCTTGCCTTGTTCTACTAAAGAAATCATACAGAAGCAAGACTAATGAGCGTTTTATGCGAACAAAGACCTTAAGAGTAAGGGAAAGCCCAATAGGAAGAGAATCCTCTCGGGCATGGAATATCGTTTACTTGATATCGTTCATTTCATGAATAAACCGATTAATTGTTTCGTCGGCGTTCATTACTCCAAGGTTTCCCGCTTTTCGCTTTCTTAATGCCAATGATTGGTTCTCCATCTCTTTATCACCGATCACAATCATATATGGAATCTTTTGTTTTTCAGCCTCTCTAATTTTAAATCCCATTTTCTCGGCTCTATCATCCACTTCCACACGTAATCCAGCTGATTCAAACTGAGTTTTCACGTCTTCTGCAAAGGCGGCATGAGAATCGGAAATGGGAATGATTTTTGCTTGGACAGGTGCCAGCCATAGAGGAAACTCCCCAGCAAAATGTTCAATTAAAATCGCCATAAAACGCTCTACCGAACCAAAGATCGCTCTATGAATCATAACTGGACGATGAAGTTGATTGTCTTCACCTACATAGGCACATTTAAACTGTTGAGGCATTTGAAAATCTAATTGGACAGTTCCGCATTGCCAGCTTCTTCCGAGAGAATCTAATATATGAAAATCAATCTTCGGACCATAAAACGCTCCATCACCATGGTTGATTTGATAGTGAACGTCTTTGGCCTTTAAGACAGATTCCAAAGCTAATTCAGCTTGACCCCAGATTTCTTCAGAGCCCATATACTCTTTTGGCCTAGTTGAAAGTTCCACTTTATAGTCAAACCCAAAATGGGAGTAGAACTCATCAATTAGGACAAGTATCTTTTCAACTTCGGCTTCGATCTGATCAACACGAACAAATAAATGTGCATCATCTTGAGTGAAGGAACGTACTCTTAAAAGTCCATTTAAAGAACCTGATCGTTCATGTCTGTGGACTAATCCAAGCTCTGCAAAACGAATAGGTAATTCTCGATAACTTCTACGTTTGCTATTAAAAATTAATATGGCACCAGGGCAGTTCATCGGTTTAATGGCGTAATTTTGATCATCCACATGGGAAAAGTACATGTTTTCGTGATAATGATCCCAATGACCTGATTGTTCCCAAAGTTCTTGTTTCATCATTATAGGTGTTTTAATTTCCTGGTAGCCAGCTTGTTGGTGTTTTCTTCTCCAGAAGTTTTCGAGTTCATTTCGAACCACCATTCCATTCGGCAAGAAAAAAGGCATTCCTGGAGCCTCTTCCATTGAAGTAAATAATTCTAACTCTTGACCTAACTTTCGATGATTTCTTTTTTCTTTTTCCAATTGATTAGACATGTGAATTCCTCCTAATTTCATATAAAAAAAGACCGCACTCCTCCCAAACAATAGGGACGAGTGCGGTCGTGGTTCCACCCAAATTCCATAAAGCAGTCATGAAGAATGCTTTATGCTTAAAAAAAGATAACGGATTACCCGATTATAGATACTTTGAAGAAGTTTCATTTCCCTATAATAGCTCCAAGGTGGTAAATCAAACACCATTTCTTTCAGGGCTCTCAGCCAACGGCCCTGTTTCTCTGTACAGAAAATAAATGAATGATTCATGTCCTTTTCAACGCCTATTGATATTAAAATAAAAAGACCGCACTCGTCCCAACAGTAGGGACGAGTGCGGTCGTGGTTCCACCCTGATTCCATAAAACAGACAAGAAGATGCTTTATGCTCAAGAAAGATAACGGATTACCCGATTATAGATACTTTGAAGGATTCATTTCCCTATAATAGCTCCAAGGTGGTAAATCAAATACATTTCTTCAGGGCTTTCAGCCGACGACCCTGTTCTCTGGTAAGAAACCGAAAAATGATTCATGTCCTTTTCATAGCTTAATTAGAATTTTCGATTTATTGTTGTTCACAATCATAATGCACATATCAATAAAGGTCAAGTAGCTTTTTGATTATGAATTCATTATGCCAAAGTGACGGTTAATACGAGCGCTAATCCGTTAAAAGTTGCATGGATAATCATAGCGGGATAAATAGATTGAGTTTTTTCATATGTCCATGCAAAAACAAGCCCACTTAAGAAGGTATATGGCAAAGAATTGTAAGTAGGAATGTGTACAATCATAAAGATAAGTGAGCTAATTAATAGTCCAGCTATTAATCCATATTTACTTCTAATCCAGCGATACAAGAAACCTCGATAGAAAATTTCTTCATAGATCGGTGAAATGATTGCTGCGGAAACAAAGGCAATAATAATGTTGAGAGCCGTTAATCTAGTTGTAAGACTATCCGTCTTGCTATTTTCCGTCCCGATTAGAAAAAGCCATTCAATGATATATGACAATAAAATACTACAAAGGATAAGAGTAATCGTCCAACCGAATATTGGACCCCAATACGACTTTGAAAAACGCTGAAAACCTACCTCTTTCCATGAGAGCTTTTTTGGTTTAATCGCAATAAAATAAATACCTAAAGTGAAAAGGATGGACATGATAAATCCTATCATCGTCCCAGAATATAACTCATTTTGAAAGCTTTTTGTTAAAGTTTGAGCGAGAAGATACTCGATAAAGAATGGAATCAAGATCAACACAAGCGTGAGCAATAAGGTTACTTCTTTCCATGACCAAGGACTTTCAGTAAAAAAACAATTTTTGTTCTTCAACATTAACCACTCCTTTCTAATTCTGGTTTAAGTGTAATGGGTAACGTTACGTAACTTTCAAGTGCTACTATTGGAGAAGATCTGTATTAATTATTTTACTGGTGTGACTTTTCTTTATAGTACATAAAAGGAAATTAATGTTAAAATTAAAACCAAGTTTGATGGGAGGGGAGATTTTGAGTTCAAATCCTACATTGCCACTAACACACGAGGAAAAATCTATACTTAGAAAAGAAAAAGTCAAAATTAGAGATATCCACTATTTGCGTACGGAACAAATTGCCCAAATGCTAACCATTACATATGAAAGAGCCAAAATATTAAAAGGGTTAGCTGAATTTCAAACCGTTCCTTCAATAGGTCATAAATTAGCTGAAAAGTTAGTTTTTGAGTTGGATATTTGTTCTTTAGCTGAAATGAAAGATCAAAATGGAGCAGTACTCTTTGATCAATTAGAGCAAAAATTAGGCGTATGGACCGATAGTTGTGTTGAAGACCAAATTCGTTGTGTGATCAACTATGCGAACAACCGTGATAGCAGCAAACAGTGGTTTGATTTTACAGAAGAGAGAAAGTCCTATCGAGCCAAAGCTGGTTTTCCTGAAGATCGACCTATTAAGGCTTGGTATGATTAAAACTGAAGCTGGTTTAAGAGTTCAAACAAACAGGATCCTCATTCCGTTAAAATGGAGAAAAACGGTTCTAACAGGAGCAAAGTGGATCCTGGTTCCGCTAAAGTCACAAATCCTATTAAATTCAAGGTGAAAACAGGAAAATAACGGAACGAGGAACCGGAAGCAAGCTAAAAGCATGTCTTTTAACTAGAATAGCGGAATGAGGGTCCACTTGAACAACAAATCGTAGGAAGATAAAGAAAGTGGGAGGTTACTTGAAGAGGGTGAGATGTTTAAAATAAAAAGAGAAGAATTACGAGATTAATTCGGTTACTTTGTTCTTAGTTAAGACGTATATAAACGAATAACTTCTTGAGCTGCATGTAAGATATCTTCTTTCAAATTCTTTGGTGAGATGATTCTGATTTGATCTCCAAATCCTAAAATATATTCAATAGCCTCTTGTTTGTCATTGAAAGTTAACTTAACGAAAGTCCACTCTTCATTTGCACTCTGTTTCATTTCTAATGAGTGAATAAATTTTGATGTAAAAGTAATGCGGTTGATAATGGAACTAGTTACTTCAACTTCAACTAAATATTGCGGTAAACGACTAATAAAATCTTTTTTGGACGTCTCCCAGTATTTAATTAGATTAAAGTTGGTCGGTCTTATAAAGACTTCGTCTAAAATAGTGGCAGATAATATTCTTGCTACCCTATAGTTACGGTATTGTTTCTCTTTTCTTGCAATTAAATACCATCTATTACTTTTAGCGACTAGACCCAAAGGTTCAATATATGTTTCACTTTCATTATTATTAAATTTTTTATAAACCATTTTTAGTTTCTTATTTTCAAGAACTGCTTTTTGGACGATCTCTAAGTATGTGGTATTATCGTTAGATTCTCTCCATGTTCCTGTATCAACGTATACTCTTTCCCAAAATGTTCTAGTTTTAACTGTATCACTTTTGGATAAAGAGGCTAATAGTTTTTCTCTAATATCAATGGTTCCCTTTTTCATTCCTAAGTCTTTTAATAATTTTCCTGAAGGAGAAGCGATCAGTGAATGAATTTCTTCTTGTTTCAAATGAAATAGATTATTTTTGAAACTCTCTAATATAGTCCATCCTCCATGTTTTCCTCTAATTGAATATACTGGTATTCCGGCTAAACTTAGCGCGTCCATATCCCTAAGAATAGTTCTAGGGGAGACATTGAGTTCTTCGGCTAATTTTTCAGTCGTCATAATTTCTCTATTTTTTAAGAGAACCATGATATTAAGTAATCTTTCAGCACGCATGTAATCACCTCTTTTAATCATAATAACCAATAAAATATCACTTTAATATGACATAGGTTGTCATATTAAAAATCTATAATCGGTTTATACTGAAAATAAGAGGTGTAAATATGAGTGAAGATAGAAAAGTTGTATTATTTATTGCTACAAGTTTAGATGGGTACATTGCTACAGAAGAAGAAAAGTTAGATTGGTTATTTGAGGTGGATGGAGAAGGAGATAACGGTATTTCTGATTTTTATCAAACGGTCGATACTGTTTTAATGGGACGAAGGACGTATGATTGGATAAATAATACAATCAATATGAATGAATACCCATATAAGGATAAAAAAAGTTTTATATTTACTCGCTCTACTACTTATGAGGAGAAGGAACATATTCAATTTATAAATCAAGATGCCCATGTGTTCGTTCGGAATTTAAAGAGAAAACAAGGGAAAAACATATGGTTGTTGGGTGGTGGACAATTAGTCACTTCATTTATAGAGAAAGATTTGGTCGATGAAGTAATCATTACTGTAGCACCAAAATTAATTGGTACAGGAATTCCGCTTTTTATTAAAGGGAAATATAAAATGAACCTCTCTTTAGAAGGGGTACAGACTTTTAATCAGTTTGTCGAATTACATTATAAAGTTAAGAAAGATTGATAACTGACGATTATAACTTATGTGAAATGAATGCTAAAGGGAACTTTTGTAGAAAAAGAGGTCGAACATCTCGGCTTTTATACGTATTGCCAGGATCGTAACTCATAACTATTAGCACTTTAATAATCAAAAAAAGCTCTACATACCTGCAGAACTTCTTTGATTATTAAAGTAGCTTTAGCGGAAAATGTAGGAACCTTAATTTCTATCTAATCTGTTCATTAATTTCACTAAGTCGGTCGACAAATTCAGATAGAGATTCTTTCTCCCCTGTGGTTAGATCAACTTTATTTGCCTCTAGAATAGCTTCGTTTGCTTGACTTTTCTGCCCTAAAGAAGCAAAGATTTCTGCTTGTAATACTTTAGCTTTAAATAAAGTTTCATTGGAAAAGTCCTCAGTGAATTTGCGAAAGGCAACTTCTAATGTGTTTCTAGCAGCTAAGAAATCTTCTTTGGAGTAGGCTAAACGATAGGCTGCAGCATAAGCTTTTTCAAATTTTGACTCTAGGGCTCTTACTCGTTCATCCTCTGCTTCCATAAGAGTTGTTGAATCACCAAACGTTTCTCCAATTGTGATGGTATTCTCACTCGGATCGGTGATGTTGAATCGCCAGTCCTCAGCTGTTTTGTTAACCCTTGACATTCTAGGTATACCCTTTGAAGGAATTTTTCTATAATACGATTTTATATTTGCTTTTAACTCAGCATACACTTCTTGGACATTTGGTACATAGATATAACAGCCACCTCTATTGCCATTCTCCTTAGCGTTCTTCACACCATAAAAGCCAAATTCTCCAATTCCATCTTTTAGTACTGAAGCAAAACGATATGGAGCCTTTTGGTAGTAAATGATCTCAAATCCAAGAGCCGTATAAAATTCTAAATGCTTATCAAATAAATCGTAATCACAATCAAAAAGAGGCACAATACGGTTCCGGTTTCTTTCTTTTAATTCTTCTTTATTCATCTTTGCGCTCGCATCCTTTCATTCTAAGTTTCATTTTTGTGGATTTCTTACTTACACTTATAATTTTATGAAATTAAAGCAAATGATAAGGTTTATAAATGTGAGCTTCTTTACAATAGGGTTAACTAAAACAAAAGGCGTCATATAGATTTAAAGTTTATTAAAAGGGTTGTGGTTCCGTGTAATTGAAGGAAAAGTTACAATTTTAGGAACGTGATAAAATGAAAAGATAACCACAAATGTGATGGGGGTAAAAAATGCGAAGCGAAGAAGTGATGTTTAAGTTAATAACAGAAATTGCCGAAAAAGACGAGCGAATCCGTGCAGTCTACATGAATGGTTCAAGAACCAATCCCAATGTTCCAAAAGATATGTTTCAAGATTATGACATTGTGTATGTCGTAACGGAAACCTCATCATTTATAAATGACGACAAATGGATTCGTAAATTTGGTGAAGTACTGATGATGCAGGAACCAGATAAACTCGACAACCACATTGGTTTAAAAAATATCGACTATAACAGTTCTTATACGTATTTAATGCTCTTTAAAGATGGGAATCGAATCGATCTTCGTATTCAAACAAAAGAAGAAATGATAAAAGTGTATCGGAATGATAAGCTACCTGTTCCGTTACTAGATAAAGATCAGATTTTACCACGGACTGCTGCTGCAACCGATATGGATTACCATGTCCTACCACCAACAACACCTATGTTTGAGAATTGTACCAATAATTTTTGGTGGTGTTTGCAAAATGTGGCAAAAGGGATTTGGTGAGATGAATTGCCTTATGCAAAAAACATGTTTGAATCTATTATCAGAGCTTCTTTAGATAAGATCGTATCTTGGTGGATCGGGATTAAGCATGATTTCAACATTTCTACAGGGAAAATGGGCAAGTATTATAAAAAATATCTGCCAATCTCTTATTGGGAAATGTATAAAGGAACCTATTCTGATAGTAATGATGATCATTTTTGGGATTCAATTTTTATGACGTGTGATTTGTTTAGAATTTTATCGAAAGAAGTAGCTGAATACTTCTCATTTAGCTATCCAGATGAAGATGATATAAATATGACAAACTATCTAATACACGTAAAAAACTTACCCATTGAGGCAAAGGAGATTTTCTAAACAAAGAATGTAAATGTGTACATTTTAGTCATGTAGAAAAGGTGAAAAGGGAAAAAAAATGAAAAAAAACGCATTGCACAAATCATCTTTCTTAAAAGTTATTTTTGGAATATGGGTTCTTTTAAAAAGAAAAAAGAATGCCGGTTATACCTTATTTGTTCCCTCAGGAGTACGGCATGAATACCCACTTGTTGATTTAACAGAGCAGAAAGTAGTTGGTACGGTTATATATAAAGATAAGGTCTATTTGAAAGTATTGGTAAATTTGAAAGAAGATACGGTATCCGTTGAAGGAAGCGTAAGTGATTTAGGAGATCTAAGCATGGATAAAGAATCATATATAGACATGTTTCAAAGTGATGCACGTTTTTTTGTTAACAACCATATTTCTGATCCCCAAAAATATTACGAAGAGCTAAATGAATCTATAAATTAAATTAATATGAAGTTGAAAATTTGAACATGGTGATGTCGGATGGATAATAGCAATAAAAATTTGAATTCTATTTTTGAACAAAGTATGTTATTTCGTTCCATTCTTTTGCTTTCGGTATTTCTTTATATGGTATATGTATCGATTGAGATATACAAATCCCATATTAGTGAACCTTTTATAGTGAATGCAGAATTAACTCAAGTGGAGTTCAATCAATTACATCTACTCTCTAATTATGCATTTATTGCAGAAGTTGGCTTTTTGATCTTGTTGATTGTATGTAACCTATTAATGTTTAAAAAAGAAAAAAAGCCATTTTTTAAAGACTTTATCTTATTTCAATTGTTAATGTTCACTGGTTTATTTTTATTGAATACTGCTCTAGCTTGGCTATTTAATGTACCTATTGGGAATATGACACAGATCCTGTTTGCTCCTTTTACGGTTGTCATGATGGTCCTTATTTATTTTTTAATTGAAAGTTTTTTGAGAAGAAGAGAAGTTAAAGAGTCTAAATTAAAATAATCTGCTGATTGAGTATAGAGCACAACTACGAGAAAACGTGGTAATTTTTAATAGGAGAGAGATTATTATGGTTTTACATAAATGTGATGTGTGTTTTACGTCTTTTCGATATGGTGACGTATTGAAATCCATTTTATTAGGATATAAACCGCTGACATGCTCAAAGTGTAGCGTTGAGCTCAAAGTTACTATTGCTTCTAGAGTACTAACCTCTGTGCTAACCATTCTTATCCCGCTTATTGTTGCATTTAACATAGCTTCAGAGCCAATCTATCAAGTGGCCATTTTTTTATTGTTCGGTTTTGGTGTTAGTTTCTTCTTACCGTTCATCATTAGATATAGCTCTAGAAGTCCTCTGAAATAATGTGCACAAGCCTTCAGACAGGTTGGGATGAAAGCAATATGAAAAAAAGATATTCAATGGCATGATGTTGATGCAAATTACATCGTCAATGACTTGGCAGAGGTTCAATTTGTGATTGAAACATTAAACAACTGTAATTAATTTGTAGGCTAGTTTGTTATTCCTCATAAGAAGAGGATGAAGTACTGACTCCATCCTCGAGCATAATATGTGGGTTAAGATCATGTTTACATAAGACAATTGTCTTTATCTTAATTGGAAAGAAAAGATTTTTCGAAAATATCTAGAAGATAATCAAGAGTGATTGGATCACTGTACGTTGATGCTTTAGTATTGATTTCGAAGACACGATCGTTTTGTACAGCAGGTATGTTGTTCCACGTATCGGTCTCTAAAAATGAGCTATCAGCATCTGGATTTTTACTCAAGATAATATAGTCGCCAGCAAATTCAGGAAGCAATTCAGTTGAGAGTGTATAAACACCTGACTCAAGAGCTTCCTCTTCAATCCTCTCTGGCATGTTCAATTCCATGGCTTGATACAATATTTCGGTTCCGCGAGCATAATTGTTTCCAAATACATAAATTTCCTTATCGCCATTTTCAAACACAGAAACGGTTGCATCTTCTCCGATTTTCTCTCGAATCGCTTTTCCAGTTGCCTCTGCACGCTCTTTGAAATCATTTACCCAATTTGTCGCTTCTTCTTCTTTATTCAAAAGCTTCCCAATTTCTTCTTGTTGCGTTAAATAATCTAATTTTCCCCAAGTGAATACGACAGTAGGGGCAATTTCATTTAATTTATCAAGATTATTCATGTAAGAACCTGCAATGATTAAGTCTGGCTCGAGTTCAATAATTTTCTCCAAGCTTTCATCTGAAACGACTTCTACTCCTTCAAGCCTTTCTTGAAAAAGGGGATTCATATTCGTCCATTCATCAATTCCAACGATTTGACCATCTAAAGCTAACACATTCGGTCCATTAGTAAGCGCGATAATCCTCTGAGGATCTGTAGGAACGTCAATAGGACCTGTTTCTGATTGATATGTAAATGTTTCTGTTTCGTTCTCTTTCACGGGATCTGTAGTAGCTGTTTCTTGCTTTCCGCAAGCACTAAGAAGGACTAGTAAGAGTAGGGTACTGAATAAGAGCTTTTTCATTTTAATTTTCTCCTTGGTTAAGTAGTATAGGCGACATAGTTGGTATTGATAATCATTTTCGTTTACTTACATTAAAATATTAATAGTAATGATAATCATTGTCAATATAATTTTTTAGTTAAGGGTATGTAATCTTTCCTTTCTTTAATCTTTCTTTTGTTGAAGTAGTTTTTTCTATAAAATAAGATAAACGAATAGAGAGTCTAATAAATAACCTAGTTAGGGTGTTCAGAATGAAAATATTAGTGGTGGAAGATGATAAAACGATTGCTTCTGGATTGGAGTATTCATTGCAGCAGGATGGCTTTATAACGGTCCTTTGTTATAATGCGAACTCGGCAAAGAAGGCTATTGCTAAAGAGTTGGATCAAATTGATTTATGTTTATTTGATTTATCCCTTCCAGATGGGAGTGGTTATGAATTATGCGAAGAAGTGAAAAAATATAGTGATAAGCCAGTGATTTTCCTAACAGCATTTGATGATGAAGTTAATGTTGTAATGGGGCTTGATATGGGAGCGGATGATTATATTACAAAGCCGTTTCGCATTCGTGAGCTACTCTCGCGAATAAAGTCGGTCTTGCGCAGATATAACAAACAATCGAATACACAACCTACCACTAGCATCGATATTGAAAACATTACGATTAATACACTAGAAGGCAAGGTGTATAAATGGGGTGAGGAAGTGCTATTGACGGCTTTGGAGTATCGATTGCTTCTCATTTTTGCTAATCATATTGGACAAGTGTTGACGAGAACCCAGCTGTTAGAACGAATTTGGGATGTTGCTGGTGACTTTGTGAATGATAATACATTGACTGTTTACATTAAGCGGTTGAGAGAGAAGTTGGAAGATAATCCGCAAAATCCAACGATAATAAAAACGGTACGTGGTCTTGGTTATAAGGTTGGTGGTTGATGTGTTTCGGAATCCAGAGATCCAACGATTGATCATATTACTAGCTGTAGTTAGTGTTGTTGCAATAAGTGTAACAGCTATTGCCGTTACACCATTAGCAGCGGTTTGTGTTTTGATTACAGCTGGGACACTAGTAGCTTGTTTTCTCGTTTTTACGAAATGGCGTTACAAAGAAATTGCTAAGCTTTCTAGTTACTTGAGGAGGATTAGCCATGGTGACTATACCCTTGATGTTCGGGATAACTATGAAGGTGAATTAAGTATTTTAAAAAGTGATATTTACAAAGTGACGCTAATGCTATCTGAGCAAAGCTCGCTTTTGCAGGAAGATCAAAAAAAATTAACCGAGGCGATTTCAGATATCTCTCACCAGTTAAAAACCCCATTAACATCAATGATGGTCATGGCTGATTTGTTGCAAAATCCGAACCTTAATGCAGAGAAGCGGGTCGAATTTACAAATAATATAACAATACAGTTAGAGCGAATTGAGTGGCTTGTCTCATCGTTATTGAAGCTATCAAGAATTGATGCGGGAACGGTAGAGTTTAAGAAAGATCAGGTTATTGTTACCGATTTAATTCAAAAAGCGTTACAACCTGTGTTCATTCCAATGGACGTTAAACAGCAAACATTAAAAATAAGTGGAGATGAAACTGTTTCGTTTCTTGGTGATCGAAATTGGACGGCTGAAGCCTTAATAAATATTTTAAAGAATTGTGTGGAGCATACAGCAGAAAAAGGAGTTATATCGATTTCTTTTTCAGAAAATGCGCTTTATACCGAAATAAACATTAAAGATAATGGTATTGGTATTCTGAAAGAAGATCTTCCATATATTTTCAAGCGTTTCTACAAGGGGAAACAGGCAGGAGAGGATAGCGTTGGGATTGGACTTGCTATGGCCTATAGTATCATTAAAAGTCAAAAAGGAGATATTGAGGTGAAAAGTGCAAGGGAGCGGGGAACAGAATTTCAAATTAAGTTTTATAAAAGCGTGATATAAAGACGATTAGAAGAGGGGGGAAGTGACTAAACTGTCACATAAAAGTCACTTTAAAGTCATTTTGGACAGATAAGCTAGAAGCATCAAAAAGGTGGAGGTTTACAAATGGATATTTTACAAATTAAAAATCTGTCTAAAGTGTATGGAAAAGGGGATACGGCAGTGAAGGCGCTAGATGATGTGTCATTTTCCGTAAAAAAGGGAGAATTTGTTGTTATTATTGGTCCTTCAGGCTCTGGGAAGTCTACGTTATTGCATCAACTTGGAGGGGTTGACCGCCCTACAAGTGGGAAGGTACTTGTCGATAACACCGATATTTATCAACTCGATGAAAGTCAGCTTGCCATCTTTAGAAGAAGGCAGATTGGTTTAATCTATCAGTTTTATAATTTGATACCAATCTTAACAGTTGAAGAAAATATGACACTGCCATTGTTATTAGATGAACATAAAGTAGATCAGAAGCAATTCGATGAGATCGTTGGCATTCTAGGCTTGCAGAATCGCTTAACACATTTACCTAATCAACTTTCTGGTGGACAACAGCAACGTGTGTCGATCGGACGAGCGCTAATTAGCAATCCAGCCATTATGCTAGCCGATGAACCGACAGGGAACTTAGATAGTAAGAATAGCGGCGAGATTATGGAACTCTTAAAAATGTTCAATAAAACTTACAACCAAACGTTAATTGTCATTACTCATGATGAACGAATTGCCTTACAAGCAGATCGTGTGATTTCAATTGAAGATGGAAAGATTGCCAAAGATGAGGTAATTCGTCCATGAACATCATTAATAAATTAACTTTACGGCATTTGAAAGAGAATAAAAGAAGAACACTTGTAACGATCATTGGTGTTATTATATCGGTGGCAATGGTGACGGGCGTTGCCACACTAGGTGTTTCCTTTTTAGACTTAATGAAAAGACAAACCATCGCCTTAGATGGTGAGTGGCATGTGAAATATAATGATGTTCAATTAGAGCAAATTTCTGCGATTGAAGAAGATGAACGAACAAAAGAGATTGTTCTTACAAAGGATTTAGGATATTCAGTTTTAGCTGAATCAAAAAATGAAAGAAAACCATACTTATTTATAAAACAATACAATGAAAAGGGATTTCAACAGTTTCCGATTAGTTTGAGTGAAGGTCGTCTTCCAAAGGATGAAAGTGAAATAGTTATTTCAAGTGAAATAAAAAACAATGCCAAAGTCGACTATGAAATAGGGGATCAAGTAACGATTGAGATCGGCACCAGATGGTTAGAAGGGGAACCAGAGCCCCTGTCTCAACGAATGCCCTTACAGGTCGGAGAAAATGGCCTAGCGGAAGAGCTTCATGTCGAGATGGAGAGATCATTTACAGTTGTAGGTTTGATTGAAAGCCCAACCTGGGAGCCGTCATGGGCCCCAGGATATACAGTCATTAACTATGTAGATCAAACAAGTTTGGACGCGACTGAAACTGTTGATGCAGTTGTAGCTCTGAATAAGGTAGACCGTGACATCTATAATGATACGGAAGAGTTAGCTTCAAAACTAAATATCCCATCAACCGATTTCAATAATGAGCTGCTACGTTATGATGGAGTGACAGATAATGATAATTTAAGGACGACCTTATTTTCATTAGCAGGAATCATTATGGCCATTGTCATCATCGGGTCGATTGCTTTGATTTATAATGCTTTTGCAATTAGTGTATCCGAACGCTCTAGACACTTAGGGATGCTTGCAAGTGTTGGGGCGACGAAAAAACAAAAACGAAATTCAGTTTTTTTTGAAGGCTTCCTTATTGGGCTGATCAGTATCCCGATTGGAATTGCATCTGGATTAGTTGGGATTGGTGTAACATTTCGTTTGATTAACTCTATAATTGAAGAAGCGTTAAATGTGACCGAAAAGCTAGTCGTCATAACGACACCAGGTTCCATCATCATCACTTGTGGTATCTCATTGGCAACGATATTCATTTCGACCTATGTACCAGCACAGAGAGCGTCTAAAGTTTCTGCTATTGATGCCATTCGTCAAACAGCAGATGTGAAACTGTCCCAGAAAACAGTCAAAACATCAAAGTTTGTGCGAACGTTATTTGGCATAGAAGCGGAAATTGGTTTGAAGAATTTAAAAAGAAATAAAAGAAGATACCAAGCCACTGTATTTTCCCTAGTGATCAGCATTGTTCTATTTTTAACTGTTTCTTTTTTTACGTCTAACTTAGAAAGATCCATAGAGTTATCTCAGGATAATATTGATTATGATATTCAAGTTTTGAGTAATAGTCAGGGGGTTGGTGTGGAAGAGTTGCAGTCTCTAGCCACTCTAGACCATGTAACATCCTCGACGATGATTGAAGAGATTTATCTTCAGGCGTGGATTGATGAATCAGAAATGGCAAAGGGCTTACAGGAAACAATCAAGCAAAGCCCGGACATATTAGAGGATGGAAAATATCCATATTATGTTGTGTTACGTGGGTTGGATGAGCAAAGTTTTCAAGCATATGCCGAAGAAGTAGGGGCTGAAGTTGAGGATTTCAAGGATTTAGATCAGCCAACAGCAATAGTCATTGATCAAATTTCGTATAAAGATTATGATTTGCGTAAATTCATTGAAACGAAATCGATTCATACAGTACCTGGAGAAACCATTGATCTTTATACGATTAATCATGAAACGGACGAACAGGAATACCTCAATCGTGTCGAAATAGCTGCGTTAACGGATCAAATTCCAACAGGAGTGCATACCGTTGGACTTGGAGGAGTAGATGTGATCGTTTCCACTAATACGTTCCAGCAAATAATCAGTCAGGTAAAGGAAGATGAAGTACAAAACTACCTATATCTGAATAGCTCAGATCCACTAGCGACTCAGGAAGCTATAGAAGAAGTGCAACCATCGAATGTGTATGTGTACAATGTACAAAAGGAAAGACAACGAAATGAACAGATGATTTTACTCATGTCTGTGTTTACGTATGGATTTATTGCATTGATTTCTGCGATCTCAATCGCGAACATCTTTAATACGATTTCAACTAGTATCTCTCTTCGTAGGCGCGAATTTGCAATGCTCAGGTCAGTAGGAATGACGCCGAAGGGATTTAATAAAATGATTCAATATGAAAGTATATTCTATGGAATAAAGGCTATTGTTTATGGATTGCCTATTAGTATTGCGGTGATGATACTTATGTATTTCTCGTTTCGAAGCACATTTGAGTACGGATTCATTCTTCCATGGATGGATATTATCTACGTGATTGTTGCGATTTTTGTTATTGTTAGTTTAGCTATGTTGTATTCCATACAGAAAGTAAGGAAGCAAAATATAATTGAAGGGTTAACCCAAGAAAATATATAGTGGTCATTTGAAGCCTGTCCCTGTTGTTCAAGCAATGGGGGCAGGCGTCTTTATGATGGCGATAACTTCCAAACCTCCAAATCAATTGGGAATCCTACCAATCATCTACTAATGAGTTCACTGCAAAAACCTGTTAGCCTTTTTAAATGAGCCTGTATCATTACAAAAACAGGAGGTTAACAAAATGAAAATTATATTTGTCTTTTTAATGACAGTAATCGTAGCAATCGGTTCCTATACAGCAAATAAAGTCAACGCCGAAGCAAATGTGCCTAATCAATCAGGTGACGTTTTGGAATTATTGTGCGTAAAATATGGTTTTAATCAATCTGAAGATAAGATAAAAAATGCATGTTTTGAGGACGAGGCTAATCTATTTATGACTTTAAAAGAAAGCAGAGATGATGAGTTACCAATCTCTGATGAAGAAAAAGATTTACTTGCTCAACTCGTTCACGCCGAGGCTAAAGGTGAGCCGTATGTTGGTAAAGTGGCAGTGGCAGAAGTTGTTCTTAACCGTGTGGAACATGAAGAGTTTCCTGATACAATTGAGGAAGTTATTTATGAAACGAATGCATTTGAACCTGTGCTTAATAACTCCATTAATGAACCAGCTGATCAGGATGCGTATGATGCTGTGGAAGAAGCGCTAGTTTATCAAGGAATTGAAGACGACGTTGTTTTCTTCTATAACCCTGAGACAGCAACAAGCGATTGGATTTTTTCGCGTGAAGTTGTAAAGATAATAGGAAACCACGCATTTGCTATTTAATAGATTGTCAGGGAATATATCATTTTATATGAAAAAACTGCATTCCGTTGTGATTAACAATGGGGTGCAGTTTTTTTATTTTGTTATCCTCACCAATCTCCAGCCGACCAAGCAGGAATGTCGGAGGAGGAATTTGAAAGTAATTAGAGGGAAGATTGAACATGATTAAAGAGGTGGGAGAAAACAATGGCTAACGTTCAATTAGTGAAACATAAAATCGATTTTTGTGATCAAATTTATCAACTATCTTCTGACCCTTATGTAAAAGGTGTATTGGGACTCCCAGACGGTAAAGAAGAAGATACTAAACAATTTGTTGAAGCTATTATCCAAGAAGAACATGAAGGAAAAACCGTGTCGCGAGTTATTCTTGATGAAAATAGCAATGTTATTGGTATTACAACTTTGATGTTTATTGATCATGATAAAAAATCTTGTCACATCGGGTCATGGCTCGGTCACAAATATTGGGGGAAAGGGTACAATCAAGCATCAAAAGTGGCCATCTTACGAATAGCTTTTGAAGAATTAGGGTTATTGCATGTTCTAGCAGGGGCCAGGAAGGTCAATATTCGATCGCAGAGGGCTCAAGAAAAGTTACCTTTTATTAGGTTGCATGTTGAAAAAGAATTTCCAAAAGAGCATACTGCGTTAGAAACAAAAGAAAAACAACCTTGTGTATTGCATGCGTTTTACAGGGAAGATTTTATTAAATACCTCCATGGTGACGCATTGGATTAGCCAGTGCGTTAATATTATTTTTATTAAACTCAATCGAATCCTCATTCCGTTATTTTCTTATTTCGGACTAATAATTCATTTGTTTTATGGTTTTAACTGAACCAGGATCCACTTCAACGGCTCAGTTATTAAAAACGTTCTTCCCCCCTTAAGCGACGGGAACGGTATAATGTCATATAAATGAAACGTTTAAGGTCCACATTCGTATTCTTAATGAGGAGGTCGTTAAATGAGTGAGGAAAGAGAAAGTCCAGAAAGAAGACGAGAAAGAATGAGACAAGAAGAGCTAAAAAGAAATCCTGCTGGTAGTATTCATGGTGGCGGACTTGCT
This sequence comes from Halalkalibacter okhensis, assembly GCF_000787375.1. GTDB lineage: Bacteria > Bacillota > Bacilli > Bacillales > Bacillaceae_D > Halalkalibacter > Halalkalibacter okhensis. The sequence goes on along the minus strand of NZ_JRJU01000021.1, from coordinate 3,328 downwards.
GATTTAGTTGGGAGTTTAGGTTGGAAAGGTACTGGAATACTTATCTCTTTAATAGTATTAGGGTCAATAATTTTTGTGCTTGTTCGTTAACGGGTTTATTTGCACATAAAGGAGGGCCGGTATGGTTAAGATAAATATTAGTACTCCCATATTTTATTTGATATCAGCAACTATTGTTCAATTCATTTCTCAAAGGGAAGTTAGTTGGATACAGAATATTAGTATTAGCCTAGTAATGGTCTTGATTATGGTGTTATATAATTGGTCAAAAATACCATATGAGTGGAATAAAGATAAAAGACTGAATAAAAAGGATAAAGTTTAGGGCACTGAGATCTCAGTGCCCTAGTCATCATTATTTAATAATTTGTAGCTCTTTCGAAAATTGTGTTAAACATTCATAGCCGTCTGTCGTAATTAACACATCATCTTCAATTCTAACGCCACCTGTTGTTGGTACATAGATTCCAGGCTCAATAGTAAAAGTCATTCCGATTTGTAATTGATCCTTATTTGTTTCGTTAAGAGAAGGAAGTTCGTGTACTTCTGTCCCTAAGCCATGACCAATTCGATGAGGGAAATAAGAGCCATAGCCAGCATCTGTAATAATGGACCTGGCTTTGCGGTCTAAATCACCTAAAACGGTGCCCGCTTGACACAGCTTTAATGTCTCCATTTGTGCTTGCAATACCGTATTGTAGATGTGTTGTTGTTCTTCTGTTATTTGACCAAAGGCGATAGTTCTTGTGATATCAGAACAATACCCATCTAACACAACTCCTAAATCAAATAGCACAAATTCACCTTTTTGTAGATGCTTCATACTTGGTTTGCCATGAGGATTAGCAGACTGCTCCCCGCTAAGGACAAGCGTTCCGAAAGACATTTCAGCAATGCCTTTTCGCTTTAACTCATATTCAATCATCGCCAGGACGTCCATCTCTGTTCGGCCAGTTGAAAGAGCGTGTACGCCAACTTCTACACCGTAGTCTGCCAGCTTAGCAGCCTCGCGTAAAATCGCAATTTCCTCATCACTCTTAATTAAGCGTAAGTTCATTAATCTTGTTTCACAACAGATGAAATCTGCTTCTGGAGACAGCTCTTTTAATTGTTCCGCTCTAGCTACAGAGAGCAGACTTTTTTCAATGGCGATGTTATGGCCATTTATATTTAACGTAGCTACATATTTAGAAATAAGATCCCATGGATTCTCATGATCACTGTAACCTATAATATGATATTTCCATCCGGCTTGTCGGACAAGGTCCTTTTCCATGTTTGGACAAACTAAGATCGGTTCCTCTTTTTGAAAGACAAACAAAGAAACGAGCCGTTCATGGGGCTCGCAACGAAACCCTGTAAGATAAAATAAATTGGCTTTTCCTTGAATAAAAGCATATGCTCCATTTTCGTTTTTTAACCATGTTTGGATAGTTTGTAATCGTTCCTCTAACATAATTACTCCCCTTTCAAAGCTTGTATGATTATTCTTAATTTAACATCATATGTTAAAATAAGATAGACGTAGAGAAGAGGGGAATGAGATGAAGACTTTTTTTAACTATCTATCTTTAACGATTGGTTCGGTCATCGTTGCTGCTGGTTTAGAGTTGATATTAGCACCGAATGGGCTTGTTGATGGTGGTGTGACAGCAATAGCGATCATGGTAAATTCTCAATTGGGTTGGCCGATTTCGATTGTATATCTAGCTTTGAATGTCCCTACTCTTCTTTTTTCTGGACGTTTTATGGGGCGGAAATTTGTTATTCGGACGCTATATGCGAATGCCGTGACAACGGCAGCATTGTGGTGGATGGCTCCGATGCAAGCTATTACATCATCAGAAGTGCTAATTGTATTATATGGTGGACTTATGCTTGGCTTAGGGATTGGTCTTGTTGTAAAAGCTGGTGGAGCGGTTGACGGAACCGAGATGATCGCGATATGGGCAAATAGACGTTTTCATATCCCGATAAGCACGTTTTTATTAGCTATAAACGCAATTATTCTGACAGCGGCTGCTTTTGTTTTTACTTTGGAGCAAGCGATGTTTAGTGTTGCTGTGTTTTACATTGTCTCAAAAATGATTGATTTTGTTTTAGATGGGTTAAATCAGGGAAAATCAGTAATGATTATCTCAGAGCAACCCCATGTAATCGGTGAGAAGTTGTTGGAGGAACTTGATGTTTCGATCACCTATTTGTATGGACAAGGTGGTTACACGGGCGATGAAAGATTAATCATTTATTGTATAACAAATCGATTCATGTACCCGAAACTAAAAGATATTGTTCTATCGATTGATCCAACTGCGGTATTAGAAGCTTCATACGTAACAGAGACCACAGGAGTAAAAAAGCAAACGCTCTTTCAAAGTGGAGAAAGGAAAGAATCATAATTTTTTGCAGGAATCTACTTACTCGTTGGTTAAATAAAATGAATAAAGAAAAACAATTTTTTAAAAGGAGCGATATAGAGTGAAGATTAGTTATCATGGACATTCTGTCGTACAAATTGAAACCAAAAAAACGAAAATTATTATTGATCCATTTATCACAGGGAACCAGCTAACAGATTTAGATGCGAAAGACCTTAAAGTTGATGTGATCCTATTAACACATGGTCATAATGATCATGTTGGTGATACGGTAGAGCTTGCAAAGAAAAATGATGCCCTAGTTGTTGCCCCTTTTGAGCTTGCTACATATTTAGGATGGCAGGGGATTAAAACGCATCCAATGCATATTGGAGGTTCTCACCAGTTTGAATTTGGTACAGTTAAGCTTACACAAGCATTCCACGGGTCATCTTTTACCATTGAAGAAGAACAAAAAATAGTATACACAGGCATGCCGGCAGGAATATTATTTACGGCTGAAGGAAAAACCATCTTTCATGCAGGAGACACTGCCTTATTTAGTGATCTCAAATTAATTGGAGAGCGAAATTCAATTGATGTAGCATTTTTACCAATTGGTGATAACTTTACAATGGGGCCAGAGGACGCTTCTGTTGCTTCGGAATGGCTTCAAGCTAAGCGGGTTGTCCCGATTCATTACAATACATTCCCAGTTATTGAACAAGACCCAGTTGAGTTTGCTGAGAACTTATCAGGGAAAAAAGGTCTTGCTTTAGCTGTTGGGGATTCTATAGACCTGAAAGAAATTTAGGATTGCAGATGGAAAGGGTGGAGCTATTGCTTCGCTCTTTTTTTTATGAATGTGTATAGTGTCTCCACACGCCGTGCGCCATTTGAGAAGAGCGCTCAAAAGGCTTAAAAGAAAACGGCGTTTCCGCTCATTGCTTCGAGCCTATTAAAAAAAGGAA
>NZ_JRJU01000020.1 GCF_000787375.1 Halalkalibacter okhensis | reverse complement strand
TAATGCATTATCTAGTTTTGAGAGAACCCTCTCAAATGTGAACTAAGATAACCTTTGGGTAATCCGATGTTCAATATATTAGTCTGGTGGCGATAGCGAAGAGGTCACACCCGTTCCCATGCCGAACACGGTCGTTAAGCTCTTTTGCGCCGATGGTAGTTGGGGGCTTCCCCCTGTGAGAGTAGGACGTTGCCAGGCAGATAAAACACAATCCAAAGGGTTGTGTTTTTTTATGCGAATAAACAGAGTAAGTAAGGCGCTGAAGAGCGCTGTTCCAAAGGAACAGCATCTTCTTCGAATGGGCCCATGTTACTACGTGAGAAAGCTTCTTCGAGAAAACATCATGTCCCCCTGTGAGACGAGCTTCTTTTTTCGTAAACGTCATCCAATACTTCCAAGAGAAGATTCATGGTCTTCTATGTAGAAGAAAAGAAGTGAGTCCGAGCCGTTTCTCTTCGTAACGCAACGTGAATTACTTCTAAGAACAATAGCATGAATAACCACCCCTATAGAAGAGAAATAGCGAGCCAGGACCATGCCGAGCAGGGCACACTCTGCACAAAAAAGAGAAGAGTTGGGATGAAACTGCCTGTCAATTGGCCGCAAGAAGGAACAACATCTTCCTCGAATGAGCCGCTGGACTACAACATGATTTTCCCTAACAAATAAATCACAAAATCCAGATTGGACAGAAAAAAACAGAATTCCGCTAGCATTTGTACCAAATTGGACAGCAAATCCCTCATTCCGACAGAATATGGTCTAAATTGGACAGCAAGCCATAATAAATTCCATTATTTGTATATATAGAAGCGAAACACGGCGTGAAAGAGCATCTATGAGACACCACGTGAACAATCCCCCCGTAGAAGAGAAGGAGAGAACCAGGAAACTCCTCATAATCTACTTTTTCCTTCGATATGATAAAATCCCATTTTTTCCTATTTATAATATAATGAATGTAGGAAGCTTTTATTAATATAGTCACATAAAGTGAGCTCACTAATTCTAAAAGAAACAACTCATTTTCTAAGGGACGATGGGACAGGTCCCTCGTCCCGCTTCAAGCGGAACTGGTGTCCGCTTACATAAAAGGGATATGATCATAAGAAAGTCCCTATACCCCTATCATGCAACTAGAAAGTTGCTCATGTTTGACAAGCAACCATACAGTTGCTTATGATGGATATATGAATTGGAACAAAGACGCAATCTTTAAAGCACTTGCCGATTCGACTCGGCGGCTAATATTAGACGAATTAACCGAACGTAACGAGCTGACGTTGTATGAACTTACAGTACGTCTTATTATGAAGCACAATCTTTCCATTTCGCGACAGGCCATAGCGAAACACCTTTCTGTATTGGAAGAGGCAGATCTCGTAAAGTCAAAACGAAAAGGGAAATATCGTGTACTTATTTTTAACAACGAACCACTTAAAAATTTGCTGGAAGGATGGATTGAGTAATTTTATTAAAAAATCTACTGACGAATGTCTGGCTTTTCTGCTTGGGGTCTTATTGTTAGCAGAATCCAGTGCATCGCAATTAACTTAAGGAGACAAAAATTATATGAAAATCATTGTTACTAGTATCTTCGTTCAAGATCAAGACAAGGCATTAAAGTTTTATACAGAAACACTAGGATTTATTAAAAAGCATGACATTCCCGTCGGTGAATTTAGGTGGATAGCCCTTACTTCTCCCGATGATCAAGATGGTACGGAGCTATTGCTCGAACCAAATAACCATCCGGCTGCCAAAGAGTATCAAGATAAAATATCGTCTGAAGGTATTCCAGCAACCATGTTTGGAGTTGAGGATGTTCGCGAAGAATACAACCGATTAACAAAACATGGAGTGACATTTACTATGGAGCCGACAGCAATGGGTGATATGACAATAGCGGTCTTCGATGATACATGCGGCAACCTTATTCAGATTGTGCAGAAATAATTTATAATAGTTGAACCAAACTTATATACTGCTAAGCAGTGGGGCGCTTAAACAGATTGGGATAAATATAAATTTGGAGTAGTAGGTGGGAAAGTGGACAGTCAAATGGAAGTGGAATTTGAAAAATCAAAAACAGGCAATAAAGATGAGCGATATGAAGCTTATCAAACGATTTTAAAAGTAACGGACCAAAAAGTGGACTGGGCGTATGAAGTATGGGACCAACTTGTAGAGGACTTAACCGATAAGGATAACCATCAGCGCTCTCGTGCAGCACAATATTTAGCTAGTCTAGCTAAAAGCGACCCGGAAATGAGGATGATGAAAGATTTCCCTCGGTTGTGGGAGGTAACAAAAGACGAAAAGTTTGTTACAGCCAGACATAGCCTCCAATCAATATGGAAAGTCGGAATCGCTGGTACAGCCCAAAAGGACATGGTTATGGAGTATATGGTTGATCGGTTTAAAAATGGCACCGATGAAAAAAATTACACGTTAATTCGTAATGACATCCTTCAGAATATGAAACATTTATATAACCATTATAATGATGAGGCCATAAAACAAATAGCCCTAGAATTAATTGAAACTGTAGATGATAAAAAGTACCAAAAAAAGTATATGGGTATATGGAAGTAGTTATTTCAAGGTTATTCAGATGGCTGATGATATGAGTGTCTTTTGCTTATGAAGTTACGCACTATCTAACCGAACGAATGAGCGACAAGAGCATGGATTGTTTACCATGCTCTTGTTTTCATTTTATAAGGAATAAATTGTGATGCAAAAGAAAAAATTGAAACCAAACAAGCTATGAAGCGTAAGTAATAAGCAACAAGCTGGTTATTTCGGTATAGTCGTTGAAAGTGAATGGAATCGTGACATAAGGAGTTGATCCAGTTGAAAGAAACAAAATGTCCGAAGTGTAATGGAATAGAATTTACAGAAGGAACTGATTTTATCCCAGTTAAGCCATTAGAAAAGAAGTTTTCAATGGGTTCTAATAAGATTTATACGTTCTGTTTGAATTGTGGGGAAGTCATCTCTATTCGAATTGAAAATCCAAGTAAGTTTAAATAGCAGCTCTTCATTTGCTCTATTACTAGGTGAGAATAGGGATTATGGAATTTTTTCTTTAGGAGGTATACGATTGAAAAAGAAAACTCAAGCCATTATTGCATTAATAGGTAGTTTCCTTGTTTTATCCGTTGGTCTATTTCGAATACTTACTGAATCACTAACTTCAACACCGTTATTTGTTGCCTATGTTTTTACGGTTGCTGGATTAATGGGTGTAATTATAAACGGAATAGTCCTTAGAAAATTGCAAACGAACGAGTAGAGCGATTCACATTAGGAGTCGCTTTTTTGTTCGATACACATATTATTGCGTTGATTATACGAAAGAGAAGGAGCCGATCAAAGCGAGTTTAAAATAAATGTTCTAAACAATCATTTAGAGTAGAATTAAACTAATAGGTAGGAAGAAAGGAAGTGTCAAACAATGGATCTCGAAACAGTTATGCAGGAGCTTGAAGCCCTCGGCAAGGAACGGATGAAAAAAATGTACATATCTAATGGTGCACGCGAGCCGGTTTTTGGTGTTGCTACAGGAGCGATGAAACCAATCGCAAAGAAAATCAAATTAAATCAACCGTTAGCTGAAGAATTATATGCTACTGGTAATTATGATGCTATGTACTTTGCAGGCATTATTGCCGATCCCAAAGCGATGACGGCATCTGATTTTGATCGTTGGATCGATGACGCGTATTTCTATATGCTGTCTGATTATGTGGTGGCCGTAACTTTGGCAGAAGCACCTATTGCACAAGATGTTGCTGATCAATGGATCGCAAGTGGTCAAGAGTTGAGAATGTCTGCGGGCTGGAGTTGCTACTCTTGGCTTTTAGGGAATCGCCCTGACCATGAATTTTCAGAAAGCAAGATGTCTGAAATGCTTGAGCTAGTGAGAAAGACGATTCATGCTTCGCCAGAGCGTACGAAAGCGTCAATGAATAATTTTCTATACACGGCCGGAATTTCATATTTGCCGCTCAATGAAAAGGCCGTTGAGACTGCAGAGGCAGTAGGTACAGTAGAAGTTAAACGGGACAAGAAAAAAAGTAGTTTCCTAAATGCTTATGAAAGTATACAAAAAGAAACAGATAAAGGTAAGCTTGGATTTAAACGCAAATATGTACGATGTTAAAATCTTTGTATAAGGGTGTTAATCCAAGAAGGGTTGATGCTCTTTTTTTTCGTTTCAAATGAAAAACATCTTAATTGTGGATAAGTGAAAGGAGATTCAAGGAACAAAAAACCGCTTTAAGGATTTGTTCCTTGAATCGCAGGGGTGAAAAGAATATGTTAATAAAAGTGCATAATGTAAGTTGTGATGACGCTTCAACCTCCAGGAACCATGTAGTTCATTTATGGAAAAAAATTCATGGTTATATGCTTCGTATTGCGAAATATATTTATTGAGATATACTTATATAAGGACCATTAGGAATCGTGACAGTTTTAAACAAAGGGAAGACTATTAAATTAGGAGTTTTTATATGGAAAATAACGAGAATTATAGTAAAGTGCTGATTGCAGGTTTATTGCTTATTGGTTCTTTTATTGCTGTTTTGAACCAAACGCTTATGATTACTGCCATTCCCCCGCTGATGGTCGAAATGAATATCACAGCCAATACGGGACAATGGTTAACGACGGTTTTTATGCTTGTGATGGGGATCATGGTACCTGTCTCGGCTTTTTTAATTTAAAAATTTACGACGAGACAGCTTTTCTTGACGGCAATGGGAATCTTCACGGTTGGAACGGTCATTGCAGCGGTAGCGACCAATTTCCCGATCCTCCTTACTGGACGGATTATTCAATCTGTTGGAGCAGGGGTGATGATTCCATTAATGCAGACGGTGTTCTTGCTCATATTCCCAGTGGAACGACGGGGAGCAGCTATGGGGTACATTGGTCTTGTGATTTCATTTGCACCAGCGATTGGGCCAACGTTGTCTGGATGGGTGATTACGAATTATGAATGGCGTTATATGTTTTATGGCATTACTCCTTTAGCTGTGTTGATGTTGGTTTTGGCGTATTTTAGCATGAGAAATGTGACGGAGCTCAAAAATCCAAAAGTCGATCCGATATCAATCATGTTATCTACATTTGGGTTCGGTGGACTTCTTTACGGATTCACGAGTGCAGGGAATAATGGTTGGGGAAGTCTGCAAACAATAATTTTCTTACTACTTGGTGCTTTATTGATTTACGTGTTTGTGAAGCGACAGCTTGGATTGAGCCATCCGATGCTGGAATTCCGTGTGTTTAAGGCGCGGATGTTTACCCTGTCAACGATCATTTGCAGCATTGGCTTTTTGGGTCTTATTGGACTAGAGACACTGATTCCGTTATATATGCATAACATGCGTGGATTTACAGCGGTAGAGGCTGGAATTGTTTTGCTTCCTGGAGCATTGATCACAGGTTTCATGGCTCCGATTACGGGACGAATATTTGATCGATACGGTGCACGTGTGATAGCCATTCCTGGTTTGATCATTATGACGATCTCGACCTTTGCCTTTCTTTTCATTGATACCACCACATCCATTTTATATTTGACTGTGATGTATGCGATTCGTATGTTTGGTTTCTCGATGGTAATGATGCCAGTAAATACAGCAGGGCTGAATCAAATCCCACGTAAATTACTTGCTCATGGATCAGCGGTCACAAATACCATTCGTCAGATGTCAGCATCGATTGGAACAGGCTTGCTCGTGACCGCAATGACAACGGCAGAACGGGCAGGAGCGAATTTCTCTCAGATCGCCAATCCGATATATTTGGTGCCATCATCGCATTTGGGATGATCGGTGTGTTGACGTTTGTCTCATTGATTCTTTCCTTCAAAGTGCAGAAAACCTATCCACCGACTGACGAAGAATGGGAGGTGGAGGCAAGTTAGCCGCTTGACTTCATTTAGCTGGTTTGGGTTCGGTTTAAAGGTAGAAAGCAGTAGAAAAAGAAGTACAATTCGGACGTGGATTGTACTTCTTTGGTCTAACGGGCAGGAGAGTACTATAACAAGCTGGAATGGTTAGACAAAGTGGATCCTGATTCCGTTAAATTAAAGAAAAGCGCTTCAAAAAAGGGGGAAGTGGATCCTGGTTCCGTTAAGTCATAAAATAAAGGGATTATTTAGCCCGAAATAAGAAAATAACGGAATGAGGATCCAAAAACGCAATCAAAAACAAGGATTTGAATGGAATAACGGAATGAGGATCCGTCAAAACAGCAAAGTGGGTGGGGAGTTTATTGTGTTTAAATTTTGAGTAGAAACTTTCTTTAAGTTTGCTAACGAGTAGAAGAGTAAAAGAAGTTTTTCTAAAGAGAGGTATACTTAATGAGAAAAATTTATGAATATATGTCTAAAGAAGAAAAGGTTACTGCGTTAGAATTATTAAGAGTTGATATTACAAAGTTAGAACAGGAAATTAATAATGATTACCCAAGGGTCGTTAAAGATGCAATTACAGAAACCCTAAATAAATACCAAACAGAAGAAGAATGGCTAAAAAATGAGGTTGAAGTAAAATGAGATTATCCAACTAACGGGAATGCACTACCTAAACAAAATAGGAACAGTTTACATTAATAATTGTAATTATAAGAGGAGAACTAGATGGAACAAATACCTTCATGGATATACCAGAGTCAATTATATGCTTTAATTGTACCAATTTTAGGACTAATCGTAGGCGGAATTCCTTTTTTACTGCTTTATAAACGGCTAAAAAGAAAATATGATTCTCATACCAGCACATTAATTTCTTTTTCTATGATACTAACGTTTTTATTTGTTGGTAGTCTAGTCATAAATGATGATCCACCTTATATTCACTTTGCTCTAGGAGGAATACTAATGATCATAGTCTACTATAGGAATAGAAAAAGGATAGAAAATAAGTGAGTTGTTAAACGACTGGCTGATATCTATACGGGGAGTGCCCGGGGCGATAGTGTTATTGAGGTTATAAATGTATGATCTCATTCTGGTTATGAATAACTATATTGTTAGAAGGAGAGATGTTTAATGGAAATATATCAGGCTACCAATAAAGACTTAGATGGAGTAGCAGCCTTATTTAACTTGTATCGTATGTTTTACGATCAAGAATCAGATTTAAAAGGGGCTAAATCTTACATAAAATGTCGATTAGAAAAAAACGATTCTGTCATATTTGTCGCCAAAGACAACGATAACTATTTGGGGTTTACTCAACTTTATCCTACCTTTTCATCTATATCCATGAAAAAAGCATGGATATTAAATGACTTGTATGTGGATGCACAAGCTAGAAAGCAAGGGTTAGGCGAGATGTTTTTGAATAGAGCCAAAGAACTGGCATTTGAAACAGGAGCGAGCAGTATAGTTCTTAGTACAGCCCCTGATAACGATTCTGCTCAAAGATTATATGAAAAAAATGGGTACAAACGTGATGAACAATTCTATCATTATGAATTAAGTACCATTTAGAGAAGTCGTTATCTTCTTTCACATACTACGTGCGATGGATTGGTTTTATCACTTTTACTTAAGGAGTGAAGGTTATGAAGAAACTATTTTTCTTCATATTTATCGTAATTTCCATTTTATCAGCTTATCATTCTTCAACATTGAGTTTTAGCCAACTTGAAACCGTACCTAATAATGTGCAAGACAAGATTGATTCCAATTTAAAACTTCAATCAATCACTGACGGTGACAAAGAGTATTATATCGTTTTTCATTCAAGTGGAGATGTAGAAGCGGATATAGAAACACAAGGGGATACTGTAACGATAAAGTTCAATGTAAGTAATAACGATGGCGTTGTAGGGCAACATCTATTTTATTTAACGACAGGCCCAGAACACGATGTTTTAAATGTTCTAGTGAATGGTGAAATTACGCCTTTTGATAACGTGACAGTTCAATAATTCACGGGGCGTTTTTTTATAAGCCAATGTTAAGGTAAGGTTTGTTATGATGGTATATGAGGTGATTACATGAAATGGATAGGATTAATTTTGATGATAATTGCGGCAGTGGTTTATTGGTTATCTAAAATCAATCATTTAGATCCACTCTTCACCAATCTATCTATAGTGTCCATAGCTCTGGGTGCTATTATTATGGCTGTCGCGATTATCATAAGTAAGAGAGTAAAATAAATCAGGTGCCTTTCACTGCTTGAAGAATGCCGAAATACTATCAACAAACCAGGTGCTATAGTGAAACCGGTGCGGCCAGCAGAGTGAATAATTAAGCTATTTAGGACATACCTTTCTTTATAAAGGAAGGGGTGGACAATTTGAAAAAAGGTCTTATAGCTTCTGGTATTGTAGCTATTATGATTGTTGGGGGTATAGGAATTACGACGTTTGTTAGTGATTCGGATGACACAACTGCTGTGGCACAAAGTGAAGAATTCGATATGCAAAAAGTGAATCAAGAGTTATCTGCTATTACAATGAATGTTATGGAGTCTTTAAATGAGAATTATGATGGAATCGGGGATATCCTTTCTGAATATCAAAAATCTCTAACGATCAAGACGTCTTTAGATGCTACAGAAGAAAGTTCTAAAGAAATCGCATTAGAGATTCATAAGGTTGTTAAAGATGTGTTGGAATCAGGAGAGTTGGATTTTGTATCTAACATTGATTCTTATGAAATCTTTGTAGAAAGCAAGGATGGAGATATAATATATTAAGATGTCTAGATTGGTCGATTTCTTCCTTATTCAAGTAACGCGAGCATCCCTTCAACAAGGGGTGCTTTTTCTATGTCATTAAAAAGGAAATTAATGTTAAACTAAATGAGTTGTTTAGCGTAATTAAAGAGCTGATGAAAAAGACATTGTGGGTAACGCGGGAATTTCTATCCATGGATACTACTGTAAAATTGTATAAAAAGTGTGTGCGCTATCTCAGTACTTAACAAGTGCGAATTGATGTGGGGGGAATTATATGGATTTTTTCGTGTTTTATGGAGGGGTTGTTTTTCTTATATTGTTTTGCGGGTGGAGCATATACCAGTTGTTTAAATTTATTAAGATTATGACGAAATAAAAAACGTAACTGGAACGGCGGTGAGATACTACTTTTTAAGGGAATTTTGGTTTAAACCATAATAAAAGTTGGAGCTCTTATTTAATACACACGTTGAAATACACAGGGCAAAGGAAATAGAATGATCGCTTAAGGAGGAGGTTGCTATCAAGTACACTCATATACTGATCATTGGTTTAGTTAATCTATTATTACTATGCTTTTTTACGATGCAAACCAACTTTAATTTGACTGGATATCATTACGTTATTGAGGATGAATTTGCTGAGCCAATTATGATGTTGATTGAAGAAGGGTTTATAAATAAAGAAAGATATGAAGCTCAAATGACAGCCGGTCAGGCATTAAAGGTGGTCATGGCTATTAATCAAGCAAACAGCTTATGGATGATTAGTATTTTTCAAATTTCCGTGTTCTTAACGGGGCTTTTCATGCTATTATCTACACCTTTCAGAAATAGAAAGAGTTTTAAGTGGTATGTTGGTATTTATTTATTGTCTTTGATTGTCGTAGTGATTTGGAATATTACTTCTCATATTGAAATAATCGAAAACATAGTGAGAAATTTAAAATCGATTGAAAGGTAATAAATCTAAAACAGTCAGTAGGTTCTTTCTGTTTATTTTTAAGGGGGGATGAAGTTGAAATTGAAATTATGGATGAAGATAATGAAAGCCATTTTAGCACTTATGGTGATTTCCTTATCAGCTTATAGTTTAGTAACGGGGGAATACCGAATGTTGCCATATACGCTATTACTTGTAGGATTCATGCTTTTCGTTATAGGAATTGTAGAAATTCAAGAGAAACGAAAAGTTACAGGGATTTTTTCTTTTCTTTCTTCAGGATTTGTTTTATTTGTCAGTTTAAATGGTTTATTAGGTTAAAGGGCAGTGTTTCTGGAATAAAGCAGGGTCGAATTTTCTTTGTGCCGTACAAAAATAACAATAAGTCTAGTTTCGGTTTCAAATTAGAAGTGGTTAAAAGAAGTGGAAGGTACATATATAATTTAGAGAGAAGAGTAGAATTTCTCCAAACGCGGAAGTGCTTTTTCACAAAAAATAATTGCACGAACAATTGCAGGATAATTTAAGCTTTTAGAAGCAGTGTTAGCATTTATAGAGGAGGGACCTGAATGAAAAAGTGGTTAATGATCCTGGGAGCTACGCTAGTATTAATCGTTTGTATAGTTAACTATGTTTTTTCAAAAGGAGAATTTGTTATTGGGTCTACCTCCTACATCGCTATGGATGCCCCTGTTGTCGAAGAAGGGCTTCCAATTTATATGGGTTACGGTGTGCATTGGAGTGGGTTTGGTAACCCGACTTTAACCAATGTATCATTAATAAAAGACGATGGAACGGAATTAAGTGAAGATGATTTACAACTATCGGTTACTTCGATGATTGATGAAATGGGTGTGACGGGTGTTATCGACGAAGATTTCGCAATTGAAGCAGGGTATATCAACGAATACTTACTAGTAGAAAACTATCAAGTAATAGACGACTTGTTACTCGTTTTTCGGGTGGAACTACTAGATACAAACTATGAAAATAACATAAGCTATCTCATGATCGAATACAAAAACTTTGGCTTTCGACAACAGCAAACACTGGAATTTGAAGGTTTTTTTTCAAGGGATTAGTATACAATCTTGTAGTATTAATTAAAGAAAAGAAGTGATTTGATGAAATCAAAGAGCAAATTAAAACGAATGTCAAAGGTGTTATCCATGGCATTTGTCATCTTCATTCAAATTTATTGGTATAAAGTAAGAAAAAAACCTGAAGCGGATTGGGAAAAATTATGGGAGAAAATAGGAAGACGGTTTCGTAAGACATTATTTGAGTTGGAAGGATTACTTATTAAGATCGGGCAATTATTAAGCATTCGTGCAGATGTACTTCCTAATGGGTTTATCCGCCAAATTCAAGACCTAACTGATCAAGTTCCCCCTTCAAAATGGGAGGAGATTGAAGGAATTCTTAAAGCTGAATGGGGAGGTCCCGTCGATCAATTCTTACTTTCCATCGATCAAAAGGCAGTAGCTTCTGCCTCCATAGGAGAAGTGTACAAGGGGACTTTAAAAGATGGTCAATCAGTTGCCATTAAAGTACAGCGCCCTAATATTCATTCAATCATAAAAACGGATTTGCGTACATTGAGTATTATTATATGGTTTGCCCATCATTTTGTTCCCATTCCAAAAGGGTTTATAAATTTAAAGGTTTTATTTAAAGAACTTAAAGAAGTTGTTGTACAGGAGCTTGATTTTTCACAAGAGAAAAATAATCTCCTTTTTTTTCAAGAACGGTTTAAGGATGTTGCCGGAGTGAAAGTTCCAGACGTCTATTCCGAGATGAGTACGTCAAAAGTGTTGGTTATGGAGTGGATCGATGGCATAAAGCTAACAGATGAAGAAGGACTAAGTCAATTAGAGGTTCCTAAAAGTGAATTGGCAGAACGTCTCATTAACGTTTTTCTTCCTCAGTGGCTTGAACCAGGTATGTTCCATGCTGATCCCCATTTAGGAAACGTACTTGTATCCAAGGAAGGACAAATTGTCTTACTAGATTTCGGCATGGTAGGGGAAATTTCTAAGAAAGATGCTTCATATTTTCAAGCATTAATAGAGGGTTTGCTATCAAAGAATTACTCAAAATCTGTGGAGTGCTTGATTCAATTAGGCTTCCTCCTGCCTGAAGCCGACCCAAGGACGATAGAGAGACTATTGGCTGAATTATTGTCTTTTCAACCTGCGCAATTAAAGGAAATGGACCTTATAGCGTTAAAGTTGGAAATGAACGATATGATTCAAGCACTTCCCATTCAAGTACCAACGAGATTTGTATTTTTAGGACGTTCTTTCATTACGATGAAGGCATACTTCGCTATTTGGCAAAAGAGGATGATCTCATTAACGTTATAAAACCAGTTTTTATGGATTGGTTGAGTAAACGAGGGAATAACAAGTGGGAGTTTGTTTGGTTTTGGTTGCAGTCACAGCCTTTATTTAAGACGGTTTATTCTTTTACAGAATTTCTAAAGCTTCCTCAAAAACTGGAGAATATCAAAGAAATGGAGCAGCGGAGACAGTTTCAATTTTCTCTGTTTGAGAATTATAAAAAACAATTATTTCAATTAACACTCCTAGGTTTGGTTGGCTTAGGGATAGGGATATATTCGTCTCATCAACTTCTTTTGCAGCTCGCGTTCGGAGTATCTGTTGTCTCTGGTATTGGCTACGTTATTTGCAGTTTCAAGTTGAAGAAATGGATGAAATACATGCATGAAAAGCGAAGAGGGTAAATATGTTGTTTGTTTTGTAATCTATAAAGAATGTGAAGAAATAAAATAAGACTTTATCTGGAAAATGATGTTATAATATTTGAAATGTTAAATAATTCAACTAAGCAATGATGAGAAGAGTAAATAATACATTTCTTTACAGAGAGCTCCACAAGCTGAAAAGGAGTAAGAAATTAATTATTGAACCAAGCCTCTGAGCATTACATTGGAACCTTATAAAAGGAGATGGTGTAACGGGAGCTCCCGTTATAGAGCTAGGGTATTAAGCATGTAAAAAAGTACCTGAAAAGGTTAATATGGCGACATATTAATAAACTGGGGTGGCACCACGGTTATGAAATCTCGTCCCCAAGACAATATGTCTTGGGGGTGGGATTTTTTTATTTGTTTAGAAAGAAAAACGGTAGGAGTGGGTGTAATGAATTTAAAACGCTTGATAGAATCGTGGAAGTATCCTTCTATTTTATTGCTTGGAATAGGAGTATCTAATTTAGGTGCGTGGGTTTACTTAATTGCATTAAATTTAATTGTATTTGACATCACGGGGTCTCCTCTTGCAGTAGCGGTCCTTTATATTCTTATTCCTTTTGCCACTTTAGTTACTAATTTCTGGTCTGGCAGTATAATTGATAGATTAAATACACGAAACATGATGATCGTACTTGATGTTTTTAGAGCTCTTTGCATATTTCTTTTACCATGGCTACTAGATCTGTCCATTTGGTCAATGTATTTAATGGTCTTTTTAATTAATATGGCAACTTCAATGTTTGATCCTGCATCGATGGTTTATATGACAAAATTAATTCCGACCGAGCAACGAAAGAAATTTAATTCTTTAAGAAGTTTGATGGATTCGGGGGCTTTTCTTCTAGGGCCTGCTTTGGCAGGTGTACTTTTTATCATTGGTACGCCTGAAGTTGCTATTATCATTAATGCAATCGCACTGCTTTTTTCAGGGCTAATCACGTTGTTTATGCCTAATCTAGAAAAGCAAGTACCAGCTAGTAATAAGGACGTGAAATTATCATTACTAGTATTAAAGAAAGATTTTCAACTCGTATGGAATTTTAGCAAGAGGAATGTGTATATAATGCTTATTTACTTTTTGTTTAGTTCAGTTATAGTTATGACCGCCGCTGTCGATTCCTTGGAGGCTGTTTTTGCTAAAGAAGTGCTTGGGTTATCCGATAGCGACTACGGCTTTTTGGTAAGTGTGGCAGGAGCCGGTATAATAGTTGGGGCTTTTATAAACACCCTTTTTGTAAAGAAGACTGCCACTTCATTTCTAATTGGATTAGGTACTACATTTGTTTCAATCGGTTATATCATCTATGCTTTTTCAAATTTATTTATAGCAGCAGCAGTAGGATTTTTTATTCTTGCCTTCTCACTTGCCTTTGCAAACACAGGTTTCCTTACTTTTTATCAAAATAATATCCCTGTTGATGTGATGGGGAGAATAGGCAGTCTATATGGATTAGTCCAAGCAACACTCACCATAATCACAACTGGGATTATCGGGCTTTTAGCACAACTAATCTCGGTTCAAATTGCGGTCATTACAGGGGCAGTCGTTATGTTGTCAATCTCTGTAACGCTATGCGCTTTTAACTTTCAATCTTCAAAAAGGAAATATTATCAATCTACAATCTATAATAAAATAGAGGTTACCTAGTCGGTCTGATAGTAAAGTCGTACTTGGCAAAAGGAAATGGTGAGAGTTTTTCTCTGCTAGTTAATAGAAGGAAATGCAAAGAAGTCTATTGTGTTGAAAGCGAGGCTTATTAATGTTGTTTCAAAATGGCAATTTAAGCGTGCGAAAATTAGAAAAAGAAGATAATTATTTGTTAGCCAAATGGCTTTCAGACCCCATAGTTCTTGAGTTTTATGAAGGGAGAGACAACCCTTTTAATTTAGACAAAGTCGATAAAGTATTTTATGTACCTGAAGATGATAAAGGGAAATGCATTGTAGAGTATGAAGGGAACGATATTGGCTATATCCAATTTTATCAATTAGATGACGAAACGAAAAACGAGTACGGTTATTCTAACATAAGAGAAAATATGTATGGCATGGACCAGTTTATTGGTGAAGTGGAGTACTGGAATAGAGGAATTGGCACATTACTCGTTCGTTCGACTGTAACATTTTTAATGGAGCAAAAAAAAGCAGACCGAATACTTATGGACCCTCAACTAAGAAATACGAGGGCGATCAACTGTTATGAGAAATGTGGGTTTAAAAAGATAAAGATCCTTCCAAAGCGTGAGCTGCACGAGGGAATATATGAAGATTGTTGGTTGATTGAGTATCATAAATAATGGTGCAATAGTAGAACAAGATTAATGAAATAACTTTTAAAAAAAGGGGAGAGAAAATGATTTTAGAAGCTGTTATGCTACAAGTTAAGCTGGGGATGGAAGAAGAATACGAGGAAGCATTTAAAGAAGCATCAAACATCATATCGTCAATGAGTGGCTACATATCTCACGAATTACAACGATGTATGGAAGCTAAAGGGAAATATTTGTTGTTGGTGAAATGGGAAACATTAGAGGACCATACAGTTGGATTTAGACAATCAAAAGAGTATCAAGAGTGGAAGAAACAACTCCATCACTTCTATGATCCCTTTCCAACAGTCGAACATTTTGAAAAGGTTCCTCTTTAAAAAGAGATTGAAACGAACGGGTGTGTTGAACAAAGGTCTGATATCCATGGAAAAGTAGGGAACAATAATCTCTAATATTAGCTAAATAAAGGGGATTCTTGATGAAAAAAATGATACGTTTTACTCTACTTGTAGCAGTCATGTTCAATGTTTTACCCATTTTTTCTCATGCTGAAGAAAATAAAGGCCTACTGAAAATGATCAACGAATTTCTCCCACCCAACTCAGTACTGGTAAGTCCAAAAGAACCTATATCAACTAAGCCATATCAGTTTTATGACTTTAACCAAGACGGTCAAGAAGAGATGATCATTACTTTTGAAAAAAAGGCAAAAGACCAACCTCATCCTTCGCAATATGGGGTCATTGTATTAAGGAATGAGAATAATAACTGGGAAAAAATATGGGAGACTCAAACACTTGGGGTAGGTTTAGATTATGCCGGTGTGGCTGATCTTACTGGTGATGGTCGTAAAGAGTTTCTCTTTGGTGTCACAATTGGCGCTTCAGCAGGAAATAAACTAGAGATTTTTAAATGGAATCATCATTCGTTTAAGATGATAGCAGAAGTTCCGTATCAAATGATGGAGCTATTAAGTAATAAGAAAGTCGGTATAGCCGTCTGGCAAAGGTACATTGCAGATACCTATTTTGTAGATGTTCTAAAATGGAATGGCGACAAATTCGTTTTAGATGACGAACTATATTCGAATTACTACCCAACCATTGAAGAATTTCATAATGAAAAAATATCTATAATGGATGCGTGGTTCTATTGGTATACACTTGCAGATGCTCAGATTAAGGCCGGTTTATTTGAAAGAGCTAGGAGTTCGATACAGAAAGGAACGACTTTAGCAGAACAATTATCCTTACATGATGTGGTAGAAAACTTTAAAAACTTAAGTAATAAGCTGGAAAAAAGAAAGAATCTAGCTGAGGATGGAAATTGAGAATGTATGATGGCTATGAAACATAGGTAGATTATTGGGGGGAATATATTATTATGGTCGAGATGATGGGGAAGAAAGTTATTTTAATAAAGCCAACAAGTGAAGATCTTGATGAATTATATTTTTGGAAATTTGAAGAAAAGGAACAAGCAGCAAAAAAATGGAACGGTCCATATATTCCAGAAGAGAAAGTAACAAAAGAAGAGTATCGAAAAAGTTGGGAGGAAGAAGTTTTTCCAAATGTTCCTGCATCTCTTGTTATAAAATGTGATGAGAGAGCTATTGGATATGTAGGTTCCTATTGGGTAGATAAAAACACCAACTGGCTTGAGACTGGTATTGTTATTTATGACAAAAATTTTTGGAATGGTGGATATGGTTTTGAAGCTTATAAACTATGGGTTGATTATCTGTTTACATCTACTAATTTACACAGATTAGGTATGTCAACATGGTCAGGGAACGTAAGAATGGGGAAGGTTGCAGCCAAATTGGGAATGAAAGAAGAAGCGAGAATAAGAGATGCAAGAATGGTAAATGGTGAATACTTTGATGCAATCAAGATGGGGATATTAAGGAAAGAATGGGAAGGAATAAAAAGCAACTTCATTTAATAAGCAAAAATATAAAGTGAAAGAATTATTTTATATTCGATACCCCTAATGAAATTTCAACAGGAGATATTATACATAAAGTAATCAGAGCATTTCTTCAGGAAGGGGAATGCTTTAAAATGTCTACTGTGAACTGCTCCTTTGTTGTAAAATAATACAATATAATAATTATTTATTCATTTAGGGAGTGGAGTAATATGGCAATGATTTGTGAGTCTGGAAGGTTAGAAGATTACTTACTTGAAATAAATGAAGTTAATTATTCTCATCCGCTAATTAAAGAAAAAGCAGCGCAACTATTTCTCACCGCCCAAACAGACATAGAAAAAGCAGAAATAGCTTTTACATTTGTTCGTGATGAAATAGCGCATTCTTGGGATATTCAAGGAAAAGAGGTTACTTGCCAAGCATCAGATGTCTTAAAGTATCAAGAAGGAATTTGCTATGCTAAATCCAATTTATTAGCTTCACTATTGCGTTCGCAAGGAATACCAACAGGCTTTTGTTATCAACGATTGATGTTGTTTGATACGCCAGAAAAAGGATATTGCCTTCATGCTTTAAATGCTGTTTATTTAAAGTCTCTAAATAAATGGATACGATTAGATGCTCGTGGAAATAAGCCTGGTGTAGATGCCCAGTTTTCAATAGATGAAGAAAAATTAGCTTTTTTAGTTAATGAGAAGTTTGATGAAAAGGACTATTCTATTATCTTTGTAAAGCCAAATTTAAAAACGATAACTGTGTTAAAAGAACACACAGATGTATTAGAGATGTACAAGCAGCATTTGCCTGAATGTATATAGTTTCGTGAGGAAAAGGCGTTCATAAAGGGGATGAGTGCCCAACCAAAGAAGAATTACCGGCTCAAAGTCATTCCACAAAGTAGATAAACGCACTGGCTTAACCAATGCGTTACTTGCTGTTACTATAGCTGCTAATTCATACCGGTTTAAAAGTAATACTCCTTAACCGAAGCCGTTATGCTAAAGATAACGCCTTTAGATGACCAACTGTTCAATTTCTGTATTTTGCTCCAATTTGAAGTTTACTGTTTTCTCTCCACAGACAAGGTCATACTCACCAAGGAATCCTTCAAATGAGACGAATCCGTTGTCATCTGTTTGACATACTACATTTGTAGACCAGTCTTCTTTGATTAGTTTCTTTACTTTTTCATAAGCTGGTTTTGGGCTATTATCTTTTCTAAGAAATCCAGCAGGGGCACCAAGCCATGCACCATCATCGCTAAAGGACCATGTTGTGATTGCTTCTACGAGAGGATGTTCAAACAAAATCGAATACATTTCTTCTACTTCTTTTGCCTGACGCTCTTCGAATTCTGGTGTTGATGGCCATTCTGCGATTTGATAATCGTTTAAGTCTACAATGTCAGCTGGCATCACATGTCCGGATGTTAATGTGTTTTCCGTAAAATGAATTGGAAGACCAAAGGATGAGAAACGGTCTAATACGTCTTCTAATTTCTCACGCCCCCAATAGCCTTGATGCTGATGAGACTGGATCCCAATTGCATCAATTGGAACTCCTGCTTGTAAACATCCATCGATTAAAATTTCATAGTTCACAGACGTGTTAAAGTCATTTAATAATAATGTTGCGTTAGGGTTGAATTCACGTGTTTTTTCAAACATGGCTTTAATGATTCCGACACGGCTAAGGTCTTTTGAAATTCTAGTAATTCCATTGTCATACTTATCAAAAATTGGCATGATAACGACTTCATTGATCACGTCCCATGTATCGATTACCCCTTTGAAATCTGAAACGTCGCGTTCAATTCGATCAAACTGTGCTTTTAAAATTTCTTCATTATTCATATCAAGAAGCCATGGAGCAGTAAGGGTGTGCCAGCAAAGGGGATGGCCTTTCACTGCTACGTTTCTATCTTTTAACCATTGTGCCGCTGTTTTTAGTTCATTTGTCCGTGGTTTTCCTTTTTTAGGTTCGAACAATGCCCAATAAAATGGAAGTGTAGCAGAGTTGAATACATCTAAGAATTTGTCCACTTGTTGTTCTAAAAAAGCGAGTCTGTCTTCTCGTACACTTTTGTTTGCTACTTCGATTGCATCAAAAATACCACACCCAAACAAGAACTTATGATTTGTTTGTTTAAGAGATATTTCTTTTCCTGTAACAGGGTTTCCTGAAGCATCGACAAGCTTAATGGTTTTACTAGCCTTACGATGCGCCAATTCATTTACACTCATGCCGTTCCCTCCATTATTTCTATTTCGTTTTGCGCAGGGGGTGTTGTAGAAAGCGTTTCCAATCCCTTCGTTTATATTCTATCAAACTTTGTTTATTCGGCAAACTAACTAGAATTAAAAGGTGAACATAAAATGGTTACATGCGAAAAGAACTTTATTTTTAAATTTTAGTTTCAGTCGGTTCAATGAACATTTATTCTGTTTGATAATAATGAATATTCCTTTTATTCATTTTACTCATAAAAGATAGTGTTGTAAGCTTATAGTAAAGAAGAAAGTGTAGCAAGTACTTTTAGCTGTTAATTGAAAGCGTTTCATTCAGTGGGAGATAATGAGTGAAAGGGGAAAGAAAATGGGCGTTATCTGTAATAGTTTATTAATTGAAACTTACTATAAATCAATTGATTTTTGTCTTGATGAAGAGTTTCTTACGATTCTAATTGAAGAAATTGAAAAGCGTGGATTAACTCTTGAACCCAACCCATCCTTAGAAATTTACTCCTAAGAAACCCACGAAGCCAACAATGTAACTATCCATTTGACGTATCGTACTTCAAGCAGAAAAAGAGCTAGTTACCTCAAATAGATCAACAGAAGTATCCTGCTACCCTATTGAGTAGCAATAATAAAAGGGTACATTTCCTCCATTGTGCTGATCGTAAATCCTTAATTCTCGTAAGATCACATCACTCCCTAGACGGCTTAACAACATGTAAACAAAAAAATGTAATTAATATATTTTATTTTCTAAGGAGATACAAAACATGAAACTAAAAAATAAAGTAGCCATTATTACCGGTGCGGCCAGAGGGATTGGTATGGCAACAGCTGTAAAGTTTTCAAAAGAAGGTGCCAAAGTCGTTATCGCTGATGTAAATGAATTAGATATTAAAAGATCAGTAGAGTCAATTAAGGAGCTTGGGGGAGAGGCCATTGGCATTAAAGTGGATGTTACTAAGCGGAAAGAGGTAGATGAACTGATTAATAATACGGTTCATCAGTATGGTCGTATTGACGTTGTGGTTAATAATGCCGGAATTACTCAAGATGCCCAATTGCTAAAGATGTCAGAAGAACAGTGGGATAAGGTGATAGATGTAAATTTAAAAGGTGTGTTCAACATCGCTCAAGCTGTAGGCAACGTGATGAAAGAACAGAAGAGTGGTGTCATATTAAATGCATCATCTGTCGTGGGGACTTATGGGAATTTTGGTCAAACCAATTATGCTGCTGCAAAATGGGGAGTAAATGGGATGACGAAGACGTGGGCAAAGGAGCTAGGGCGATATGGCATTCGTGTTAATGCGGTAGCACCAGGTTTTATTGAGACACCAATGATTGACAAAATTCCTAAAAATGTCATTGACATGATGAAGGAGAAGTCATTATTAAATGAGGTAGGGAGCCCCGAAGATATAGCCAATGGATACGCATTTCTTGCTTCAGATGAAGCTAAATTTATTACAGGCACAATTTTGAGTATTGATGGTGGACTTGTTATTTAAAAAGGTTTGTAAAGAAGACTCTGGGATTAAACGGGGTCTTCTTTCTCATTTTACCTAATGAGAATCATAAAAAAGCAAGATATACATGAATTACTGTGTATATCTTGCTTTTTTCTTCTAACTTCTAAGGTGATATCTTTTTATCAGTATCTAGGTATTCTTCATGGACGTTTTCAGTCTGTTGAATCTCCGCTATTACTTTCTTTGTTGAAGGACTAACATCAGCTTCAAAATATGGTTCATATGCTTCTAATGCTGGCTTCTTCGTAGTGTAAACAGCTATTAACACACCTATGAAAGAAACGGCTAATGCAATGATAAAAGGATTGGTTGCACCCATGACTTTCGCGATGATATAAACGACGGAGCCAATAATGATATTCGCGTAGGCACCTATATGATTCATGCGCTTCCAATACAATCCTAAATAGACAACGAAAAAGAACGCTGCACCAAACCCGCCATAAACATATGTGAATCCCATGGCTAGTAAGACCGGTGGGTTAATCGCACTAATGATGGCTAACAATCCAAGGGCATAAATGACGTATCTAAGTTGTTTTCTTTCAGTGGCTTCGCTTGCTCTTCTATTAGGAAAGATGTTTTTGTAAATATCGTTGTAAAGTGATGTTCCACAATGAAGCAACATCGAGTTTGCTGTGGAAACGGCAGCTGCACAAAGGGCAACTAGGGTTAATGCGCCCACTAATGGGTGAGCATACTGTGTTATGACCATAGGCATGATATAATCTGTTGTTTGTCCTGCTGGCATACTAGGTATTAATGTTTTCGCCCCTAATCCAATAATTATTAAAGGAGTAAAGATGGCAATTAAGACGATGACGGCAAACATCATTTGCATGACAGCAACTTTAACACTTTTTGGAGCTAACATCCTCGTTACCCAGTGAGGAGATACCGCGGCCCCTAATGAGTTTGAGATAAAGATCGAGAACAAAGCTCCGAGTCCAAATGTACCTACAGGGGATAAGAGGACTCCTGCACTTAAGCTTTCTCCACCTTCAATCGTTGGAGCAGTAGTAGTAGCTAGGGTGTCTAGTATAGGCTGCCAACCTCCTGTTGCAGCGAGTACAGCACCAGCTCCCATGAAAACCCCTAAAACGATTAGGACTGTATTAACCGAGTCGGTAACAGCAACCGACCAAAAGCCGCCAACACTTGTAAATAATAAGAAGATCAAAAAGACAAAGATGGCAATCTTATAATCAATGCCTGTAATCGTCGAAAAAACGATTCCGAACCCGACCACTTGTAAATGCGTGAATATAAAGTACCCGATAAGCATTAATGCTCCCACAAGTGTTCTTAATTGACTATTTTTCTTGTAAGGCTCGTACCTTTGTTGAACAAACTCAGGAAACGTTCTAGCGGGTGTTTCTGGACGTCTAATCTTATAAGCAACAAGAGGGATTAGTGCTGTTCCGAAGAACCAGCCAGCTACCCAACCAATGATCGCAGCCACACCAGAGCTATAAAGATATCCAGGTACCCCCATAACAGAAGCAACACTAACCCATGTAGCTACGGACGTACCAATCCCGATCATCAAACCCATTCGATGGCCACCAGTTGTAAAGTCTGACATCGATTCTACTTTTTTTAGACTTTGGATGCAAGACCAGAAAAGAAATAGCATATAGAATACAAAAACACCGATATACCAGCCCATGTTCTTCCTCCTCTTATTTTATTTAAATAGCTTTCCTGAAGCACCCCAACGTTTGACTCCTGACTTTTCAATTCTGAAGCAAAGAAACGTCCCAAACCCTAGTGAAAACAGGATCGTAAACATCCAGATAGAAACAGCAATAGCCATACATATCTCTCCTTCAAAAAAATTATAGGTTACTTAACAACAGATCCTACTTCCTCAAACCGTGCAAGGTTATCAGAAAATGTCGGTACTTTTTTTGTGGCTTCAGCTTCTTTGATTAATTGAACAACCAAATCGTTGTAAGGCGTGTTCACCCCAAACTCTTTTCCTTTTTTACTTACATAACCATTTATATAATCGACTTCCGTTTTCTTTTGTTTCTCTAGGTCTTGAAGCATACTTGCCTTCAGGTTTTTATGTGGAAGCCATACTTCGTTATAAAAATCCATCTTTTCAGCAATGCTATTCTCGTCATCTAATTCCAAAAACTCCATATCTTTTCCTTGCATCGTTTCTAGCCTAATTCCTTGGGCATGGGCAACCTTGATGGTTTCATCTGCGATATAGGCGAGGCTAGTCATCGCTTTTTGATTTGCTAGAACGTCTCCAAAGGTACACCCTAATGCTGCAGACATGCCGCTAAAAGTAGCATTCATTAATAGCTTTGACCATTTGATTCCTATAATGTTCTGGGAGATTTCACAGTATCCAACCAAGTCTAATACTTCCTTTGTTTTCTGAAGACGAGCGGTGATTTCGCCATTCAATTCACCAATATCAAAGGCGTATTTTTTGACTGTTTCCCATTCTGTTGTTAACTGGGAAACACCTGGTTCAATCCATGTAGCACCAAAACCAACTGCGCCTCCTATAGTTCGATTTACTCCGACATACTCAGATACATTTTCCTCTGGAATCCCATTTTGAAGCGTACACACAATGCTTTCAGAATGAAGATGGGGCAGAAGCTGGTTCAAGGAAATGTGATTAAATACTTGTTTTGTAAGTAAGAATACAAGGTCATATTGACCCTTCATTTCAGTTGGTAAGCAAGCGCTTACAGGAATGGTTTTATTTATAAAACCAGTAATTTGGGCACCGTGCTCATTTAACCGATTCACATGATCTTGATTAATATCAATTAAATCAACATGGGTGCCAGCTTCGGAAATTAACGCTCCAATAATCGTTCCTAAAGAACCAGCCCCTAAAATTGCAGTTCTCAATTAAGGTTCCTCCTTAAAGAAATAGTGAGTACTAGGGAAATGAATCCCTAGTCATTAACATGAATTCAAAACATAATCTATTTTCAGAATAATAAATTTGAACTTTTGCCCTTCATTCTCTTAGCGTAGCTCCTCGACGCGTGAACGGCCTTTTAAACCGAGGATCTTCCTCGCTTCATCTGGAGTAGACAATTCTCTTCCTAGCTCATTTGCGACTCGTTTTGCTCTTTCAACAAATTCAACATTTGATTTTGCCAAAACACCTTTAGAATAATAAACATTGTCTTCCATTCCAACTCTAATGTGTCCGCCAAGGGCTAATGTTGCATATAAAATAGGCATATGCATGCGACCGATCCCAAACGCACCCCATGTTGCTTCTTTTGGAAGTAAGTTTTTCAGAAAAACTAAATTATCAATCGTCGCAACCATCCCACCAGGTGCACCTAATACAAATTGATAATGAGCAGGGGCGTCTAATACACCTTTTTTTAGATAATATTCAGCGTTATAAAACATCCCAGAATCAAACACTTCTATTTCAGGCTTTACATGATTTTCTTTCATTTTTTGCCCTAGCTTCTCCAAAAATGGAGGGCTATTTATGAACGTTGTAGAATGTCCCCAATTCATCGAACCACAATCAAAACTAGCTAGTTCAGGTTTTAATTCTATAAAAGGTTTCATTCTTTCGTCGTCATCTAAGCCTAAGTCACCAGAAGTAGTCAGGTTAATGACAATATCGCAACGATCTCTAATTAATCTTACTGTTCTTTCAAATTTATCAAGGTCCATCGTTGGGCGCCCGTGGTTATCTCGAACATGTATATGTGCAACAGATGCCCCAGCTTGATAACACGCAAACACTTCATCTGCTATTTCTTCAGGGTGAAGGGGGACATAAGGATTTTCGTTTTTAGTCGGCCAAGCACCAGTTGTTGCTACAGTTAAAATTACTTTATCCATAACTTTCAGCTCCTAAAAAATTAATAGTTTATAATGACATCTAACTTCCAAAGGAAACAACACAGCAGAAAAGAAAGCGATTTCATTTTGTTGCAAATGAAGAAAATGTTTAGTAGGTTACAAGTTTAACAATAGCTAGAATTGGTATGCGAAAACATAACTGTCTAGTGAAATCACCCCCTTACTAGATTAAAAATCATCAATTAATCTTTCAAATTTTTCTCCATAGATCGTCACCAATTGGTCTCCTAAGTCATGAATCACACGATTGACATAAATATCATGCCTTATATATTTTTTTGTGGTTTCAATCATCGCTTTATGACTAGAAACGACGGCACTTGGGAGATCATCAAAGATTTCAAAAACAATTACTTTTCTTTCATCAAGAACTATATTTAATTCATTACTATGGCGGATGTGTAAGATTTCTCTTAGGCGTTTATGATGAGTGAAGGTTGGCCAGTAAATCTCTTCTTTAGGTTCGTCAAAAATCATCGTCACAATTTTAACGCCTCGTTCGTGTGCTGCTAAAAGTGTAGGATAGAGCAGCGTAAATTCTTTTGACCAGCAACTGAGGTAAATCTTACTCGATGAGTTATCTATGGCACTTGCGATTGCCTCAATGGATGTTTCATACCCTTCCATACGGAAAATCTCTGTCCATTCTTGATCACCACTATTTGCGATTTCTTCAAGGGATGTTTCAAGGATATCTTTGTTTTCATTAAATCCCTTCTCAAAGAAAGCTAATAGATCTTTATAAGGTAGGGGACTATACCTTTTACTACTTTTTTTATCGCCGTCGGAGACCAGAAAAACATATCCTTTGTCTTCCATTTTTCTTAAAGTCTCATATACTTTTGGACCAGGTACTCCGGAATCATTTGCAATCATATTCCCGTTAGCTGGAAAAGACTTTAACAACGAAATATAAATTTTTGCTTCGTATTCAGTGAAACCGTTCATTTTTAGAGAGTTAATTATTTTGTCTTTTTTCATCATCATCACCTAATTGACATCTTACTACCAAGGTAGTAAGATGTCAATTAGGTTTTTTAAATTTTTTGTCAATTCTGTATTTAAGTAAGAAAAGTCTAAAGTATGGCAAGGAAAACTGGAACGAAAAATCAAAAAAGAGATCGATTGAAATGCGCGCTATAAAAAGCACACCTTCAAAAGATCTCTAATAAGACATGATTATTTCTAAAATGCGTTACGGTTCATTTTTATAATAAACAAATCAAGTAACATACCCATAACGGACTTCTTCAGACAATTGATCCCCAATTCTTTTTAATAAGAGAAGATATTCATGAAGCTTTTGATCATCTACAGTTGATACTAATGTCGAAATACTTATAGCAGCAAGGACCTCATTTTTTTGATTTTTTATTGGAACGGCAATGCAGCGGACACCTTGCTCGTTTTCTTGGTTATCGATGGCATGTTCTTGTTTTTTTACCTCGGTTAATTCCTTCATTAATTCTTCGCGATTGATAATCGTTTTTTCCGTTAACTGGTTAAAAGTATAGCGATCGAGTAGTTGATTTACGTGCTCTTCACTTTGGTAGGCTAGAAGAATTTTGCCAATGGCTGTTGAATGAAGAGGAATTCGCTTTCCGATTCTTGAGTAGCGAATAATCGCTTTTTCTCCTTCTTTCTTATCAATATATACTCCTGCATCCCCGTCCAAAATCCCAAGGTGGCTCGTTTGTCCAGTTTCCTTTGATAGATCACTGAGGTACTTCTTCGCGATCTTACTTATATCAATGGTACTGATCACTAAATTACCGCGTTCAACAAGCTTCATTCCAAGCCTGTATTTTCCATTTTCTGGATTTTGTTCGATATAATGAGACTCTTGGAGCGTTTTTAATAATGAATGAACGGTACTTTTATGAAGCTCCATTCTGGCACTTATATCAGTTATTTTGAGCTCAGTCGTGTGTTCATCAAATAAATCTAAGATTCCTAGAGCACGGACGACAGATTGGATAATTGGCATAAACAACCCTCATATTCATCTTAATTTGTTAATTACTTTTGTACACAATTCTACAGCAATCAGAGTGCAAGTTAAATAAACTTAGCAGGCAAGCTAGAAAAATCGATCAATTGTAAGTGTTTTCTTTTTGGGAATTTATGCTATAATGAATTTGCGTTAACTAAATAATAGCACATGGTTTTATAATGTAAAACAAAATGTTTTGTTGAGTACCAAGTCATAAAAAAACAAGGGATCAAAAGTAGGAGGGGTAATATGAACAGTGTCAAAGCATTTACAGGGGTTATACCACCGGTTTCAACCATTTTTAACGAAGAAGGACTCGTTGATCAACAACAAATGGGTTGGCTAATTGATTTTTTGATAAAAAAAGGCGTAAATGGGTTGTTTTTTCTTGGAACGGGTGGAGAGTTCTCGCAGATGTCAACAGATGAACGAAAAGAGATAGCGGAGTTTGCAGTGAGCTATGTGAACGGCAGGGTGCCCGTTTTAATTGGTACGGGAAGTACGAACACAAGAGAGGCCATTGATTTAAGCATCCACGCACAACGCATTGGTGCAGATGGTGTCGTTGTCGTCAATCCTTATTACTGGACGTTGTCTGAGGAGCATTTACTTGGCTATTTTGGGGATATCGCAAAAGCGACGAATCTACCAATTATTTTATATAATTTTCCTAATCTGACAGGTCAAGATTTGACAGCGGATTTGGTGCTTGAACTCGTAGATAACCATGCAAATATTGTTGGTATTAAAGATACGGTTGATTCTGTGGGACATATCCGTGACATGATTCTAAAAGTAAAAGGAAAGCATCCTCATTTTTCAGTTATGTGTGGCTTTGATGATCATTTATTGAACACGTTACAACTTGGGGGAGATGGGGTTATTTCGGCAAGTGGAAACTTTGCTCCAAATTTATCTGTTGGTATTTACAATTCCTTTCTTGCAGGGGACTTAAAGGAAGCAAGTAAATTGTATAAACAATTAGCGATTCTTCCATCGCTTTATAAGATTGATAGTCCGTTTGTAAACGTCGTCAAGGAAGCTATGAAGCTATGTGGTATGGATGTTTCTACACATGTCCTCCCACCAACCAAGCCTCTTAGTAAGGAAAAAAAGGCAAAAGTAAAGGAAATATTAGAATTAGCGAAGATCCTTCCGAGTACACCCAATAAAGTGTAGTTGGCTGTAAAGGGCAAGCAATATAGCTTTTTGTACGATTCGGTTATTCTTATTTACGTCTAAATACAATTACGGAGGCTTTTATGTCACTGCATATTATTTTCAACGACGAAGATCAGTCAATTTATCAAGTCAAAACCCATGCTAGAGGTCCTATAGGCAGTTTGCCTCTGACAGCACAAATGCTAGAGGAGTCCCCTAGTGGAGACCTTTTTGGGATGACTCAAAATGTGGGTATGGGGTGGAAGCCCGAGGAGCTTCTTGGAAAACAAGTCTTAATCTTAGGGACGAATGGAGGCATTCGTGATCAAGATGGCAGCCCGGTTGCATTAGGCTATCATACAGGTCATTGGGAAGTCGATTTATTAATGTCAGAGGCAGCCAAAGAGATTCGCGAGAAGAAAGGAGTTCCTTTTGCCGCTTTTGTTAGTGATCCATGTGATGGACGTTCTCAGGGGACATTAGGTATGTTTGATTCATTTCCTTTTAGAAACGATGCGGCCCTTGTCTATCGTCGCTTAATTCGTTCTCTTCCAACGCGCCAGGCTGTAATAGGAGTAGCGACGTGTGATAAAGGGTTGCCTGCAATGATGATTGCCTTAGCAGGAACACATGATTTACCAACGGTTATCGTCCCAGGTGGGGTTACGCTTCCTCCAACAGTCGGAGAAGATGCAGGTAAGGTTCAAACAATTGGAGCTCGCTTTGCCAATAAGGAGATTACGTTAAAAGAAGCCTCTGAATTGGGTTGCGTTTCTTGTGCTTCAACGGGGGGAGGGTGTCAATTTTTAGGGACAGCAGCTACCTCGCAAGTTGTCGCAGAAGCTCTTGGTATGGCTGTCACTCACTCCGCATTAGCCCCTTCAGGTCAGCCGATTTGGGGTGAGATGGCAAGGCAATCGGCACGTGCAGCTTTAGAAATGGAAAAAAATCAGATCACTACAAAGGATATTGTGACAGACAAAGCAATAGAAAATGCAATGGTTGTCCATGCTGCATTCGGAGGATCAACGAATCTTTTGCTTCATATTCCGGCTATTGCCCATGCAGCCAAATGTCGAATTCCTACTGTCGAAGATTGGATTCGGATCAATCGAAAAACGCCAAGGCTTGTTAGCGTATTGCCAAATGGTCCTGACTATCATCCAACTGTTCGTGCTTATCTTGCGGGTGGCGTTCCTGAGGTGATGCTTCATTTACGAGAGTTAGGCCTCTTACATGAAGATGTTCTTACCGTTACAGGAGCGACTCTTGGTGAAAACCTAGATTGGTGGGAACAATCAGAGCGTCGTACAGAAATTAAGAAGCGACTACTGAATGAAGATGGCGTTCATCCTGAAGAGGTCATTATGAATCCGGACCAGGCAAGAAAAAGAGGTCTCACCTCAACAGTGACATTCCCTGAAGGCAATATTGCACCTGAAGGAGCGGTAATTAAATCAACATCCATTGACCCAACAGTCGTTTCTGAAGATGGGGTATATAGACATACTGGTGAGGCGAAAGTATTTACGTCAGAAAGGGATGCGATCAGAGCGATAAAAACAGGCGGGATCCAAGCGGGCGATGTGATGGTTGTCATGGGGGGAGGCCCACTAGGAACCGGGATGGAAGAGACCTATCAACTAACATCAGCTCTAAAATATTTACCATTTGGGAAGCATGTTTCCTTAATTACTGATGCTCGCTTTTCAGGGGTGTCTACTGGTGCGTGCATCGGTCATGTTGGGCCAGAAGCACTGGCTGATGGGCCGATAGGGAAGTTACGTGATGGAGATGTGATTGAAATTGTTATCGACTGCGTTCAATTAGAAGGAACGGTTAATTTCGTTGGCGCTAAAGATGAAAGGGTATCGATTACAGAAGCAACAGAGATCCTAAATCGACGCACCCGTCACCCTGATTTGAAGCCAAATGCTCAATTACCTGATGACACACGTCTATGGGCGGCACTTCAAGCAGTGAGTGGGGGAACGTGGCGTGGCAGTGTATATGATGTCGATCGAATTTTAGAGGTTCTAAACGCTGGTATGGAAGCGATGTCAAAAGAGAAGAATTTAACGTAGAAAAAGATAAGTAGATTACAGGAGTGAGTTTAGGAGGGAGATTACGTGTCAGCAAATCCAGAAAAGATAGAATCTGCAGGTAAACAAAGCATACCGGGAGAAAAAATAAAGCTTAGTGAAAGAATCGGTTATGGAATGGGAGATTTGGCTAGTAACTTTATATGGCAGGCAATGAGTATTTTCATTGTTTATTTTTATACCGATGTTATTGGGATTGCTGCTGGAATCGTTGGTTCCATTATGTTGTTCTCACGAATTTTTGATGGTGTATCAGATGTACTTATGGGTTATGCCATTGATAAGACCAAATCTAAGCATGGAAAGGCAAGGCCGTGGCTATTATGGCTGTCAATTCCATTTGCTGTATCCGCGGTATTGCTATTTACCGTTCCAGATGTAAGTACTACTTGGCAAGTCATTTATATTGCCATCACCTATAATGTTGTCTGTCTTGTCTATACTGGTTTGAATGTGCCATATGGGACGCTAAACTCTCTCATTACACAGGATCAATACCAGCGTTCGGTTTTAAATGTATTCCGCATGAGCATTGCACTCATTGGTGTCCTTATCGTTAGTAATTTAACACTGCCACTGGCAACATTGTTTGGTGGAGGACAATTTGGATGGGTTTTAACCTTTTTGATTTTTGGTAGCATTGGGAGTACTCTCTTCTATGTTTGCTTTCGAACGACAGCAGAAAGGGTTAAACCAGCAAATAAAGAACAACAAAATAAAGCTGTACCGCTTAAAGAGAGTTTAAAAACATTATCTAAAAATAAGTACTGGGGCATTGCGACCATTTTCATCCTCATGACGTATATTTTTAATGCTCTTAACTCTGGTGCGATTATCTATTATTCTCAATATATTTTAGATAATACGTTGCTAGTTGGATTAGTTACGACGGCCTATACTGTTTTTATCCTTCTTGGAATGGTGTTTGTTGCCCCGATTACCAAAAGATTTGGGAAAAGAAATGCCATTATTGTCGGTGAAATCATTACGATTATTGGTTATTTAATCATGATGATTGACCTTACGAATGTAGTGTTAATTTTGATAGGTACTATTATTAGAGGAATTGGAAAGGCACCAATTAATGGAAGTATGTTTGCATTACTGGGAGATACGATTGAATACGGGGAATGGAAAACAGGAATCAGAAATGAAGGAATGGTTTACAGTGGCGGTAGTATGGGGATAAAAGTCGGAAGTGGGCTTGGTGCTGCTATGATTGGTTGGGTATTAGCACTGGGTGGTTATGTTGGTGGAAGTGCCATTCAATCTGACTCAGCACTGCTTTCAATTCAAGCGCTATTTATTTATATTCCATTAGCATTAACGATTCTTATGATTATTTTATTGTTATTCTATAACCTAGATAAGAAATACCCGCAAATCATTAAAGATCTACAAGCTCGAAATGCTTAAAAAAACTTCTACATGTCAATCTAACAATCTATGAATAGAAAGGGCGAGGTACATGACTACAATTAAGAATCCCGTGTTGCCTGGTTACCATCCAGATCCATGTATTATTAGGGTTGAAGATGATTATTATATGGCAGTCTCAACATTTGAATGGTTTCCAGGAGTACAGATTCATCACTCGAAGGATTTAGTCAATTGGAGACTTTTGAGCTATCCGCTTACACGAAAATCGCAATTAGATATGATCGGTAATATTAATTCCGGTGGTGTTTGGGCTCCTGCATTAAGTTATTCTGATGGGCTTTTCTATTTAATTTTTACAGATGTGAAAAGTCGAATGGGGGCATTTAAAGATACACATAATTATTTAGTTACAGCTGAACATATTGAAGGACCATGGTCAGAACCAATTTATTTAAATAGCAGCGGGTTTGATCCTTCTCTTTTTCATGAGGAGGATGGGACGAAATGGTTAGTTAATATGATTTGGGATTTTCGCAAAGGCAAGAATTCTTTTGCTGGTATCGCTCTACAAGAATATTCAGTTGAACAACAAAAATTAATTGGACCTGTTCGAAATATTTTTAAAGGAACAGAGCTAAAGGTAACAGAAGCTCCTCATCTGTATAAGCGAAATGGCTATTATTATTTAATAACGGCAGAAGGTGGGACTTGGTACACTCATGCCGTTACGGTCGCTCGTTCAAAATCGTTGTTTGGTCCATATGAAGTCGATCCCACCAACCCCGTTCTAACATCCAATCAAGAGCAGTTGGAGCAATTACAAAAGGCCGGTCATGGGAGTTTAGTTGAAACACAAGATGGTCAGTGGTATATGGCTCATCTATGTGCTAGACCTGTTGTTGATAAAAAGTGCATTCTTGGACGCGAAACCGCGATACAGAAATGCTATTGGACAGAAGATGATTGGATTCGGGTTGAGGGAGGTCCGTATCCACAAATGGAAGTGAAGGCACCTGAGCTTCCTCCTCACCCGTTCGAACAGGAAAGCAATGAAGATGATTTTTCTGATAAAACATTAAAGAAATACTGGAATTCTTTACGACGTACGTTTACAGAAGATTGGATCTCTCTAACAGATAAACCTGGCTACTTAACGTTAAGAGGCGGAGAATCGATGCAATCGACTCACCATCAAAGTCTAGTAGCGAGAAGATTAGAAAGCTTTTCGGCAGAAATAGAAACAGAAGTTACATTCACACCAGTGAACTTTCAGCAAATGGCCGGACTTATTGTCTATTATGACACAGATGATTATGTCTATCTTCGTGTTACAGAACATGAGGAGCTCGGGAAATGTATCGGAATTATTCAATCAAAGCATGGGAAATACGATGAGTTGCTTCAGGCAGATCTTTCCCTTTCCACTTCAGCGACGAAATTAAAAGCTGTAATTGAAAGACAATGGCTTCAATTCTTATTTGTAGATGGAAAAGGAGATTGGATCGAAATAGGACCGAGGATTGATATTAGTCATCTTTCTGATGATGATGCGGATTATATTCGATTTACTGGAACATTTGTAGGGATGTGCGTCCAAGATTTAAGCGGTCAACGTATTCCGGCTCATTTTGATTATTTCCATTATCGTTAATATGTTCAAAGGCAGAACTTTACCTGTTTCAAGGGGGTTCTGCCTTTTCTAGTTGTTTGAGTCTTATGCTTATTGAAAGATAAGAGAAATTCTCATCGTGCAAGGGTATAGAGAATAATTCAAAAAAAGGAGGATATAGTAAGAAAAAAAACTAAGGGTAGGAATATCGAATGGACATCAATGTATCTGGAGATCTAGATGCCAATTACACATATATTCAAGAGGCTTTCCACTTTTCAGATGATGTAAAAAAAAGAGAGTTTCTATTTAACGAGCGAAAAGGGGTATGTCTGTTTCTTGAAACGGTCATTGATGATGAACGGTTAGATAAGATGTTTTTTGATCATCTTCAGTCAGGGGAAGATGAAATCAAAACTTGCATTCATGCAAGTGACCTTAAGATGATGAGACTTCTTAATAAAGTTTCACCTGAGCTAAATCAGGGAAAAGTCGCTGTTTTTCTAGAAGGAGATTCAGAAGCTTATGTGTTTGATGTAAGAAAAACATCCGAACGAACGATTGAAGAACCAGAGAATGAAAAGGTTGTTCGTGGCGCACATGATGGTTTTGTCGAGGGCCTTATGACAAATCTTTTCTTACTTCGAAAAAGAGTGAAAAATCAAGATTTGGTCATAAAATATCATACATTAGGCCAAGAGACAGAGACAAAATTGGCAGTTGTGTATATAGAAAGTATGGCGAACCCAAAAATCATACAAGCGGTAGAAGACAAACTTCAATCTATATCAAGTGATATGGTTTTCAGTCCTGGGTATGTAGAGGAGTTTTTAGAAAATGAGCAGCTCTCGCCATTCCCTCAAATGCTAAATACCGAAAGGCCTGACCGAACTATGGCTAATCTATTAGACGGTCGAGTAGCGATTTTAACCGATGGCGACCCAACTGCTCTCGTTTGCCCGGTTAGCTTCTTTGCCTTCTATCAATCGCCTGATGACTATAATAGTCGTTTTATTGTTGGATCATTCTATCGTATTTTGAGGATGATCAGTTTTTTTATTGCGATCTTTGTTCCAGCTATTTATATTGCTACGGTTTCTTTTCACTTTGAAGTGATTCCAGCTGACTTAGTCCTGCCCGTTAAGAGCTCGGTTGAGCGGATCCCTTACCCGCCTATTGTTGAAGCAATTTTAATGGAATTAACAATTGAGTTGATCAGAGAAGCGGGAATTCGGCTTCCAAGTCCGATTGGTCAAACAATTGGCATTGTAGGGGGATTAGTAATTGGAGATGCGGTCGTTCAAGCTGGGTTGGTTTCTAATATTATGATTATTGTTGTCGCGATAACAGCGATTGCTTCCTTCGTGGTTCCATCTTTTGAGATGAGCTCTACATTACGAGTGGTGCGCTTTCCTTTTATGTTTGCTGCGGCAAGCTTTGGTTATTTTGGAATCATGTTTTGCTTCACGCTTTTGTTGATCCATTTATGTAAACTAGAGTCGTTTGGTTCTCCTTATTTTGCTCCAGTTGCTCCGTTAACATGGCAAGATTTGAAGGATAGTTTCATTCGGGCGCCGCTAGAAAAGATGAATGAACGACCTAGAGCAACAAGGCCATTAAATAAATTCAGGCAGCGTGTTCGTAAAGGAAGGCGGAAAAATGGTGAATAATAGTCAGGATTCAATCAGTCCTTTACAGTTCATGTTCATTATTATTCAAACCCAAATAGGGGTGGGGATTCTTTCGTTGCCTTACACCATTTATGAGGGCGGTGCCAAAACAGACGCTTGGATAGCGATGATCATGGTAGGTGGAGTCGTCCAGCTTATTATTTTTCTTTATTGGTTTATATCGACACGGTTTAAAGCAACATCTTTTTACAATTTAATGTCTAAGCTATACGGAAAATATATAGGGAAAGTTCTTTCTGTTTTCTATACGATTTATTTTATTTTCGTTAGTAGTCTGACGTTAATTCTCTTTAATTTCATTATTGAAATATGGGCATTTCCACGTACACCCAATTGGGCATTTAACCTATTGATGTCCTTTCTAGCTTATTACTTGGTAGTTGAGAAACTAAAAGTGATTGGTCGGTTTCATACGTTGGTCTCGATTCTTCTCGTTACGATAGTCTTATTAACGTTGCCTGCTTACCCCCATATGGATATTCGATATATTATGCCTATTGGTGATAGTGGGTTATTAAATATGTTAAAAGGAGGTAAAGAGGCATTACTATCAGTGCTTGGTTTTGAGTTGATATTATTTCTAATGCCTTTTGTGGATGGGACAAAAAAGGCCAAGCTCGTTTCAGCTAGCTTGGCCAATGTGTTTGTAACGGGGTTATATACGTATTTGACGTTCATTTGTTTGCTTTTCTTTAGTCCTGAGGAAATCAAACTTGTCCCCGAACCTGTTCTATATTTGCTGAAAGCCTTTACGTTCCCAGTTTTAGAAAGGATTGATATTGTATTTCTAGCCATTTGGATTATTTCTGTTGTAACGACTTTAATCAGTTACGTTTATATCGCATCTGTTGGGTTAGCAGATGTTCTGTCTGTTGGCCATCATAAAAAAACCGCTCCATTTATCATTGCGAGTAGCTTCCTGATCGCTTTGATCCCTAGAAATACGCTATCGATTGGCAATTGGAGTGAGATAATTCCCCACGTTGGTTTGTTATTTGTCATTGTCATCCCAGCGATAACAGCCGTGTACATTATGATTTTTCGAAGAAATCAGGTGAATGAAGATGCTAAAAAGACTAGCTAAATGTGTGATTATTATTCTAACTTCTTTGGTTGTCACTGGTTGTTGGGATCAATTTCTTATTAAGGATGCGAACTTGATTTTTACAGCTGGAGTTGATCGAACAGAGGATGGTCAATTTTTTACTACGGTATCGATTCCAAAGCAAGAAACGAATAGGGAATCACCAACAGTCCGAATTGCGACAGGGACGGGGCATACACTTAGAGAATCGCGAAATAATATTGATAACACGGTAGATGGCATCTTAGACTCATCGAAGATTCGGGTGTTATTAGTAGAAAAAGTGTTAGCTGAAGAAGACCTCTATGCCATGCTCGATCTCTATTACCGAGACCCACGAGCTCCGTTAAATGCCAAAATTGCGATTACAGAAGGAAAGACATATGACGCACTAAATGTGGATATAGAAAGCCAACCTTTAATTAGTGATTATTACTCAAGGCTAATAGAAGGGGCTGAAAATCGCTCGATCATTCCAAAAATGAACATACAATATATTTGCCCAATGATGGTCGATCCAGGGCGAGATTTTGTGCTCCCGATCATTTCACTTACATCATCAAATAATATGGGGGTTGCATTGGTTAGTGGGGTTGCATTGTTCCATGGGAAAATAATGACGGGTCAAATGACGACAGAAGAGGGAGTGATGGCCAATCTCCTCAGTAATACCTTTTACCAAAGTGCTCAATTTACAGTGGATATCGAGGAAGAAGAACAAGTGATGCAAGCTCTAAATTATATTACCGTTCAAGTTGACAGCTTTGATCATCAGATGAATGTTGAAGTGAATGAGAATGATGAAGTCCGTGCGAATTTCCACTTGAATGTGTACTTTAACGTTGCAGAGTTTCCACCAGATAACATGGATGAACAACGAATTATTTACTTAAATAAAAAGATCACAGATAAATTAACAGCCTTAGCGGAAACGACCATTGAAAAAGTCCAAGCAGCAAATTGTGATTACTTTGGAATAGGCAGAGAAGTCATGGCCTATCACAATCATATCGTCGAAAAAAGCAATTGGAATGAACTATATCCAACAATACCGATCGACGTTACAATTCATGCAGAGATTGTCCAACATGGGATTATTAATTAATAAGCATCGGTGTTCTAAAAGGTTTAATAGATCTCTCTTTTAGAACACCGCTTTTCTGCTAGTACCGGTAATACGGTGAAATATAGGTGGGTTGGGGCTGCTGTTGGTAGTGGTGATTTACCTGTTGAGAGTGGCTAGCATCACCTTTAGCACAGCCTTTGTATGGCCCTATATATGCAGTAGGTTTTACTGGTGCGATGGCTTCGTTCCATTTATGTTCATCTAAGCAATAAGTATGGGCCATGATATGCGAAGGTGTAAATGATAGAATATCCGAACCTAAGATAACTTCTGGAGTAGGTGCATCAAAGATCGCTAATAGATGTGTGTTATCGACTGAAGCTACTTCGTAATGCCACCAACCTTGTGGGACATTCGCGACTTGACCTGGTGTAATTGGAAAATTGAGAATTTCTTTTGTGAACGGATTAAGCATCGATACAGTGGCCGCACCAGAAATACAATAGACAAGCTCCGCTGCATTTTGATGATAATGAGGTTCTACGACATTATTTGTGCTTAGGAAAATATCTAGCAGTGAGACATTTTCTAATGTGTTTAACTGATTAATACCAAGCACATTAATGTAGTTTTGAGCATCTTTTTGAAACAAGGGACTTTGATTGACGTCAAACCAATACTGAGTGGATGGGGATGTGTAATCCATATAGGGAACCAAATTTCTCACCTCTTGTAAGCTTTGTAGGCATATGGTATTCAAGACTCATTGGTTTGGTGCATTTGCCTAATTACAAACGGCATGTTTGTTGTAACATAAAGGGGCTATATCATAATCGCGCGTTTTTGATATAGCCCCTGTTTTAGTTTTATAGGTGTAGAAATTGTAAATCTATCAAGCTTTTTCCTTGATAATAGAGTACGCGCCACTGAACATGGCAAAGAGCAAACCAACGATCGGGAAAATGATCCAATTGATATGCCATTGGTTATACAAAAATCCACTAATAAGAAAGATACAAACAGTTAATGGCCATAGAATGACAGAAGCTACTCGTATGGCTTTATCCTCTTTCTTTTCATGGGGGAGGGAGATGTTTGGCTGATCCCCTTTTTTTAATAAGGTACGGTATGCTGCCTGTTGATTACCAGTAGAGACAAACAAATAAACAGCCAGTGCGACCATCAGAAGTAAGAATATGACTCCATATATCACGCTGTTTTCATTGATCGAAGTTAGAACAATCAGCACCACTGGTGATAAAATACATAGTACCACGCCAGTAACGATCGCTTTTGTAAAGGTCGGCTGAAACAATTCATACTCATGTTCAAGTGATATCTTAATGTCATCAGGAAGAGTAAAGCCATTAGACAAATACTTATGTTTTTCCATTAGTGTTCCAGCATAAATGAATAATCCAACAGCTGCTGCCACAAACAAAAAGAGTGCAGCAATGCCTATCATTCCGCCTGCGTTTCCTAATTGTAATAAAAGCAGTAAGAATACAACACCTATCTGACATATACCGACACCAAATCCGATCAGTTTGCCAGCTTTTTTCGTTTCATCTAAATAATCTTCCACTTGCTCATCTGTTAGATATGGATGCTCTTTGTCTATTGAATCCTTTACGTCAATATTTAACTCGCTTACTAGTTCGTCGATATTGCCGAATTCGGAAATGACGATTCCGATTGCTTCATTCTCTGATTTGCCGTTTTGTTTTAACTCTTCGTATTTATCCTCCATATTAGCCAACAAGTCTTCTTTTAATCTATTCATGTCACTCGTTTTGGGTAGCGTTGCAAACATATTATTGAGATAAGTCATAATGGTATCCACCTAAAGATCCTCCTTAATAAATTGATTGATCACTTCTTTTGTTAACGCCCACTCTTTGCATTTTTCCTTGTAATACATCCTGCCAGCATTCGTTATTTTATAATACGTACGTCTTTTTCCGAATGTTTGCTCCTTGTGGAAGGAAGTAATATACCCGTTTTTCATTAGCCTGTTAAAGGCCGAATAAAGAGTCGTTTCTTTGATGATGTACTTCTCACCGGACAAATCCTTAATCTTTTTGGAGATTTCATAGCCGTATGAATCATTTTCCAATAATAAATAAAGAATAATCGTATCATTGTACCCTCGAATAACATCACTGCTTATCAACATAATTCGCCTACCTATCCCTTATTTATTCGTTAGAGAAGGATGGATGTTTGATTTTGTTTCGTAATCATTACTGCATCTATCGTACTTCATCTGTCGTAGTAATTATAACTTACCATAATTACTACGACAGGTAAAGTAGTTTTGGTGATTTTGGTTAAAATAACCATAAAACGGAAAACACAAAAAGCATTCATTACATTTGTAACTACTGCATCGAACTTGAACGAATTATGATGATAACTAATCAGAGATTGAAGGAGGAAATAAGATGGCTATTGTCCATATGAAAGATATAGTGAAAAGATACGGCTCTCACTTGAGCTTAGATCATGTAGATTTAACGATTGGTGAAGGTGAGATATTAGGGTTGTTAGGACCAAATGGTGCGGGGAAAACGACTTTGATTCACGCACTAGCAGGGATTATCGGTTTTGACTCAGGAGAAATTGAAATCTTTCAAAAAACACAACAGAAACACCTCAAGGAAATCAAGAAACAAATTGGTCTTGTCACACAGGATATTACGGTGTTTACAGATTTAACAGCAAAAGAAAACCTTGAGTTCTTCGGAGGGATTTATGGTCTAAAAGGGACGGAACTAAAAAATAGAGTAGAGCAAACACTTGAATTTGTTGGCCTAAGAGAACATGCTAATAAGCTTCCAACGAAGTTCTCAGGAGGGATGCAAAGACGTTTAAACATCGCTTGTGCTCTTATCCATAGACCGAAATTTCTTATTATGGATGAACCGACGGTAGGGATAGATCCTCAATCTCGTAATCATATTTTAGAAACGATTCGAAAGTTGAACAAGCAAGGAACGACAATTCTATACACGACTCATTATATGGAGGAAGTCCAACATCTTGCTTCTCGTGTCGTTATTATGGATCAAGGACATGTCATTGCTGAGGGAACAATTGATGAGCTCGTGAAAAAGATTCAGCATGAGGAAAAGATTGAACTGGAGGTAGCAGAACCAACGGAGCTTCTTTTAGAAAAGCTTCGCAAGCTAGAGGGAGTAAAACAAGTAACTCAAAACAACAAGGCTATTCATATTATTTCTCAAGTAGGAGCTGGAAACCTCGATCGTGCTCTTTCTATTGCTAAAGACTTTGGAGGAATTCATTCGGTCCAAGCGGAGAAGCCAACCTTGGAAGATGTCTTTTTAACCCTTACTGGAAAAAGTCTGCGTGATGGAGGAGAGGAAGACAAATGATTTTAAAGTCAAGTTATTTTATGCTTCGCCGAATGTTTAGAAATTACGTGGGCATGGCTATCTTAATGTTAACTCCTATTGCACTTATTACGGTGCTAGGCTTAATTGCCGATAACGCAGTAAATGAAGAGAGTGGCATCCTGATGAAGGATGAAGTGGCAGTTACGATGATGTTTGCATTTCTGATGTTTGGTGGGTTTTATACAATGGAGTATATTAAAGGAGATCTTATGTCTTCAATGAAATGGAGAATGTACTCTCTGCCATTTCATGCTCACACTCATGCTTATTCTATTATATTAACGAGCGCTTTATTTAATGTGTTCCAAAGCTTTGTCATTGTGATCTATACACTGATTTTTTACAATGTGCAATGGGGAAATTTGGGTTTCGTTTTACTTGCCCTTATAGCAGTGTCTGTTGTTATTCAATTGGTGTATGTCAACTTCGTATTAGCGATGAAAAATTA
This sequence comes from Halalkalibacter okhensis, assembly GCF_000787375.1. Taxonomy (GTDB): domain Bacteria; phylum Bacillota; class Bacilli; order Bacillales; family Bacillaceae_D; genus Halalkalibacter; species Halalkalibacter okhensis. The sequence continues at coordinate 51,330 of NZ_JRJU01000020.1, read as the reverse complement.
TAAAACGGCCGAACGACTCGGAACAGGTTTCGGTATCGCATGCTTGATGCTAGCAGAGGTCTGGTTTCCACTGCCTAATAGCGCCCCATTTTGGTTCGTATCGACTTATGGCAACCCTGTTTCTCTTGGACAAAATATGATTTATGCCATCATGACAGGAGAAAATATAGAGAAAGCGATCATCAGCTTTGTGATATTAATCGCTTTATCGATTGCGTTAGCATGTTTGGCTGCCTATTATGGAAGGCGGAAGCTTGTATGACGATCTTTATCTTTGTGTTTAAACGTTTCTTTCAAAAAAAATCAAATTTCTTGTTTTTAATGTTCTTTCCTGTAGCGGCAGTCTTTCTTCCACAAGGAGATTGGCCTCCGATGCCGTTAGGATTTCACTACTATGGCATCTTATTGATGTTCATTGCAGCTAGGCTAGGGGGAATTATTTTAGAAGATCGAACGAATAAAACATTATTGCGGCTAAGTGTAGCGCCGATCACCCATTTTCAATATTTATGGCAAAATTTATTGGCGTATTCTTTGATTTTGACGGTTGTAAATCTTGTGTTTGTCCTTTTAGGCGTTCTTGTTCATGGAGAAAGTCTTCCGTCGCCGATCCTTCTGTTTATGATATATACGATATATTCGATGACGGCTTTAGGTTTTTCCTTAGCGTGGTATTCCTTATTTCGGAATAAGGAGGCGGCCTTTAGTGTTCTAGGCGGGCTCATCATGGTCATGGCTATGCTAGGAGGGATGATGTGGCCAGTTGAGGTCATGCCAGAATCAATTCAGCGAGTGGTCATGTTATTGCCAACCTATTGGGTGGCAGAAGGAACGCTGCTTGTAGCGTATCAAGCCCCTCTAGCTGATCTTGTCACATCTTTAGTGATCATGTTCCTCTTTTGTATCGCTTTCCTTTTAATAGGGAGCCGAAGAAGGTTCACATAAGGCCCGGTTCTAACGTTCACTCATTAATCTGATATGATAAGGAAAGTACCAATAAGGATGTGTGCACGAATGAGAAATAAAAGAGAAAATTGGTCTTCTGAAACGGCAACAATCCTTTGGCGCTTCGTTGGATTACTTCTACTTTGTCTATTGTGGCTGCAAAGCGATGGTGGCAAAGCAGGGGTAATCCTTCTGCTGTTTATCGCTATTATGACACTAGCTCGTTGGCGCTTTCAGCTGACAGGTTGGACGGTTTTTCTCGATCAGGCAGTATGTTTCATGTTTATTATGTATAGTCCATTGGCTTCTTTCGCATTGGCCATGCCGCTATTTGAGGGCATGTACAAAAGAAAGATTTGGTTAGCTCTTCCTATATTAATTTTTGTTTTGCTTTATTCGGAAACATCGCTTCTTCTAGTGGCTGTACTAATACAAGCTGGATTGTCTGGAGCGATTCTGGGAGGCTGGGCGAACGAAAGGAAGCTATATCAACAAGAAGCTGATCATCAGAGAAGAGATCGTTATGAATTGGAAAATCTGAAAGAGGAACTTCTATTAGCTAATGTTCAAGGGGCGCGTTTGGCTGAGTTAGCGGAAAGAAACCGTATCGCTCAACAATTGCACGATGACGTTGGACATGAGCTCACTGCTTCTGTGTTAGCGCTTCAAGCGTTTGAACAATTATGGGAGGAAGACGATCCATTAGCCAAAGAGATGTTCTCTCAAGCACAGCAGCGTCTATCCAATAGTGCCGTCTACTTAAGAGAAACCGTCCATAATTTAAAGCCTGTAAAAGAATTAGGAATAGAGGGCATGCAAGAAATAAGCGATCAATTTACACTCTGTCCGATCAGTTTCCAAGTTTTTGGAGACACATCCAAAGTGGACGCCCACTTATGGAGCATTCTCTATCCTTGTTTAAAGGAAAGTCTAACCAATATTATCCGGCATGCTAACCCAACAAAAGTATTGATTTCATTAGATATTGGTCCACACATTTTACGGTTATCTGTCCATAATGACGGAGCACCTAGTATGGGTGGTAGCCGACAAGAAGTTGGAATGGGCCTCAGGAATTTGCGCTACCGAGCAAAGGCTGTTGGAGGAAGTATATCTACTGACACATCGAATGGATTTTTGTTGATTTGTGTGCTGCCACTCGAGAAAAATCATGTTTAGAAAAAGGAGAGCTGACCGATGAAAATCCTGATTGTTGATGATGATCCGTTAGTATGTCAAAGTCTTAAAGTGCTCCTGTCTAGGGAGTGTGACATGGAGGTTATTGGTACCGCTAATAATGGAGCCGAAGCAATTACTTCCTGCCGCGAACTTGTGCCGAACGTCCTTTTGATGGACATTCAAATGCCAGTTATGGACGGAATTCAGGCGACTCGCCAAATTAAACAACAATGGCCTAATATTCAGGTGATGATGCTTTCAACATTCAAGGATGAAAAAAACATACGATTAGCGATATTAGCTGGGGCGGAGGGCTATTTAATTAAATCGACGAAGGTATCTAGCATGGCGCAGCAGTTGCGAGCGCTCGTTTCAGGCTCGACGGTGCTTGATGCTACGGTCCTGAAGCAATTAACTCAGCCTGCCGAAAGAGAAGAGCTAGAACAATTAACACCTCGGGAAAAAGATATTGCAGCACTTGTAGCTCAGGGACTATCCAATCGTGAAATTTCTGAACAGTTATATATTACAGAAGGCACTGTCCGCAATACACTGTCCATTATCTTAGAGAAACTCGAGCTTCGTGATCGAACTCAGCTAGCTATTCACTATTGGAAAAAATACAATTCCACCATGGATCGTTGAAGTGGAGAAAATAAAAAATAGCTTTGTATATTTATAGATCAAATTATACAATATTGGTAGAAACAAGGAGAAAGTAAGATGGAAATGAAGGAATAGCTCTGGTAAGTAAAGAAGTTAACAAGACGTTAAACAGATTGTGGAGTCTATTCGTGCCATCCCCCAATTTACAGAGGAGAATGTAAATGAAGTCCAAGGTGAGATTGATGGTTTTGCTGTTGCTTACGTTTTTCTTGCTTTTTTTGGCCTTGATTTTTAAACATAATGAAGCTATAGAAGATGTAGTGGTTCGACAAGGGGTTGCTCAGCTTGATGCGATTCAAAAGGATCAAATTTATAACGTAACAGGAGACTGGGAGTTTCATTGGAAGGAGCTCTTGGAACCAGATGATTTCCTGATGACTGCTCTTAATCCGATTTATTTGAAAACGCCTCGTTCTTGGGTGGATACGATCAAAGAACATGAGAATAATAGCATTGGATATGGTACATATCGATTGCAACTTGTTTATCCAGAGGATCTGATGGGTGAGAAACAAGCTTTCTATTTAGGGTATATTGGTGTTGCTTATAAGGTTTGGGTGGATGGAGTGTTACTAGATGAGGTTGGAGAGGTTTCGAGCAATAAAGAAGGAGAAATCCCTTTATTAAAAAGCAACTTTATTTATTTTGAACCAGATCAAGAACAGGTAGAAGTCATTATACAAGTATCCAATCATGAGTTTCGAGAAGGCGGCATTTTCGGGGACGTACTAACAGGCAGTCGGACAGCCATTACCAATTACATAGTGAAAAACTTGGCCATCGATCTTTTGCTAATAGGTGGCTTCTTATTTATAGGAATTTATCATTTAGTGATGTTTGGGGTTAGTAAAAATGACATCACGTTTTTCTATATTGGGATGATTGGTCTATTAGCTGCGCTACGAAATATGCTTCTTTGTGAATATCTATTTTATTTATTGTTTCCAACGGTGCCATGGACACTGATGACGAGAGTTGAGTATTTATGTGAAGTTGTAGGGTTATTTTTTCTAGTAAGTTTAATGTATAAAATGTATCCAAAAGAAGTAAATAAACACGTACTAAATTTAGCCTATGCAATGATTGGTATTCTAGTGTTGTATTATCTTTTTGCTCCGATGTATATATATACGAGCACGTTAACCGTATCTATGATACCACTTGGTTTGATTTTGTTTTATTTTATATTTGTCGTTGGATTAAAAGCATTAGCGGAAGGTAGAGAAGGAGCCAAATTAAATGTATTTGGAATCATACTTCTAACATTTGCGAGTATAAACGATATTTTGTCTTATACGCAAAGCTTACAAACGATTCCGATGTTAGGCTATAGCACTCTGTTTTTCTTGATGTTACAAGGGATCATCAAGTCTGACCGTTATACGAAGTTGTATGAAGAAAACCGAGAACTCACTCAAACATTAGTGAAATCAAATGCTACATTAGAAAGTAAAGTCATTGAACGGACAGAAAAGCTCGGTCAAACGAATAAGAGATTAGAAGAACTGAATAATAGCCGAGCAGAGATGCTTGCTTTCATTGCACATGATTTAGGGTCGCCTATCATTGCGATCAAAACACAGCTTTCTCTTATGAAAGAAGGGTATGTTGCTCCAAATGAACAGCTCTATGAGCAAATGATTCAGAAATCCGATTACATGAAGCGTCTCGTTCAGGACTTATTTGAGCTATCCAAGTTGGAATCGAAGGAATATGTCATGTTGAAGAAAAACGTTAATGTTAAGAAATTTATGGAAGACGTCTGGAAGGTTTTCTCTCATGAACTTAACAACCAACAGTTCATGTTGTCTTTTACAAATATGGTAGGGGCGCAGTATGATAGCATCTATATTGAGGCTGACCAACAGCGGTTGATGCAAGTTCTTAGTAACTTTATCTTTAATGCAGTGAAATATAGTAAGAACGTTAATAAAGTAGAACTGAGAGTAATGACGAAATATAAAGGAAGTAAGGGTTATGTGCAAGTAGAGGTGGAAGATTATGGGGTTGGTATAGAGGCAGAGAATATCCCATTCGTGTTTAATCGATTTTACCGGGAACAACCTCACCAAAAGGACGGGACAGGACTTGGACTGACGATCGCAAAAGAAATTATCCATAAACACGGTGGTGTAGTTGGTGTGACCAGTATAAAGGGAAAAGGAAGCACGTTTTACTTTACGCTGCCTATGAAGGAAGAGAAATGACTACAGAGAGGTAGTGCCCAAAGGAGGGGCATCACCTCTTCATCTAGTATGATGGGATTGATGGTTGGCCTATGATTTTATTTCTTATTATGTTTCGATAAATAGTGGGTCAGTTTTTCTGTTGCTTCTGTTGGTAAGACAGAACGACCTTCTTTTGTGTCGCGAATGGATTGAGCGAGTTCTTTATAATTTTCCCCTTTTAAAAGATACCCACTTGCCCCGTAGGCTAGGCCTTCAACTATGTACTTTTCTTCATTAAAGGTCGTTAAAATAAGAACGATTAGCTGTGGAAACCTTTCTTTTACTTCTTTGATCAATTGTATTCCGTTCATTAAGGGCATTTGGATATCTGTCAATACCACATCTGGCAGACATTCAGACATTTGTTCAAGTGCTTCGAGCCCATTAGAGGCACTGCCGATGACTTCCATATCTTCCTCAAGATTAAGGATGGTGGTTAATGCATCGGCGAATAGGATTTCGTCGTCAACGATAAAAATTTTACAATGCTTATCCATCATGTACCTCACTAGTTTGATCGTTGTTATTTAGTGGATCGAAATAACTTATTTCCTATTTTAACAAACTTTGGTAAAAAGTCACGAATAATCACCCGATTGGAATGGTGGGAATGTTGTATTTTATTAAAAACCGAAGTGAAAAATGGCAATATTTACAGAAAGAGGTTGATGCTTTGCGCTTTCATTTCATTTGTTTCCGTTTTCTTGCTTCTATTTGAGTTTTGATGAAATTTCAATAAATTGGCATAATGAACGTACATTTAAACATGAAAGAAGGAATTTAAATGAAATTCTTATCTAATTTGTTGGATACTCTTGTTAAATCTCAAGAAAGACATGCCAAGAAAATTCTAAAATCTGGTTTATATTATTAAGGATACATGCCTCTTACGGTTAAATACGTAAGAGGTATTTTTTGTTTAGGGAAGTAGCACGGTGAAGGGAAATAAAGGTCTTTCCTATCTACATAACGAAAGAAATAGGAAAAGCAGGAGACAACGCGGAAATGGAGTGATCAAATGAGCTTACAAGGTTGCATTGATGAAATCATTCATAAGTCGACAGCGACATATGGTGTTTCTATTAAACATTTGGAGACATCTGAGGTAGCCATTGTAAATGGAGACAAAATATTTCAACAGGCTAGTGTGTTTAAGATTCCGATCTTAGTGACTTTGTTAAAACAAGTAGAATCAAATCATCTTAGATTAGATACAAGGGTGAAGATTAAGAAGGGTGATTATGTCCCCGGATCAGGGATTTTACAAGAGCTTGATTACGGAGCGGATGTCTCAGTTAAAGATTTGGCCCTTTTGATGATTATTGTGAGTGATAATCTCGCTACAGATAAATTATTACAGATGGTCGGATTAGACAACGTTCAACAGCATATGGAAATGCTTGGACTAAAGCATACAACAATTAAGCATTCTTGTTATGATTTACTGCGTTTAAGTGTCGGATTAGACGAACGCTCTCACTATGATGAAGTGCTTACTAATTTAAAAAACGGCGAGTTTGATCGGAAAAGTGTTGTCTTTGAACGAACAAAGAAGTGTAGTGTATCTACAGCAAATGAAATGAACCTCCTTTTAGAGAAGCTTTTAAACTATGATCTTTTGAATGAGACGAATACGAATATGATGCTAGATATATTATTGAAGCAAAGAATTCAAAATCGGCTTCCATTGCTGCTGCCTGAAGGTACGAAGATTGCTCATAAGACTGGGTCTCTTGATCACTATCTGAACGATTGCGGGATTGTTTTTTTACCGAATGATAAAGGAACGTACATCATTTCAGTTTTTTCATCGGATCATCATTCTACTGAAGGTGGAGACCAAGAAATAGGTGAGATTTCAAAAGCTGCATATGATTATTTTATGGGGAGTTAGGGCGATTTTTAATGGGGTGGAGTTTGGGTAGAGAAATCAGCATATAACAAAGGGATCTGAGGGTTGGAAGAGTGTGTGGGCGGAACAGGGATCCGTTATGTGTGACCAAAACCCCCATCTTGCGCATGAAGCGGAACAGGGATCCCTTATTTGAGCAAAAGCGCAATAATACAATACCTAATTAGCAAAATAACGGAACAGAGATCCGTCTCCTTCGAGAAAAAGATCGATTATAGAGAAATAAGGGATCAGAGGACCGGAAGAGTGTCGGAGCGGAACAGAGGTCTCTTTTGTGTGACCAAACGCCCCAGCTTGTGCATAAGTAGGGAGGATATTAAATGAAAAATACATTGCTAATGATATAGGAGATTATTAAATGAAATTAAAATCTACAGTATTTATCTTACTAGTTCTTTCGGTAATGATGAATGGTTGTAATATACAACAAAAAACATATAACGCAATATGGGTTGATTCATCAACAAGTTCTCAAGAAACCATTGATTCAGCGATACAAAGATTATCAAATGCCAAAATTGATTTTATTATTGATGATAGTGGTAATGTTTTAATTAAAGAGAATGATTTGAATCAAGCAGTGATGTGCTGTTCTTAAACAAGCATGGGTGCGTTCTAGGATGCTTAAATAACCATCTTTATTATCATTGTACAGGAGGGAAAAGATGGAGATTTATCAATTTAATAAAGAAACGGGTAAGAAGATTTCAAAATTCAATTCAAATTTTATAATGTCCCGTATTATACAAACAGAGAATCCAACCCACATAGGTTGTATGTACTTAGAAGAGAACGGAATTATCGGTTATCATCAGGCAGTAGTGCCTCAACTTCTTTTCATTCTTAATGGAGAAGGTTTTGTTTGTGGTGACAAAAAAGAATACGTCAAAGTTCAATTTGGAGACGCTGTATTTTGGAAAAAAGATGAATGGCATGAAACTAAAACTGATACAGGGTTGACTGCTATTGTTATTGAGAGTGAAGAATTAAATCCATTATCATTTATGTCAGCCAGGTAATAGCTTTTGTTCAAAGGCTTTAAGAAATAAGGAGATATGGAAATATCAGGACGGTTCGCATGCTTCGTATTAAATTCTTTATAAATAGGAAGCGACAGATCCGTCCCTTCTGCTTCTAATTAACGAGCTAGCAGAAAAGGGCAACTGCTTCTTCAATAAGCACGTTGGCTTCTAATGATTAACTATATAAACAATGGAGGAGTTTCATTGAGTAAAAAAAGAGAATTCTTTTTCCGAATTTCAATAGTGTTAAATATATTACTCTTGGTAATTGTAGCTTGGGGAATTATAAAGATGAACTTCGTAAAGGAGCAAGTTCTTGTTACAGAAGTCCAAAGTAATTTAGTAGAATTGGAAGGCTTGATTGCTAACCAGATGGATGATAATTGGTCTGAACCTAACTTGGTTACAACTGAATTAGGCGATGTCTTAAACGGGATTTGGCTTGGAATGACTACTGGAAAGCAGTTAGGAATGCTTTCTAAAAGGGACAAGGAAATTCTTGAACAATTATATTTCAAATTAAATCAATATCCAAATGATGAATTATATAGCTTTGCTGTTTTAACTGAAGAGGATAAGCAGAACTTTGAAGACTTAAGGAAGACACTTCGTGAAGTTGGATTAGGAATAAATATTACTATAAGTACCAATATGGATTCATTTATGAGACAAGCTATGGCATTAAATGAAAAGATTGAACATCCATTAAATTAACATATAATGGATATAACTAAATGAAGAGGAAACTTGGCAAATTGAAATAAAAGGTTGAGATGTCAATGATTTTAAATAGCCTAGAAGTTTTATCTGAATAAAGGAAGAAGTAGATGAATAAAAACAAAGACTTAGTTTTAGATATAGCTGGAGATAGGGGGTATATATGAATACCTTCAAAAGAATCAATAAATATGTAATGATTTTTATATTCGGATTGATAATTGGAATGTTATTGCTAACATTTTGGGGATTAGTTGATTATATTGCATTAATAAATTAAGGATTGAGGTGAGGAAAATAACTTTAATTATCCTAGCAATAATTCTCTTATTTCTATATTTTAATATAAAAAATAAAAATGAGTTAAGAATACCGAGTTTAATTGTTTTCATTCCTCTTTCAATTTATTTCGTTTTGGGTGTTCTTTCATCGATTTATTACTTGCTTTTTTAATATGATTGCTATTAAAAAATGAGTGAGTTTTACTGAATAAAGAACGTCTTAAGATCTATAAATTGCAAAATTCGTAGAGCTGAACTTAGCGATTTATCTTCTTTATCAGAGCTTTTTGTAGAGCTGACTGAGCATAAAACAAATCAGTATTCTATGAAGGAACAATTTGAAATTATCTCAAATAACCCCAATTATTTTGTGGTTGTTGCAGTAGAAAATGAAGCTGTTGTTGGGACTGCTATGGGGATTTTATGTAACGACTTAGTAGGTAACTGTAATACATTTTTATTAGTTGAAAATGTAGTAGTTGCACCTTCTTGTAGAGGTAAAGGCATTGGACAAATGCTCATGAGGTCCCTTGAGGAATTTGGAAATAGAAACAAATGCAACTATGTAATTCTCGTCTCTAATCAGAATAGAGATGATGCACATAGCTTTTATGAAAAGTTTGGATACCAAAAACAGTTAGGCTTTAAAAAAAGGCTGAATACTCAAGTGTAAATGGTTTATGGGCCATGTGGAATCACGGGAGGATTGATCTATGTTTGATGACGAACCTACTTTCTGGCTAAATATTATATGGTTATTAGCTATTATATTACTTTTGTTGTACTTGTTTAATTCCATCATGAGGAAATGGCTAAAAGTTGAGAAAAAGAAGTTTCTTTCATATAACCATGTTAACGAGCAACATAAAAAAATTGATTGGATAATTAGGGTTTTGACAATAGTTGTGATCTTGTTAGGGTATGTTATTACCCTCATGAGAGGACCTACGGAAATGATTTGGTTTTTACAGCCGTGGTTTATCTTATTTGTTTTTATTGTTGTTTCAGAAATGGTAAGAGCAGTTATGGAGCGAAAGTATGCAGAAAATCCTAATGCTTATAAATTTACAATTAGTCAATTAATCTTTTTGCTTATATTGTTCTTTACATTATACAAGACGGGTTTTTTTGGATTAGTTTAAAAATTTTAAGGGAAAACGGACTGATTTTCAAATTGAAATCTGTCCGTTTTTGTATGCTATTTGTGGTGTTAACTTAAATAGGGTTGGTACGTTAAATTCATTGGACTTACCTTTTTGCTGCTTTTATAAATTTAAATTCTTTCGGTTCGGATTTATGGAAATGATTTAATAAGTACGTTAAGTACATTTGGCTTAATCCATCAGGCTGCTTTCCTTTTAAGAACAAAAGATCAAGGTTTCGGCCGACATGTAACGATTCTTGAATGTTGATGGAATAAAGCGATTCATTACGAATTTCTTCTTCGAGTGTAAATCGGGATAATAATGTTATGCCGAGCTTTTGTTTCACCATCTGTTTCATGGCCTCGATATTATCAATCTCTAAAACAATATTTGGTTCTAAATGGTATTTTTGAAAGGCGCTTTGAATAAGAGACCAATCAACTGTACCGCGGTTAAAGGAAATGATAGGTTCGCTCGCAATTTTAGATAAGCTAACTTTTTTTAAAGAGCAAAAGGGGTGTCCAGGATAGACAGCTACCACTAGCTCATCTTCAATAAGGGGAATATTTTCAACTTTTGGGTGTGTCACACTTCGGGCAATTCCAAACGGAACTTCATGGGAAAGGACCATATCTAATACTTCAGGTGAACTGGTCGTGTGAATCCCGAGTTTAATTTTAGGATATTGTTTGTAAAATTTTTGAGTAATTTGAGGTAGTAAATAATTTGATGCAATGTTAACGGTTGCAAATTCAATCTCACCAGATACTGAATTTCTAGTACTATGAACAGATAATTTTCCTTCTTGATAGTTTCGAATCACTTCTTCAGCGAATGGAAGAAATGTGCGACCAGCTTGGTTAAGGACGATGGCTTTATTAGACCGTTCAAATAAGTGATAGCCAATTTCGTTTTCAAGGGTTTTTATTCTAGCACTAATGGAAGGTTGAGTAAGGTATAAATATTCGGCTGCTTTACTAAAGCTCCCAGTATTCGCTACTTGAATAAACGCTTCTATATGCTTTATATCCACTTTATTAAATAACCTCCCATAAAAAATTCATATAACTTGCTATAGAAAAGATCTATTAGACTTTGGACTAATTATAAATTAACATTATAGACAATTCAATAATTGTTGCAAGTTTCAGGCAATTTCGACTGTTTTTTTCTGTAAAGAGGAAGTCTTTTTGAGAGTTCAAAAGGAGGTATATATGAAACTATTTGTCTCAGCCGATATGGAAGGAATTACAGGATTAGTTGATGAGACGTTTGTCGATTCAAGTAAGCACAATTATAAACGCGGACAAGAAATCATGACATCTGAAGTTAACAGTGTCATTAACATTTTACATAAAAAAGGTTGTAAGGAAATCATTGTTAATGATAGTCACTCTAAAATGAACAATATTCTTATTGAGAGGTTGCATCCAGAAGCACAACTAATCTCTGGGGATGTGAAGCCCCTTTCGATGGTAGAAGGTTTAGATGATTCATTTTCAGGTGCCATATTTGTTGGGTATCATGCAAGGGCTTCTATGAAAGGGGTCTTAAGTCATTCCATGACATTTGGTGCTAGAAATATGTTTATCAATGAAACGATAATTGGGGAACTGGGATTTAATGCATATGTAGCAGGCCATTATGATGTCCCTGTCATTATGGTGGCAGGAGATGATCAAGCCTCCTTTGAAGCAAAAAGCTTAATTCCAGGGGTGACGACAGCGACAGTGAAAAAAGCGATATCGCGTACCGCCGCCCTTTGTCTCCCACCTGAAAAAAGTAGAAAATTGCTAGAAGAAAAGACAGAAGAGGCTTTAGCGAATATTCATCATGTAAAGCCACTCAAAGCACCGAAACATCCAGTTTTAAGAATTGAATTTGCCAATTATGGTCAAGCTGAATGGGCCAATTTAATGCCAGGTACGGAGATTGAATCAGGAACAACCGTACGTTTTCAAGCAAAAGATATGATAGAGGCATATCAAGCAATGATCGTTATGACTGAGTTGGCGTCTAGAACTAAATTTTGCTAGATATATAGGGAGTGACAACATGTTCATTACGGATATTTCGACAAAGCACCAAACTATTCTTTTAAAGAAACCATTTAAAACGGCTTTGCGAACGACTGACCACGCCGAATCGGTCATTGTGCAGTTATATGTGAGTAACGGATTGGTTGGGGTAGGAGAAGCAGTCCCAACGATGATGATTACAGGGGAAGGTATTGAGAGCATTGAGGCAACGATTCTCCAAGTAATCAAGCCTGCACTGCTTGGTAAAAACATATTAAATTATGAATCTGTGTTTCAAATCTTACATAAAACATGTGTACGAAATACGAGTGCTAAGGCTGCGGTAGATATGGCCATTTTCGATGTATTAGCACAATATCAAAATCTCCCACTTTATCAATTTCTCGGAGGAGAGGCACCTGATGGTGAGTTTTTAGAATTGGAGACGGATTATACCGTTAGTGTGAATTCACCAGAAGAGATGAGTGAGGACGCTCTTGAATATGTAAGCGAAGGATTTCGTATTTTAAAAGTCAAAGTCGGTAAAGACGATATCGATAAAGACATATTGAGAATAAAAGGGATCAGAGAGAAAATAGGTTCAAACATTCGAATAAGAGTGGATGCCAACCAAGGCTGGAAGGCCAAAGAAGCGATTCGTGCCATTATGAAGATGGAAGATATGGGACTAGATTTGGATATCATCGAACAACCCGTTATCGCCCATGACATCGAAGGATTAAAAAAAGTGACCGATAGTGTGTTAACACCAATTATGGCCGATGAATCCGTATTTTCCACTTTGGATGCGCTTGAAGTGTTAAAGCTAAGGGCGGCGGACTTTATCAATATTAAATTAATGAAATCGGGTGGAATTTTTAAGGCATCTATTATTAACCAAGTTGCCCAGGAGTGTGGGGTTGAATGTATGGTTGGTAGCATGATCGAATCTCATTTAGCTGTGACTGCGGCCGCTCACTTTGCTGCAAGCAAGCAAAATATTACCCGGTACGATTTTGATGCGCCACTGATGTTAGTAGAAAAGATGGTCGATGGCGGAATAACCTATGATTCGAACTTGATTAAGATTCCTAATCATCCTGGGCTAGGAATTCGTTCCCTGAAAGAAGAAAGGAGGGATGTTCGTGAAGCCAGCAGTTAAAGAAAAGACATTAAAGAAAATGATGGTTTGTGTATCCGTAGCAACGGTATGGACAAAGCCTACATCGCCTCGTTATATTGATCAGTTAGCGCTAAATAACCCTGTGGATATGGAGGGGTGGATTAAAAGTACGACCTATGAAGAGCAATTAGCTCTTTGTAAGAATAATTTAGTACAAACGCAACTTCTTTACGGGACAGAAGTATTTATTCTTGAAGAAAAAGAACAATGGGCTCATGTACTCATTCCTACTCAACCAAGTCGAAAAGATGAACGAGGCTATCCTGGCTGGGTCCCTATGAGACAACTATCAACACCAACATCTATTTTTGCTAATAGCAAAATGGCTCAAGTGATCTCTCCTATTGTGACAATCTCTAGTACAGTGCAAGGGTTGAAGAAAAAGAGTGATGACAATGGACTAGTTATAAGTTTTTTAACGCGATTGCCAGTCGTCAAGCATACAACGGATTTCGTTGAAGTGGCTACGCCTCATGGGAATGGTTTTCTAAAGGCTAGTGATGTCCGAATTGTTGATCAAGAAGAAGAATTAGTCAAGAAAAGGGACAAGCCCATCCTTGATGTAGCAAAAACGTTTGTTGGACTTCCTTATTTATGGGGAGGGATGTCGGCCTTTGGGTTTGATTGTTCTGGCTTTGTATATTCCGTTTATCGTTATTTTGGTATAACGCTTCCTCGTGATGCAAGTGATCAAGCAAATAGGGGGGAAGTGATCGAACGCGAGAATTTACAAGTTGGCGACTTGTTGTTTTTTGCTTATGAGAAAGGAAAGGGAGCTGTTCATCATGTAGGTATGTATGCAGGAGATGATCATATGATTCATTCTCCTAAAACAGGCAAATCGATCGAAATCATTCCCTTGTCTGGCAGTTCGTATGAAGAAGAATTAATCGGTGGAAGACGTTATGCTAATGAACTAAATAGCGTGTCTTGTTAGAAGGGGTTGAGGCTATATGCAGAACTCAATTAACGTAGAATCGCTGAAACAAAATGTACTCGATCATCTTTTTGAGTGGTGTGATCTCCATGGGGTTTCTGGGTATGAGATGGACGTTATACAACGAGTGAAAGAATCGATAACGCCTTATACGACAAGTGTTTCCATTGATCAGCTGGGAAATGTGATTGGATTTAAAAAAGGAACAGGAAAGCACAAATTAATGATTGCTGCTCATATGGATGAAATTGGACTTATGATCCGTCATATCGATGAAAGAGGCTTTCTTTATTTTGAGAATATTGGAGGGGTGAGGCCGCAAAATCTCTTTGCCCGTACCTGCCTTATCAAAACAGATCAAGGGCTCGTAGAGGGTTTGATAAATACCATTCATCCAGGTCGCCCTAAAACAATAGTAGAGATCCCGCCTCTAAGAGAATTCTTTATTGATATTGGTGTGACGAGTAGACAAGAAGCTAAGGATCTAGGAATCGAAGTAGGAAATACAGTTGCTTTAGACTATGAGTGTAAACGTCTAGGTCGTAATAGGATAATAGGGAAAGCGTTGGATAACCGTCTTCTTGTCTTGATCTTATTAGAAGTGATGAAGTTGTGTGATGAAATGGACGTAGAGACACCAGATCTGTATGCGGTGTTTACTGTTCAAGAAGAGGTTGGTTCACGCGGGGCAAAGGCAGCAGCTTATCAAATCAATCCAGATCGTGCGATTGCTCTAGATGTGACAGTGGCCAATGATACACCACAGATACCTAGCCATGAGTACATCTCTCAACTAGATATGGGGCCAGGGATTAAAGTAATGGACAAGATTGCAACAGGGTTAGGCATGATCTCCTCGCCTGAAATAGTTAGACATTTAAAAAAGGTGGCAAGGGCGCAAGGAATTCCATATCAACTGGAGGTTTTTCCTAGTGGAACGACAGATGCTTCGACGATTCATCTAGAGCGTGGAGGAATTCCTTCAGGAGGGATTGTTGTCCCAACAAGATATGTTCATGCACATGAAATGGCCTCTATAGATGATATCGTTCAAACCATTTTACTGTTATTTCACTATATTACATCATTAGAGGGGGGAAGCCAGTGGGAGTCTTTATAATCAAACGATTTGTGGCAATGATTGTAACGTTATTAATCATCATCACGTTAACTTTTTTCCTTATGCACGCAGCGCCTGGTGACCCATTTGATTTTGATGCTGAAGGTGGTATTTCGGAACAAGCACGACAAAATCTGTTGATTCACTATGGGTTGGATCAACCAACACACATTCAATATTTTAACTATATTAAAAACTTGGCGACCCTTGATTTTGGCCCATCGATGGTATCGAGATCTCGGACCGTTGATAGCATGATCGCAAATGGATTTCCTGCTTCACTTGTTCTTGGGTTTACAACGCTCATTTTTAGTGTGATATCAGGAATTATCTTAGGAGTCATTGCGGCATTAAGGCATAACAGAATGGTTGACTATGTAACAATGATTATTGCTGTACTCGGGATATCGATACCAAACTTTATTTTGGCAATGATTTTTATTAAGTATATCGGTTTACAATTTGACTTTTTTCCAGTTGCTCGCTGGGGAACATGGAGGCATGTGATTTTGCCAGCATTGGCCCTGTCATCAGGTCCGATTGCTATCATTGCGCGTTTGACTCGTTCCAATATGCTTGAAGTGCTAAATCAAGATTACATTCGAACAGCGAAGGCAAAAGGAATATCTCCTACTAGAATTGTGATGAAGCATGCGCTGCGTAATGCCTTATTACCAGTTGTGACGATTATGGGAGCATTAACAGCGTCGGTTTTAACCGGAAGTTTTGTTATTGAACGGATTTTTGCTGTACCAGGGGTAGGTCGGTACTTTGTTGAAAGTATCTCCAACCGTGATTATCCCATGATCATGGCAACAACCGTTGTGTATAGCACTATATTGGTTGTGATGATGTTTATCGTAGATTTAGTGTACGGTCTTATTGATCCGAGAATTAAGTTGCACAAAAAGGAGGGGTAAAATGGATCATTCAGCAAGAGCGTCTAAGAAAGAAGATAAAAGGATACCTGATGACCTTTTTACCCCTGTGAAAAAAGGTGGAGGCAACGAAGCTGAATTTATGCGTCCGAGCGTCGGATTTTGGCAAGATGCTTGGTATCGACTAATGAAGAATAAAGTGGCTGTCCTTGGACTCGTTTTAATTGTCATTATGATCATCATGGCCATTATTGGACCTTGGCTCACTCCTTACGATTATCGCGAAGGTGTCCTCTCTAACCAAAATCAAGCACCTTCATCGACCCATTGGTTTGGGACAGATGAATTAGGAAGAGATATGTTCACGAGGGTTTGGTACGGGGCACGTGTTTCATTATTTATTGGTTTTGCTGCTGCTTTGATTGAGTTTGTGATTGGTGTTTCTTACGGTGGATTGTCGGGTTATAAAGGGGGAAGAGTGGACAACATCATGATGAGAATCGTCGATGTTCTTTATGGCCTACCGTATTTACTTGTTGTTATTTTGCTTATGGTTGTGATGGACCCAGGTGTTTTCACTATCATTGTGGCGCTCTCTTTGACTGGATGGATTGGCATGGCCAGGATTGTGAGGGGACAAGTGCTGCAATTGAAGTCAAATGAATATGTCCTGGCTTCGAAAGTACTTGGTGGAAGTACATCAAGAATTGTTCGCAAACATTTATTGCCTAATTCGATGGGACCGATCATCGTTTCGATGACATTAACGGTTCCCGGAGCAATATTTGCAGAGGCGTTTCTAAGCTTTTTAGGCTTAGGTGTACAAGCCCCAATTGCGAGTTGGGGGACGATGGCCAATGATGCGCTTGGTGTATTAAATACGGGGTACTGGTGGCGCTTAGTATTTCCCGCAGTGATGATTTCACTAACGATGTTCGCCTTTAACGTATTCGGTGATGGCTTGCGTGATGCATTAGATCCGAAGATGAGGAGGTAAAAGATGAAAGAAAAAAAGAGTGAGCCAATATTAGATGTAGCGGATTTATATGTGTCTTTTCAAACCCGCAATGGCGAGGTTCAAGCTGTAAGAGGGGTGAACTTCACCTTAAACAAAGGAGAAACGTTAGCCATTGTCGGGGAGTCTGGCTGTGGAAAGAGTGTGACAGCCCAAAGCATAATGAGGCTGATTCCAGAGCCTCCCGGCAAGATCAAACAAGGAAGCATTAAGTTAAAAGGAAACGATTTAACGACGTACACAGAGAAGCAAATGCGAAAAGTTCGTGGAAGTGATATCGGGATGATCTTCCAAGATCCTATGACGTCGTTAAATCCTGTTCTCACAATCGGTGAACAAATTTCTGAAAGTCTACTAAAGAATCCAAATCTCACCAAGAGTGAAGTTGAAGAAAAAGTCATTAAGATCTTAAAGTTAGTAGGAATTGCTAACCCAAAAGAGCGCTTAAAGCAGTATCCTCATCAATTTAGTGGGGGGATGAGGCAAAGGATTATGATTGCGATGGCTTTAGTCAATGAGCCACAGGTTTTAATAGCCGATGAGCCTACAACAGCCCTTGATGTGACCATTCAAGCGCAAATCATTGATCTTTTTAAGGATATTCAAAAACGAACGGGAATCGCCATTATTTTAATTACGCATGATCTTGGCCTTGTTGCTCAAATAGCTGATCGCATTAACGTAATGTATGCTGGTCGAGTGATTGAATCAGGGCAAGTGAAAGAAATCTTTTATCACCCACAACACCCATATACAAAAGGATTGCTTAAATCGGTTCCTAGATTAAATGATGATCGCAATCAACCACTGATTCCGATTCATGGTACACCACCAGATTTGCTATCTCCGCCAAAGGGCTGTCCATTTGCCAAAAGATGTGATTATGCGATGGATGTTTGCATTCAGTATGATCCAGAGTCTACCCAAGTAACCAAAAATCATAGTGTCCGTTGCTGGCTTCAAGATGAACGCGCAAAAAAAATTCAATTTCCAAGTGACGGTCCAAAAATCAAACTATTATAAAACAAGTTTACTAAAGTAAGGGGGGATGAAGACGAGTTACACAGAAATGGGAGAAGGAGAACAATTGAGATCAAAGGGGGAAATACAAGATGAGCAAGAAATTACTAATGTTGTTGTTCGTTGGTTTGTTAAGTAGTGTATTACTTCTAGCTGCATGTTCAAGTGATGAAACTGCACAAGAATCAAGTGATGGGACAGATGAAGAAACGGAAAGTCCTGAAGCTCCAGCCGGTGACGGTCGTACGTTACATTTGAATAATGGACAAGAACCTACGTCCCTAGATCCACCTATTGGTAACGATGAATATTCGTACAATATATTAAACAACGTAATGGAAGGATTAACTCGTCTTGCTAAAGACGCACCAGTTCCGGAACCAGCCATGGCAGAAAGCTGGGACGTTTCTGACGATGGATTGGTGTACACATTCCATATTCGTGAGGATGCCGAGTGGACAAATGGCGAGCCTGTTACTGCTTACGATTTTGAATATTCATTTAAGAGATTAGCAGATCCTGAAACAGCTTCACCAGCAGCCTCACATTCTTATTGGATCGCTGGAGCAGAAGCGTATAACAGTGGAGAAGGTTCAGAGGAAGATATGCTAGTCGAAGCATTAGATGAGGGTACATTAGAAGTTACGTTAACGTATCCGATTGATTTCTTCTTATCGATTGTCGCGATGCCGCAAATGTTCCCGGTTCATCAAGAGACAGTTGAAGCGGATGCTAACTGGGCAGGGAGTGTTGATACGCTAGTAACAAATGGACCATTCACAATTACAGAGTGGGCTCATGATGACTATTTAGTAGTAGAAAAAAATGAAACATATTGGGACGCTAATACAGTTGAAGTCGAAAGAATTGAATATGTAATGGTTGATGATGAAAATACAGCATTTTCATTATATCAAGCTGGTGACTTACATGTATCATCGGTTCCGGCTGACTTAGGAGAAGAGTATTTAGATCACCCTGAAATGTATATGGCTCCACGTTCTGGAATTGAGTATCAATTTTTTCACACTCAAACAGAACCATTCCAAAACAAAAACATTCGTAAAGCATTTATGTATGCGATCAACCGAGAAGATATTGTAGAGTTTGTTAATAAATCTGGTGAACCTGCAGCTTATGGTTGGGTACACCCTGATTTTGAGCACCCAGCTGGTGGTACGTGGGGAGACAATGTTGGGCACTATTTTGAGTATGATCCAGAAAAGGCACGTGAATTATTAGCATTAGGGATGGAAGAAGAAGGGTATGACGAATTACCAACGGTCACTCTTTCCTATAATACAAGTGATTTACACAGCACAAGATCACAAGCTCTTCAAGAAATGATTCGTGAGAGTTTAGATATTGAAGTGGAGTTATTTAACCAAGAGTGGGAAGTATTTAGAGATCGTTCAAACGAAGGGGAATTCCATTACTTCCGTGGTAGTTATCTTGGTGGCTACAACGACCCGATCAACTATTTGGACAACTTCTTACCGGGTTCTGGATTTAACCGTGGGGACTGGGAAGGTGAGGTTCACCAACAATATGTTGATATCGTCAATGCTAGCTACGAAGAAGCCGATCCAGAAAAACGTTTTGAGCTTCTAATGGAAGCAGAAGAACTTTTAATGGAGGAAGCTATCGTGAACCCAATTTATTTCTATAACCGAAGCTATCTTGTTAATCCAGAAGTGGAAAATGTGATTACTCACTTCGTTGGATTTACTGAATTAAAATGGGCTAGATTTGTAGATTAATAAGAATACGCAAATGAAAAGGGTGAGGATGACCAATTTAAATAGCTGTTTGCGTCATCCTCTCTTTCAGTTTTGTATGTTTAGGGGGGACAATATTTGAAGTCGGTAGAGGAGCATACTGTAAAGAAGCCGTTGATCAAACCGGCGAAGTTAGAGCGTGGAGATCAGGTAGCCGTTATTGCACCAGCCAGCAGCCCGAATATAGAAGCAGCAAATCGAGCTATTCCATTTTTGGAACAATTGGGTCTAGTTGTTCAAGTAGGTAGCTCACTTTCAAGAGAACATGGCTATTTGGCCGGTACCGATCAACAACGAGTGGAGGAATTACATGCAGCATTCACCGACAAACAAATAAAGGCGATCTTCTGTGTTTGTGGAGGATACGGAACAGCAAGAATCGCTTCCATGATTGATTATGAATTGATCGAAGCAAACCCGAAAATTTTTTGGGGTTATAGTGATATAACGTTTTTATTACATGCCATCCATCAACAAACAGGGCTCGTTACGTTTCATGGACCGATGTTAAGCTCTGACTTAAGTGAAAATGTTCATCATTTGACCCGAGAAACATTTAACCAATTGTTTGAACCGATCTCCTTGTGCTACTCTGATTCGATTCGTCCACTAGATACATTAGTAGAAGGCTATGCAAAAGGTCCACTTGTTGGGGGCAATCTAACTCTTTTAACTAGTTCACTTGGAACTGAATATGAGATTGATTGTTTAAATAAGGTCTTATTTATAGAGGAAGTAGATGAGGAGCCTTATCGGCTAGATCGGATGCTTAATCAACTGCGGTTAGCAGGCAAATTTGCAGATGCAAAAGCCATTGTTCTTTGTGACTTTCATAATTGTGTCCCTATGAAACGAATGCAATCATTAAGCATCAACCAACTTTTTTATGATCATATTGTTCCATTTCAAAAGCCAACTTTAAGTGGGCTTTCCATTGGCCATTGTTCGCCTAATTTAGCTGTACCAATCGGGATTGAAGCGCATGTAGATGCGACTAAAAAAACAGTAACAATAATAGATTCAGGAATAGAAACGTGGTAAGTGCAGATCAGCTTGGAGGTGTCTTATGGGTACAAAACTAGTAGAGGTGAAAGGGTTAAAGAAGCATTTTGAGGTAGAAAACAAACAAATTTTAAAAGCAGTGGATGGTTTATCTTTTGACATCTATGAAGGAGAAACGCTTGGCCTTGTAGGTGAATCAGGCTGTGGTAAATCCACAACGGGACGCACATTAATAAATCTATATCATTGTACGGAAGGGCAAGTTTTATTTAATGGTCAAGATGTACATAAGATGAATAGCAAACAGAAGAAAGCATTTAATCGACATGTGCAAATGATCTTCCAGGATCCTTATGCATCGTTGAATCCTCGGATGACAGTAACCGATATTATCGCAGAAGGAATGGATATTCACGGTCTGTTTAGTAAGAAAAAACGGCTAGAGAGAGTATATGAATTATTAGAAACCGTTGGATTAAATCGGGAGCATGCTAGTCGTTTTCCACATGAATTTAGTGGGGGACAGAGGCAAAGAATTGGCATTGCACGTGCCTTAGCTGTAGACCCTTCTTTTATCATTGCAGATGAGCCCATTTCAGCATTAGACGTGTCTGTACAGGCGCAAGTTGTAAATTTAATGAAGAAATTACAAAAAGAAAAGCAATTGACGTATTTATTTATTGCGCATGACTTAGCGATGGTGAAACATATAAGTGATCGAATCGGTGTGATGTATTTAGGACAAATGATGGAACTTACAACAAGCGACCAATTGTATGACCATCCATTGCATCCATATACGAAGTCATTGCTCTCAGCGATTCCGATACCTGACCCAAATATTGAAGAACAAAGAAAGCGTGACATTCTAGAAGGCGAAGTTCCTAGTCAAATTAATCCACCGAGTGGGTGTGTTTTCCGGACACGATGTCCTGTTGCGACAGATGTTTGTGCAAGCAGCAAACCAGATTGGACAGAAGTCGAGCCGAACCACTTTGTAGCCTGTCATCTTTATTCATAAGCTTAGCTCTCTACCTGAGGACGGTAGAGAGTTTTTTTATGTAAATCATTACCTTTTTTGTTTTGAATGATTTTTAGTTGGACATATTGGTAACTGAACATAAAAAAGGAGGGAATGCAGTGAAAGACGAAAATGAAGTAACAGGATCCAATGAAACAGAAGACACGTTAACGAATAGGCAGGGCCATCCCGTTACAAACAATCAAAATGTCCGTACGGTAGGAAATCGTGGTCCAACAACATTAGAAAATTATGATTTTCTTGAAAAAATAAGTCATTTTGATCGTGAGCGTATTCCTGAGCGTGTTGTTCATGCTCGTGGTGCGGGGGCGCACGGATATTTTGAAGCTTATGGTACTGTTGGAGATGAGCCGGTATCAAAATATACGCGAGCAAAGGTATTCCAAGAGAAAGGGAAGCAAACGCCTGTATTTGTCCGTTTTTCTTCTGTTATTCATGGGGGGCATTCTCCTGAAACATTACGTGATCCAAGAGGCTTTGCCGTGAAGTTTTACACAGAGGATGGCAATTGGGATTTGGTTGGGAATAATTTGAAGATTTTCTTTATTCGAGATCCATTAAAGTTTCCTGATTTAGTACATGCCTTTAAGCCAGATCCCGTTACAAATATTCAGGATGGTGAACGAATTTTCGACTTTGTTTCCAATTCTCCTGAAGCGACTCATATGGTTACCTTCTTATTTTCACCTTGGGGTATTCCAGCGAACTACCGGATGATGCAAGGTTCTGGAGTGAATACATATAAATGGGTGAACAAAGAAGGAAAAGGGTTCCTTGTGAAGTACCACTTTGAGCCGAAACAAGGCATTAAAAACTTAACGCAGGAAGAAGCAGAAGAGATTCAATCGAAGAATTTCAACCATGCAACACAAGACTTGTACGAAGCGATTGAAAATGGCGACTATCCTGAATGGGAGCTCTTTGTCCAAATCTTAAGTGATGATGACCATCCTGAGTTGGATTACGATCCACTAGATCCAACGAAGCTTTGGTACAAAGATGATGTTCCTTGGCTACCAGTAGGGAAAATGGTTCTAAATAAAAATCCAGAAAACTATTTCGCTGAAGTAGAGCAAGCGGCATTTGGGACAGGGGTTCTTGTTGATGGCCTTGATTTCTCTGATGATAAGCTGTTACAAGGAAGAACGTTCTCCTATTCAGATACTCAACGCTATCGTGTAGGTGCTAATTATTTGCAACTGCCGATCAACTCACCGAAGAAGCATGTGGCAACAAATCAACGTGATGGACAAATGGAGTATAAGGTTGATCAAGGGAAAAACCAAAATCCTCACGTAAATTATGAGCCTTCAACCATTGGTGGGTTAAAAGAAGCAAAAAATCCAGGCAAAGAGCATACCCCTTATGTGGAAGGAGAGCTGAAACGAGAGTCCATTGACCGGACAAACAACTTCGGTCAAGCTGGTGAAACCTACCGGAGATTCTCCGATTTTGAACGTGATGAGCTAATTAAAAACTTAGTGAACACGCTAGCTCCATGTAGAAAGGAAATTCAAGATCAGATGATTGAGAATTTCACTCAAGCCGATGCAGAGTATGGAAAAAGAGTAGCTGATGGAATTGCAGCGAAGATGAAAGAGATGGAATCAGGTGAATCAGGTCCGATAGGTACAACCCAAACGGAGCAAGCCGTTCAAGACGCGCAAGATCAAAGCCATCCATCAGATCCGTATTAAAAAAATTAGGGCCAGCCCCCTATTAGTTAACTAATAGGGGGCTGGCCCTTTTTCTTACGTTCCTGGAACTGGGGTGTGCGCTTTTGCTTTGTACACTCGATATAATATCAAGGCGAAAATCGATAAGGCAATCCCTAGCATATAAGGTAGGCCAATTGTCACGGTAAAGAGCCAGCCCCCAAGTGGTGGACCGATAATGCGGCCAAGTGAGTCAAATGATGATAAAAGCCCTGTCGTTCGTCCGTAGCCGGTTGGAGAGGCTTTGGTCAGTAATGAGGATACGCTTGGACGTATCAAGCCATTCCCAACACCAAACACGGTTAAAAATATGGCAGCTGTCACAAAACTATCAATGAATAAAATGAGCCCGAAGCCAATGGCGGAAATGATGATCCCTAATTGAATAACCGATCCTTCTCCGTATTTCTTCGTAAGCCTTCCAACTAAGCCGCCTTGAACAAGGGCACCGGCTAACCCCATAATCATAAAGATGTAGCCTAACTCAACAGCACTTAATTGAGCTCTTTCATAAGCAAAATAAGCAAATGTTGCTTCAAGACTAGCTAGCGATAACGAAACAAACCACTGCAAAATAAATAAAATCGAAACGGGGCCTTTAAAGGCTGCCCGTAATGGTGTTCGTTCTCGTAATTGCTTGTTCCGTTGTTCGGGTGTTAACGATTCTTTTAAAACGATGAATACGAATAAACATGTAACCACGGATAAAGCACCAGCTAAATAAAAGGGCAAACTTAAATTCGTTTGTGAGAAGATGCCACCAATGGCCGGTCCGAAAATAAAACCTAGACCGATTGAAGCACCTATGATCCCCATCCCTTTGCCGCGATCTTCCTCTGAGGTAATATCAGCGACATAAGCCATCACTGTCGGCATATTAGCCGAAGAGAAGAATCCCCCAATAATTCTCGCTGCAAAAAGCATCCAGAGAGTAGAAGAGACAGCTAACAAGAAAAAGGAAAGAGCTAGTCCAAATATCCCGATCATAATAACAGGTTTTCGTCCAATTTGGTCTGAGACCCGTCCCCACATCGGAGCAAATAGAAGTTGCATAAAGGAATAGACGGCCATTAATAGACCTAATTGTGTCGGAGTTGCTCCAATTTCTTCTGCATAGAAGGGCATAACAGGTATAATAATTCCAAACCCAACCATAACAAGAAACATAACTGCAAATAATACAGGTAACGCTTTCTTATTTTCCAAAATGTATGTTCACTCCAGTTTCAAGCAAGTTTTAATATTTGAGTATGTAAAGGCATTCCAATAGTTCATTATACACTGATTGCTATACTATTTTCTAGTCGAACGATTGTTAACCACGGGGACGAACGTATAGAAGGTCTACTTCTGAAATAAATAGTGACCAGTATCACAGTGTTTGTGCTTTTGAAATGATACGTTAGCTTTGCAAAATAAAGGGGGTAAAAAGACGAAGGTACTGAAAAAGACTTTTAGAGGATTCAAGAAAGCAGCAATGGTTCCGCTCATTGCTTAAAGGCTGCTGAAAAAGGTGAAAATCGTCCCTTTTTCAGCAGCCTCAAAAAACGCCTATTTCAGTGCTCTCTTATCTCCCGGAAGTGTAGTCGCCATTTTTTCCGCCTGTTTTGCTTAGGAGGAAGGTGTCTTTGATGATCATGCTCTTATCTACGGCTTTACACATATCATAGAACGTTAATGCAGCAGCTGATACAGCTGTTAATGCTTCCATTTCGACACCTGTAT
Source organism: Halalkalibacter okhensis (assembly GCF_000787375.1). Taxonomy (GTDB): domain Bacteria; phylum Bacillota; class Bacilli; order Bacillales; family Bacillaceae_D; genus Halalkalibacter; species Halalkalibacter okhensis. The sequence continues at coordinate 25,802 of NZ_JRJU01000020.1, read as the reverse complement.
TTCCTTTGCAGGAGACTTCCGCTTGCATGATGAGTTCATATCCATCGGACGCTTCCTTGTATTCAAAGTGAAAATCGACTCCTGTAATTTGAATAGGATGGCACATCGGGATCAAGTCAGGTGTTTTTTTCGCTGCCATAATCCCTGCAATTTGGGCCACTTGAAGGGGATCGCCTTTTTTGATTTGGGCATTTTGAATGGCATCATATAATTCTTTTTTTAAGACAATCGTACTTTGGGCAACAGCGGTTCGTTTTGTTTGATCTTTTTGAGAAATATCAACCATCTTGGGACGGCCTTTTTCATTCCAATGTGAAAATTCACTCATGTTTTCGCTCTCCTTAGTTGTTTCGTTATTCCATTCACTTTCATAGTTAATATTCGTAAATTCACGTTGATTACTAGGATAGTGTAGATAGTTTACCTGAGCTTTTTGCAACAATGGTCGCATGCTTCTTCGATTGTTTTCAACTAGCTCTTCTGCTAATGGCAAACATCGACGATGATACATAGCCACTAATGGCTGCTCCTTTTCTCCTGTGACCGGAACGATCGCGTCATAAGAGGAGTCCATTGCCTCTATTAGTAACGAGTTGATGATGTTTGAAGAAATAAACGGGATGTCAGCAGCTAGCACAACATACCAATCAACGTCTTGAATTGTTTGCATAGCAAAAGTCAGCGCAAATAACGGACCATGGTGCGGTTTCTTCTCAATTAGTAAAGGTGCATCGTTTGGGTTAAACTGCGATGCAAGTGATGCATTCGTAATGATATACACCGAATCAATCCCACTAGCATGAAGAGCATTCGTGCTGTGTTCATAAAAAGGAAGACCATGATGATATTCAAACATTTTCGGTTGTCCGTAGCGTGAAGATTGTCCACCAGCTAAAACGATACCTGCTACGTTCATTTCTTTACCAGCTCGTCAGTAAAGTGAGAGATAGTTGGTAATATTAATTTTTCCATAGCGAGTTTCACCGCGTTTGTGGAGCCTGGTAAGGCATAAATAGCTGTTGCTTGTTTACTTCCAGCTACAGCTCGACTAAATAAGGCTTTTGGACCGATTTCTTCATAACTTAACATACGAAATAATTCGCCAAAGCCGTCCATCTGTTTATCTAAAACTTGAGAGACGGCCTCATATGTAACATCACGTGGAGAAAACCCAGTTCCGCCATTAAGGATAATGGCTTGAATGTCGTTGTTATCTGTCCATGTTGCGATAACTTCTTGAATCAAAAGAAGTTCATCCTTTACAATCTGATAATCAACAATAGAATGATCCTTTGCTTGTAAAAGAGCTTGGATTGCCTGCCCGCTACGATCATCTTCTTGATTTCGCGTATCTGAAATCGTTAAGATAGCAACGTTTACACTTTTGGAAGTATTTATATTATGCATAGAAGTCCTTCACCTTCCTTTTTTTATGTTAGAATGATTTATTATATCTGAATTAATAGTAACAGCTTTTTACGAATCAACCAATATTCGCCGATCTTGAGAGAGGAAAGAAAAGGAGGAATGGACTTGGAAATCAATCACGTTAGAGATAAATACTTGCGACCATTACAAGATTTGCGTATATCAATCATGGACAAGTGTAATTTCCGCTGTTCCTACTGTATGCCGCAAGAAGTGTTCGGCGAGGATTATGTATTTATGAGAGAAGAAGAACTGCTCTCTTTTGATGAAATTGAACGATTGGTTCGGCAATTTACCACATTAGGAGTGAAGAAACTTCGCTTAACAGGTGGAGAACCACTTCTTCGAAAAAATGTACCAGAATTAATTAAGCGACTATCGGTTATTAAGGGAATTGAAGATATCGCTTTGACGACAAATGGCGTTCATTTAGTAAAACAGGCAAAGCTACTTAAAGAAGCGGGCTTAATGCGTGTGAATGTTAGCTTAGATGCGCTTACAACGGAAATTTTCCAACAAATGAATGGAAGAAAAGTGACCTCAGCAGTCGTCTTAAAAGGCATAGATGCCGCATTAGAAGCGGGACTTGAAGTTAAAATTAATATGGTTGTAAAAAAAGGCGTAAATGAAGGGGAAGTTGTAAAGTTAGCTCGTTACTGTAAAGAAAGAGACATTCAGTTACGTTTTATTGAATTTATGGATGTTGGTCAAACAAATGGCTGGGACTTCTCTCAAGTTGTAACCAAAAAAGAACTTCTAGAACAAGTTTCAACGATTGCACCGATTGAAGAAGTGGAAAGAGACTATTTGGGGGAAGTGGCCACACGCTATCGATATAGTGGGACAAACACAGAGATTGGCATTATTTCATCTGTCTCAGATACCTTTTGTGGAAATTGCACACGTGCTCGGATTTCAGCGGATGGAAAGTTATATACTTGTTTATTTGCCGAGTCAGGCTATGATTTACGCTCGCTCATTCGTGCAAATACTTCTGATCAAGAAATCGTTTCAAAGATTACAGAGATTTGGAGTGCACGTACAGATAAGTACTCAGAAGAACGGACAGAAGAAACGGTCAAAAACCGCAAGAAAATTGAAATGTCCTATATTGGTGGGTAGAATAATGCAAGGGGATTCCCCTTGCATTATTTACTAATGTTTGGAATGATAAAAACAGGATTTTTCGAAATATTTAAATTGGAGTGAGTGCTGTGGTAGAAAAGCGAAAGCCGATCCAAGTTGAAGAAGCAGTAAAAAGAGTTATGGAACAAGAGGTTCATCCACAATCTGAAACGGTGAATATAGAGGACAGTTACGGAAGGTTTTTGGCAGAAGATTTAGTAGCGTCTCACGATGTGCCAGCGTTTGATCGTTCTCCTTATGATGGTTTTGCGATTCGGGCTGAAGATACGAATGAAGCGAATTCGAACAATCCCATTGAATTTGATGTCGTAGGCGAAATTGGTGCAGGGTATGTCTTTGAAGGTGAAGTCAAACCATTTCAGGCTGTAAGAATTATGACGGGAGCCCCTATTCCAAAAGGATGCGACGCTGTTGTGATGCTTGAGTTAACAAAAGAAGTTAGCGATAAAAAGATACTAATCAAACGTTTGTTTAAAAAAGGCAACAACATTTCCTATCAAGGCGAGGACACTCAAAAAGGTACCATATTAGTAAAGAAGGGCACGCAAATTAATCCGGGGATCGTGGCATTGCTCGCAACCTTTGGGTATCACAAAGTTACGGTTGCTAAAAAGCCAGTCATTGGTGTAATTGCAACAGGAAGTGAATTACTAAACATTGATGAACCACTTGCACCAGGTAAAATTAGAAATTCAAATGCCTACATGATTATGGCCCAAATCGAAAGAGCGGGTGGACAAGCCGTTTATTTCGGGAAATTAAACGATGATCTGGACGCTTGTTTTGCTGCAACAAAAGAAGCTCTATCGAAAGTCGATATGTTAATCACAACTGGTGGTGTATCGGTAGGAGATTATGATTTTGTACCAGCAATCTTAAAACAAGTAGGAGCGACCGTGCTCTTTAATAAAGTAGCCATGCGACCAGGAAGTGTAACAACTGTGGCAACAGTAGACGGGAAGATGATCTACGGGTTATCTGGAAATCCATCTGCTTGTTATGTTGGCTTTGAGTTATTTGTTCACCCGATGTTACGAAGAGCGTTATATAATACATACCCGCATTTGCAAAAAGTGAAAGCAACATTAGGAACGGATTTTCCAAAACCGAATCCTTTTATGAGGCTAGTTCGGGCAAAAATAGATTTTATCGAAGGCAGATTAATCGCCTCTCCTTCTGGGGTTGATAAATCAGGAATCGTCAGCTCTTTAGGTGGAGCGGATTGCTTGCTCCTCTTACCTGGGGGAACAAGAGGGTATGAAAAAGAGATGACCGTTGATGTCTTGTTATTAGAGGATCATCAAGGAAGTGAATGGCCTTGGAACAATATTGTCCCATCTTACAGGTAGTCGGCTATCAAAATAGTGGAAAGACGACTTTAATGGAAGCGCTCATTAAACGATGTAGCGAATCGGGTTTACAGGTAGCAACCATTAAGCATCATGGTCACACAAGCCCCCAAAGAAATGAGAGCAAACTTAAGGATAGTGAGCGTCACATGGAGGCTGGAGCTGACATGACTGCTGTTGAAGGGGGAGGCTCCTTGCAGCTTCATATTAAGAATCAAACATGGTCTCTAGAGAAAATGGTGAAACTATATGAAACCTTTTCACCCGACATCTTATTGGTTGAAGGATTTAAAAAAGAGCCCTATCCAAAAGTGGTTATTCTTCGTAGTGAAAAGGATGTTGATTTGTTACGTGCAAGCAATATCGTTTGTGCGATTACATGGAAATCCCTACCCGATGATCAACAAGACTTTCCAATCTTTCACGTAAATGATACGCCAAAATCGATAGAATATATTTTACAGAAATTGAGTGATGAACATGAGTCAACTATTTGACATTCAAGATACACCGTTATCGATGGAAGAAGTTGTCGCTAAGGTGACAAGACGAGAATGTGGCGCTATTGCTACATTTATTGGTACTGTCAGAGAGCTAACGCACGGGAAGCGAACGCTTAAATTAGAATATCAAGCGTATAAACCAATGGCCATTAAAATGCTAGAGCAAATCGGCCAAGAAGTTCGTGATAAGTGGCCAGGATCAACGATTGCAATTACACACCGTGTAGGAACATTAGATATATCTGAAATTGCTGTGATTATTGCTGTATCGACTCCGCATCGTAAAGCCGCTTATGAAGCAAATGAATATGCGATGGAGCGTATTAAGCAGATTGTGCCCATATGGAAGAAAGAATTTTGGGAAGATGGGACGAAGTGGGTCGGTGATCAATTAGAACAGACTGCGTATCCTGAAGGGAAACCGAAAATTAAGGGGGGAGAACATGATTAAAATCTTATTGTTTGCTGAACTTCAAGAAGAAGCAGGGACAGATCAAGTCGAGGTTGACAAAGCAGGTGAAACGGTCGATGACATCAAGTCTTGGTTACAACAACAGTATCATTTCACGTCACTTGAACAAACGATGGTTGCGATAAATGAAAGCTATGCCGATGAAAATGAAGTTGTAAAAGATGGAGATGTGATTGCGTTTATTCCTCCTGTAAGTGGAGGGTGACCAATGGAGAAACCCCTGATTCATAAAGGATCAGGGGTTTTCTTCTAAGCGTTTATTAATCTTGCAATTGCTTCGTTGCGGCTATGCTGTTCTTCTTCAGAAGCTAGATCGTATTTCTTTAACAGGTGAAATAATTCGTTTAACTCAAGTTGGGATGGTTCTTCTGCTAAAAACTGCTGGCAACCTTCAAAAAGCTCAGCAGGTAGAAATGATTTTTGTGAATCTAACTTCGAATAGACATCTTCTAATGGGTGGTCTAATTTACACGAGCTCATATAATCCCTCCTTATTTTAGTTTCCCTCTGAATCAAGGATGATGCGTTTGGGGTGTGAATAAATATTAAAAGAAGATCCTCTAATGAATCCGACCGCTGTGATATTTAAGTCTTCTGCAAGTTGGATTGCTAAATCGGTAGGAGCTGACTTTGATAATACAATACCGACTCCAATTTTAGCAGCTTTCGTTAAAATTTCGGATGAAATACGGCCACTAAATACGAGAATTTTATCTTTAACCGTGATGCCATTTAAGAGGGAATATCCGTATAGCTTGTCAAGTGCGTTATGCCTGCCTATATCGGAGCGGGAAACGATCAGCTCATCGGCAGTACAAAGAGCCGCATTATGAACCCCACCTGTATTTTTAAACACAACACTAGCATCTTGCATTTTTTTCATTAAATCCATACATTGTCGAGCTGTAATGGTTGTAGATGTCATCGATGTTTTGGCTGTGCGCACGTCATTTTGAAAATAAAACTGTCTACTCTTGCCGCAGCAGGAACCGATGAAGCGCTTGGAAAAATACTGCTGATTTTGCACTTCTGCATGTAGATGAACGTAAGCAAACCCACGATCTTGATCAATCGTCATGTCTTTAATTTCTTTTCTGAAGCGAATAACTCCTTCCGATGCTAAAAAACCAATGACCATTTCCTCAAAATCTCTTGGGCTGCAAACCATTGTAGCAAATTCTTCGTTATTTATATAAATAGTCAAAGGGAACTCGATTACAATATCATCTTCTAATTTAGAGAAATGATGATGGCCATACTTAATAATAGATCTAGTTGAACTTAGTGAATCAGTCAAACAAACTCCCCCTTTGTATAAAAATAGGAACGTATCAAATATAAACACATTCTCTTTTAACTGACAAGACTTCTAATAGAAAATCAAGCATAAAAGCTTTAGATTTACAATATAATTATATTGAATTTTTTTTGAAAACAGGTTATGATTTATTTGCATTCATAAATCTGTAACATTTAAGAATCGAGATAGCGACCCTGTCTTCGGTATTAAATGAGCAGCTGTTGTAAGCGATTACTATTGGTACGAAAGTAGCGAAACCTGCTTGAGACTAATCGTCGTGCTTTTTTAGGGAATTCTATTTTTCCCTTAAGAGAGTTACGTCGATTTTTTTGTGTTTTTTGAGAGAAGAGGAGTGTGGAAAATGGGAGAAATGAAGGGGAAATTAAAGAACCGTTGGTTGATTGCATTAGCTGCCGTTGGAATTCATATTTCTATCGGTTCTGTGTATGCTTGGAGTGTTTTCACTAACCCGATTAGGGATCAGCTTGGTTGGGATTTGAGTGCGGTTTCTTTAACATTTAGTATTGCGATCGTGTTTTTAGGATTATCGGCAGCCTTTATGGGACATTTTGTTGAAAAGTATGGCCCGCGAAAGTCAGGGTTAGTGGCAGCAACCTTTTTTGGGATTGGCTTAGTCGGTGCAGGCTTTGCTATCAACATAGAGTCGATTGGGCTTCTCTATTTCACATACGGAGCACTTGGTGGGATCGGTCTTGGTGTTGGTTACATTACGCCAGTATCCACTCTAGTAAAATGGTTCCCAGATCGTCGTGGATTAGCAACAGGGCTTGCTATAATGGGATTTGGGTTTTCAGCCATGATTGCTAGTCCGATTATGGCCAATTTGATTGATTCAGTTGGTATTGCGAATACATTTTTTACGTTAGGTATTATTTATTTTATCATTATGTTAGCATCAGCTCTTTACATTGAACGGCCGCCTGCTGGCTACATGGCAGATGTACAAGGTGACGGCAAGAAAGTGAAGTCAGATCTTTCTCAATTAACGGCAAATGAAGCGGTGAAAACAAGAAGGTTCTGGTACTTATGGGTCATGTTATTTATCAATGTAACTTGCGGGATTGCGATTTTGTCTGTTGCCTCACCGATGGCGCAAGAAATTGCTGGTCTATCAGCAGCTGCTGCCGCAACGATGGTTGGTGTGATGGGGGTATTTAATGGCTTAGGTCGAATTGGCTGGGCATCTGTTTCTGATTATATAGGTCGAGCAAATGTGTATACAGCATTCTTTGTTATTCAAATTGTCACGTTCTTTGCTCTTCCTAGTATTACTCATGCGATATTATTCCAAGCCGTATTGTTCTTGATCCTTACCTGTTATGGTGGAGGGTTTGCGGCGATTCCAGCCTATATTGGTGATTTGTTTGGGACGAAGCAGTTAGGGGCCATTCATGGTTATATTTTAACGGCTTGGGCATTAGCGGGCTTAGTTGGGCCAATCCTAGCATCATGGATTCGCGAAACAACTGATAGCTATGCAGGTACTCTTTATATCTTTGGATTTATGTTTATCGCTGCATTAATTGTTTCCCTTGTAATTCGAATAGATATTAAGCAATTAAAAGCGAAGAACGATGTGAAAAATTTAGCTAGTTAACTATTTGACATTTGAAGGAACTCGAACTACTCTTTTAGTAAGTAAAAGAAAATGAGGGTACAGAAAATGAACAAATACGAGGCAGAATTTAGTAACTTAGTACGTTCCTTCAGAAAGAAGCATATGGGCAAAGGTCCAAGTAAAATAAGCACAACCTTTTGCAAAAATTGGGTGATATGTGAGATGGAAGGGAACCTTTCTCCTGTTGAGAAGTTTATTGCTACAGCCGATGAGGGAAAGCAGATGCTAAGAGCGGCCAGAACAGAGATGGTTAAAGATATGTATCGGAAAAATCATCCTATTGAGATGGAAGATTTTTTGCAATGCAAGTTTCTAGACCTCTATGTTGATATAGATATAGAGAAAGATTATGGAATTTCCATTTTTGTATTCGATGAAAATTTAGAAGACAAATTTTCGAAAAAACTATAGATTTGGTTTGGTACTTAGTAGCGATCCTGCAAAAGACTTAACCACCGTCCATACCACAAAAAAATTGGGGTAGTACGGTGGTTTTTTTATTGAAATAACCATAGAGATAAGTAATAAGTATTTGGGGAGTGAGTCATTATGGGAAAAACTAAACATCAAGGACCGATCAAAGCAACAAAAGCTCTTCAACCGAAGCATTGGGTTAGTCCTATTCCATTTGGTCTTGGAAAAGTGAAGCCAAAACATATCCGAGATTCGATGAAAATTGCTTGGGATAACAAAGATAATCTTGGATATGCAACACGAATTTTAACTAAAGGGGTTTGTGATGGTTGTGCTTTAGGTGTATCAGGAATGTATGATCAGACATTAAAAGGGCCTCATATGTGTACAACAAGATTGAATGTTCTTAGATTGAACACAGCTCCTGCTATTAAAGAAGAAATCTTGCATGCTGATATTGATGAATTAAGAAAGTATGATAGTACGGAACTAAGAAAATTAGGTCGGATTCCTTATCCTCTTATTCGTCGCAAAGGAGAGAGAAAATTCTCTCGATTAACGTGGGATGAGGCAATGGATCTGATTGCGGATAAAATGAAGCAATTGAATCCAAGACAATATGCATTTTATTTAACATCAAGAGGTATTACAAATGAATCGTATTATGTTGCGGCAAAAGTAGCGCGTTACTTAGGTGCAAATAACATCGATAATGCCAGTCGTATTTGCCACTCCCCGAGTAAAACGGCATTAAAGCGTTCAATTGGGGTTGGTGCATCAACCTGTAACTATCAAGATTGGTTTGGTGCAGATGTTCTTTTATTCTGGGGAAGCGTTGCATCAAATGCATCGCCTGTTTCAACGAAATATATGCTTGAGGCGAAAAAACGTGGAGCAAAAATCATTGTTATTAACCCTTATAAAGAGCCTGCCATGGATAAATACTGGGTTCCTTCGAATGCGGAATCTGCGTTATTTGGAACCAAGATTGCTGATGATTTCTATCAAGTGAACATTGGTGGAGATATCGCCTTTATGCACGGGATTATGAAGCATTGGTTTGAGATGGAAGAGCAGGCTCATGGTTCAGCTATTAATCATGAATTTGTACAGGAACATGTGAATGATTATGAGGAATTAAAAGCGCATGTTATGACTCAATCATGGGATGCCATTATTAAGTCAGCTGGAATTACGAAAGAGAGAATCATTGAGTTATCAGAACTACTAGCAAACAGCAAAAATGCGGTGTATGCGTGGGCATTAGGATTAACGATGCATGCTTTTGCATCAGATAATATTTCTCAAGTAGCCAATCTTGCTCTTCTTCGTGGACACTTAGGACGCAAAAATAATGGTTTAATGCCATTCCGTGGACATTCGTCTGTTCAAGGATCAGGTGAAATGGGGGCGGACCCATTTGTATTGCCAGGTGGAGATTTTGTTGAAGACAACATCCAGCGCATGGAAAAAATCTGGGGATTTGATATTCCTAGATGGCAAGGAGATGTTGTGGGGATTACATTAGAAAACATCGTTCTTCCACAAGACCATGAACGTAAAGTGAAGCTATACTATATGTCAGGTGGGAACTTCTTAGAGACAATGCCTGATCCTACGTTTATCGAAAAAGCATTAGCAGAATTAGAGGTTCGTGTACACCAAGATATTATCTTAAACACATCCACTCTAGTCGATGCAAAAGAAGCTGTTATCGTTCTTCCAGCGAAAACTCGTTATGAGCAAGATGGCGGCGGTACGTCAACATCAACTGAGAGAATGGTCTATTTCTCACCTGAAATCGAAGGAAACAAAAATCATATCGAAGAAGCTCGTTCAGAATGGAAGATCTATGTCGACCTCGCTAAGCGAGTGAAGCCAGAAGCGGCTCATTTAGTTGATTTCAAAACAGGACAAGAAATCCGTAATGAAATAGCGATTGCCAACCCAAATTACGAAGGTGTTCAACACTTAAAGGAACAAGGAGATGTGTTCCAATGGGGCGGGGCATGGCTTTGTGAAGATGGCATCTGCCCTACTTCAGATGGCAAAGGAAGCCTCCTTGCTGTTGATATTCCTGATATGGGCAAAAAGGAAGGGCAATTTGTTCTTACGACACGCCGCGGAAAACAGTTTAACTCAATGGTCTACAAGGAAACGGATCCGTTTAACAATGCGGAGCGTTACGATGTCCTCATTAATGCAGAGGATGCTCATGAATTAAGCATCGCTGAAGGGGAAGGAATTGTTATTCATAATGGATTTGGTGTTTTCCAAGGAAAAGCGAAATACGCAGAGATTTCAAAAGGAAATCTTGGCGTTCATTTTCCAGAAGGTAACTTCTTGCTACCAAAAGGAAGATATGAAAAACTAGCAAAAATTCCTGATTACAATGTCACTGTCAAAGTAGAAAAAGCAGACCGCTATAATGCAAGAAAAGACACAAAATATGTCGAAAGAAGAATAGAAGACTTAGAAATGTCTGCTCCAGGTTAAAAAATAGAAAGGTTACCTTTTAGAGTGATTTTTAAGGGTAACCTTTTTTATTAGCTTTTTCTTATTAGATGGAAGAAAGAGTCTGTCTAAAAAAGTCTAATGGCCGGAAATGGAAGTCACAAATCATTAATGGAATTTTGAATTATATGTTAACATTCCCTTGTAAATCAAATTTATCAAGAGTCATTCCTATCGGGATTGCATTGTTGTTATAACCTACTGGGAATTGTGGATCAACTGTGTCCGTTGCGGGGTTACCATAACCATTTGGAAAGTTAAAATTATTTGAATACACTTGAATTTGATTGTCATTTGGTACGAAATTTCCATCACCAGATCTTGAAAAGTATACCGCTAAACGTGTTGCGTGAGGATTAACAATGGAATTATTCTGAATTAATATTTGGTTCATTAACGAATAGTTCACTCGAGAGAAAAAGATAACGGAATTTCCGGACCGATCTTGATGATTGATACTGTTATTTTCAATGACTAAGCTTGTATTTCCTGCAAGATGAGGGAAAAAGTTAACAAACTGGGTAAATCTAGTCATTGTGTTTCCAGAAACATTGATTGTACCAGAAGTTTGCCAGGGGGCTATATTTGGTTCAAATACAACAGCTCCGAGACTTGTACTGCTACCCTGGAACGTATTATTAAGAACATTTGTCATTCCCCTTACCAATTGAAATCTCAGACTTTGAGTAATGATTACGGGGTTATGAATAAATTCATTATCCTCAACGGTGATATTTTGGCACCAAATATAACCACTACGCGTTGTTCCTTCTATGATACAGGAACGAACGGTAATATTATTATAAAGTGTAATTGGTGACGTTGACCTTAACGGGATTCTAAAAATGGCATTTTCACCTGTTACAGCCCTATTTGCAATCAAATGCAGGTTTTCAATTGTAACATCATTTGATTGAATAACGAGTCCATCAACATTTGTATCGGGGCTAAATATGACTTGCGGGAGAGGATTTGTTGGATGACCCAATAAAGTCATTGGTTTGGTGATAATAAGTTGTGTATCAATATTGTATGTGCCTTCTAGAATATGAACGGTTCCCCCTTCTGCGACAGCATTCATACCTTCCTCAATAGTTCCAAATGGGTGTTCTAGAGTTCCATTCCCGCTTTCCGCACCTGCTTGCACATAAATGTTAAATGGGTCAGATGTGATTTGGGCAACAGTATTTAATCCTCGATTTGTTACCTGTAACGTTGTTATATTAACTGCTGTTGTAGCTGTGATTTCAATTCGATAATTATGAGTTCCAGGGGGTGGGGTATCTACCCAGCTAAGGTTAGGATAAAAGGTTTCATTTGTTGCTACTGAAGTACCAAATTGTCTCGATAAATTTAATGGTGCACTCGTAAGTATTGTAGGATCTGTACCGTCCCTTATCAACACATAAGTAATTGCTAAACTATGGTTAGCTGCATTCGCAGTTTCAAGAAGAACCCTAAAAGTAGAATCGAGTTTTATGCTTTCACCTTCAAGCGTGCTTAAAGGTGGAAGTTCAAGAGATATTACCGTACCTGTAGGTAATAGTGAAACAGTATCATTAGCTTGGTCAGTAAATAAACTTGCTCCTAGCCCAGGTGGTCCCTGCTCGCCTTGCGGTCCAGATGGTCCTTGTTCACCCTGCGGTCCGGGTGGTCCCTGCTCGCCTTGCGGTCCAGGTGGTCCAGGTGGTCCAGGTGGTCCCGGGATACCATTATTTCTCCCCATTCATCTCACTCCTCTTATATAAATATTTTCATATTTATCATATTAATTACTAATAAAAAATGGAACGTATAGCTTTGAAAATAGTTATCTATATCAATGCATAAGTTGAATTTATAACATGTTAGGTTATGGTCCTTTGCACCTTGTCCTAGGTTGCATAAATTAAAATAAGTGAATGAAAAAGTATAGGGGCTGATAAATTTGAGAGAGTGTCCACTAATTGGAATTTTAGTAACAAGGAAACAAAGTAGAAAAAAGGTTTTAAAACTTTATCAACATTATAATAATAAAAGATGTAAACTTTACTCATTTACCCCGACAGATATCTTGTGGAAAGAGAAACGAATTATTGGACTTCACTTAGTAGGAAACAAATGGAAAGAAAGTACATTTCCCTTTCCGATGGTTGTTTATAATCGATGTTATAACAAAAAAGTTGAAGCTATTAAAAGTCTAGAGAGTACAATAGGTAAGAGCAAGTGTTTCAATCATATCAACCACTTTAATAAATGGCACCTTTATAATATATTAAAAAATTCAAACCTCGATTCCAATATACCTGCTACGTTTTTATCTAACGAAGTAAATATCCGTGAACTATTAGAAAAATATAGATTGCTATATTGTAAGCCAAGTTATGGTCATAAGGGTAAAGGTGTTTACCGGTTAGAATTACAGAAAAATGGGGATATTCACATCTCCTTGTATAGCATTCTTCCAGCATATATTTGTAGAAATATCGAAGAGATTCAACCCGTAATTGATAAACTCCTCGGAAATAGTGAATATATCATCCAAAGAGGAATTCAATTAAATAAGCTTAATAGTCAATATTTTGATATCAGAGTTCTGGTTCAGAAAGATATCAAGGGACAATGGGCGGTTACAAATATGGTGAGTAGGATCGCTTATGATCTCTACTATAATACAAGCATGTATGAAACAATCTATGAGGCTTCGGAAGTTTTACAAAAACTGTACTCACTTGATGAAAAAAATGGTATCCTTGAGTCCCTTTGTGAACTAAGTATAGAAATTGCTACAACAATCGAACTTCAAACTGGTTTATTAGGGGAACTAGGCATAGACTTTGGATTAGACGAAGAAAAAAAACTATGGATCATTGAAATAAACGGAAAACCACAAAAAAATATATATCAAGACCTAAAGGGTTATCGACATAAACAACTCATATATAGTCGACCGGTGGAATATGCATATTATCTCGCGCAAAAAAGCAGGGGATGAAATGTCAGTCTATTTATTTAATTTAAACAACACCAATTTCAAATTTGAACTTATATGCAGGGCTTTCAAGATATAAAACTGTGATGTGTATTTTGGTGTTCAGCCCTCTCGCATGGTAAACGCGGCCCTTTGGGGACCCCCCTTTTGACAATACACCTCTTAATTGGTTTAATAGGCAAATATGCTAATAGGAGTTGGTGCAAGTGTCTTCACAACATTTTATTGATCAAAAAATATTCCCTGCTGCAAGGACGATAAAGGAATTTGAAAAGTTACTAAAGAGCAAATTTGAAGTGATTATCTTATTGAATAGTCATATTGGACAGTTGAAAAGTTTGATTCAATTAGCCAATAAAGCAGGTAAAAAGGTATTTATGCATGTTGATTTAGTTCAAGGATTAAAAACCGATGAATATGCGACTCAATTTATTTGTCAGGATATCAAACCTGCTGGCATTATCTCAACAAGGAAAAATGTCGTATTAACGGCAAAAAAGCATTCGATTATCGCTGTTCAACGTTTATTCTTATTGGACTCGATTGCGTTAGAGACAAGCTATAAATTGTTAGAAACAACAAAGCCTGACTATATCGAAGTCCTTCCAGGAGTCATGCCCCATATTATAGAAGAAGTGTATGAAAGAACGGGAATTCCTATTATAGCTGGCGGGCTGATTCGTGAAAAAGAAGACGTTGCAAGAGCATTAGAGGCTGGAGCAATAGGGGTAACCACTTCTAGACAAGAGTTATGGAATTTTTAAAAAATAAAAGAGGAAACAGAAATATATTTATAAAAAACATTGACAGCGTTTTCCTGATTTGTTTTAATAGGTAATAAGTTAATAGATTGTGACGGAGATTTGGAGACGAGCAAATGACCTATTCATTAAGTTGATAGGTCCCTTTGCTCGTCTTTTTTTCTTTTAGCAAGGAAATGGAAACGTTCTTTTAAACTCGTAGAAGGAGGAAGTAGGATGTTCACAAATCTTCGTCGCGTCTAAAGATAGGGGGAAATAGGGTCGTGCTACCATTTATGGGAGAATTAATTGGAACGATGATTTTAATTATTTTTGGAGGAGGGGTCGTAGCAGGAAGTGTGTTAAAGAGGACGAGCTCTGAACAAGGTGGATGGATTGTTATTACATTTGGCTGGGGGTTAGGGCTAGCAGCGGCAATTTATGCAGTTGGTAATATAAGCGGTGCACATTTAAACCCAGCGGTAACGGTCGGGTTTGCGTTAATTGGCCAATTTTCATGGGAGAATGTCTTGCCATACATTGTTGCTCAACTTATAGGTGCCTTTATAGGTGCTGTGCTCGTGTGGCTGCATTATTATCCACACTGGAAGCAAACACATGATAAAGATGCGAAATTAGCTGTTTTTTCTACTTCACCATCCATCAACCATAAGCCTGCTAATTTTTTTAGTGAAGTATTTGGAACTTTTATGCTTGTAATGGGGCTATTAGCGATTGGGGCAAATGAATTCACAGAAGGGCTGAATCCATTAATTGTTGGATTGTTTATCGTTGTAATTGGAATGTCACTAGGTGGGACAACAGGGTATGCGATTAATCCGGCAAGAGATTTAGGACCAAGATTAGCTCATTTTCTTTTGCCGATCGCCGGAAAAGGCAGCTCAGGTTGGTCTTATGCTTGGATCCCGGTTGCAGGTCCTTTAATAGGCGGAGCGCTTGGTGCCCTCAGTTATGCAGCCCTTTTTGAAGGAATGGTTTATTCTACTATTTGGGTTGTACTCATACTCTTTTTGGTAACATTATATATATGTATGAAACAAGAAAGTAAGAGAATAGAAGTGCATCAACAAACCGAAAGCACGATTGCGCAATAAGAGAAAATGAACATAATTGGGGGAATTAAAATGGAGAAAAAATATATTTTAGCTTTGGATCAAGGAACAACGAGTTCAAGAGCGATTTTATTTGATAAGTTGGGCTCGATTGTCGCTATCGAACAAAAAGAAATTGAACAAATCTATCCGCAACCAGGATGGGTTGAACATAATGCAAATGAAATATGGGCTTCGGTTTTAGCTGTGATGTCTGGTGTAATGCTAAAAGCTAATATTGATAAAGAAGAAATTGCCGGTATTGGTATCACAAACCAGAGGGAGACCGCTGTTGTTTGGGATAAGCACACAGGGACACCGATTTATCATGCAGTTGTTTGGCAATCAAGGCAAACAGCAGAAATCTGTGATCAATTAAAAGAACAAGGCTATGAAAAGACCGTTCGAGAAAAGACAGGATTGCTGATCGATGCTTATTTTTCAGGAACGAAAGTGAAATGGATCTTGGATCATGTAGAAGGGGCACGAGAACGAGCTGAAAAAGGGGATCTATTATTTGGAACAATAGATACGTGGCTGATTTGGAAGTTGTCAGGTGGAGAGGCTCATGTAACGGATTATTCAAATGCATCTAGAACGATGATGTATAATATTCACGACTTAAAATGGGATGATGAACTTCTTTCGATGTTAGATATTCCAAAAGCCATGCTTCCAGAGGTGAAGCCGTCCTCTCACATATACGGGACAACGGTTGATTATCATTTCTTTGGTGCAAAGGTTCCGATTGCAGGAGCCGCTGGTGACCAACAGGCAGCGTTATTTGGGCAAGCTTGTTTTGAAGAAGGTATGGTCAAAAATACGTATGGGACAGGTTGTTTTATGTTGATGAATACGGGGGACCATGCGGTGAAATCTGAACATGGGCTTTTGACGACGCTTGCATGGGGAGTAGATGGAAAAGTTGAATACGCACTTGAAGGCAGTATTTTCGTTGCGGGTTCAGCTGTCCAGTGGTTACGAGATGGACTACGAATGGTTAAGTCGGCAAAAGATACAGAACAATACGCAGAGAGAGTTACCTCCACAGAGGGCGTGTATGTCGTCCCAGCTTTTGTCGGGCTTGGTACACCGTATTGGGATAGTGACGTAAGAGGAGCTGTGTTTGGTTTGACCCGTGGGACGGAGAAAGAACATTTTATTCGGGCTACATTAGAAGCATTGGCTTATCAAACAAAAGACGTTGTTACGGCTATGGAAGCTGATGCCAATATTAAAGTAAAGACGTTGCGAGTGGATGGTGGAGCTGTAGCGAATAACTTCCTTATGCAGTTTCAAAGTGATCTGTTAGGGGTACGAGTTGAAAGACCAAAAGTTCAAGAAACAACCGCCTTAGGAGCCGCTTATTTAGCTGGTTTGGCCGTTGGATTTTGGGAAAATAAAGAGCAAATCAAAAATCAAGCAGAAATCGACCGTCGTTTTGAAGTGACGATGTCAGAGGATGAACAGCAATCCCTTTATCAAGGGTGGAAAAAGGCTGTAGCGGCTGCCCAAATGTTCAAATAAGTCTTGAAATCTTTTAAAAGTAGAGTATAATTTTAGATAAGTTAATATTGGTCGGAGATGAGGAGAAGACCACAACACTCTAATTAGCTAGTAGCGGTTAGAGATGTTGTGGTCTTCTTTTTTTTCTCTTTTATAAGCTGATAAGGGGGAGTTTTACATGTCATCATTTTCAAGCAAAGAGCGTCAAACCATTTTAGAAGATATGAGTAAAAAGCAATTGGACTTATTAGTGATCGGAGGAGGGATCACAGGTGCGGGGATTGCATTAGATGCACAAGTAAGAGGATTAGAAACGGGCTTAATTGAAATGCAAGATTTTGCTGCTGGTACATCCAGCAGATCGACGAAACTCGTGCACGGAGGGCTTCGTTATTTAAAGCAATTTGAAGTGAAACTAGTCGCAGAGGTTGGGAAAGAGCGTGCGATTGTATACGAAAATGCTCCGCATGTTACGACACCAGAATGGATGCTTCTACCAATGATTAAAGGCGGAACGTTTGGAAAGTTCACAACGTCGATTGGCCTTAAAGTTTATGATTTTTTAGCAGGGGTTAGAAAGCATGAGCGCCGCAAAATGTTAAATAAAAAAGCGGTTTTACAAAAAGAGCCGCTTGTACGTAAAGATCGTTTAAAAGGTGGCGGAATCTATGTTGAGTATCGAACAGATGACGCCCGCTTAACGCTAGAAGTCATGAAAGAAGCAGTAAGAAGAGGAACAAAAGCAACGAACTATACGAAAGCAGAAGGCTTTATTTACAAAGATGGAAAAGTAGTGGCTGTAAAAGTACGCGATCTGTTAACAGGGAAAAAATACGACATCTATGCAAAGAAAATCGTCAATGCAGCAGGACCTTGGGTGGATACTCTTCGGGAAGAAGATGGCTCGAAAAGAGGAAAGTACTTGCATCTAACAAAAGGCGTTCATCTAGTGATCGACCAAAGCCGCTTTCCGTTAAAACAGGCTGTATACTTTGATACAGAAAAGGATGGCAGGATGGTCTTTGCGATTCCTAGGGACGGGAAAACGTATGTTGGAACGACCGATACGTTCTATAATGAGGATATCGTGCATCCTCGAATGACAGAGGAAGATCGACGTTATATCATTAATGCGGTAAATTATATGTTCCCTTCAGTCAATTTAACGGTTCATGATGTTGAATCAAGTTGGGCTGGGTTACGTCCGCTCATTCATGAGGAAGGAAAAAGCGCATCAGAAATTTCTCGTAAAGATGAGATTTTCATTTCAGATACGGGATTAATCTCCATTGCAGGTGGAAAGCTGACGGGTTACCGAAAAATGGCTGAACGCATTGTCGATTTAGTTGCAGAAGAACTAGGAAATCAAAAGCCTTGTACAACGGCTACAATCAAATTATCGGGTGGAGATGTTGGGGGTTCTGCGAAGTTTGAATCATTCATTAAGCGCAAAATTGTTGAAGGAATGGAACTTGGCTTAACCAAATCAGAAGCGAATCGTGTTGCTCATTTATACGGTTCCAATGTTGATAAAGTTTTTTCTAACTTAAAAAACAATGAAGAAGAAGCGAAGACATTTCAGCTACCTCGACTATTGTTAGCTCAACTTCAATATGGGATAGAGGAAGAAATGGTTTCCACGCCAATTGATTTCTTTAATCGTCGCACAAGTGCATTGTTTTTTAACATTAGCTGGGTAGAGAAATGGCAAGGGCTCGTAACTGACTATATGGCCCAAACGTTTCAGTGGTCGAAAGAAGAGAAAGCAAGACATGTAGCTTATCTTGCTTCTGAATTGCATTATGCTAAACATCCAATGGAAGACCCAACAAAACACCAAAGCAAAGTTAGTTGAAATAAAAGGGGAGAGAAACGGTAGCGATACATCCGTTCCTCTCTTTTTTGTGTTTGAAAATGATATTGCTCTAGATACAGCAAATTGCAAAAAATGAAGGGTTACTTCTTTATTAATAAAACAAGTTTGGATAGGTTTCAAGACATTCATAGAAGGGGAATGCTATAATATGGATATAGAAAGGTGGGGTTCACAAATGTTAAACGATAAACTGAAAAAAGCATTAAATGATCAAATGAATTTTGAATTTTATGCCGCTCATTCCTACTTAGCGATGGCCGCTTATTGTTCCGACGAAAGCTTAGATGGGTTTGCTAATTTCTTTCTTGTGCAAGCGGAGGAAGAACGATTTCATGCAATGAAGTTTTACAATTTCATTAATTCATTAGGGGAAAGAGCAACGATTCAATCATTACCAGAACCTAATAACTCATTTACCTCTGTCTTAGACGCCTTTGAAAAAGCGCTGGAACAAGAAAAGGAAGTAACGAAGAAAATTTATCATTTGTCTGACCTAGCTTTAGATGATCGTGAACATGCAACCATGACGTTTTTAAAATGGTTTATTGAAGAACAAGTCGAAGAAGAAGATATGTTTGATAGCGTGATCCAAAAGCTCAAGCGAATTGATGACGATAGCAATGCATTCTTTATGTTAGACGACGAATTCGCCAAGCGTAGCTTCACGCCTGAAGCAGAATAGAATACTCCCTGATAATAACGGATTCCGTTATTATCGCAATCGTTAAAAATGTAACGTAAAATGACTACTAAATTGTATATCAATTTGTAGTCATTTTTTTATTGCTATATCTACATTTCGTTAGTATCTATTTGAATTTGTGTAGGAGATCTGTTGCAGAAATTATCGGAGCACGATGGTTTTTGAGTAGTGGCATTCTAACTTATATTTTTTGTGTTAGACGATATACAGAAATGCATTATTATTTTAGGGAATATTAACAGAAGTGCTTGTTTTTACAAAGTATTATGTATATTTATGGTAAAATATAAAGATAAAGGCCTGTCGAGGCATTTTATATTGTTTATAGCAATGAAATGAATACCAATTGGCGATGAATTATTTTACTAAGTTTTTATTGTTTTTACTGATAGATGTTAAGTTAGCCGTCCACTAATAAAGTATTAAGGTTTACTTCAGGAAAATAAGGTATATTATATTTGTTGAATAGATTCTCTTTAAAGATAT
This sequence comes from Halalkalibacter okhensis, assembly GCF_000787375.1. Taxonomy (GTDB): domain Bacteria; phylum Bacillota; class Bacilli; order Bacillales; family Bacillaceae_D; genus Halalkalibacter; species Halalkalibacter okhensis. The sequence goes on along the minus strand of NZ_JRJU01000020.1, from coordinate 5,643 downwards.
GAAAAGTAGGTGAACAAAGTGGGAAAATATCAATTGGATGCCAAAGGTAAGGTAGCTGTGACAAAATTTCATGAAAAACAGACGCCTGCCAAATTTGATAAAAAGCAACAACTTGAAAAAATACGTGCGGATTATTTGAAAAAAAAGCAAAAACAAACAGATAACTAATATGAATGAAAACATAGGAAGACTAATCTCCCTATGTTTTTCTTATTCGAAGTTTTTTTCAATTAATGAAATAATTTTTAGAACGACCGGTGAGCAAATGTGCAAGTGAAGTGGCTGAAAGAAAACACAAATATAATAAATATGAAAGTAAGGAATGAAGCATATGATACTAAACGATCATAGCCAATTTATTAGAGAGATTTATTTAAAAAGGGATCAAATAAAGAGCGATAATTCTTTTCCTTTTTCACTTCCGGTCTTCAGGACATTAAGAGATTTAAAAATGCATCCTAATGTCACCTATATTATTGGTGAAAATGGAATGGGGAAATCAACTTTGCTGGAAGGGATTGCAATAGCTTTAGGATTTAACCCTGAAGGCGGTACATTAAACTTCAACTTTTCAAGTTATGATTCTCATTCAGAGCTAGGTCAATATCTTCGCGTGGTGAAAGGGGTAAATAAAGCAAAGGATCATTTCTTTTTTAGGGCTGAAACTTTTTATAATGTTGCAACGAACATTGAAGAATTAGATAAAGAACCATTAGGTGGAGGTAAAGTGATCGATGGCTTTGGAGGAAAGTCTCTGCACGAACAATCCCATGGTGAATCTTTTTTTGCTGCATTTACGGAGCGTTTTAAAGGTCATGGGTTATATATTTTAGATGAACCAGAAGCGGCTTTATCACCTTTAAGGCAGTTATCATTATTAGCGAGAATCAATGATTTAGTTAATGAATCCTCCCAATTTATTATATCTACGCATTCACCCATTCTTATGGCATATCCTAATTCGAAGATTATTGAACTTACTGAGGATGGGTTACATGAAGTGAGGCTTGAAGATACTCAACACTACTCGATTATGAAACAATTTTTTGATGATCGAACACGCTTATTACACCATCTTTTTGAGTAGAGAACGTGGCAGTTCAGTGAAATTTTCAAAATTATAGGAGGGGTCGATTTGGGAACTTTTGAACTCTTAGCTTTTTCAATTGCAGCATTTTCGTTTTCGATAGCTGTATTTTCAATGGGAAAAGTTGAGAAACTACAAAAGAGAATAAAAGAGTTAGAAGATAAAATAAATAAGAATTAAGATATTTTATCTTCAACTATGGGGAGCATTACCACAATAAGTATATGTAATTCGTTTGATGTTTAATGGATATGATATATTATAAGAAAAAAGGATAACAACTTTGGTGATAAAATAGTATGAGGAAAATTCAATCTTCAGAAAGAGCTTATGAAATATATTGAGAATATGAATTCACTCTATTGAAACTTCAGCTTTAGTGAAACCATTGAATCCAAAATAAGCTTATTAGAGCGTATTGAAGATAATATTCTTATAATTGCTAGAAGTATAAGAGCAGATAAAACCTGGATGGAAAGGCAATCAGTGCGTTCCTTGTTAAAGAAACGCACCCTTAAATTAACAAGTCTAACGCTATATCAGAAAGTCTATGTCTTATTACTAGTTGTACTTTTCTCGACTTTTCATCCAGTCCAATTAAATCTACCGTTTGTTCGCCCCAGGTTAACTTCGTCTCTTCTTCTAATTTCTTCACTTGCTCTTCTACCAACGTTGAATGCTCTTCATATAATTTAATGGCAACTGTCTCAGCCCTAAGTTCCTCTGGTAAACTATAATTTAAACTAGAAAACCATTCTTGAAACTTTCGCTCGCCATATCCACTTAATCTACTATCCAAAACAATCTTTATTTCTTCTATCCAACTCTTGTTAAAACCAATCTCATACATCTTTGTTTTTATATTTTTCAAGGTAATACTTGATAAATTGGGCTTTTTAGTTAATTCTAAGAACCAATAACTGAAAATAATAAATCCAGTTAAATAGACCCAATTAAAATGCAACTCCCCAATATCGAGCCATGACCTATAGGCAAGATATATAAATGTGCTTAAATAGACGACTGAAAGTACCCCAAAGAACCAAAGCCAAAACTTATTTGCCTTATAAAACATATTAAGTTACTCCTTAAAATAATTGAAAACTCGCTTGAAGTGATTGCTCTTGCTGTGCTCATCCGCCTGTAAGTTGAATATCTTTCCTCTATTAATTTTAGCATAAATTACCAGATAGTATCTCCGTAAAACACTGAACACTATTAATGCAAGTGAGTAACGGGCTGGTTTTCCAACAAAATATTGAGGACGGTAACATGAAAAAGACCGTAATTTATTTATAAATTTTCGCAAAAGAAATAAACGAGCTGTCGTTGCTTCATAGAAAAAATTTCAAGGGTTGTCTACTGTGTACAATACTTGGAAAAAAATGTTATGATTTTTAAAGTGTTGAATAAATAGATTGTGTTGAAAGAATCGCAGAAATGAGGATTTAAGTTGGGGATTTTTTTCAAAAAGGTGTCTAAAAAGGAAACTAAGAATTGGGAAAAAGGGTGTATTTTTGGCTTTTATTCTTTCATAATGGCTTTTTTTATAAACCAAATCTATGTCTACTTTTTTAGTAGTTACTTGTTTTCGAACTTTGCTATTTTGGGGATTGGGTTGTTATCTGCTTTTGCCTGGTCTTTCTTTAAAAATGTAAGATCCTAGAATAATGTGAAATCTACGGTTTTATTAATAAAAGTGAAAGTGAAATAATAGTTTCTGAAAGAGGTGGCGAATTGAAAGTTATTGAAACGATGATCTCAGCTTTAATTTGTACGATAATTATATCGTTGGGGTTGTCTCTAGTAATTTATATTCCTATCCAACAAGTAGAAGGTTTTACATTTTTATCTTTATTTTTTTCTTATGTTATTTACTCATTGCCTATTTTTTTATTGGGTGGAATTGGGGCTTCGCTAGTTGTCGAGAAAATATTTAAACACCTACAACTTAAAAAGGATATAGCATATTATCCTTTAGCCCTAATTTTATATGCGTTTGTTGGAATCCTTTTTAATTACTACTTTTATTTTTCCGTTATTAACAAGGAATGGGGGAATAGCATTTTTTATATGTTTGTTGGTATTTTAGGATCTTGTTTATTCTTTCATATTTTACTTCTTACTAGAAAATCGTTACATAGAATTTCAACTTATCATAATGGTGTTCTTGAATAAGAAAGTAAAACTCTTCTTATTATAAGGGAACGATGCTTTAAAAAGTTATCCGTTTGCTTGGTTCCGCTAACGGGGGCGTTCCTGCAATAAGGCAGGGGCGCTTTTTCTATCCCAATAAAAAGGAAATTAATGTTAAACTAAAGGGCAGAATAGTTGAGGAGTAAATTGTATATTTATGGTTAAATAAAGTGGTGCGGAGGTGGAAGAAGTGGAAACTAAAATAGAAATGAGAAAGGCTTTTTCTATTATTAAGATTGTCATTGCTATGATTGCTATTTTTTTAGTTGTTGCAGGAGTATATAACAACAGTCTAAATATCAATATTTTATTCTTATTAGCCTTCTTTACCTTTTTCCTAACGCTAATTGAAACCTATTTTTTTAAAAGGGAAAGATGGAAATTTCATTGTAGATACGATGCTTGCAATTGGATTTTTATTAGCATTTTTCCTATTCTAACTTTAGAAGAAGTTCTTAGTCGGTAAAGGCTCTTATTGCTCTAACGGACAGGTTAATTTAACAGAAAACTTAAATAATCAGCATTGGTGAGTAGAGGAGGGATAGACAATGTTAGAATTTATTAGTCAAAATATCTTTTTCCTATTAACATTAATAGTAATAGGACTATTTATTATTCTAAGACTAAAAAAGAATACTTCTGAAAGGTCCGTATCAAAAGACATTGAATTATTAAAAAGACGTGTGGAAGAATTAGAACGAAATAAATAGTTAGTTTTAAATAAAGCTTTAACACTTTGTGACTAAAGCGATAGCTGAATAATGGTTATCGTTTCTTTCTTATTGAAGTAACGGAGGCAATTGTTGAAGAAATTAAGATTGAATAGTTTTAGAATTGAGGGAATTTTTTATGATAAATTTATCAAAAAAACAGTATTATTTTTTAGTTTTTCTATTATTTATTGCCGTCATTTATGGTTATAAGAAACATCAAGAAGTAAGTAATCAACATAACTATTTAAATCCACTATTAATGGAAAAGGTCCATGCCATTCAGAATGAAATTCATACCGCCTCAAGTATATTAACGACTGTAATGGATGAAAATCAAATTCCTTATGCACAATGGATACAATTAAAAAGTGCTTACAAGACGATTGAACATGCTAGTTATGAAATTGAAGAAATGGCTAGAGCGATATACCCTAATCGTGCTAAAGGTTTAGAGAATGCGACTAAGACAACTTCGTATTTAATGGCAAGTGATTTAGTTTATATAGAAGATAATTTTATAGAAGCTAACTTGGAAAGATTAGATATGATAACCTTTTCAGCGGAAGAACGTGAAGTATTAGAACCTCTATATAACACTACTTTAGCTTGGAGGAAAATATCTAGTCAATATTATGTAGTGACTTCTATTATTACTCGTAAGTATTGGGTGGATATGATGAAAGAAATACAGGAAGAATCTATCTTGTACCAAAAAGATTAATAAAAATAGTAACCTAAGATTTTGAACTAACGGAGTGCGTTTCTGTAAAAAGCGGAGACGCTATTTACATTTCCATCCCAATAAAAGGGAATTAGTGTTAGCATTAAAATAGAGTATAAAAGCTATTGAAGAATTTGGGAAGAAGAGTTGAAAAGTATGTTCGGAGGGGGTGCATAATGTACGATATATCTTCTCATTAATTATATAGAAAAAATAAAGTTAGTTCCAAGTTGTTGTCACTTATCATCTTCAAGTAAAGGGAGCATGTTTTAACAAGGCATCGCTTGCCTTGACCGCTAACGAGCAGAAAGCTTGAAGAAAAAATTGAATAAGGGAGAGGTCGGTCTTTGAAAAGGTTAAACATGAAACATATTAGTTGGAGTCTACTATTCTGTATTTTCATCCCGTTCTTCATCCCAAGTGAATTTCTTAGTGAAGGTATGGGAAGATATAGTTATGGGCTTCCGTTTGACTATATAACATTTTATCAACAATACCCTAATACCGGATGGTTTTTCAATAATTTTTTTAATGGAAATGCTGGTCTTGCTATAAATCCCGCTACTTTTATAGTAAATGTTTTTATTATATATATAATGGTTAGATTCGTAGCAAACAAAATGAAGAAGAAAAAGAACTTAGATTCAAATATCTAATAACAATCACATATTAAACTACCGGGTGCGAATGCTGAACAAGGTTAATCGTTTAGATATTGGAGGTGAAATCACATTTTAGAAAATCGGTTTTATGGTCAAGTAGGAAAATCAACTAAAGGATTTTTTACTTTCGCTATTATCATTATTCTATTTTTTTCTGGAATCTCACTTACGTTCGTGATTCCTGGATTGAAAGGGTTTGACCTTTTTTTTACGATTTTAACGCTATTGATGTACTTTATGGTAGCGAACATATTTGTGGGTCTA